>JAFSMP010000019.1 GCA_017447875.1 Paludibacteraceae bacterium | reverse complement strand
TGTTTAGCAATCATTTAGCACTTGCCCAGCCATTGCCTACACGATGCCTACACGACGCCCAAACGATGCCCCCTTCAACATGTTTAGAAAACGCTTAAAATGAGAGGATTGGAAAAAAATTGCTAAAATATTTGCATATGTCAAAAAAATGTTATACCTTTGCAAAAATTTTACAGCTATGTTAAAAAGAATTACATTAGTATTGATGCTATCTGTTGCACAATCAATTATTATGTTCGGCTATTGTAGTGATCCGGCTCAAGCCAATACTTGGTACGGTATTCTGTATTACCACTCTTATCCACAGGAAGAATACACTCCTCTCATTACAAATTTAACGTATAGTTTTGGGAGTGATACGGTTATAGATGGCAAGCTATACCGTCAAATACGCTATACACACGAGTATGAGCACATAACCAACGCTTATAGGGGAGCCATTCGCCAATCGGAAGACAAGCAACAGGTGTATTATATCCCATGGGGTTCAAACAAAGAATATTTGCTTTATGCTTTTAATGTCAAACAGGGTGATACGGTATATGCTTATGCCGGTTTCAACGACAAATCCTGTGAAGAAATGGCAGAAAACGATCCGGACAGAACTATTACTCCGGGATGGACGGTAATGGATGTACAAACAATAGACGGCAGAAAACATATTTTAGTTCAAAATGAAGAATATGGCAATACTATTGAATGGATTGAGGGGATAGGGACACAATATATCCTTTGGCCTATTGGACGAACATGTTATCCAACAGGAATGGAAGTACAGTTCCATCATGCTTTATGTGCGGCAGATAGCGAAGGGAATATTCTCTATTCCTATGACACGGATTACTTGGGATTCCATAATAACAATTGCCAAAGGGAATCCATGGCGATAGAAAATAGAGTCTCTCCTTCTCCCTCTGCCGCTAAAATTCTCCATGACGGTCAGTTGTTCATCCGCCGTGGTGACAAGACCTATAACGCGCAAGGCACTGAGGTTCGGTAAGTTCATGTTGAAACCTGAAACAAAAGGAGCACGTGTATCAACGTCTGACATCAATGGTAAACCTATTGAACGTATACCTATACGTTTGAAACAAATAAAATAATTAAATAATAATCAGTATGAAAGCAAAAACATTTTTATTAATTGCATTGAGCTGTATGCTCTTAATGGGATGCAAGAAAACGAAAAACGAACCGGAAACACCGTATAAAGACGAGTTGAAGGAGACGGCTCTGGAAATAGCCTCATACCTCACGGACAATTATCAAGAAGGAGATAGTGTCTATTTCCTGCGGACGGATTTGGCTACCGGTGAGACAGTCACAGAAGGATTCGTTGTAAAAGAGAATATTTTTAGCGAAATGGATGATAGCGAAATTGATGCTCCGAGAAAACGTGGAAATGAAGACGATGATGAAGATGATGTCTTTTACCGTTTGTGTACTGCTTTGAAAAGTGCAAGAAATCAGGTTTTGATTGAACTGAATGTGTATAAGGAAAGAGGGAAAATCTGCACAGACGGATTCTTTATAATCAATGCTTCGGAGTTCGCAGAGGGTCGTACCATCAGGAAAGATGGCCAACTCACTATTGTAGAGGACGAGATGAAATGCACATTGCGGGAAAATACAGGCGTCGTAAGCGTACTCGGCAAGAAATATTCCTGGGAATTGGTTGAAAAGAACTGACGATCCGGTTTTTGCTAGACGACTCACTTGAAAAAGCGGGTCGTTTTTTGTTACCGAATGGGAGGGGGAAAGAGGGCGGAAATTTCACAAATAGTGACCTAAAACTTGCATATATCAAGAAAACAAACAAATATTTGTTGTAACTTCGGTCCTCCCTACTAAAATAGCAGGGTCCCCCCGAATTTACGTTCGCACTATTGTGCAAACAACAATATTTAGTTGTAAAAACACAAATAATGCAAGCATTTTTGATTTTTTTTACATCTAAATCTTGCATATTTGAATAATTTGTAGTAATTTTGTGCCAAAATTAGTGAATTATGTCAGAATTGGTTAAACGAACCCTGAGTGGTACCGTGTATGTAGCCTGTATCGTCTGCTGTATCTTATGGGATGTATGGGCTGTGTCGGGATTGTTATTGCTGGTGAGTCTGCTGGCGGTGGATGAGTTTCACCGTCTGGTGAAGTCGCATAGTCTGCAGCGTGTGTACGCAGCCCTGGGAGTGGTCATGTTATGGTTGATGAGCGTGTTCCATGAAGGCATGTTGGTGCTGGCTTTTGCGGCGGTCTATATGCCGATTCTTGTCTTGAGTCTGCTGGATGAGATATGGAACCATGCGGAGCGTCCGTTAGAGGTTTGGGGGAACATGCTTATCTCGCAGATCATGATCGCAGCACCGATACTGACCTTACCCTTCCTCTACAGCCTGGATAAATGGTTGCTGCTGGCGCTTTTTGTCATCATCTGGATCAATGACACGGGTGCGTACTGCGTAGGTACGCTTACCGCCAAACGGCCGCAGGGCAACCATAAGATGGCGCCGCATGTGAGTCCAAAGAAGAGCTGGGAAGGACTGTTCGGCGGGATGGCTTTTGCCATCGGCGGAGCGTTTATCTTAAATCGCTTCGGTTGGTTCGAGTCCATCCAGACGCCGGAACCCAGTCTATGGATCGCCGGTCTGTTCGGTTTCTTCGTGAGTGTATTCGGTACGCTCGGCGACCTGATGGAGAGTCTGTTCAAGCGCTCGATAGGCGTGAAAGACTCCGGTCGTTTCCTGCCCGGTCACGGAGGAGTACTTGACCGTTTTGACAGTATCTTATTAGCTTCACCTATCCTCACCGCCTATTGCTGGTTATGCTATTTCATTGTGCCGCTGCTCTGAGTCACTTGCCGCTGCGGATCCATTACTGGTTCGCAGACTGGTTGATCTATCCGCTCATGTATTATGTGGTGCGTTACCGTCGTAAGATGGTGGCGAAGAACCTGCGTAACTCGTTTCCGGATAAGACCGAAGCGGAGCGGCAACAGATAGCGCGCGATTTCTACCATCAGTTATGTTACACCTTCGCCGAGACCATCTACGGCTATCGTTGCCCGAACGAAGAGATCAAACGGCGGGTAGTGTTTGAGAATGCCGAAGCGGTGGACAATGCCGCCAAAGAATACGGCGGATGCGTGGTGATGCTGGCGCATGTAGGAAACTGGGAGTGGATGTCCTCCTGCCAACAGTGGTTCAGTCCGGAGGTAACCGAACTGAATGTATACCGCAAGGCGAAGAAAGAGTCGATGGATAAGTTCCTGCTCGATCTGCGGTCCAAACGCGGCGGTGCCTATGTGGAGAAACAGCGGGTGCTGCGTGAGATGATCCGTTTCCGGGCGGAGAAGAAACCCATCGTCTTGGGACTGATAGCCGACCAGAAACCGCGTCCCGAAGTGACCCGCACCTGGGTGGACTTCCTGCATCAGGACACGGGCTTCCTGGACGGAGGAGAGGTGCTGTCCAAGAAATTCGGTTATCCGGTCTTTGCGCTGACGGTGCATCGTCCTCAACGGGGACACTATCAGGCACGGTTCGAAATGCTGTCCATGGATCCCAAGAACAGTCCGGAAGGAGAAATCACCACCGCCTATGCCCGTAACTTGGAAAAGAATATCTTAGATGAGCCGCATCTGTGGCTCTGGACCCATAATCGTTGGAAGTGGAAACGTGTGCAGTAGTCATATTGAACTGGAACGGGGCACAGATGCTGAGGAAGTATCTGCCTTCCGTCATCGCCCATACGAAGGGCGCGGAGATCATCGTGGCGGATAACGGCAGTACCGATGAGAGTCTCGAGGTGCTGAAGAACGAGTTTCCGTCCGTCCGAACCATCGTGCTGGATAAGAACTACGGTTTTGCCGAAGGCTATAACCGCGCGATCTCACTTCTCACTTCCCACAGTGAAACGGTCTCACTTCCCGAATACGTCGTACTCCTCAACAGCGACGTGGAGGTGACCGAAGGATGGCTCATTCCCCTACTCGATTACATGGAGCATCACCCGGAGGTGGCAGCGGTGCAACCGAAGATACGCAGTTGGGTGCGTCGCGACTATTTCGAGCACGCAGGTGCAGCAGGCGGATATATCAACGCCTTGGGTTATCCTTATTGCCGCGGACGGGTACTATGGAAAGTGGAGCAGGACCACGGCCAGTACGATGACACCGTCGAGGTCGACTGGACCAGCGGAGCCTGTATGTGCGTACGTACGAGAGTATATAAGGACTGCGGCGGACTGGACGCTTCTTTCTTCGCCCATATGGAAGAGATTGACCTTTGCTGGCGGATGCGCAATAAAGGCTGGAAACTGGCCTGCGTACCGCAGAGCGTCGTCTATCACCTCGGAGGAGGCAGTCTCAACTACGAGAGTCCGCGTAAGACCTATCTCAATCATCGCAATAACCTGCTCATGATATACAAAAACAAAAAGCACCCCCGGGGAGTGCTCTTTGTACGATTCTTCTTGGATTATGCAGCCGCTTTCTTCTATCTGCTGCAAGGCCGTTGGGGCGCCTTCAAAGCCGTCTTTCAAGCCCGCCGCGACTATCACAAGATGCGTTAGAAGCCAAATGACAAACCGGCAGTGAAGGTCAGGTTTCTGCCTTGCATATATACCGGCGAATACATTGCGAGGTCTTCGGGTTTCGACGCTCTCGCGTAGTTATAGGTGGCATCGACATGCGCGTAGCAGTTATTGAACACCTCATAGATAGCGCGAAAACGGATGATGTCGTTCTGCCAGATCTTACCGCTGAAGGGTTTCTGAGCAATCACCTGCCCGATCGTCTTGCGGATGTACGGGTACGCCGTATACTTGGTGTCCTGCGTGTAGTCCAGCGTCAGACGCAGACCACGCACCGGACGATAGGCGATCTGCACGAAGATACTCTGTGCGTTATCACCCATATAATGTCCCATGCCATAACTGTTCGACGTATATTCGAGCACCTCGATTGAGTGCGTGTAGCAAGCGATATACGAACGCATGAACTCACCCTTCAGACTCAGGCCCTTCACCGGCCATCCGCTCCAGTCGAAACCCACCAGATAGGAGATCGGGTTATGCTCCTTATTGGATTTCTTGAGACGACTTAACTTGAACTCATCCAGGTAGAACGAACCGTATAACCGCAGGTGATCCGTCGGACGGACGGTGATGGATGCGAACGCTTGTGAGTTCTGGTTCTCGGAATGAACGCCCTTGGTGAACAGGTGATCCAGCGATTTGAAGAACGCGATAGGAATGAAGTACTGTCCTTGCGGACTGCGCTCGGCATACACGATCGAGTTACCGAAAGAGAACTGCACGTACTTGCAGGGCATGAAGGTGAACATATTCGCCGCCATAAACTTACTATGCGGACGGTAGTTCAGCTTGATGCTGTCCTCCATAAACTGCTCCTCATAATAATAGGTCGAGTCCAGTACGTTACTCGGCAGCCACGCATGGAAATAGTCGAACTGGAACCACTTGCAGGGCGTCAGTTGCAGCGTCAGCATCGGTACCGCGGGATTATGACCGGAGAGGATGTTGGAGCAATGTTGCGCGTCACCCCAGGTGATACGCTCGCGCTGTACACCGATCGAACCCCACCACATATACAGCGATACACCGCCACGCAAGTCGGAATAGTCTCCGCCGTATTCGGCTTCTTTGTACTGCACGCCGGGCAGGTCGTTCAGATAACCGGGCTGCGTCAGACGCGCTCCTACCATCTTATCGTAGTTCGTCGGGTAATACTTATCCTGGAGGAAACCCTTACCCGTACCTTTCCAACTGTTGTCGCGAATCGATCCCCAGATACTGAGATGACCGGCGATGTCCATCTGGATCTCCGCTCCGTACCACCGCTTGGTGATCATACCTTTCTTGACATTGTAGTTGATGTCCATGCCCAAGATCGGACGGATACGCATCTTGAAGATCTTGTTCTTCGTGAGCATATGCAGACTCGGGTCCGCCAGATTGAGGTTCGAGATCGGCGTCTTCCACTGCGTCACGTGCCGATGACCGTAACTGTAGTATGTCGGCAGTGTGTCCAGTTCGAGCGCATAGTCCTGCATGTAGAACTGCAGGTCCTCTTTCTGCCGCTTGTTCAGCAGCGAGTCCTTGGTCTGCGCCTCCGCCAGCAACGCCGCGATATAGTCCCGTGAATAAGGCTTGATAGCCGCATTGGACTGAATCACTCCGTCCGTCGTCAACTCCTCGATAAAGTCATACACCTCCGTGTATTCGATCATCTCCGGGATGCGCTGGGACCAAAGGGACAATGGTAGAAGGACAATGGACAATAGACATATTACAATCCGTCGGGTCATTTGAGTCTTTTGTCTTTTAGTGAAACGGTCTTTGTTCTTTTAGCGAAGCGGTCTTACTTCTTATAACGAGCGTTCAACGCTTCAATTACTTCGTCGGTGATATCGTAGCCTGCTACTTTGTTCATCAGTACCGCATCATTCAGCACGAGGTGGTAACGACCGTCCGCATTGTACTCACGCAGGTAAGCCTGCACCGAGTCCTGCAACTGTTGGGTCAATGCAGCCTGCTCTTCCATGAAGTCCGCACTGAGTTTCTGACGCAGATTCTCCAGGTCCTGCTGCTTAGCCATCAACTGCTGCTCTTTCTTCTGCAACTTAGCCTGCTCACTCTCTGCACGCTCACGGCTCAGGAACGCATTGGCCTCTACCTTACGCTGAAAATCCACCACGTCGCGTTGGAAGGTCTCCACCTCTTTCTGCAACGATTTGGCTTTGGTGTCCAGCTTCACGGTGGACTCCTCATAACGGTTCATCAGTTTCTCCGATGCCTCTACCGCCAAGGTATAGTGTTTGAGGATTGAATCCGTGTTGATGATCGCGATCGGCATCAACTCACCCGAAGCCTGAATCTCCTGCTTAGCCGGCTTCTTGGCACCCGGAGTAACGGTAAAGAAAAGAACAAACAACGCTGCTACAGCAGCTGTCAAAATAACTTCTACAATAACTGTAATCTTGTTCATACTATAAATTTTTAATATCTATTTTCTTCGATGATGCATGTCGTGCTTCGCGGTCCTGCGAGGTGGCGCAATGAATCTTGTTTTCCTTCATCCGCTCATTCTGAGCAATATGCTGCGAGCGAAACGAGTGGTCCTTACGAAAGATCACCCCCACGCAAAGCAGCACCACTCCTATGGTCACCACCACAATCGACCCGACGATAACACTCATGTCCATAGTTGTCCATTTTACAAATTCGGTGCAAAGGTACAACTTTTTTTGCATATATGCAAATTATGCGATAAAAAATTCGTTTTTTCTTGCGTATGTCATTTTTTTTTACTACCTTTGCAACCGATTTGGTATGAAGGCTTGGAAGAAGTATGTTTGGGGTGCCCTGAGTTGTCTTCTCTTATGGGGCATTGTGTTCTGCGGAATGCGGGGCAGCTTTCAGCGTTATCCGTTGAAAGTGAGTTTTGCATACTTCTGCGACGTACCTTTCTACAACCGTCTCGGTATCAATCCTATCTTCAATATTATCAAGTCCGCAGAGTACGGCAAATACAATGTGCCGAAAGAGATCGCAGCGGTGAATGAAGCGGATGCTATAGCATATGTGCAGCAGGAACTGGGCATTGTGCCTGCGGATAGTATCAACGGTATCGTACGCGC
This sequence comes from Paludibacteraceae bacterium, assembly GCA_017447875.1. Classification (GTDB taxonomy): domain Bacteria; phylum Bacteroidota; class Bacteroidia; order Bacteroidales; family Paludibacteraceae; genus Colicola. Next base: position 95,895 of record JAFSMP010000019.1, on the reverse strand, counting down.
GGGCTCATGCGTTCCGCGTGTGGAGGGTCAGCCGAATGTGATCCTCATCTTCATGGAATCGATGACGCGGGATAACTTCGAGCGGACGAGTGCAGACGGACAGTACTTGATCCCGTACCTGCGCAGTCTGCGGGACCGGAGCATCTTCTGTGCGAACGCCTACTCCACCGGTATCCACACCAACAACGGTATCGTAGGAGTCCATTACGGTTTTGTACCGAACTTCGCCAAGACCTGCATGGACGTCACAGCACCGTATTACACGGGCTTGCCGTATTATCTGGCGCAGGCCGGATACGAGAACCTCGCGTTCGTCACCGGAAACCCGCAGTACGACAACATGAACTCCTTCTGGCGCGACAACTCGATCGCGCAGATATACTCACTGTACGACTACCCGAGTGACCAAGTCGTGAATAACTTCGGTGTCTCGGACGCATACATGTTCGAATACGGATTGCAGAAACTGAATGAGAAAGCGCAAGAAGGCAAACCGTTCTTTGCTTCGTTCCTGACGGTCAGCAATCATAGTCCGTTTGTGGTGCCGGAGTCGTACCGTTCACGGGCCGAGAGCGAGGATCTGCAGATCATCGCGTATGCGGACGATGCCGTACGGCAGTTCATGGAAGCGGCACAACAGACCGCATGGGGTAAGGACGCGCTGTATATCCTGGTAGCCGACCACGGAACGCCGATGCAGTCGCCCTACGACATGTGCCTCAGTTATAACGCTATCCCGATCTTCTTCGTTTCCTCGGTGCTCACGCCGCAAGTCATCACCACTCCGGTATCGCAGATAGACATATGGGAGACGGTACTGAGTATGTTAGGGATCGCGCATGAGAACAACAGTTTGGGAATCGATATCCTGCATGCACAACGCAGATACGCTTTCTTCGTGAGCAACGAACATCTGGGTGTAAGTGACGGAGAATACCTGTACTGCTACAGTATCAACTCGCAGCGCGAGTGCCTCTACCGCATCGGAAGCGGGGAGAATATCGCGGCGCAAGAACCCGAACGCACGGCAGACATGCGGCAGTACGGGTTCAACATGCAGCGCGTTAACTTATTAGCTATTGACAAAAAATGGACAGAACCGCGAAAACCATAGGGTATATCGTTGCCGTACACCTGTTAGGCTTGCTGGCACTCAGTGCCTGCCGTCTGGTGTTGCTCTTCGGAAACATGCCGGCGGAAGGCATCGACTGGTCTTTAGCCGCTCGCGCAATGTTGATCGGGGTGAAGTTCGATAACCTCATCGCCAGTTATATCGTGGCGCTGCCTGCTGTTGTGCTACCGGTGTTGTCGCTCAGTATGGAGCAAAGCGGTTCGTACACGCGCGTGATGCGTTGCGCGACGAGTGTAGCCACCTGGTATTTCGGCATCCTGTATGCAGTGGCGATCTTCGTGGGTGTAGCGAATGCCCGGTATTTTCATTTCTTCGAGAACCACCTTAATATATCCGTCACGGAGTGGTTCGGCTTCGTCGGAGATACCACGGGTCTGATTTTCGGAGATGCGATGAACCTGGTGTATCTCGCGATCGCCATCCTGCTGATCGTGCTGTATGAGATAGCATTACGAGGAATCAATTTAAGATTTAAGATTTGAGATTTTAATTACACACTATAATGAATATTTCGTATAAATGGCTAAAACGCTACATCGCGCTGCAAGATGATGCGCAGACGGTAGCAAAGATCCTTACCTCTATTGGTCTGGAGGTAGGCACGGTGGAAGAAGTGGAGACGATCCGCGGTGGATTGAAAGGCCTGGTGGTAGGTGAGGTACTGACTTGCGAACCCCACCCTAACTCCGACCATCTGCATGTGACCAAAGTGAATATCGGTGAAGCAGAACCGCTGCCTATCGTATGCGGTGCACCGAACGTAGCAGCCGGACAGAAAGTGATCGTAGCGACCATCGGCACCGTGCTCTATGACGGCGATCAGTCGTTCACCATCAAGAAAGGTAAGCTGCGCGGCGAAGAGAGTTGGGGAATGATCTGTGCCGAAGATGAGATCGGTGTAGGAACCGACCATGCAGGCATCATCGTGCTGCCGGCCGATACGCCGGTAGGCATGAAAGCAGCCGACTACTACCATATCGAGAACGATACGATCATCGAGGTGGACATCACGCCTAACCGTTCCGATGCCGCTTCGCATTACGGTGTAGCACGCGACCTGTACGCTTATTACCAGGCGCACGGACAGAATATCGCGCTCACCAAACCGAGCGTAGAGGATTTCAAAGTGGACAACAACGAACTGCCGATCAAGGTCATCGTAGATGCTCCTGAAGCGGCACCGCGTTACTCGGGCGTGAGCATCAAGGGTGTCACCATCCAAGAGAGTCCGGAATGGTTGAAGAACAGTCTGCTGGCGATCGGTCTGCGCCCGATAAACAACGTGGTCGATGTGACGAACTTCGTACTGCATGAGTGCGGTCAGGCGCTCCATGCCTTCGATGCCGATAAGATCAAGGGTAACGAGATCCGTGTACGTCTGGCAAAACAGGGTGAGAAATTTGTGACCTTGGACGGCGTAGAGCGGGAGATGAATGAACGCGACCTGATGATCGCCAACACCGATGAAGCAATGTGTATAGCCGGTGTGTTCGGCGGTCTGGAGAGCGGCGTGACGGAGCAGACGAAGAACGTCTTCCTGGAGTCCGCATATTTCGATCCGGTGTTCATTCGTAAGACCAGTCGTCGTCACCAGTTACAGACCGATGCCTCGTTCCGTTTCGAGCGCGGTACCGATCCCAATAACACGATCTATGTGCTCAAGCGTGCAGCCCTGCTGATCCAAGAAGTAGCAGGCGGTACGATCTCGATGGACATCACCGACACCGTCAATGGAGACTTTGCTCCTTGGCCGGTGACGATCGACATCAACCGCGTGAACAGCCTCATCGGTAAAGCGATCGGAGAAGGTACTATCGAGACCATTCTCAAAGCACTGGAGATAGAGATTCTCAGTAAGAACGGTACTATCTGGCAACTCGCCGTACCGCGTTACCGCGTCGATGTACAGCGTGAGTGCGATGTAGTGGAAGATATCCTTCGTATATACGGTTATGACAATGTCGAGTTCCCGGACAAGTTGAATACCAGTCTGGCATACGGTCTCAAACCCGATCCGGAGAAACTACGTCGTAAGATAGCGGAACAGTTGACGGCACAGGGTTTCAATGAGATACTTAATAACTCGCTGACCAAAATTGCGTACTACGAGTCGCAGGAACAAATGCCTTTGGCATCGTGCGTACGTATCATGAACCCGCTCAGTCAGGATCTGGGCGTGATGCGTCAGACGCTGCTCTTCGGAGGTCTGGAGTCGATCGCCCGCAATGCGAACCGCAAGAACAGCGACCTGAAGTTCTACGAGTTCGGTAATTGCTACCACTATAACGCAGCCGTGCGTGAAGGTAACGATGCCGACCCGCTCCGTGCTTATTCCGAGGAGCCGCATCTGGGACTTTGGCTCACCGGTAATAAGGCCGCACAGAGTTGGGTGCGTAAGGAAGAGAAAACGACTTTCTACCAGTTGCATGCGTATGTGAACAATATCTTCGTGCGTCTCGGTGTCGATCTGGCGAAAGTAACAGTGGAGCGTCTGGAGAATGAGCTCTTCTCCGACGGACTGGTGCTCAAAGCCGCTAACGGCAAGGCACTCGGATTCATCGGTATCGTGGCTCGCAAACAACTCAAAGCCTTCGACATCGACCAGGAGGTGTACTATGCAGACCTCGACTGGACGGCACTGATCAAGCAGAACAAGCAGTACAAAGCCGTCATCAATGACCTGCCGAAATATCCGGAGGTAAAACGTGACTTCGCCTTGCTCGTCGACAAGGCCATCGAGTTTGCAGACCTGGCACGTGCTGCGTTTGCCACGGAGAAGAAACTGCTCAAGAACGTGTTCCTCTTTGATGTGTACGAAGGAAAGAACCTGGAGGCCGGTAAGAAATCGTACGCCCTCTCGTTCATTCTGCAAGACACGGAGAACACACTCAAAGATACGCAGATCGAGAATATTATGAACCGCCTGAAGGCAACCTTCGAGAACCAATTCAATGCTACCCTCCGCTGATCAGAACGAGATATTAAGACGCCGCACGTTTGCGATCATCTCGCACCCGGATGCCGGTAAGACGACCCTCACGGAGAAACTGCTGTTATACGGCGGTGCTATCCATGTGGCGGGTGCGGTCAAATCGAACAAGATCCGCAAGACTGCCACTTCCGACTGGATGGAGATCGAGAAACAGCGTGGTATATCCGTGGCAACGTCCGTCATGGGATTCGACTATGCGGGCCACCATATCAATATCCTCGACACCCCGGGTCACCAGGACTTCGCAGAAGATACCTTCCGTACGCTGACCGCCGTGGACAGTGCAATTGTGGTGATCGACTCCGCGAAAGGCGTGGAGACCCAGACGCGTCGTCTGATGGAGGTCTGTCGCATGCGCAAGACCCCTGTCATGGTCTTCATGAATAAGATGGACCGTGAAGGAAAAGACCCGTTTGACTTGATGGACGAAGTGGAGCGCGAGTTACAGATCAAAGTGACACCGGTCTCGTGGGCGAACGGACAAGGACTGAAGTTCGAGTCGGTCTTTCCTTTAGAACAACGTCCCGAAGGACTGAGCGGCAAATTAGCCGAAGACCTGGAGATGGTGGATGGTGTCTATCCCGCCTTCGATAAAGAGGCCTACCTGCGTGGAGAATTGGCGCCGGTGTTCTTCGGATCAGCCTACAAGACCGTCGGTGTACAGGAGTTGTTGGACTTCCTGGTGACCAATGCACCCTCCCCTCTGCCCGTGACCGCTGAAGAGCGGACGGTAGAACCCATGGAAGAGAAATTCACCGCCTTCTGTTTCAAGATTCATGCGAATATGGATCCGAACCATCGGTCATGTATCGCGTTCTTCAAGATCTGTTCCGGTAAGTTCTTGCGTAACACCTATTATTACCACGTACGTAAGAACCAGCAGATGCGTTTTGCGGCACCGACCTGTTTCATGGCGCAGAAGAAAGAGACGGTCGATGAGGCGTTTGCAGGGGATGTAGTAGGTCTGCCCGACACCGGAAACTTCAAGATCGGTGACACGCTGACGGCGGGAGAGAACCTGCATTTCAAAGGCCTGCCATCCTTCTCTCCGGAGATGTTCAAGTACATCGACAATGCTGATCCGATGAAGCAGAAACAGTTGGAGAAAGGTGTGAACCAACTCATGGACGAAGGTGTAGCACAACTGTTTGTCAGCCAACTCAACGGCCGTAAGATCATCGGTACGGTGGGACAACTGCAGTTTGAGGTCATCCAATACCGCCTCGAGCATGAGTACCAAGCCAAGTGCAAATGGCAACCGCTGCAGATGTACAAAGCCTGCTGGATTGAGTCCGACGACGATGCTGAACTGGATATGTTCAAGAAACGTAAGGCGCAGTACATGGCGTACGACAAAGAAGGTCGGGACGTATTCATGGCCGACTCTGCCTACGTCCTTAACATGGCACAGCAAGATTACAAACATATCAAATTTCACTTTACCTCAGAGTTCTAAAAATCAAAACATATGAAAAACAGATCACTTCAAATCCGCCTCATCGTGATGAACTTTCTCGAGTTCGCCGTTTGGGGTGCGTACTTGACTTCGATGGGAACCTACCTGTTCAAGCAGGGTTTCGGTCAACACATTGGTTGGTTTTATTCCATTCAAGGCGTAGTCAGTCTTTTCATGCCTGCCCTCATGGGTATCGTGGCAGACCGTTGGATCCAGGCGCAGAAGACACTCAGTCTCTGTCATGCTTTAGCCGGCCTGTTCATGTGTGCCGCAGGAATGTACGCGTACACAGCAGCAGATGTGCAGTTCGGAACGCTGTTCTCGCTGTACACCATCTCGGTGGCCTTCTTCATGCCGACGATCGCGCTGACGAACTCGGTGGCCTTTAATGCGCTCGTCAAAGCCGGCATGGATACGGTCAAGGACTTCCCGCCGATCCGTGTGTTCGGTACGGTCGGTTTCATCGTGACGATGTGGTGCGTGGATCTGCTGGGCTTCCAACCTACACCTTGGCAGTTCATCGTCAGCGGTGGTCTGAGTCTGGTACTGGCAGCGTACTCACTGACCCTGCCGGCCTGTGAGATCAAACCCGCAGAAGGCGAAGTGGATCTGGCTGAAGCATTAGGTCTGAAAGCTTTTGCGCTCTTCAAGCAGAAGAAGATGGCCCTGTTCTTCATCTTCTCGATGATGCTGGGTATGTGTCTGCAAGTGACCAACTCGTACGCGAACCCCTTCATCACCTCTTTCGGTGCGATCGAAGAGTTCGCCAACACCTTCGGTGTACAGCACGCCAACATCCTCATCTCCGTTTCGCAGATCTGTGAGGCACTCTGTATCTTAGCGATCCCGTTCTTCCTCAAGCGTTTCGGCATTAAGAACGTGATGCTGATGGCGATGTTCGCTTGGGTCTTCCGTTTCGGATTCTTCGGTGCAGGAAATCCCGGTTTCCCGGGCGTGATCCTGTTTGTACTCAGTTGTATCGTATACGGTTTTGCCTTTGACTTCTTCAATATCTCCGGCGCATTGTATGTGGACCAAGAGACCTCTCCGGAGCAACGCTCGAGTGCGCAGGGTTTGTTCATGATGATGACCAACGGATTTGGTGCTACCATCGGAACACTCGCCGCACAGGTGATCGTTAACAAGCTCGTCATGGCAGAGTCCGTCACTTCGCAAGGTCCGCTCGCTGTATGGGACGGCTGGAAAGAGTCCTGGTATATCTTCGCAGGCTTTGCATTGGTAGTAGCAGTGTCCTTCTGGATCTTCTTCCCCAAGACGCCGGTCAATAAGAATATCGAGGTAAAACATTGATGTACAGTAAAGAACTCCGATATTATTTCTCAACGCCGATCGCGTATATCGTCATCGGATTGTACCAATTGGCGATCAGTCTTTTCCTTTGGGTGATCCCGGGTCAGTGGAATATTATTGACTCGGGATACGCTCAAGTGGACGGACTGTTTCAACTCAGTCCATGGCTCTTCATGCTGCTTTGTCCGGCGCTGACGATGCGTCTGCTGTCGGAAGAGCGGCAAAGCGGCATATGGGATCTGATACGCACCAAACCCGTCTCGCTCACCCGTATCATGTGCGGTAAGTATTTCGCGGCATGGACCTTGGTGCTGATCGGACTGCTGCCTTGCTTCGTGCATTATTTTGTAGTAGCATACATGGCGGAACCCATGGGAAACCTGGACAGCGGTGCCTTCTTGGGATCCTTCATCGGACTGATCCTGTTATCCGGCACGTTCATGGCGATAGGGTTGCTGTGTGCCACGTTCAGTAAGAGTCAGATCGTTTGTTTCATCCTCGGTGCGCTCACCTGTTTCGTGCTCTACTGGGCGCTGCTGCAGGACCACTACTCTGCCCTTTCCCGCGGAGTACTGGATCTACGAGACATACTCTTCTTCGCATTGATAGCGGTCATCGCTATCATCGGAGCTATCTTCACCATCGATAAACTGACACGCAAATGACTCGCATCGGTGTTTTGAGTGATACGCATGGTCTGCTGGACAAACGCGTCCTGGAGCATTTTAAGGACGTAGATGAGATCTGGCATGCAGGCGACATCGGCAGTTTTGAGTTACTGCAGGCCTTGCGTGAATACAAACCTACTCGTGCAGTTTTCGGAAACATGGACTCAGGTGATGTACGGTACTCGCTTTCGGAGTTTTACCGTTTTCGCGTAGAAGATGTCAATGTACTCATGACCCACATAGGCGGTTATCCTGGGCATTATAACCCATGGTTGATACCGATGTTTCGTAAAGAACCGCCGGATCTGTTTGTCTGCGGACACAGTCATATACTGAAAGTGCAGTACGACGCACAGTTCAAGATGCTCACCATGAACCCGGGTGCAGCCGGTAAACAAGGATGGCAACCCTGTCATACTTTACTGCGGTTTACCATCGACGGAAAGGAGATAAAAGACCTCGAAGTGATCGAGTTAGAACGAAAATAGCAAAAATAGGCATTTTGTAAACTATATTTTGCAAAATATGTTTAAAAACATGCAAAAAAATTTGCACATGTCGTAAAAAAGCAGTACCTTTGCACCGGATTTAAGAAAAAGCTCTAAATCCTATTGAGTAGACCAATCTTTTTTGTACCTTAAATAAACAGACTAATACCTTAGAAAAACAGACGTCGTGAGGACGGCTGTTTTCGCATTAACATACAAATCCCGCCTACTCTTTCGAGTGGCGGGATTTTCTTTATCTAGTCTACTAGTATACTAGTCAACTAGTCGACTATTTAACTACTTGCGCCTTAATACCGTCTCTTTCGAGCAGGGCATTGATGGTCGGTTCACCTCCGCGGAAACGTACATACAGATCCATCGGTTTCTCCGTACCACCGCGCTCTAAGATATGTTCACGGAAACGTTTCGCGGCTTTCTTATCGAAGATAGAACCGTTCTTAGCCTGCGCCTCCTTGAAGACTGCAAAAGCATCTGCATCCAGCAGTTCCGACCATTTATAACTGTAGTATCCTGCTGCATAACCTCCGGAGAAGATATGGGTAAAGGCGGTTGCCATCTGCGTACCCGGCACGTTCGGCAGCACTTGAACAAGTTTCATAGCCTCGTCGCTGAAACGGGTCACGGACTCAACGGTACCCATCGTCTCATTCACCTCAAACGGCTTCTCCAAAGAGTGCCAAGCCATATCCAGATAGCCGAAACTGAGTTGACGTACACACGCATAGGCAGCATGATAGGTCTGCGAAGCGTGCATCTTATCCAGCAACTCTTGCGGCAGACTCTCACCGGTCTTGTAATGTTTGGCGAAAGTATCCAAAAACTCTTTCTCGTCGATAAAGTTCTCATTGAACTGAGAGGGCAACTCAACAAAGTCACGCGGTACGTTCGTTCCGCTCTGGGCGCTGTACTGACAACGGGTCAGCATTCCGTGCAGACCATGACCGAACTCATGCAGGAACGTGCGCACCTCGTCATAGGTGAACAATGCCGGTTTCTCTGCCGTCGGACGGGTGAAATTCATCACGTTCACAATATGCGGACGATGATCTTTCTTACCCTCCATATATTGCGGCATAAATCCGTTCATCCAAGCACCACCGCGTTTACCGTCCCGCGGATGGAAGTCGGTGTAATAGACAGCCAGGAATTTGCCTTTCTCATCGAACACCTCGTATGCGGTCACCTCCGGATTATAGACTTGAATATTCTTGTTCTCTTTGAATTTCAGACCATAGAGTTTCTCGGCCAAACCAAAGACACCTTTCTTCACGTTCTCCAACTCGAAATACGGACGAAGATCATCATCCGAGATCGCATATTTCTCCTGTTTGAGTTTCTTGCTGTAATAGCTGAAGTCCCACGGTTGCAAGTGCGCGGCATAGAAGCCGTGCGCGTGTGCGTAGTCCTCCAATTCTTTCACCTCTTCCATGGCGGTCGGCATATAGGCTTCGCGCAACTCGTTCAGCAGTTTATACACATTCTCCGGCGTCTCGGCCATCGTCTTATAGAGCGATTTCTCGGCGAAGGTCTTCTTACCGAACAGGTTCGCCAACGCCAGACGCGTATTGACGATCTCCACGATGTTAGCGGTATTGTCGAACTCCCCTCCGATACACTTACCGGTATTCGCCATGTATAACTCACGACGGATATCGCGGTTATCCAGATCCTGCATCACTGGAATAGTGGTCGTCGGCTTGAGGTTCAGCAACCAGCCTTCCTGACCTTTCTTCTCGGCATTCGCCTTCAGCATCGCTTTGGTGTCATCGTTCAGACCTGTCAACAGTGCCTCGTCCGTGATCAACATCGACCAAGCATTGGTAGCCTTCAGCACGTTCTGACCGAACTGCAGCGTCAGCTTGCTCAGTTTCGCGCTCAACTCACGGTAAATCTGCTTGTCCTCCGGACTGAGGTTCGCACCGTTATTGGCAAAAGACTCGTAGATATCTTCGAGCAGTTTACGCTGTGCCTTGTCGAGTTTGAGTTTGTCGCGTTGCTCATAAACGGCCTTGATACGTTGGAACAGTCCTTCATTCAGACGAATCGTGGACGAATACTCCGACAACTTCGGACTTAGTTCCATCGAGATCTGCTGCAGCGTGTCATTGGTCTCAGCGTTCGTCAGATTATAGAAACAACCCGATACAATGGACAGCAACTCACCGGCTTTCTCGTACGCCTCGATCGTGTTAGCGAACGTAGGTGCCTCCGGGTTATTGACGATGTCATCGATCTCCTTCAGTCCCTGCTTCATGCCCTCTTCAAAAGCCGGCATATAGTGCTCTGCGTGAATCTCATTAAACGGATACGTGCCGTGCGGCGTTTTCCAGTTCTTGTACTCAAAGAACGGGTTGGTAGCAGCCGCTGCTGCTAAAACGGTAGTGGCTAATGCCATAGTAAGTAATTTTCTCATTTATGTTATATGTTTGAATTATTTATTCTTGCCTCGCAGCAGGTTGATGTCTCCACTCATCTGGTAGATACCGATGATAGACTCGTCCTGCATCTTCTTTTTCTTGTTATACGAAATCTTGGATCGATAGTCTGCATCCTTACGGGCATCCGTTCCCATCGCGCGGATGACGTAGAAATACGCTCCTTCCGCTGCCTTACGGCCATTGATCGTACCATCCCATCCTTTGGCGGGATCTCGGGACTCATAGACTAACTTGCCCCATCGGTTATACACCCATATGTGAAACTCCTTGAGCGAACGGTACGACACGCGAAACTCGTCATTTTGTCCGTTTCCATCGGGTGTAAACACATTCGGCACACGCAGGTAGGACTCGGAGATATTGACCTTCATCTCCTGCGAATCGGGTTTGCACTCATAACTGTTCACGGAGCACACGACACGGTAACTGCCCGGCTCCGAGAACGCATACCGTATATCCATATCGTTACGTGTAGCGATCAGTTCGGCCGCTTTGAATATCGACCACTTGAAATAGATCGGATGAGCACTCGGTGTCGGATTCGAATAGAAAGCCACCTCCAGCGCGCCGCTATAGTCTTCGGAAGTAGTAGCCGTGATGATCTTCTGGTCGGTCGGACGGTTCATCTCATTACTCTTCTCACCTTTCGTCCCTCGTGTCGTTGCCAATGACTCCAATTGAAAAGCAATAGCAATCAGACTGTCGGCCACTAAGGTGTCCGTCACACAAACCGTATCCAGGTCTAACTTCTGCCGAATCTCCTTGTCGTACCAGATCGTGATCGGTGTCGGACCATAGAGCGCCGGCATACTGATGGTGTGGGATAAATAACCGGTCTTGGTCGTGTCCTCGTTTTCCCACACTTCGCCGTTCCATTTGAGTTGCGTATAATCTAAGGAATACGTACGTGCGCGCGTGCCTGTAGTTCCGTCCGGACGCGTATAAGTGAATCCGGACGTGTTTCCCGTCAGACGCACGATCGTGTTGTCGCATCCGGGTTCGGTCGTCATCTTCAGATCCGCGATCGGACACTTGAACACATAGAACGGCTCGTAGTTGACGCCGCCTTGCTCCAGATAATAACCGCCTTCATCGAGGTTCAACTGCTCCGCGATACCGGTCTCCACCGTGCCGCGGTCTATCGAATGCCAGTTGACCGCCCCGATCTTCGAGCGGACATGAATATCTCCCTTAAAAATAAACAGTGTATCTTCTCCGTTCACCACCTGCGTGGCGCCTACGCACTCGATATTCATCTGTGCGTAGGTACATGCCACAACAAGGGTCAACAGGATTATCGTAATGATTCTTCTCATTTATTCACTTGGAAACGGGTGTTGCCGTTCTGGATAAAGTCCACGATCTGCTTGGCAGCCGCGATACCGGCATTGATATTTGCCTCAGCTGTCTGTGCACCCATCTTCTTCGGCGTCGCAAAATAACGACCTTCGAACAGCGTGCGGAATTTCGCATCGGCAACCGGCATAATATCCGTCATGTACTTGATATCCGTACGTTCCTGCATCAGTGCGATCAGACCTTCTTCATCAATCACCTCTTTGCGGGCCGTATTAACCAGTACGCCGCCTTTCGGCATGAGGTTCACGAGGTCGTGATTAATACTGTTCTTGGTCTCTGCTGTCGCAGGAATATGCAGACTGACGATGTCGCAGGTCTTGTACAACTCTTCCGCACTGTGCACCGGAGTCACTTTAGCCGCCGTCATCGCCTCGTCCGGACAGTACGCGTCGTACGCATAGACGTCCATACCGAAGCCCTGCGCGATACGAGCGACGTTACGACCTACATTACCGAAGGCATGGATACCCAGTTTCTTTCCTTTCAACTCAGTGCCCGACGTACCGTTATACAAGTTACGAACGGCGTACACCATCAGACCCAACGCCAACTCAGCAACCGCGTTGCTGTTCTGTCCCGGCGTGTTCATCGCTACAACGTTGTGAGCGGTTGCAGCCTCCAAGTCAATATTGTCGTATCCTGCTCCTGCACGCACCACGATCTTTAGTTGCTTGGCAGCGTCCAACACGGCTGCGTCCACAATATCCGAACGGATGATGAGGGCATCGGCATCAGCAACCGCCTCTAACAGTTGTGCTTTGTCTGTATATTTCTCCAACAGCGCCAGTTCGTATCCGGCACCTTCTACCACTTCACGAATGCCGTCCACAGCAATCTTCGCAAAGGGTTTCTCTGTTGCTACTAAAACTTTCATTGTCTTAAATAATGTGGTTAATTCCAATGTTTTACCTTTGATATGCTTCACCGGCATGATATACGAGAAACCCATATCAATGCAGTTTTTCGTACTCCTTGATGCAATCGACGAGTGCCTGAACGCCCTCCAGGTCCATCGCGTTGTAGCAACTTGCACGGAAACCGCCTACCAGACGGTGACCCTTGATACCTACCATGCCTTTTGCGGTAGCGAACTTGAAGAAGTCGTCCTGCAAGTCCTCGTAGCCCGGCTTGAAGACGAAGCAGATGTTCATGCAACTGCGATCCTCTTTCTTCGAGATCGTCGGCATGAAGAGTTTGGAGTTGTCCAGACAGTTGTACAACAGTTCTGCTTTCGCTTTGTTGCGTGCCTGAATCCACTTCACACCACCGTTTGCTTTGAGCCAACGAAGGGTCAGCACAGCCGTATATACCGGCAGAACAGGAGGCGTGTTGAACATCGATCCGTTGTCCATATGCGTCTGGTAGTTGAGCATGGTCGGGATATAACGGCTTACTTTACCGAGACAGGACTCTTTGATAATCACGAAGGTCACACCGGCCGGCGCCAGGTTCTTCTGCGCACCACCGTAGATGATGTCATACTGACTCACGTCAATCGGACGACTCAGGATATCCGAACTCATATCCGCTACCAAACCCACTTTACCTTTTTTCTTGTAGATCTCAGCGAGTTTCTCATCGTTGATCTCCGTACCGAAGATCGTGTTGTTGGTCGTGATATGGAAATAATCGGCATCCTGCGGGATCTCATAGTCCGTAGGAATCGAGTCCGTGCTGGCTGCTACTTCGACTGCCTCACCGAAGCCCTTCGCCTCTTTCAAGGCCTTCTTACTCCATACACCGGTGTTCAGGTACGCTGCTTTCTTCTCGAGCAGGTTGAACGGTACCATGCAGAACTGCAAGGACGCACCGCCACCCAAGAACAACACACGGTATCCCTCCGGAATATTCAGCAGTTCTTTCATCAGCGCCTCCGCCTCGTCCATCACCGGCTGGAAATACTTCGCACGGTGACTAATCTCCAATACAGACAGGCCCTCTCCCTGAAAATCAATAACAGCCTCAGCCGTTTGTTTGATTACTTCTTGCGGCAGGATACTCGGTCCTGCGTTAAAATTGTACTTTTTCATGATTTATTTAAGTGTATAATATTTATGATTCCAAGCTGAATGATGAATCTCCGGCAGAGTAATAATACCCTCTTTCGGTTTCTTGCCTGCCAGATAGAGGGCATAAGCAACTGCTGCCAATTCATCCTCTTTCTGAGTATTCGGAACACTCGGAGCACTCGGAGTACTCTGAATATATTTCTTCAGTTCCTCCGGCACAGGCTTACCGGCTTTGAGCATACGCTCTGCCAGATCCTTATTGAATTGTTCCTTCGCCAAACCGCTCTTATACTCACGGTACTGCTTCTCGTGCATAGCGAACTCGAACAACTCCTCGTCGTCCTGACCGCGATCCCAACCAAGTTCCTTCATCTCTTTGATGAAACGCGGTAACTCATTCGGATACAACTTCTGCGGATCATCGGTATAGAACTCAAAGCCTTTCTCCTTCGCCAATTCGATGATCTCCGGAGCCAACTCACCGGGCAACTTACCGGACTTACCGAGGATCATTCCCCACATCGCCGGATCCATGCGCGTGAAGTCTTTCTCACCCATCGAACGGCTGAAGAGGTTCATCAGCGCGGCGTTCTTCACGTACTGGCTGAACGGCGTCACCAGACACGGTGTACCGAGCATCGGCCAGATACGCTGTACCTCGTCAAACAGTTGAACCAGCAACTCGTCCTCGCTGAGTTCTTTCTCGCCTTTCTTCTTGAGGTTCGCATTGATCGCCGCATGCATGCCTTTAAGGTCCGCCATCAGACTACCCATCATGCCACCCGGCAGACCGCAGCCCACCAGCAACGAGGTCATGATCGCATTCTTCGGATCGATCCAGTAACCCAGGAAATCATCGATGAACTCCTGCGTAAGCGAGCGCGCCTCCATGTAGGCTTTCATATTGATATCTTTTACGAGGAAGCCTGCGTCGCGCAACATCGCCTGAATAGTGATCACATCCGGATGCACCTTACCCCAACTGAGCGGCTCGATCGCTACGTCCAGCACGTCTCCGCCGGCTTTGGCTACTTCCAGCATCGATGCCACACTGAAACCCGGCCCCGTATGTCCGTGGTATTGGATGATGATATCGGGATGTTTCTCCTTGATAGCAGCTACGATCACGCCCAACATATGCGGACGACCGATACCGGCCATATCCTTCAGACATATCTCCTGCGCACCGCCAGCAATGAGTTGTTCGGCGAGGTTGATGTAATACTCCGCCGTGTGTACCTTCGAATAGGTGATACACATCGTGGCTTGTGCCGTCATGCCTGCCTCTTTCGCCCATTTGATCGACGGGATGATGTTGCGCGGATCATTCAGACCGCAGAAGATACGGGTGATATCCGTTCCCTGCGCATGTTTTACCTTGTACATCAACTGGCGTACATCTGCCGGCACCGGATTCATACGCAGTGCATTCAGACCGCGGTCCAACATATGCGTCTTGATCCCCGCCTCATTGAACGGCTTGCAGAACGTACGCACCGCCTGGTTCGGGTTCTCTCCGTACAGCAGGTTCACCTGCTCACTCGCACCACCGTTCGTCTCCACGCGGTCAAAACAACCCATGTCGATGATCACCGGCGCCACACGCGCTAACTGGTCCTTACGCGGCACATACCGTCCGCTACTCTGCCACATGTCCCGATAGACAAGGGAGAATTGAATTTCTTTCTTACTCATATAGTGTGTTTGTTTATCTGCACAACCTTTGCGACTGCAAAGGTACAAAAAATTTTTCATATACGCAAGCGCGCACACGTTTTTTACATTTTTTTGCAGAATTTTTCGCATTTATTTGCATATATCAAAAAAAAGCAGTAATTTTGCAGCCAAAATTGAATATTAACCCTTAAAATTTTTACACATTATGAAGAAATTATTTTCTCTTCTCGCAATTGCGGTTCTGACGCTGACTGCAATCTCGTTCCAGTCCTGTAAAGATGACAAATACACCGTTTGGACGGAGACAGTAACGTATTCGGAGTATTATCAGGCATTCGGTACTTCGCTGGATGACGGTTATTACAAGCGCTTTGAATTGACCAACGACCAATGGAATACCGTATCGAAAAATCTGACCAGCGAAGGCAAGCACAGATGGAGCGAATCGGAAATCAAGAAATGGTTAGTAGGAGAAGGCTTCGGCAATGACGAGGCAACCAAAGAGTCCTCTTGGTTAACGACAGTAGACCACGGTCTGATTGTTACACGTGACGGATATTTCGTTTCCATGATCTTGAAATAACCGTTATTACGATTAAAAAGAATAGACGCGATTTCTACCGCGTCTATTTTTTTCTCATTGCAACCACGCTATCTCGGTCGAATAATCATCGCCGTCATATACACATCCGTCGGACCATTCGCGTCCCTCTATCTCGGTGACCATGCGAATCGGCTCTTTGCGCGTGAGAATATATTTCTCCTCATAAAATTCGATCACGATACGTGCATCGCTTATCTCGGTGATTTTATACCCGTAGAAACCGTCTATTTGCAGGATATCACCGAGTTTATATTCGCGTTCAAAGGTTTCGTATTTCCACTCTTCCCTGGAATATACGGTCCAATGACAATGCCCGTGCTTGATCTGCAATTTTACTTTTTGTTCCATATCCATGCTGCAATGGTACTGTTTTTATTGAATTTCCTCTTTTCTTTCCGGCAGACCAAGAAGCGTGTAGCATCCGCCGTCTGGAGTGAGAATATATATGGTACCGTTTCTCAAGATCAGTTTTCTTTGCCTGCTGTAATGCGGAATGGTCAGTCCCTCTAGGGTATCAACGGGGATCGTATCCGTCGTGTCGGGAATAATATCCACGATGGTATCGGCGCTGAACCAGACACCGTTCATATAATTATATACCGCTCCCTGTAGAGCTTTCTTAGCCGGAGTACGCGTACTGTCTGCATTAAGCAGCGCAGGCATTGTAGCGACTGAAGCCGTGTACTGATGCGCGTCGTGCGTGCCTGTAAACTGATAAACCGCATCGTCCGGCAATGCGCCTTGCGTGAAGATAATCCGTCCGCTGTCCGTTCCCACGATAGCAGCCCCGCCTTCCGTCGTATAGAGTGCTCCGTCCACCAGTGCCGATCCACCTATCTCCATGCGGGCATCAGCCAGCACTGTATCACGCGGGCAAACCTCCCAACTCGGCGAATACGTTACCGTGGCATAACCGTCTTCTTCCGTACCATACCAACCCCATTCGTCCGTATCGTACAGATAGAGACGGACATTCTCGGGTATATGCAAACGGGCATCCGGCGCTATCTCTACTTTAGATCCGGGCAGCATAACTACATCGTGCTTCATCTCCAGCGAACCGGACAACGCACGGATAGTCATATTCGTTCCAAGTGGCAACACGTATTGCGATGACACAAGGCTATATTTCTCTTCCGTTCCGAAATTGAGATAGAGTCCCAACTGGTCAAGCGATATATCTCCGTTGGTGGTCCATATAATACGGTCGGATTTCGGATCATACTCCTTGCGGATAGTAGCATTCTTGGCATTCTCCGAGAAAGAGAACAATGCATCCTTATCATCTAACAGACGGATGTCGTCATGCGTGGAAGAATAACTACTGACGGAAATCATCGTCGAACCGAAGGCCTTGCTGCCGGCATGATAGACAAGAGGACATTCGATATTCTGATAGAAGAAATGCGTCATAGGGAACACCTTATAGCGATTGTTAACCATCTCATAAGTCACCGTGCCGCCCTTCCAATCGCCTAATTGAAGAAACTCATACACGTATGCTCCGGCTTTGGCGGTAATGGTACCGGTACCCGTGATATATCCCCACGCCTGCAAACGCGCCTCCGCCTCCAGCACCACCGATGCCGTTGGAGCCAGGTGCATCTGACCGTACCCGAACTCTCCGGACACCGTACCGCATATACGGCTTTCCGATTGCTGTACGCCGCTCACTTCCAAAATACCCTCTACGATCAGTTCGGCATTGTCCAGCAGTTCAAGTTGCGCAAACCGCTGTCTTTTGCGGGAGGTGGTATAAGAACGAAGTGCCTTTGTACCGATAGCGCTATTTTGGCCTTCTTTATACCCGATAACCAGTGTGGTATGTTTGGGCACGATATAAGTGGACCAATCCAGTTGGCAATCCGCCACGATGACTATGGTCAGTTCGCGCTCATCATGGAAATTGGCGTACCACAAGGCATCTGCCACACGTTTGTAATCCCCCATATGCGCACCCGTTCGCGTATCGTACATACGCGCTACGACGGCATCGGGATGATCAACAGGCTGGATGGTATAACGATATCCGGATTGGTACTCCTCACCCTCATACAGACGATAGAGACCGTATCCTTCCGGCAGATACATACGCAGATTGGTGTCATGCGAATAATAGCCGTGATCGAAATATATCCGTCCTTGCATGTTGGAATTCTTGTAGATGAAATTATTTTTCTCCGGTGCCTCAGACTTCAAGCGGCAGTTATGCACCAATATGCTATCCTCGGAGGTGGCTGTGTATAGCGCATAGGCCTCGCTCCGTTTGGCGTTAGCGGTAAGCGTACAACTGTCGATCGTACCCGCCGCCATTCCTCTTACGGCACACGCAAGAACAGCACTCTCCGCTTGCATAACACTTCCGCGAAGAGCCAGACGGCTGCTCTTATCCGCAAAAACAGCATAGACACCTTTGGCGTTGGTGGAGTTCGTTCCCTTGGCAGATACCTTACAACGATTCAGCACCAGCGAACCATTGACACCGGAAGATATGGTACGAACATAGGATTCTGCCGGTTGATTAAGCACCGTATCCTGACGAGCAGTGGCACTGAAGAAACAGTCTTCCGCACGGAAATGACCCCGGTAGATATTCACTCCGTACGCACTTTGGTAACCCGCCTCGGCAACAAAGGAGCATCGCGATGCAGAGCATACGACCGTATCCGAGTAGATATAAAGTCCGGTCGCACTCTCGCAGTCCGTCTTCACAGAAACCGTGTCGTCCGAAAAAATCGTGTTGGTGCGTGTGTAGATACCATATACCTGCTTGAGTGCAGAGACCGCCAAGCGAATTCGGTGCATTTCCGTCGGTATAGGAGATGGCGTGCTGTCGTTTCGATGGTAGATAAAAACGCCGTAAGCGCTATTGGCGGTAGCGGACACTTCTATCGCGCAATCCGACAGATAAGTCGTGTTGTAACAATTGATTCCGTATGCCGTTTTACCGGATGAAGTACGCAGTTTGCTATCGCGTATATCCACCACTGCTGTTGCTGATTTGTCTCCCGATCCCCGCAGTGCCGTTGTGTTCTCTGCTCCTTGTGCCGCTATGTCACATCCGCGGATAGTCAAGCGGGAAGTCTTATCTACGGATACGGCACACACTCCGCGTGCTGCGTCCTGATTAGTGCCTGTTGCTTGCACCGTACAATGCCTCATCGTCACGTCGCAATGCGCACCGGCCACGATACCCCGTGCTCCCGACTCCGCAGCCACATGTGCTGTGTCCTGATGAGCCGTTCCGCTGAATAGACAATCCCCCGCCTCAATATTTCCTTTTTGCAGATATGCGCCATAAGCGGTTGCAGCACCCGCTTTGGCAATGAATTGACTGCGGTAGAGGGTAAAAAGCGCCAAGTCCTTGGTGGCATATAGTGCGTAACTGCTCTCCCGCTCCGTCATAGTACGGATGCTGTCATTCGAGACGGTCAACGGAGCATACGAATAGATGCCGTACGCCTGCTTGAGCGACGAGACACGAACGCGAGTATTCTCGATGAAACCGCGAATATCTTGCATTTTCACCGAGTCATACATATTACGAACCATAATACCGTACGCGGGATTGGTGGAAGCGTTCACTTCAACCTCGCAATCCTTCACGGAAACAGTGCTGTAACTATTGATACCATAGACACGTAGCAGTCCATCGGCTTGCATGTAACAGGAACGCAGATCCATATGCGCCGCAGAAGAACTGGTACCGCTGCCATTAATTGCTGTCACACTGCCGTACGCCGATGCATACACACGACACTCGTTCATCTCTATCGATGCCCTAGCACCTATCGTTACAGCCGTCACGGCAACATTCGCACTTGTGTCGGCATCGTACACCGCCGTGTTGTGCGCTTCAATTGTGATATGATCCAGAAAAAGTTGACCTTTGCTGCAAGAAATAGCGTATATACGTCCGTTATAATCCCTGTTAACCGCGATTCGACCACCCGAACGGGAAGAAGTAATATGCAGCGTCAGCGTATCAACGCCCAGACTGAAAAGTGAGGTCGATTTGAGTGTATCACCAATCGTATAACCGTTCAAGTCAATAGTCAGATTGGTCTTCACGGCCTGCGATGCTGCTTTGCCTCCAAAACCTACGTCGCCCAACAAAACCATCGAAGCCTGCGGAGATTTATTGGCAATTTTCAGAGCGTCAGGGAAAGAGGTATAATAGGTCGTGTCTACATTTGCGCCCTCCGTACCGATAAACAGCATAATCAGCGGTTCTTCCGCTGCAAATACCGCTGTCCCAAGAAAAGACATCCAAAGGACAACTAACATTTTCAATATCCGGTATATAGATTCTTGCATGTAAATGTAATTATCGTAGGGGTAACAAAAAAAACTTTCCGGCTGCAAAGTTACTACTTTTTTCCGACATATGCAAATAAATTTGCAAAAAACCTCATTTTCTGTGTCCAAAAATTTGCATATTTCAAATATTTTTTGCCCCCTTGTAACCGAAAATAAGACTAATATAAAGACAAAGGAGAAGCTAAGGAGAATGCGCAAACAGGGCATCCTAGACCATGCCTATTTTAAAGCACTCGTAATATACACATATACAATAACTTACAGCACTAACAACAACACTCAAAAAATACCGTTTTTAGCGGTTTCAAAATTTTTCATTTTATCCCACCAAACAGATTTTTTTCGCCAAATCCTTGCATAATTCAGAAAAAAGCAGTACCTTTGCAGGCGCAATGAAAAGAGGATGGTACATCGTGTTGCTGGCGGTGCTGCTGGTGGGCTGCGGAACGCGGATGGAGCGGAAGCAGAAACGCGCAGAGCTGCAGACGGCGGAGTTGGTCGGAGCGTTGGAAAGGAACGTGCCGATCGATACGATACGCAGTATCGCGGAGCGGGACGACGAGGTGCTGTTCTACATCTTCGATGCGAGGCAGATGGTGTATTGGTCCTCGAATAAGTTAGTGTCGGACGCGGTGTATCTGAATGCGTACGACCAGTGGAAAGAGTTGACCTTCAGCAACGCGCAGGCGCAGACTCGATGGACCAAAGCAGGGCGGTATAACATCCTGACGGTGATCCCCGAGCACTACACGATGCCCGAGAATGCGACGCAGGAGACAAGTCCTTCTTCGAACACTTCCCGACCCTATTTCTACTCGATCATCGCGCTGTTCACACTGCTAATTATCGTCGGTTTCATCGGACTTATCCGGCGTCGCGGCATCCGTAACATGCGCCTCTCGACGCGTATCCTATATATCATCTTCACCTGCGTGATCGGCGTTTTCATCTATATCTTCGTGATGTCGGTGCGATATGTGTACGGCGGGTATGAGTTCCGGCAACGCAAGGACCTGCAGACGCGCTCGGAGTATATCCAGGCGTTCATGCGTTCGCTCTATTACTGGGACATGTCGCTCACGAGTGCGCAGGCGCAGGGTCTGGAGATCGACCTGCACGATCTGGCGTATGACATGAATCAGGATATCCACGTCTATTCGCTGAGCGGTGAGTTACTGGCCAGTTCGTCTCCGGCGCTGTTTGAGAAAGGGTTACTCTCCCGGCGGATGGCACCTGAAGCGTTCTTCACGGAGGAACACACGGCCGTATGCTATGAGCAGTTAGGGACACAGCGGTACCTGGTGTCGTACGTGCCTTTCCATAACGGGTCGTTCGTCACGATCGGTTATATCGCCGTGCCATCTTTCTTAAGCGAACAGACGCGTAATGCGGAGTTGGACGCCTTGATGGCGCGCCTGCTACCACCCTACCTCATCGTATTGGTATTGGCACTGTTTTTCTCCTATTGGGCGGCACAGAGTATCAGTGCCCCGATCTCGATGCTCAATGAGAAGATGCGGCATTTTGAGATAGGATCCAAGAACAACCATATCGACTATCCTTACCACGATGAGTTGGGTGCATTGGTGGAACGTTATAACCTGCTGATCGATCGCGTCGAAGAGAGTGCTGAGAAACTGGCAAATGCCGAACGGGAAGGGGCGTGGCGCACGATGGCCCGGCAGATCGCCCATGAGATCAACAACCCGCTGACGCCGATGAAACTGAGTGTGCAGAAATTGCAACTTAAACGCGGTACGGACCAGTTCGACGCGTATTTCGACAAAACGACACGTATGCTTATCTCCGAGATCGATAACCTAGCCCATATCGCGCAGTCCTTCTCTGCCTTCGCCAAACAGCCGGAAGTGGTGACAACCGAAGTGGATATCGCTGCCAAACTGTCGAATGTGATCACACTTCAGCGTGCGAATGACGAACAGATCCCTGTGCGGTACGTAGGACCGGACACCGGTGTGATGGCACTTGCCGACCAAGATCAGATCTCGCAAGTCTTTGTGAACATCATCAAGAATGCGATACAAGCGTCGCCGGAAGATATCATCGTCATGCTCAATGCGATGTATTCGGAACGCGAGATACAGATATCCATCTCCGACAACGGACCCGGTATCCCGGAGGACTTGCGCGAGAAGATCTTCCGACCCAACTTCACGACGAAGTCGAACGGAAACGGTCTCGGTCTCGCCATCTCCAAACATATCGTGGAGAGTTCCGGCGGACATATCACCTTTGACACTTCGGACAAAGGCACAACGTTCTATATAACGCTAAAAAAAGCACTCGGTTGAGTGCTTTTTTCTTTATTCCATCGTGTCTTCGAGGCTTGCGCCGACGATCTTGCGGTAGAGTTCTTTGGGATCGGTTGCCTTGCGGATGATCTCGTGCAGGTCCTCGATCTTCACACGGTCCTGGAGCATCGTGTCGCGGTAACGAACGGTCACGCAGCCGTCTTTCTCGGTATCGTGATCGACGGTGATACAGAACGGAGTGCCTACTGCGTCTTGACGACGGTAACGTTTACCGATCGAGTCTTTCTCGTCGTAGGCTACCTTGAAGTCGAACTTGAGTTCGTTCATGATCTCGCGTGCTTTCTCAGGCAGTCCGTCTTTCTTAACGAGCGGCATGATACATGCTTTCACCGGAGCCAGTACGGCCGGAAGGTGCAGAACGACACGCGTGTCGCCGCCTTCCAATGCTTGCTCTTCGTATGCAGAGCACATCACGCTCAGGAACATACGATCCACACCGATCGAGGTCTCGATGACGTACGGGGTGTAAGATTGGTTGAGTTCCGGATCGAAGTACTCGATCTTCTTTCCGCTGTATTTAGCGTGGCTACTGAGGTCGAAGTTCGTACGGCTGTGGATACCCTCTACCTCCTTGAAGCCAAACGGCATGAGGAACTCGATATCGGTAGCGGCATTGGCATAGTGCGCCAATTTGTCATGGTCGTGGAAACGGTATTTCTCGTCACCCAGACCCAGCGCTTTGTGCCATTTGAGGCGGAATTGCTTCCAGTGCTCGAACCATTTCAACTCCTCACCAGGACGAACGAAGAACTGCATCTCCATCTGCTCGAACTCGCGCATACGGAAGATGAACTGGCGGGCTACGATCTCGTTACGGAACGCCTTACCGATCTGGGCTATACCGAATGGGATCTTCATACGGCCGGTCTTCTGTACGTTGAGGAAATTCACGAAGATACCTTGTGCGGTCTCGGGACGCAGGTAGATCTTCATTGCACCGTCAGCGGTGGAGCCCATTTCGGTGGAGAACATGAGGTTGAACTGACGCACGTCTGTCCAGTTACGTGTACCGCTGATGGGGCAAACGATCTCCTCGTCGAGGATGATCTGCTTGAGTTCGGCGAGGTTGTTGTCGTTCATAGCCTTGGCAAAACGCTCGTGCAGCGCTTCCCGCTTAGCGATATGCTCTTTGACACGCTCGTTGGTAGCTTTGAACATCTCTTCGTCAAAACTCTCACCGAAACGTTTGCGTGCTTTCTCCACTTCCTTGGCGATCTTATCGTCGTACTTGGCGATCTGATCTTCGATCAGTACGTCCGCGCGGTAACGTTTCTTGGAGTCGCGGTTATCAATCAACGGATCGTTGAACGCGTCCACGTGTCCTGAAGCTTTCCAGGTCGTCGGATGCATGAAGATAGCAGCGTCGATACCCACGATATTCTCATGCAGCAGCGTCATCGAATCCCACCAATAACGCTTGATGTTGTTCTTCAACTCGACACCGTTCTGACCGTAGTCATACACAGCGCCCAGACCGTCGTAGATCTCGCTGGACGGAAAAACAAATCCGTACTCCTTGCAATGCGCGACGATTTTCTTGAATGTTTCTTCTTGTGTCTGTTGTGCCATAAAGCTATTTATAATTATACAATTTACGATTTTAATCAAAAACGGCTACAAAGGTACAACTTTTTTTGCATATATGCAAGGTTTTTTATAAAAAAAAATAATCGTGCCCTTGTGGCTAAGAAATAAAATAGGATTTTATTGCAAAATTCTTGCGTATATGAAAAATTATTCGTAATTTTGCAGCCGATTTTATTTTGCGTAAGTATGCGCATGCGCGAGAGCATGGAATATAAGTACATAAACAGGATTGATTCGCCGGCAGACTTGAAGAAGCTGCAAGTGGAGGAGTTACCGGCAGTATGTGCGGAGTTACGGCAGTTCATCATCGAGGCACTGAGTAAGAACCCCGGACATCTGGGTTCGTCGTTGGGTGCGATCGAGTTGACCGTTGCCTTGCATTATGTGTTCGACACGCCGAACGACAAACTCGTGTGGGATGTAGGGCATCAGGCTTATGCGCATAAGATCCTTACCGGTCGTCGGGACCGTTTCCATACCAACCGGCAGTTCAAGGGTCTGTCGCCATTCACCAATCCCAAGGAGAGCGAGTACGATGCCTTCATTGCCGGACATGCGAGCAACTCTATATCTGCCGCACTCGGCATGAATATAGGTGGTGACCGCAATGTGGTAGCCATCATCGGAGACGGAGCCATGACAGGTGGTTTGGCATTTGAGGGACTAAACAACACCTCGATGGACAAGAACAACCTGCTTATCGTGCTCAACGACAACCATATGGCGATTGACCCGCTCAAAGGAGGATTTACGCAGTATCTGGTCGATCTGACGACGAGTGCGGGTTATAACAAGTTGCGTTGGTGGACCTATCAGACGATGGTGAAGTTGCACCTGATGAACGAAGAGAAACGGCAACGGATCTTACGGCGTAACAACAACTGGAAGGCGGCGCTCAGTAAGCAGGCGAACAATATCTTCACAGGTCTGAACATCCGGTATTTCGGTCCGACCGACGGTCATGATGTCGTGGGACTGGTGCGAATCTTAAGTGAGATCAAGAACCACCGCGGACCGAAAGTGCTGCATATTATCACCAAGAAAGGCAAAGGCTACGCGCCTGCCGAGAACGACCAAACCGTTTGGCACGCACCCGGAGAGTTTAATGTAGAGTCAGGAGTCAGGAATCAGGATTCAGGACAAAACGCCGCTCCGTTATGGCAGGAGGTGTTCGGTGAGACGTTGCTGGATTTGGCGAAGAAGAATGAGAAGATCGTAGGTATCACGCCGGCGATGCCGAGCGGGTGCTCGATGAGTATCATGCAGAAGGAACTACCCGACCGCGTGTTCGATGTGGGTATCGCCGAAGGACATGCTGTGACCTTCAGTGCCGGTCTCGCCAAAGCAGGGATGTTGCCCTACTGTAATATCTACTCTACCTTCCTGCAACGGGCGTACGACAATATCGTGCATGACGTAGCGCTGCAAAACCTGCATGTCGTCTTCTGTATTGACCGCGCCGGTATCGTCGGCAACGACGGCGCTACGCATCACGGACTGTTAGACCTGACGTACCTGCGTCCCATCCCGAACATGCAGATTTGTGCGCCTCGCACAGCGGAAGACCTACGGCAGATGCTTTGTCTCGCGGAAAAATTAGATGGCCCTATAGCTATCCGTTATCCGCGAGGAAGGACGCCTATGGCGAATGATGCCAATGGTGACGCTTCGCTTAATGATGAAATGGTTCAATACGGCAAAGGCGTCAAACTGCGTGACGGAAAAGAGTTTGCTGTACTATCTATCGGTTCAATCGGTAACGCCGTTGCAGAGGCTATCGAAGCGTCCGGACGCGATATTGCGCATTACGACATGCGGTGGTTAAAACCGATGGACGAGGAGATTTTGCACGAGGTGGGTAAGAAATACAAGACCATCGTGACGGCTGAGGACGGGATGATCGCAGGTGGTTTGGGTAGCGCAGTGTTGGAATGGATGGCGGATCATGGTTACACGCCGCACGTGATACGTCTGGGCGTGAACGACCAGTACGTCGAGCATGGTTCGACCAAAGAGTTGTATCATTTATTGAAATTAGATAAAGAAGGAATATGCGAATCGTTATTGCAGGTGCAGGCGAAGTAGGAACGCATTTGGCGAAACTGCTGAGCCGCGAAGACATGGAAATCAGTCTCCTGGACGAGAGCCAAGAACGTCTGGGTGACCTGAGCGCCAACTATGATCTGCTGACCAAAGCAGGCAACCCGACGTCCATCCATGACCAGAAAGATATCGGCGTGAACGGGTGCGATCTGTTCATCTCCGTTACTCCCCATGAGACGGAGAACATGACCGCCTGTCTGATCGCCAACTCATTGGGCGCCAAACGTACCCTCGCCCGAATAGACAACTACGAGTACCTGTTACCGGAGAACAAGAAGTTCTTCGAGAAGATGGGTCTTAACCACCTCATTTATCCGGAGGTACTGGCGGCGAACGAGATCGAAGAGAGTCTTCGCACCAACTGGATGCGGTATCATTTGCATCTATGCCAAGGGGCTTTGGAACTATGCATCATCAAGATCCGCGAGACCGCGAAAGTCATCGGTCAGACGTTTGCGTCCGGTGTGTATAACCACGGCAAGTACCGCATCGTAGCTATCAAAAGAGGTCAGGAGACCATCATCCCGCGCGGCAACGACCAGGTAGAAGAGGGTGATCTCGTGTATTGCGTGTGTCCAAAAGAGAATATGGAGTTCATGCGCGAAGAGTTAGGCAAGTCCAAACGGGAGATCAAGAACGTCATCTTCTTCGGCGGCGGACGTATCACCCGCAAGGCAGCCACCGAACTGAACGACGAGATGAACATCAAGGTGATCGAGAAAGACCGCGAGTTATGCAACATCATCAGCGAGAAAGTGCCTAACGCCCTTATTATCAATGCAGACGGTACCGATATGGATGTCTTGAAAGAAGAAGGTATTCAGGAGGCGGACGCTTTTGTAGCCGTAACAGACAGTAGCGAGGCGAATATCTTTGCCTGTCTGGCAGCTAAACGTTTCGGTGTACGGAAGACCATCGCCGAGGTGGAGAACCTTGATTATATCCCGATGGCGGAAGGTCTGGATATCGGAACGGTGCTCAACAAAAAGACAATCGCCGCCAGTTATATCTACCAGATGCTGCTCGACGCGAGCGTACGCGGCGTACATAACCTGACGAGTGCCGATGCCGAGATCGTGGAGTTCGAGGCGAAAGAGGACAGCATCATCACCCGTCGGAAAGTCAAAGATATGGACCTGCCGTCCGAAGCCAATATAGGCGGTATCGTGCGGGCAGGCGAAGGACTGTTAGTCAACGGCGACACGCAGATCATCCAGGGCGACCTGGTGGTTGTGTTCTGCAAGAGCCATGTGATACGTAACTTAGAGCGATTCTTCAAATGACACGGATGTTTAACTGGCGGCTGGTCTTCCGGACCATGGGTGTGCTGACGATGTTAGAGGCGCAGTTCATGCTCATCCCTACCATTGCAGCTTGGTGGTACCAGGAGGCGGACTTAGGGGCGTGGGTAGCGTCCAGTGCCATCACCTGGCTCAGCTGTTGGTGGATGTTAGGAGCAGGTCGCAAGGCCGAGAAACGCGTGGGTGAACGCGAAGGCTACGTCATCGTAGCCACCGTCTGGGTCGTCTATTCGTTGTTTGGTATGTTACCTTTCTGGCTCAGCGGTGCCCTGCCGGACATCACCGATGCATGGTACGAGACGATGGCCGGATTTACCACCACAGGCTCAACGGTCTTCACCGACGTAGCCGCTCAGAGTCACTCTATCCTACTCTGGCGCGCTCTCATGCAGTGGTTGGGAGGTATGGGTATCATCGTGCTGAGTGTCGCTATCTTACCGATGTTCGGTCTGGGCGGCATGCAGCTCTACAGCGCCGAAGTAACGGGTGTGAGTTACGATAAACTCAGTCCGCGAATCGCCGACACCGCCAAGCATATGTGGGTGACGTATATCTTACTAACCTTAGGTGAAGGCGTGCTGTTATGGTGGTTCGGCATGGGTCGTTTCGATGCCCTCTGTCACGCCATGGCCACTATCTCCACCGGAGGTTTTGCTACGCATAACGACAGTGTCATCGGTTTCAATCCCGCTATCCAGTGGATCATCATGCTCTTCATGCTGCTGTCCGGTATCAACTTCACCCAACTCATCTATACCTTCCGCGGTAAGCCCGAGCGACTTCTCGAAGACGAAGAGACCCGATGGTACGTAGGAGCATGTATCGTGGCAGGTATCATCCTGACGGTCGGACTCGGTATTTACACGCATATGTGGGCAAGCATCCGTGTGGGATTCTTCACGGCCATAGCCACCATCACCAGTACGGGTTTTGTGGCAGCAGACTATATGATCTGGCCACCGATACTCTGGATGATCGTCTTCTTCCTCATGTTCAGCGGTGGTGCGTCGGGTTCGACTTCCGGAGGTATGAAATGGGTGCGTCTGGCTATCTTCGCCAAGGCGGCTAACGCAGAGATCAAACGGCGTATTCACCCGAATGCGGTTATTCCGGTGCGATTCAACGGCCATACGGTGCGCGAACAGACGACCAGTAATATCGTGGCGTTCATGTTCTTCTATATCGCCATCATCGTGCTGGCAGCCCTCTGTTTCTGCGGATGCGGTATCGGTTTTGACGAGTCGATCGGTGTAGCGGTGTCGATGATCGGTAACGTCGGTGTGTCCATCGGACAGTGGGGTTCAAGCGGTTGCTATGCCGCCTTCCCGCCTGTTGCCAAATGGGTAGCGACCTTCGTGATGCTCATCGGTCGTCTGGAGATCTTCACCGTCCTGCTGCTCTTCAGCCGCGCCCTTTGGAAAAAATAATATGCGACCCTATAAAGTTCTTCTGTTTATCGCCGCCGTCATGGCTTGTATGGCAGTACTATGCATAGTGCTGCCCGGTCGTGTGGTGATTGCAGAGTACGAACTGAGATGGCCGACCTTAGCGGAGGTCATGGGGAGTACAGACTCTCCTGAACCCATAGAAAACCTATATACCCCAGATACCCTAGGAGTCCTAGATACCCTGGAGATCCCGGAGACTCTTGAGTCACCCAAGCCTCAGCCGGTAGTAATACCGAAGGTACAAGTAGACTCGACGGTGGACAGCCGGATCTTCCTGCAGCGTTTCTATAACTCGCTCTCCGAAACCGGTTCACGCACCGTGCGGGTGCTTCATTACGGCGACAGCCAGATAGAAGAAGACCGCATGTCGCAACAGATACGCGAAGCCTTGCAGGCAAAGTACGGCGGGTCGGGTGTCGGTCTGATGCCTTTAGCGCAGACGATCCCTACCCGCACCGTCAAACAGCAGTTGTATATGAGCGGACATCTCGTGCAACCGGCGCAGGGTCCGCAACGTTACCTGGTCTATGGTCCCAAACGGGACCAGCGGGAAGACGGACTGTACGGCGTGATGGGACAAGTGGCGATGATGAACGACAGCCTCGTGGAGGGTAGCGAACAGATCATGGCGATTTGCACCCCGCAGGACCGTACCCGCCCTTACACCCAATGGCAAATCTTCGCCGATCCCACGATCGACTATACCCTATCCGGTGACACCGTGCGTCTCAGCGGTCGCGGTGCTGTGTACGGACTCTCGCAAGAGTGCGACACCGGTGTCATCGTCGATAACATCCCTATGCGTGGGTGCCTGGGATTGGTGTTCACCAAGATGGACAGCACGCAGTTAAGCACTTTCTACCGCGACCGGAACGTACGACTGATCATCATGCAGTTCGGAGGCAACGCTATCCCGTCGAATAGAAATCCCGGTACCATCAGTGCGATCGTCAAAGGACTGCGCGATCAGGTACGTTATGTACAAACCTGCGCACCGCAAGCAGACATCCTCTTCATCGGTCCGAGCGACATGCTCACGCAGACCGATGGCGAATGGCAGACCTACCCAATGGTGCCGTACATGGACCGCTTGCTGCATAAGATGGCACTGGAAGAGAACATCGCCTATTTCAGTCTGTACCAATGGATGGGTGGTGCCGGCAGTATGATGAGATGGCAAGAGGTGGGTCTGGCCGGTGCAGACGGTGTACACTTCACCCGCAGCGGTGCCCGCAAAGCCGGTAATGCGGTAGCTAATTGGATAGTAGATGGACTTGATTAAGCACATATTCGCCTTCAATGCTGACAGCCCGCTGCTGTTCACCCAGTTCTATTTCTGGGCGTTCTTCGCATTGGTGTATGCCTTATTCGCACTCCTTCTCTCCGGACCAAAAGCAGACAATAAGAGTCGGCTACATCTCCGTAACATCTACCTGCTATTCGTTAGTTGGTTCTTCTATTATAAGACCAGCGGAAACTTCCTGCTTATTCTCGCCTTTGTGACGCTCTCCGATTGGATCATTGCCCAACGGATAAAGGCGAATCGCGAAAAGCTCATGGCGAAAGTATGGCTCTGTATCTCGGTGGCAATAGATTTGGGCTTCCTCTGTTATTTCAAGTACGCGTATTTCTTCACGGACGCCTTCAATGACCTGTTCGGCACGCATTATACGATCGTGGATCAGATCATCCTGCCGGTCGGTATCTCGTTCTATATCTTCCAGGTCATCTCCTACACGGCAGACGTCTATCGCGGACGCATCGAACCGGTGAAGAACATCCTCGACTTCGGTTTCTACGTGTCGTTCTTCCCGCAGTTAGTAGCAGGACCGATCGTACGGGCAGAAGAGTTCATCCCGCAGTTATACAAACCGTTCCGATTGAGTCGCCGCGTCTTTGGTGTCGCAGTCTTCTGGATATTGAACGGTCTGGCGAAGAAGATCATCATGTCGGACTACCTGGCGGTGAACCTCATCGACCGTGTGTTCGACAATCCGCTACTCTTCTCAGGCTTCGAGAATCTGTTTGCTCTCTTCGCTTACTCGCTGCAAGTATATGCCGATTTCTCGGGTTACACGGATATAGCGATCGGTGTAGCGATGTTGATGGGATTCTACTTACCGATGAACTTCAACTCGCCGTATAAGTCGCAGAGTCCGCAAGAGTTCTGGAGAAGATGGCATATGTCCCTCGGTCGGTGGCTCAAGACCTATCTGTACATCCCCTTAGGCGGTAATAGGACAGTCGGTTTCGGTACCTATTTCTGGATCACCGTCATCGCCCTCGTCTCGGCAGCCCTCACCGGTTGGTGGATATTGGCGTTGAGTTTCTGGTTGGTGGCCGTGCTCTTTGCGATCATCGCCAAACGGCTGTCGGAAACCAAACAAAAACTGATCTACTCCAATCTCAACTCCTTCATCACGCAGGTGATCGGAGGTCTGTGGCACGGCGCGAGTTGGAACTTCATCATATGGGGCGGTATCAACGGATTCGGTATGATCATCGAGAAGATCTGGCGAGGCATGAACTGGCACCTGCGGTTTACGCTCATCACAGTGCTGACGGCAGGTTTATGTGCCGCGGACTACTACACGAACCTACCCGTTTGGCGACTCTTTGCCGTATGGGCAGCCAT
The DNA here is from genome assembly GCA_017447875.1 of Paludibacteraceae bacterium. Classification (GTDB taxonomy): domain Bacteria; phylum Bacteroidota; class Bacteroidia; order Bacteroidales; family Paludibacteraceae; genus Colicola. Next base: position 64,013 of record JAFSMP010000019.1, on the reverse strand, counting down.
CCTGTGGTTCATCGATGCCTTCCGCTATATCTATTTCCTGTGTAACAGCGACAGCGGTCTAACAGCGAAGCGGTCTAACAGTGAAACAGTCCAACAGTCGAAGACGGTCACAGCCCTAAGCTCTGCTTGGGCTGTATTACAGACATTTGTGTTCATCACCTTCACCCGTCTCTTCTTCCGCTCCAGCAGTAACCTCGACCCTGCTACAGCGAATGAGGTGGCATGGGAGACCGCAAAAAACATGGTCAATCAGATAGGCGGAGCGTGGAGTAATGCCATCATCCCGGATTTCTTATGGGAGTACCGCTGGGTAGTAGCAATGTTCATCGCAGGCATGGTCATTCACTGGTTACCGACGAACTGGAAACGGCGTTACCGTCTGGCGTTCAGCGCCATGCCTCTTTGGCTGATGGTAATCGCAGTATGTCTCGCCATCATCGTCATCTACCAGTTCGTCACCGCCGATATGCAACCCTTTATCTATTTCCAGTTCTAGTATGATCGGTCTGACAGGAGGTATAGGAAGCGGTAAGAGTACGATCGCTAAGGAATTGGCAAAACGAGGTTTTGTCATCTATGACTGTGATCGGGAAGCCAAACGGATCATTGCAGAGAATAAAGAGGTTCAACAGGCTATCATCGATCTGTTAGGAGAGGAAGCTTTTCTCACTTCTCACAATGATAATGGTCTCACTTCTCGCATCTATAATACGTCGTATGTCGCTCAACGGGTATTCGAAAACCCGAAACTACTGAAACAACTCAACAACATCGTGCATCCGAGAGTGAAGGCAGATATCTGTCTTCGAAAACCGGATGTTGTAGAGTCCGCGATATTGTTTGAGGCGGGCATTGACGAACTCTGCGATAAGATCGTCATCGTCGAAGCTCCGGAAGAGGTGCGTATTAAACGAACCATTCATCGGGACTATCAGGATCGAGCCACACCGGAGATAATAAATAAGGTACGCGCACGTATACGCGCACAAAAAACCTCTGCGAGCATTTCGCAGAGGCCTGTATTAACCGTTAACAATGACGGAGTATCAGTATTGAGCCGCATCGTAGACCTGGTCTGCCACTTCGCTACCCACTAAGCGCTCGATGATGCAGAACGCGAAATCGGCACTCAGACCCGGACCCTTGGCGGTGATCACATTCTTCGATTCCACCACCAATCCGCCTACATAACTCTCACCCAGCGCATTCTGGAAACCCGGATAGCAGGTGGCTTGCTTGCCTTCCAGGATACCCAACTTACCCAGTACAGCCGGAGCAGCACAGATAGCGGCAATAAGTTTATCGGCTTTATTATGCTCTATCAACAACTCACACAATGCGGAACACTCACCCAGTTTGGTTTGTCCACCGGGCAGAATCAACATCTCAGCATCGGAAAAGTCAATACGTTCAATCAGTCCGTCTGCTTCTACAGCGATGTTGTGTGCACCCAGCACCATCGGATTACCGGTGATGGACACAGTCGTCAATGCGATACCCGCACGACGAAGTAAGTCAATAGTCGTGATTGCTTCGATTTCTTCGAAACCGTTGTCAAGAAATAAGTAATTCATACGATTTAATTTAACTTAAATATATAGGTAATTGTTCCGATCTGATCATGGTCACCCTCTGTGAACTTGGCTTTACGCGCCGCGTCAAGAGCGAGTTGTTGGGTTTGTTTGTCAGATACATCACCGCCTTTGACGGTTGCATTCACCACCTGTCCGGCAGCGTTCACACGTATCTGCACGATCACTTTTCCTTCCTGTTTGAAATCATTCGACGGTTGCGGTAACGTACCGCGTATGCCACGTCCGGACAGACTCCACTCATTGCCTCCCACACTTCCGTGTCCGACGGGATTGCCTTTCTGTCCGTTACCTTTGCTGTCACCCGAACCGGTGCTGTTACCGGTCTGACCGAAGAGCGAACCGAACTGACTCGCTTTAGCGACGGCTTCAGCCTCTTTGGCTTTCCGTTCCGCCTCGGCTCTCTCACGTTCCTTACGCTCCGCTTCCAGCCGCGCTTTCTCTTCGCGCTCTTTCTTCTTCTGCGCCTCCTGCAAAGCCAAGGCTTCTTCCTCTTCGGACGTCAGATAGGGTTCCGGTGCAGGTGTAGAAGGAGGAACGGGTGTTGCGGCCGGTTGTGAAGGCATAGGTACCGCTTCCGACTGTTGCGCCATGAATCCGCCTGCTTCGGCTACTTCACCGAATGCCACCTCGATACCCTCTTCTTCCTCGGGTTTGAAGGCATACAGACGAATGAACCACAGCAGCAGGAACAGCAGCAACATAAACAGCACCGTACCTACAGACGCAATGATATGTCGTTTTTGCTTATTGGTCATTTTTTGGTTGCTACCACCAGTTTCATCTTATGCTGGTTTGCTATATCCAGCACACGCACCACTTCCTTATACGCCACATCCTCATCGGCATGCAACGCGATATACATCGTCGAGTCCGACTCCTGCACACGACTCAGGTATCCTTCCAGATTCTCGGGATCGACAGCAATCGGTTTTTCCTTACCTAATGCCACAAAATAATTACCGAGATTATCGATGGACACCTTCGCCACCTGGGGTCGCGTCACCTGTTTCGAACGGGAAGTCGGCAGGTTGATCTTGATATCGTTGGGAGAGGACAGCGTCGATGCCATCACGAAGAACAACAACAGCAGGAACACCAAGTCTGTCATTGAACTCATCGCAAACGTCGCTTCTACCCTATTGCGTTTTTTCAAACTCATTGTGCGGGTTCATTTAAAAGATCCATGAATTCCAGTGTACGGCTCTCGAGCAGACGTACGACACGGTCGATAAGGGACACGAGGTAGTTATAGGCAAACATCGCCAGAATACCTACAATCAGACCACCGATGGTCGTCACCATGGCCTGGTACATACCGGTGGACAAAGCGCTCATCTCAATAACACCACCCGAGGTTTGTGCCATATTATAGAAAGTCTGCACCATACCCAGCACCGTTCCGAGGAAACCGAGCATCGGAGCACCACCGGCGATCGTCGCCATGATGACTAAGCCTTTCTCCAGACGACCTACCTCCAGGTTACCTACGTTCTCTACCGCCACCTGCACGTCGTTCATCGGACGACCGATACGCGAGATACCTTTCTCGATCAGGTGCGCCGAAGGTGTGTCGGTCTGCTTACAGAGGTTGATAGCCGAGTCGATCTTACCCTCATGGATATAATCGCGGATACGATCCATGAACGACTTGTCCTCCTGCGTAGCCTGCTTGATGACCACCAGACGCTCAATGAAGATATAACATGCACCCGCCAGCAGGATCGCGAGGATAATCATGATCCAACCGCCGTACTGCGCCATTTCCCATAAGTTAATAGACTCTTGAATCGGTTCTTCGATCGCTGCCAACTCTTCTTGCACGGCAGCTAAGGTGTCAATTTGTAATAACATATTATTTCAATAAATCTAAATATTCTTGAATCGTCTCCTGGATGCCGAGATAGAGGGCATCACAGATGATCGCATGACCGATGGATACCTCTGCGGTCCACGGGAAAGCCTGGATGAAAGGCTTGAGGTTCTTGAGGTTCAAGTCATGCCCTGCGTTCATACCCAGACCCAACTCATGTGCTTTCTCAGCCGCCGGACGATACTTAGCGATCGCCGCCTTCGGATCGGACTCAAACAGTTCCGCGTACGGACCCGTATACAGTTCTATGCGGTCGGCACCCGTGCGTAACGCGTACTCTACCATCACCGGATCGGGATCGACGAAGATACTGACGCGCATACGCGAAGCGTGCAACTGGTTCACTACCCCTTTGAGAAAATGCAGGTGTTTACGCGTGTCCCAACCGTGGTTAGAGGTGAGCTGCGAAGGATCATCGGGCACGAGCGTCACCTGCGTCGGCTTGATATCCGTCACCAGCGTCAGGAACTCCTCCGTCGGGTTGCCCTCGATATTCAGTTCGGTCGTCACCATCGATTTGAGCACATACACATCTTCCTTGCGTATATGCCGCTCATCGGGACGCGGATGAACCGTGATACCTTGCGCGCCGAATAACTCACAATCCACTGCAAATCGCTGAACATCAGGTAGATTACCGCCACGCGCATTACGCAACGTAGCTACCTTATTGATATTAACACTCAGTTTGGTCATATCGATATTTACAAATCGGTTGCAAAGGTAGTAAAAAAAAATGACATACGCAAGAATTTTTCAAAAAATCTTATTTTATTTGCATATATGCAAAAAAAGTTGTACCTTTGCGGTCGAAAACTAAATTGGCATAATACGGGCATATGAGAATAGCTATTTTTGGTAATGCAATGAAGTCCGATACCTTGCGCGAAGTGAGGCATATCTTGGATTTTATGGCAGACAAAGACGTGCAGGTCATTTTGTCGCAGGAACTGAGGCAGGAACTGAACTTACGCGAGTACCCGAGTTTTCCGGATATCGCCCTGCAGAGTGTGACCGAAGGCATCGGTAATGAACCGATAGACTTTGCCTTGTCGGTCGGTGGTGACGGAACCTTCCTCACCAGTGCCGCGGCGATAGGAGACAAGAACATCCCTATTTTGGGCATCAACTGCGGACATCTGGGTTTTTTGGCGGAAGTGCAGTCGCAAGATGTGGATTGTATTCTCCAAAAACTCGTGGCCGGTGAATACACGATCGAGCAACGCAGTCTGCTCAATGTCAGCGTCTTGGATCGCGAAGGCAATAAACGCGAAGGACTGATCCTGGCACCGAATGCACTGAATGAGATCGCTATTCTGAAGGAAGGTCTGAGTAGTATGCTGCAGATCGAACTGAAGGTCAACGGAGAGTTGCTGCACACCTATAACTCCGACGGTCTGGTCATCGCAACGCCTACCGGCAGTACGGCCTATAACCTCTCTATCGGTGGACCGCTGATGGTGCCGCAGAGTAGAGGTATCATCCTCACGCCGATCGCGCCGCATAGTCTGACCGTCAAACCGCTCGTAGTGCCCGACGACTGGAAATTCGACATCAGCGTACGCAGCCGTTATGACGCGTTCATGGTGTCGGTGGACGGTCGCAGTCAGAGTCTGAGCACCGAACTACTCCTGCATATCGAACGCGCATGTTACACCACGAAAGTGGTGCAGATCGGTGACAACAGTTTCTTAAAATCCTTACGCGCAAAATTGAATTGGGGAAGGTAAAGGTGAGAGGTTACAGGTTATAGGTTATGGGTATTTTAGATTTTATCACATGGGACGTTGATCCTATCTTGATTCATTTCGGGGACGGAGGAATACGGTGGTACGGACTGCTGTGGGCTATCGGACTGTATATCTGCTGGGTGGTAAACGAACGGATGTACAAGCATGAGAATTGCCCTGCCGAATGGCCCGACTATATGTTCTTTTACATGGCGGCAGGTGTTATCATCGGTGCACGAATCGGTCACTGCTGGTTCTACGAATGGCATGACTACGGCAATCCATGGTACCTCTTCGGATGGGAGTTCAACTACCGAAATCCCTATATCGAGAACCCGCTTAAACTCTTGCGTATATGGGAAGGAGGTCTCAGCAGTCATGGTGGGGCGATAGGTCTCATCATCGCGGCGTTGCTGCTCAATAAGAACAAGATGGCGCGGTATCCGCAGTTCGGTACAAGTTGGCTTTGGATCCTCGACCGACTCTGCGTAGGCGTATGTTTTACGGCGATGCTGATTCGTCTCGGAAACCTCTTCAACAGTGAAATCTACGGTGGTCCGACGGACTTACCCTGGGGGTTCATCTTCGTGCGGGACGGTCAGACCGTGCCATGTCATCCTACCCAGATTTACGAGATGCTCTATTGCTTCGTCGCCCTGTGCGTCGTATGGCCGATGTATTGGCACACCGAGGCACGCCGACGCGAAGGACTGCTGCTGGGCGTGTTCTTCGAGATCATCTTCGTCACCCGTTTCTGCCTGGAGTTCATCAAGAATGACCAGGAGGCCTTCGAAGCCGGACATGTGCTGAATATGGGTCAGATCCTCAGTCTGCCGTTCATCCTGCTCGGTCTATTCCTTATTATACGCGCGTATATGCGGCCGCTCAGTCCGGTAGTGGACAAACAGCCGAAAAGTCTTGATCCCAAATATCAGAACAATGACAAAAAGTGATCTCAGAATAGTCTATTTAGGTACGCCGGAGTTTGCGGTGGCAGGCTTGCGCACGCTGGTGGAAAACGGATATAACGTGGTAGCAGTAGTGACCATGCCCGATAAACCCGCCGGACGCGGACACCAGATGCAGTATTCGGACGTCAAGAAATATGCCCTTGAAGTGGGTCTGCCGGTGCTGCAACCCGAGAAACTGAAAGACGAAGCGTTCATCGAAGAACTACGTTCGTACAAGGCCGACCTGCAGATCGTGACGGCCTTCCGTATGTTACCGGAGGTCGTATGGACGATGCCGCGGTTAGGCACCTTCAATGTACACGGTTCGCTACTACCGCAGTACCGCGGAGCCGCACCGATCAACTGGGCGGTGATGAACGGAGACACCGAGACGGGTCTGACGACCTTCATGCTCAAGCACGAGATAGACACCGGCAACATGATCCTGCAGGAACGCATCCCTATCGGTCCCGACGAGAACGTAGGATCGGTGCATGACCGGCTGATGGAGTTAAGTAAAAGCATCGTGTTGCGTACGGTGGATCTGATCATCGACTGCGAGAATCAGGGTATACCGGTACCGACGACGCCTCAACCCGAGATAGCCGAGTTACGTCCGGCACCCAAGATCTTCAAAGAAGACTGCGAGATCAAGTTCGATCAAAAAACCGCTACCGAAGTGCATAACTTCGTTCGCGGACTCAGTCCCTACCCGGCCGCATGGGCGAATCTGAATATCAACGGACAATATTTTGAAAATGTCAAAATTTATGCCGTTGAGACAATGGACAAAGGACAATGGACAAAGGACAAATCTTCTATTGTCATTCCCTGTAAAGAAGGCGCGGTTCGCATCCTCGAACTGCAAGTGCCGGGTAAGAAACGTATGGATATCAAATCGTTCTTGAATGGACTACATTAAGCTCATCGATAAGTATTACGGTAACTACCCTGCGTTACGGGAAGTGCTGGTGACGCATAGTCGGCAGGTGGCTGACCGTGCGTTGCGCATCATCGATGCCCACCCGGAATGGACACAGAGCGGACAGGTCGATCGGGCGTTTGTCGAAGAGGCGGCGATGTTACATGACATAGGCATCATCTTCTGTGATGCCCCGAAGATCTACTGCCGCGGTAAGCACGCATATATCGAGCATGGTTATCTGGGAGCGGAGTTATTACGTGCGGAAGGATATCCCAAACATGCGCTGGTGGCTGAACGGCATACAGGCACCGGTATCACCATCGAACAGATCATTCGCGAAGAACTGCCGATTCCCGAACGGGACTACTGCCCGCAGAGTCTCGAAGAGAAGATCATCTGTTATGCCGATAAGTTCTACAGCAAGTCGCACCTCGGTGAAGAGGTCTCCATCGACAAGATCAAGTATAATATTTGGAAGTACGGTTCTGAAGCTTTCAACCGCTGGAATGCGTTAGTGGAACTTATGGGCGAAGCCCAACGATAGCAATTCGCGGAACTGCATCTTGGCATGCTTATCGCCTTCCAAGATCGCCGAGGAGTCATAGCGCGGATGTAACTGCAGACGCGCCGAGAGGAAACGGTTGATGATAAAATCGCAGTTGATCTCCAAATCCATTTCCACCTCTTTATAATTGGTATACATATAGAACCGGGTTTCCAGTTCTACCTCTCGCACGGGTTTCCACGTATATTCCACACGCACGGACGAACCGATATTATGTTGCGTCCGTTCCCCGGTCTTGAGACCAAAATCCTTCCCTCTGACGCGTGCCGTATCCTGCACATGAATCACCTTATACGAGATCGGCGAGACGGAGATAGACAGGTTCTTCACGGGCTTGAAATCCACACCGAACGCGGCATAGAAGCGGAGGGGTGAGAACGGTCCGGTCTTCAGTTCGTTGGAGTTGGATTTGTAGGTCGGCAACAACCGTGTCTCGATCTCAGCGGACACGGATGCAAAGATCTTCGGCACGATACGCAGGTTCGCCTTGGTGTAGAGCCGCAACATGTCGTCCGTCGTGTTCACCTTGTGCAGACTGTCATTCGCCACCGTCGTACCACCCATACGCCATTCGCCGGTGTTCTCCCATGTGAAGCGGTCGGTGATATAACTGATCTGTCCTTTGGCGATACCGAGTCCGGCGAAGGATGACGAACCGCCCTGGTACCAGTTCTTGGTGACGTAGTTCTGCGTGATCTGCGCCATCAGCGTGGCTTCTCTTCGCCAAGGAGATCTAGCGTCGCGGATGGCACGGAGCACGTCGTTCCGGTCTTCTTCCGCATCTTTGATCCAGGACTTACTCACCTCGATGGTGGGAATACGACTCATGGCCTGAAAGGTCAGTTCGGCGTTCATGGCACGGAGGGAGTCGATCTCTGCCATCTCCCGGGCTATCGAGTCCAGACGCAGAATGTCAGCAGCGGTCAGCGTATCGGTGGTGTCCTTCGCATGTAGTTCCCTACTCTGCGCGGCTACCATGTCCAACAACAGCGGATCCATGTCCACCGTCTTGCGCTGCTCCGCTAACTTAAACGTATCCGGATATACTTGTTGCGCTGCCACATGCATGACAGCGCAACAAATCGTTAGTATGAGCCCTAATTTCTTCATTTCGAGATTTCGAGATCACGAGGTCTCGAGACTTCGACCCGGTTATACTCCTGCGGCGAGTCTACCATGACACTGTTTGTATTTCTTGCCGCTTCCGCACGGACACGGGTCATTCGGACGCGGTTTCTTATCCACATGGATCGGTTCCGGACGGGCGTTCTCACGGGTGTCACGACCGGCTGCTGCAGCGGCTCCGGACGCCTGTGCCGCTTGTTGTACGGCATCTTTCTGCGTGCGGTAACGGCTGTAGTCCATACGGCGTTGCTGCTGTGCCTGCTGTACCTTATCGGGTTCCTGCACATGGATCTGACCACGCAGCAGGATCGCTATCGCACGGCGGTTGAGGTTCTCCAGCATCGACTTGAAGATATGGAACGACTCCAGTTTGTAGATCAACAGCGGGTCTTTCTGCTCATACGACGCATTCTGCACGCTCTGCTTGAGGTCATCCAACTGACGGAGATGCTCTTTCCATTCGTCATCGATGACGTACAGCAACATCCGTTTCTCGAACTCTTTGACCACCTCTTTGCAGTGCGTTTCCGCCGCAGCCTTGAGGTTCACGGCGATGTTATACACACGCTTGCCGTCCGTGATCGGGATGAGGATGTTCTCGTACATCTGTCCCTTGGTCTCGAACACGTACTGGATCTGCGGATCGGCGGTCTGCATCAGTTTGTCCATACGACGCTTGAAGCTATCCAATGCAGCCTCAGCGAGTTGTTCGCTCAGTTGATCTTTCTTACCGCGGCTGAAGGTATCTTCGTCAAACGGCAGTTCGATTGCGAAAGTCTGCATCACGTCGTCTTGCAGGCCGTAATAGTCATTCGCTGCCTTAGCCTCCATGAAGATCGCATCGGCGGTTTCGTAGATCATATTGGTGATATCCACGCCTATACGCTCACCCATGAGGGCGTGACGACGTTTGGCGTAGATCAGGTTACGCTGTTGGTTCATCACATCATCGTACTCGATGAGGCGCTTACGGATACCGAAGTTATTCTCTTCGACCTTCTTCTGCGCCCGCTCGATAGAGTTCGAGATCATGTTATGCTCGATCATCTCGCCTTCCTGGAAGCCCATACGGTCCATGACGGCGGCGATACGTTCCGAACCGAACATACGCATCAGGTCATCTTCGAGCGATACATAGAAGACGGACGAACCCGGGTCACCTTGACGACCGGCACGACCGCGTAACTGTCTATCCACACGACGGCTCTCGTGACGCTCGGTACCGATGATGGCGAGACCACCGGCTTCTTTCACTTCCGGCGTCAACTTGATATCCGTACCACGACCGGCCATGTTCGTTGCGATCGTGACGACACCGGCCCGACCGGCTTCGGCAACGACTTGCGCCTCTTGCTGGTGCAACTTGGCGTTCAACACATTATGCTTGATCTTGCGAATATTGAGCATCTTACTCAGCAACTCCGAGATCTCCACGCTCGTCGTACCTACCAGCACCGGACGACCTTGGTTGACCATGTTCACGATCTCATCGATGACGGCATTGTATTTCTCGCGTTTGGTGCGATAGATACGGTCGTTCATGTCGATACGGGCAATCGGACGGTTGGTCGGGATAACGACTACGTCGAGTTTGTAGATGTTCCAGAACTCACCCGCCTCGGTCTCTGCCGTACCGGTCATACCGGCGAGCTTGTGGTACATACGGAAGTAGTTCTGCAGCGTGATCGTGGCAAAGGTCTGCGTAGCGCCTTCGACCTTCACGTTCTCTTTCGCTTCGACGGCTTGGTGCAGACCGTCGCTCCAACGACGACCTTCCATGATACGACCCGTCTGCTCATCGACGATCTTCACCTCTCCGTTATCGATGATATAGTCCACATCTTTCTCGAAGAGCGTGTAGGCTTTGAGCAGCTGATGCACGGTGTGTACGCGCTCGGACTTGATCGAATAGTTCGTGTAGATATCGTCCTTGCGCTGCTGCATCTCGTCGTGCGACAAACCGGTCTGTTGCTCGAGATCGGCGATCTCAGAACCTACGTCGGGCAACACGAAGAAATTCGGGTCTTCGGTCGTACCGGTGAGGGCATCGATACCTTTATCGGTTAACTCGATGGTCTTGTTCTTCTCGTCGATGACGAAATAGAGCTCATCGGTCGCGATATGCATGTTCTTCTCGTTCTCCTGCAGGTAGAACTCTTCGGTCTTCTGCATGCGCACCTTGATGCCGGGTTCGCTGAGGAACTTGATCAAGGCCTTGCTTTTCGGCATGCCTTTGAAGCTACGGAACAGCGCCAACTCGCCTTCTTCGCGCACTTTCTCGTCCTCCGAACCCATTTTCGCCTTGGCTTCTGCCAGCAACTTGGTGGTCAGCGTCGTCTGGGTACGCACGAGTTGTGCCACGCGGTCCTTGTATTCATCGAACATCTGGTCTTCGCCTTTGGGCACCGGACCGGAGATGATCAACGGCGTACGGGCATCATCGATCAGGACGGAGTCCACCTCATCGACGATCGCGTAGTTGTGTCCGCGTTGCACGAGGTCGAGCGGGCTCGTCGCCATGTTATCACGCAGGTAGTCAAAACCGAACTCGTTGTTCGTACCGAAGGTGATATCGCAGGCATAAGCCTTACGACGCTCGTCGCTGTTGGGACGGTGTTTGTCGATACAGTCCACCGTCAGACCGAGGAACATGTATATCGGTCCGTTCCACTCCGAGTCACGTTTAGCCAGGTAATCGTTGACGGTCACTACGTGTACACCTTCGTGCGTCAGAGCGTTGAGGTACACCGGCAGCGTCGCTACGAGGGTCTTACCTTCACCCGTCGCCATCTCGGCGATCTTACCCTGATGCAGAACCACACCACCGAACAGCTGCACGTCATAATGCACCATATCCCAGGTGATCTCGTTTCCGCCTGCCATCCAATGGTTCTTATAAACGGCCTTGTCGCCTTCTATCTCCACGAAGTCAAAACGCTCGTCTGCCGCCAAGTCACGGTCCATCTCGGTTGCCGTCACTTCGACGGTCTCACTCTGCGCAAAACGACGTGCGGTGGACTTAACGATCGCATAGGCTTCCGGCATGATCTCCGTCAGCACCTCTTCGTAGGTGTCCTTGATCTCCTTCTCGAGTTTATCCACCTCGTTGTAGATCTTCTCGCGTTTCTCGATCGGCGTTCCCTCGATGGATGCTTTCAGTTCCGCGATACGGTCCTTGCGGTCCTTGACGGCAGCCTGCAGTTTGTCCATCAGTGCCCACGAGTGAGCACGCAGTTCATCATTCGACAAGGCATCAATCATCTCGTATTGTGCCTTGATCTGGTCCACTATCGGCTGGATAGCGCGCATATCTTTCTGCGCCTTGTTGCCGAATAGTTTCGTAATAATCTCAATAAAATTCATATCTTGTTTTCAGTATTTACACAAAATGCGGGTGCAAAGGTACAAAAAAAAAATGACATATGCAAATTTATTTTATGACATTATGACATTAACAAAAGTATATATATACTATGTATATATATAGTAAAAGATGCAATTTTTTGCTGATTTTTGGCTGGAAATTGAGCCTAAATTGTTTTTTTCTTGGATTTATAACGCGTTAATAGCGGGCTAATCACGAGGTAATCGCCCGCTAATCACGCGCTTTTTGATGTTTAAAAGCACAGGAAAAGATGTCGGTGGTATCTGCACGCTATGTGCATGCTACGACAAGGTATTTTATGGACACGCTATGACAAGGCATGCTTGTGTTGCAATATCGCCTTACCGAGCGCAAGGGAGTCGATACCGGTGTTGAGACGGCGTTTGATACCCTGAATATTGAGATATAAACCAGAAAGGCCGGTTCCGTTAAAGCGCAGATATACCTCGTCGATGGTGTCTAACGGAATACGGATTTCCTCTTCGGTCTTGAATTGCCTGTTTTCCTGAATGATAAGCGTGTCGTCGTCAATGATATATTTATTGCGTGCCATGCGTTTATAGCCGATGACGGAAAATACTGCCAGAGCCACCATCACAACCCAAAAAGTGATCGATTTGAATAGAATCACATATACTTGGAGATCTTTGATCAAGGTCTCCATGAACGGAGCGCCCTTAAAGACCCTATACATGCCCATATCTGAAAACGCGAGTAGAAACATTATTACCAAAGAGGCAGGAATACCGATAGCCAGACCTATCCAACGCGGCTTGGTGATTTTCGGACTGAAGTCCTGTCGTTCCGGGACGGATGCCTGAAGTTCCTCTTCGGTCAAAGTGACAGGCGTTTTACGCGATATAAGATAAAAGAAACCACCTAAATACGCGTATGTGAGGATGGAACTTATCCAGCGACCCGCCACAAGGAACCGAGCGTCTAAATAACTGCCAATAACCTCTAAGACAATCATGCCAAGGGTGTAGATAAAAGCAATCCAATAAAGTCGTTTCATAATGATAAATTATTTTGAAGTGAATACTGATTTAGCGAGTTCGTCCAGTTGTGCGGCAGTCGTGTTCATTCGCTGCGCAATGAGTTGACGACGTTTGTAATACGTACGTTTGGACATATCGGTGAAAGCGAGGATCTCATTGTTGTCCACACCGAGTCCGATGAGCGTAAGTACCTGTATATCTGTATCTGTCAGCGCAGGGTACATGCGGCGAATATGGTTCACTTTGCTGCTGAACAGTTGCTGTAGATCTTCCAAAGCATGCGGTTTGTCCGTTTGCTGTTTGAGTTGTTCCAACAACATTTTGTCGCGTTGTTCCTGCTCGCGTTGTGTAGTAAGGAGACGTATACGCAGGTCCGTGAGTTCGCGCCTGACCGTGATTATACGCTCGATAATAAATCCGATGGTTAACCAAACTACCGCGTTTGCGATCATAATAATGTCCGGTACTCCAAAAATGTGACTTTCCATAATTCGATGTTTTTTTAAAAAATCCGGTGCAAAGGTACTGCTTTTTTCTGATATGCGCAATAGTCTGTGATAAGCTTTATCACAAAAAGCGTGTGATAAAGGAAAACAAATTACTGAAATATAGATTATTAGCGAAATTCAAAATCTCATAAACGGGGCACAGTTTTTTGAACGAATGACAGAATGGGAAAAGATAGATTCAGCGGTCTTGCCCGAGTTCATTTTCTCTATTTTTTCAAAAAAAGTACGCGCGCGCTTGCATATATGAAAAATTTTTCGTAACTTTGCAGCCGATTTGCAAAATACTAAACAATATATAATCGTGAAACGAAATTTTAAATCCGGGGCACGCAGATTGTTGGCGTGCATGTTTTGCAGCGTGATGGCTGTAAGTTTATGGGCTGTACCGGCTTACCGCGGATGGCAGACGAAGACCTTGCCGGACGGTAGTACGGTTGAGTTGCGTCAAGTAGGAGATGAGTTCTTCCATTACTGGGAGGATAAAAATGGTGTACAGTACGTAAATGACGACGTGAAGGGTTGGCAGAAGGCGGAGAAAAACGCTGTGCAATCGGAGGTTTCCAAAGCCATGCGCGCTTCGCGTAAGTACAATCAGCAGGACATGAGTCAGCCGATGCGTAAAGTAGGCAAGTTGAACATGGCTCCGCGCGGTCTGGTGATTTTGGTGAATTTCAGTGATGTAGCTTTCGACAGCAAGAACACGCGCCAGGCTATGTGGGATATGATGAACTCGGAGAACTACACCTATAGTGGTGCAACGGGTTCCACACGTGAGTACTATCGCGCGCAGTCGAACGGTCAATATGTGCCAGATTTCGATGTAGTGGGTCCGTATACGCTTTCCCATAACCGGGCTTACTACGGAGCCAATGATGAAAGCGGCAGTGATGTCTTGGCGGGTGACATGGTTGTTGAAGCCTGCAAACTGGCAGATGCAGACGGTGTAGATTTTACCAAATACAATAATGACGGTAACTCGTACGTGGATTTCGTCTATATCATCTATGCCGGAGCAGGTGAGGCCGATTCGGATGTCGAAGATGCCATCTGGCCGCATAACTGGAGTCTGGCCGGTTGCCGCTACTATCATTATTGTACCTATACTCAAGCGCAAAGCAAGGTAGATGGTCTCTATATCAACGACTATGCATGTTCGGGTGAGTTGATGTACGGTCAAGCCGGCACACGTTGCGGTATCGGTACGGTCGCTCATGAGTTCGGACACGTACTGGGTCTGCCGGACTACTATGTTACCTCGGAAGATGCTACTAATTATAAAAAGAAATACACACCGGGTTCATGGAGTATCATGGACTACGGAAGTTACAACAACGACGGTAACACGCCTCCTAACTACTCCGTATTCGACAAATATTTCTTCGGTTGGGACACACCGGAATTATTGGCCAAAGATGCGAAGATCAATGTTGAATTGACGACCGGTTATAGCGATTCGTATCAGATAACGGGCGGTACGACGGCACTGGACTGTCGTACAGAGCAACGGATATGGTATATCGAGAACCGTCAGAAGACCGGTTGGGATACCTATCTGCCCGGACATGGCATGTTGGTTTGGGAAGTAACCTACAATGCTTCGGATTGGAACGATAATGTACCAAACAATGAACACGTAGGTTACACCATCGTTACGGCCAACAACACCACTCGTCCTTATTCTCCTTATTACCAAGATGCAACTCCTACGACCACTTCCGGTACTACTTTCCCGGGTAAGAGCAAAGTGACGTCGTACACGCCGGCAACGGGTTGTGCGATGACGGAGATTACGGAGAGCGACGGTAAGATCACGTTCAAGTATAACGGCGGCGTAGTGAAGACCGAATGTACGTATGAGTTGGTGGGATCGAACTGTGTGGTGCCGGCAGACGGTGTAGTAGCAATCAATGCGGCCTTGAGTCTGACGATTACTCCGAATGCAGGTTATACGCTGGATGATGCCAGTTGCTGGGACGTAGAGATGGGAGACAAGAACGAACTGGTGTATGGCAAGGGCTTTACCTACAACGCTGCGACCAATGAGTTCCGTATCGAGAAAGTGACGGACGACGTGGTGATCTTGGCGGAAGGAAAAAAGACTTTTGCCTTGACCTGGAAATCGAACGGTCAGGAATGGACGACCACCACTTCAGCCGGTACGGTAGTGTTACCGGCAACGGATCCGGAGAGCTGCGAGAAAGGCAAAGTGTTCGTCGGCTGGTGCGAGCAGGAGAACTATAGTTCTGCGACTACCGCTCCGACCTTCGTCAAGACCGGTGACGCCGTAACGGGTGCCAAGACGTTCTATGCCGTATTTGCAACGCAAGGCGAAGGAGGAGCCGGACAGACGGATAAGTACACCTTCACATCCAAAGCATGGGCAGATGCTACGAACTCTTGGACCAGCGACAAAGACGGCAATCAACTGTCGGCAGATCGAGGTGTACAAGTAACCACCGGAACGACAGGAGCCGGAGCTACAAGTAAGGCTTCTTTCAACAACGTAAGCACAGTCACCGTGACCTATTGCACGAATGCAGACAAGGGTGCAGGTAGTATAGAAGTAACGATCGGCAGTGTTAGCAAGTCACTGAATGTCACCAAGACCGGAGGTGCGACTTTGCGTACACTCGAATACACGTTCGATAAAGTTTCCGGTAAGGCATCGATAGAGGTGACCTGCACGACTAACTCGATCTACGTTAACTCGATTGCTATCACTGCAGCCGGTGGTGCCGCTTACACCAACTACACCACGACGCTGAACTGCACGCCGACAGGTATGGATAAGACAGCGGTTGAACCGACGGCCAAGAAGGCGATTCGGGACGGACAGATGGTCATCATCCGCGGAAAAGAAATCTATAGTGTAACCGGCGTACGGATTCAATAATATGAAAAATATCGCATTTATCATCAACCCCATCTCGGGAAACAAAGAGGCACAGAGTGCGAAACGCAAGTTGCCCAAACTGATCATGCAGACGCTGGACACCACCCAATGGTTGCCGAACATCGTCTATACCGAGTACGCCGGTCATGCGACGGAGTTGGCGTACCAGTTTACCCGCATGGGTTTTGACGCAGTCGTCGCTATCGGCGGTGACGGAACGGTGAACGAGGTAGCACGAGGTCTGAAAGACTCGAACACGGCACTCGGTATCATCCCGATGGGAAGCGGCAACGGTTTTGCGCGGCATCTTTCTATCCCTATGCGTCCGCAGAAAGCGATCGAACTGATCAACCACTCCGAACCCATCTCGGTGGACTACGGTCTGGCGAACGGTAAGCTGTTCATGTGCACCTGCGGCACGGGTTTTGATGCTGTCGTAGCCGACCAGTTTGCGGCCAGCAACAAACGCGGATTCATGACCTATGTGCAGAACACGATCAAACAGGTGTTTACCTACCAGCCGCAGAGTTACCATATCGTGGGTGACGGTCTGGACGTGACGCATAAGGCGTTCCTGATCACCTTTGCCAACGCGAACCAATGGGGCAACGATGCGAAGATAGCACCGAAAGCCAGTATCCAGGACGGACAGATGGATATCATGCTGATGTCCAGTCACGCACTCCTGGCGAGCGCCAGTCTGGCACTGCGTCTGTTCACCGGCAGTATCGATGACAGTTATTTCATGGACACCATCCGCGCGAAAGAGGTGACGCTGATTCGCGAAGAGAAAGCACCGTTCCATATCGACGGTGACCCGGTGGAGATGGAGAAAGATATCCAGATTAAAATCGTTTCCGATGGACTTAAGGTCCTTGTCGAAAAACGATTTTAGTCGAAAGTCGAAAGACAAAAGTCAAAAGCATTATGATTTTGAAGATAATCAATAAGAGTTCTAACCCGCTGCCGAAATACGAGAGTGAGCAGGCGGCAGGAATGGATATACGGTGTAATATCGCCGAAGCGATAACGCTGCAACCGATGGAGCGGAAGTTGATCCCTACGGGTCTGTTCATCGAACTGCCGGCAGGTTTTGAGGCGCAGATTCGTCCGCGTAGCGGTCTGGCGCTCAAGCGCGGTCTGACGGTGCTCAACACCCCGGGTACGATCGATGCCGACTACCGCGGCGAAGTGGGAGTGATCCTCATTAACCTGAGCGGTGAACCGCAGACCATCGAACCCGGTGAGCGTATCTGCCAGATGGTGATTGCCAAACATGAGACACCGGAAGTGGTGGAAGTGACGGAACTGAGTGACACCGAGCGTGGTGCCGGTGGATTCGGGCACAGTGGTCGGAAATGAATGAGAGACCGCTACGCTGAAAGACAAAAGACCGCTGCGCTAAAAGACAAAAGACTAAAATGATTCGACGAATTGTAATATATCTATTGTCCATTGTCCTTCTACCATTGTCGTTGCCTGCAAACGCAAAGAAGGTGCAACCGAAAGAGGTGGCAACTTTGCCTGTGGAGCAAGAGCAGCAATTCAGCTATTACTGGTACGCCGCCAAGCAGGCGATCGAACAAGAGCGGTATCCGGATGCGTTGGTGCTGCTGGAGTTCTGTCATATGATCAAACCCAATGACGGCCAGACCTTGACCTTCCTGGCGATCATGTACGACGGCTTGGGTCAGAAAGAGCGGGCACTGAAGACCTTCCGAAAGGCGTTCGAAGCTGACCCGCATGACCAATGGAATAGGTACTGCAGTTTTCTGATGAACATGAACAGCGCCGAAGCGGCCAGAGAGGCCTTGGCGGCACTGGAGAAAGCGTACAGTGCGCAGAAACCGCATGTGGAAGAGGACCTGCTGGAACAACTGCGACGCGGCTATATGGTCTTCGGTCAATGGGCCAAGGCGATTGCTATGCAAGATGAAATAGACCGGTTACGAGGCTACGATGCGTACAGTGCCTTGAACCGTTACCGCACCTATGCAGCTTGGGGTAAGAACAAGAAAGCGATAGAAGCGATCGACAAGTACCTGGAGTTGGAACCGACGAATGTGCAGTTTTTGATGTTCCGCCTGGAGATCATGGAGCGGATGGGCGCGAAACAAACCGAACTGTACGCGATGTACGACCGGATCCTGGAGATCGACCCGTATAACTTAGGGGTGCTCAATAACTACGCCTACCATCTGGCAACGCACAAGGGTGACCTGCAACGCGCCGAGCGGATGAGTGCCGTCACGATCAAAGAGCAACCGAACAATCCGGTGTATCTGGACACCTACGGCTGGATCCTGTACATGCAGGGACAAAAAGAACTGGCGCTGTTTTACCTGCAACGCGCGCTATCGAACAGCACGAGTGCGCAGGTGACGGATGAAGTGAAGAAACATATAAAGCAAATCAAACCTTGATTTGCAGTTGAAAGTTGAAAGTTTAATGTTGAAAGAGAAAAAGTACATAATTATCCTGCTGACGGGGTTAGTGCTGGTCAGTTGTGGAGTGAAGAAGAAAGTGGTCAGTGATCAGTCGTCAGCAGTCAGTGAACCTACTTGGCACACGTGCCTGATACAGAACGCGAAGGCGACGGTGACGATACACGGAGAAAAAGTGTCGGCTTCGGTGACGATGCAGACGGTGCGTGACTCGCTGGCGGTGATCAGCGTGATGCCGTTAGGTATGGAGGTGATTCGTTTTGAAGCCACACCGCTGGAGTTGATCGGTATCAATAAGTTAGACGGCACCTATGCCACCGCTACGTACGCTGAGATCAACCGCCGTCTGGTGCCTACCATCAACTGGGACATCATCCAGCAGGTTTGTTCGGCGGAACTACCGACGGGTGACGAGAAAGCGCACCTGCAATATAGGATGGGAGACAAACCGATTGAACTGATCATCACGTACCCTAAACGCAAACTCGACGTACCAGTACGGGCAACGCACCTACCTACCGGTAAATATCAAAAAATTGATATTTCCCGTTGGTTATAAAGGTTAAATCGTTAAAACGTTAAATGGTTAAAATGGTTTTATTGCATAAAACGTTAAACATATTAGTCTTTTGTCTTTTGTCCTTGTTCCTTTGTCCTTGCTTCGCTGCAGATAACGTGAAGGATCTGCAGAAGAAGCAGAAGAAGCTGCAAGAGGATATCGAGCAGACGAATAAGATGCTCAAGCAGACCAAGAAAGAAGAGAAAGCGACGGTGAATAAGTTGCAGTTGATCGGGCAAAACATCAAGAGTCAGAAGAAACTGATCCGTACGCTGGACAATGAGATACTGGCGCTGAACGCCGAGATGAACGCTTTGGGTGCGACGCGTGACTCGCTGCAGAAGGTGCTGTTAGGTTACAAAGCGGACTACGCGCAGATGGTGCGTGAGACGCATTATGCACAGTTGCAGCAGTCGCCGTTATTGTTCCTTCTGAGCAGCGACAGTTTTCAGCAGTTAGCCCGCCGTGCGCGGTATTTGCAGG
This sequence comes from Paludibacteraceae bacterium, assembly GCA_017447875.1. Classification (GTDB taxonomy): domain Bacteria; phylum Bacteroidota; class Bacteroidia; order Bacteroidales; family Paludibacteraceae; genus Colicola. The sequence goes on along the minus strand of JAFSMP010000019.1, from coordinate 43,982 downwards.
AGTTTGCACATTACCGCCAGGAACAGGTGCGGCGCATTGAGAACACGCAAGCTCAGATAGACACGCAGAATGACCTGCTGAAGGCCAACAAGCATGAGAAACTGGTGGTGCTGGACACCCGCAAACGCGAACAGGACAAGTTGGTGCGCGATGAGAAGAAGCAGAAGAACATGTTGAACCAACTCAAATCCAAAGAGAAAGACCTCAATAAACAACTCAAGCAGCAGCAAAGACGTGTAGCGGAGTTGAATAAGAAGATCGATGATATCGTGCGCAAGCAGGCAGACAAGGCGTCCAAGACCACGATGACCAAGGAACAGCAGTTGCTGGCCGGTGGGTTCGAGAAAAACAAAGGTCGTCTGCCGTGGCCTGTAGAGAAAGGCATGATCAGCGGACATTACGGCAAGCAGCAACACCCGGTGTACGAACATGTGGTCATGGACAACAAGGGTGTTTATATCCAGACCACGGCCGGCACGAAGGCTCGGGCGGTGTATGCCGGTGAAGTGACCAGTTGTTTCCTCGTGGCGAACACTTATGCGGTGATCGTGCAGCACGGTAACTACCGAACGGTGTATTCGAACCTGAGCAAACTCAACGTCAAGCAAGGCGATAAGGTGGAGACCAAGCAGACCATCGGTACCATCTTCACCGATCCCGAACAGGACCAGAAGACAGAATTATATTTTCAAGTATATCGAGATAGAGACATTTTAAACCCTGAATTATGGATAACAAGATGATAAGTCGAAAGAATAAAGTCGAAAGAAAAAAGCCGCTTTTATCTTTGAGCGTAGCGGTCTTTCTTCTTTTAGCCGTAGGCGGTCTAAATTCCTGCAAAGAGAACAAGTGGATCGACTGGAAGACGCAGAACGAGATGTGGCTGGAGCGCAACAAGACCCAACCGGGTGTGGAAACGCTTTCTTCCGGTCTGCAGTTCCGTAAGATAGCCGATCCGGGTGCCAAGAACGGTGAGTCGAAACCGAACCTGAATAGTACTATCGTGTGTGACTACACCGCCAAGCTGATCAACGGTTATACGGTCAGTGCGGCTTATGGCGTGACCCTGGATCTGTCCGGCACCATCCCGGGTTTTGCGGAAGGCTGTCACCAGATTCATACGCACGGAGACATCGAGTTGTTCATCCCTGCGTACCTGGGTTACGACTACGAGAAATACAACAACAATAAGTACGGAAAGGCGGAAGGATTTGGTACAGAAGGTACGACGGGTTATATACCGCCCTACTCGACCCTTATTTACACCGTTCATATATGTTCTATCGCTGAATAATAAAGGTGAGAGGTTATAGGTTACAGGTTATAGGAGCGTGCCTTACAGCACTTTTGTTTCTCGGTTGCAAGGACCATAACAGCTTGCAGTCGAGTGTGCCGCGTTATCCGGTGAATGTGACGATAGACACCCGTAGCGGCGTGTTTGTGCATTTTCTGCCTACCGCCTTAAATACCTATGTACAGGTCGATGCGGCAGGCTATCATTACCACGATGAGGTCGTGCAACCGCTGTCGGTTCTGGACGCATACGGATACGGAGGAGTGGTGGTGTATATCGACATCAACGGCAACTATAATGCCTTCGACATGGCGTGTCCGTATTGTGCGGAAAGGGCACTGTTGCGCCCCTGTCTCATCGACGGCATCTTCGCCAAATGTCCGGAATGCGGAGAAGAATATGACTTGGGTTCCGGTACGGCGGCTCCGCAGAGAGGGATAGCACGGGAGAGTCTCTTACGCCTGCCGCTCAACAACGCGGCCGGACAAATAACAGTAAGACAATGATCACAGAAGCAGACTTACTATCTATCGGCGTCCTCAAACGCACGCATTACAAGGACTTGCCGGACTTCGTGTTCGTCAAACGCGACGGGCTGTTCGTGCCCTTCCGTTCGGAGGCTATCTCGGACCTGAGAGGCGAAGAAGCATATGTGCTGAAAGGTGACATGGAGATCAACGAAGACGAGATGGCGTGGGTCGATTTTGAAGGATGGACCTTGCAGGAGAACGATACGACCATCGGTAAGATCGTGCGAGTCGATGACAGCACGATGAATATCCTCGCTGAACTGGAAGACGGACGGATGGTGCCGCTGCATGAAGATTTTATCGTGGAGATAGACGAAGACGCACATGTGCTGCGTGTGCAATTACCTTTTGCGTTATGAGAACCAAACTGACGACAGCCGAGATGGGGCGAATGAACGTGGACGAGTACCGCGAGGCCGATAAACTGCCGCTCGTGGTGGTGCTCGATAACGTCCGCAGCCAGCATAATGTAGGCGCCGTCTTCCGCACGGCAGACGCGATGCGTATCGAAAAAGTGGTGCTCTGCGGTATCTGCTGTTGTCCGCCAAATGCCGAGATTCACAAGACCGCACTCGGTGCAGAAGAATCGGTCGAATGGCAGTATTACAAAGAGACCCTCGATGCCGTACAAGCCCTCAAGGCACAAGGCTACACCGTCTATGCCGTCGAACAGGCGCATGATTCCGTCACGCTGGAGCAAGTCGTGCGTGAAATGGAAAATGGACAATGGAAAATGGAAAATTGTCCTAAAATCGCTGTGATTCTGGGACATGAAGTCTTCGGAGTTCAACAAGAAGTAATAGATCATTGTGATCAATGCATAGAGATTCCTCAATACGGAACGAAGCACTCGATGAACGTGTCGGTGACGGCAGGCATCGTGATGTACCGCTTAGCCTCCTCGCTCCGGCTCGCGACAAGCAAGTAGCAATCGCGGCTATACAGGCAGGTGCGGACGCGGTGTACATCGGTGCGCCGGCTTACGGTGCGCGGCAAGCGGCAGGAAACAGCCTGGAGGACCTGGCGGAGGTGGTGCGCTACGCCCATACGTACGGAGTACAGGTGCTGGTGACGCTCAACACGCTGCTTCATGAGGATGAATACGCACACGCGGTCGCGCTCGCGCATACGCTCTATAAAATAGGTGTCGATGCGCTCATCATTCAGGATCTGCATCTACTCGATTTCGATTTACCGCCTATTCGTTTTCATGCTTCTACGCAATGTGACAACCGCACGCCGGAACAGGTGAAACGGCTCAAAGAGTTGGGTTTCAAACGGGTCGTACTGGCTCGGGAATTAGGGATCGACGAGATACGGGCAATTCATGAAGCCGTACCGGATATCGAACTCGAAGCCTTCGTGCATGGTGCCCTTTGCGTCAGTTATTCCGGACGGTGCTATATATCCGAAGTGCTGGCAGGACGCAGTGCCAACAGAGGGGCGTGTGCACAGTTCTGCCGCATGGCGTATGACCTGCTGGATGCTAACGGAAACGAGGTTTTAGACGAACACGGCGAACCCATTCATCAGCGGTACCTGCTTTCATTGCAAGACATGGATCGCAGTGCGTATCTGCAAGAACTCATCGACGCAGGTGTCACGACCTTTAAGATCGAAGGACGTCTCAAAGATACAGACTACGTGACGAATATCACAGCATATTATCGCGATGCGATAGACCGCTACGCTGAAAGACAAAAGACCGCTTCGCTCAAAGAAAAAAGACATCTCTACAGCCGCACATTTGAGCCGAATCCGGAGAAGACGTTCCATCGCGGAGCCACGGACTATTTCTTGCATGGACGGACGCCGCACATGGCGAATTGGAACACACCAAAATCCACCGGAGAATATATCGGCGAAGCACTCGAAGCACGCGGTAACATGTTGAGAGTGAGGCTCAAAGAAGGTGTCGTGCTGCATAACGGAGACGGCCTGACAATCGGAAGCGAAGGCTTCTCGGTAAACGGTGTCGAAGGAAATATTATCAAGATCAATAAGACACCGGAATCCCGATATATCGGAATCCCGTTATACCGAAATCTCGATGTCGAATTCACGAAGAATCTACATAGCGAGCGCCGCATTCCGGTGGATATTGTGTTGAGGGAGACAGAGAACGGTTTTAGCCTGCGTATCGGTGATAAAGAACGTACGTTTGACTATGTCAAAGAACCCGCCAAGAATGCGGACAAAGCATTAGAGACGATTCGTACGCAGTTGAGTAAGTTGGGCGATACGCCGTATGTGGCGCGGGAGATCCGTATTGAGAGCGCACCTTATTTTATACCCATTAGCATTTTGAACGAATGGAGACGCACTACGATCATTTGATGACATGTCGATATTGCCTGCTGTTTGAACTCGGGCATTGTCGCAAGGTGAATCCTTACCCGCAAGGCAAGGAACCGCGTTATTTACGTCTGCGTACCGGCAAAGTGCTGACGCTCCATTTCGATTGTAAAAACTGCCAAATGACCGTAGACGAATGATAGCCTTTATTTTATCTTTGGTTCTGCATGTGGCTTCCGGTGAACGGATCAACGATGCACTAGACTCCGCGCGGGCGGTATACGCGGCTCGTCAGGAACGAACCACCATCTATATCGCGCCGGGTACGTACCAGGAAGAACTGACCATTGACGTGCCGGGACTGACACTCAAGAATGCCAGCAAAAAGCCGTCTATCGCCTTGTGGAAGCAGGGCGTAGAGGCGGATCCGGAGGCGGTGCGTATCACGTGGTACTATGGGCATGGGTACCAATACAAAAGTATGGGTGACGTACCGAATTATGGCGGAAGTAGAACCAGAAGATGGAACGCGTCGGTGCTTGTGACTGCACCCGATTTTAAGGCAGAGAATATTATTTTAGAGAACAGTTTCAACCTCTATGTGTCAGAAAAAGAAGCGCAGGACAGCTTGGTCGATATCAGTCAGTCCGACCTGCCTTGGACGGAGAAAGAGCGTCCAAAGAAAGTGATGCCCCAACGTCCAAAAGAGGTGGGTTCGACCGAAGTGCAGAAGAAAGCCTACCGCGAACGGGCAGCCGCGATCTCGTTTACATCAACAGCTACGAATGCGCACCTCAAGAACTGCCGTGCAGTAGGCAGACAGGACGTGCTTTACGGCGACCAGGGAGCCAGCATTTACTGGGAAGGCGGCGTGTTGGCAGGCGGCGTGGATTTTATCTTCGGCGCTATGACGATAGCGGTGGATGGAGCGACTATTGTGGCAAATATCAACGGCGAGAAAGGCGATAAATGCTATATCTCCGCAGGCCGATCCGGAAGTGACGAGAAAGGGTTACAGGTTACGGGAGACGGGTTACGGGGGATGTTGTTCTACAAATGCCACATCCGTTTGGCGACAGAAGAGGAATTGCGGCTATCTAAATACACTATCAAGACCCAGAAAACGAAAGGCGGTATAACGACTACAGACATAGTAGAAAAGTTCCACCCCAGACGTCAGCAAGTCTGGCTGGCTCGTCCGTGGAGAGCATGGGGCGAGACCGTTTGGGCTTATACGACATGGGATGAAGACGTTTTGGCACCCGAAGGTTGGAGTACAGGGCTGATCAACAAAAGGGAGAATTTTAACCCAGAGGATCCCTGTCCGAACAGTTATGAGTTCCGTTCGCAGGACAAATCGGTAGGCAGACCGAATTGGGTCAAAGTATTGGATAAACCGATTCTACCCGATGGCACCAAATTGACACCTAAGAAGTGGAAATAAACAAAAAAATGCATAAATTGACATACAACTCTTGCGTATGTCATTTTTTTTGTACCTTTGCAGCCGCAAAGGTTTGAATAACAGGAAAATCATTACTATTTATGGTTGCTACTCAATTAAATCCGACACAATTGTATTTGCTGCAATTATTCTCTTTCTCCAAAACGAAAGAGAGCCAATTGGATTTGCAAAATGTATTACGCTCTTACTATCATGAGAAAGTAGCTAAACGGGCAAATGAGTTATGGGACAAGTTGGATTTGGACCAACAGAAATTAGACGAGATGTGTAGTATTCACGAACGATAACCTCTCGCTGGCTCCGACAGCATAAAAAAGCAGGGAAATAGTATCAGCAACCGAGAGGTTGCTTTTTTTATGCGTCTGAAAGGGTCAAAAACAATCCAAAGATAAATATATCTGCCACAAAAAGCAAAATAAATTTGCATATATCAAAAATTTGTAGTAATTTTGCAACCGCAAAGGTTTTTGCAATACATATATGGCGCAAGCGTGCACCTCAAAAAGCATTTGCTTTATATAAGGAGTCTTTCATTTCTCGACAATTTGAAAATACCATTCCGAAATAATGCGAATGCTCGCACTATTAGTGTGAGCTTTCTACGTATATTGGATGGTATGGGAGTCGAGACCCGAAGGACCCAATATAACAACAGAAGTTCGCACTTTTTGTATTATAAAATTAATAACAACAATGAAAAAACTATTATTTATCCTGCTCTCAGCCCTTTCGCTGACAGCATTTGCACAAACCAAGAAAGTCGCTATCTTGGAAGTAGTGGATCGTGAAGATCGTATGTCTTACAGTCAGAAAATGATGCTTCGTGCAAACATGGCTCGTGCCGTGGCTAATACAGCCGGCTATGAAGCGTATGACCGCTCCGACATAGATGCCGTTATGTCAGAACATGAATTCCAACGCACAGGTTTAGTTAGCAATGACCAAATTCGTCAACTTGGTGAAATGGCCGGTGTTTCACTTATTCTTGTAACAGAGGGAGTCCTTACTGGCAACAACAGCGTATTCGTTAGTGCAAAAATTCTCAATGTAGAAACAGCGAAAGTAGAAATTGTTGATAATATGACGATGGATTTGGATGCTACATCTATGGAAAAAAGTTGCGCTCAACTTGCTAAGAGACTTTTTGGAGCAACAAACTATGGTTCTGCGGTGGAAAAATATAGTATTCAGCGTATTGGACTAAATGAATATATGTATACCGGAAAATATTTAGATAAGAAAGCCTATCTGCAATTCTTGCGCGAAAATTGTCCGCAAGCCTATAAGCAATATCGTGATGGTAAAAAATGGGCTATTTCCGGTTGGTGTTTGATGGGAGCTGGATTAGCACTAACCGGAGCTGGAACAGGAATGCTAATTGCAGAAAAAGGAGATGGAGGCTTGAGCGAAGCTGGAGAGGCATTAGTTATTACAGGACCTACATTGACGGGTTTAGCTGTTTTGATTCCTATTGCTGTAGGATATGATAAAATTAACCGGTCCCATAAAACGTACAATAAAAAATGTGCATCTTCGACTGCAGTACCTTTAGCTCTTGGTATTACCGCTGGTCCAAACGGTCTCGGTCTTGCATTGAATTTCTGATCCATGAAAAGAACCATTTTTATAGTATTCTCTGCCTTTATGGTATATTTTGCGCCAGTTTGTGCGCAAAATATACCTGCGGGCAAAATATTCTTGAGTTGTAACGCCCTTACAACCTCTTATACCTACACGCAACTGCGCGGCGACATAGCCGGTTGTTTATCTGAAGCAGGATACAAAATTGTCTATGCCGCCAATGAGGCAGATTGGACTATTCAGGTAAATGGCATTACCGGCAAAAAACAAGAATCCACTATTGCTTCAAAAACGTGGTACTTCACAGAAGTGACAGCAACGATCCTCATTGATCGTGGTGCTTTTGATGTGCGTATCTACGAGAACAACTTTACAGAAAAAGGAGCCCATAACACTGATTTTGACGATGCTGCCTTAGATGCCTATCGTCGCCTTACTCCAAAAATCTGCGCCGTCATCAAAGAGCAGATCGCACAATAAAGGCGAAAAGCACCGGACAGAGATGTCCGTAATGCGAACGAGATGCGTATGTAAATGGATGCTAAATGGAAGCTAAAAGAGAGGGATATAGGAGGCAAACAGGATGCCGGGATAAGGTCAACACATTAAAAATCACAAAAAAGCGTGAATTTATTTGCACATATCAAAAAAAAGTAGTACCTTTGCAGCGAAAATCACAAGATAGTGTGAATTTATGAGTAGATTAGCTGTATATATCCAAGGCATTTATGCCGGGGAATTGGAGCAAAAGAGTCCGCGGGACTATGAGTTTCGGTACGATGAAGCCTATCGTGCTGATAGCGGGTTACCAGCATTGTGCTTGAACATGCCTAAGTCGAAAGCAGTGTATCAGTCGGAGCGATTGTTCGCTGTGTTCGCCAATATGTTGGCTGAAGGATATAATAGGCGCTTGCAGTCCAGGACAATGCGGATTGATGAGAATGATGATTTCGCATTGCTGGCTGCAACAGCAACCTACGACACCATAGGTGCTATTACTGTGAAACCTATTTCAGAGTAAGAAAAAACAAAAAAAAAATTAAATCATAGCGTATTGTATGATAGAGAAATACGACCATAAGACAATAATGGAGATGTTCGACGGACAGGAGGTGTCGCCGATTTTGCCGTACGAGAGCATCGATGCGGATGTGGCGACGATAGAAGCGAGTACGCAAGCCAGTGGACGCATCTCTATCTCCGGTGTGCAGCCGAAATACGCGATGGTGGCAGATGGAGGGCAGTTGCGCTTTGCACGGGAAGGAGAACAAGGACGGTACATCTTGAAGATTGCGCCGATAGAGCCGCATATTATCGAGCGTCCGTGGGTGCCTGTCAATGAGTGGGTGACGATGCGGATTGCGGAACAAGTGTATGGCATTCCGACAGCGAAAAACTGCTTGTGTTATTTCCGAAACGGAGCAGTAGCATATGTGACGCGGAGATTTGATGTGCAGCTGGACGGGACGAAATGGTTGCAGGAGGATTTTGCGTCGATTGCGAACATCAGCAAGGATACGAACGGTGCGGATTATAAGTACAACGCGTTGAGTTATGCGGAGTGTGGCGCATTGATTGACAGGCATGTGAGTGCTGCAATGGTGGAGAAATTGAAGTTCTTCCGCATTGTGGTGTTTAACTACTTGACGTGCAACGACGATGCGCATTTGAAGAATTTCTCTCTCATGTCCGCGAACGGACGGGACTATCGGTTGACTCCTGCGTATGATTTATTAAATACAAGTTTGCATTTGACCAATCCGCATATCTTTGCACTCAGTAAGAACTTGTATCCGGGGATGTTGATTGACGATATCCATCGTGTTTCCGGAGAGTCGTTTATGGAGTTTGGACATCAGTTAGGTTTGCCGGAGAAATTGGTTGAAAAGGAGTTGGATGGCTTCCGCGCCGAGAAACCAATCGTGAAGGAGATGTTGAATACTTGCGGCTTGTCGGAGCAGTTGGCGAAATGGTATTTTCAGGGATATGACTATAGACGTGTAACACTGAGTTTTAAGTAATTATGGCTAACATCGGACAAATAATTAAGGCGCGTCGGAAGGAATTGGGACTGACGCAAAACACCTTGGCACTATTGTCACAGGTGGGGATAAACACGATCGTGTCCATCGAACGGGGTTCAAAATCTCCGTCCGTAGAGACACTGGCCAAAGTGGCGGATGTGCTGGGACTGGAACTTAAGTTAGAGATGAAGTAAACATCCTTATTGGTCCTAAAATGTGGAAAAATTGACGGAAATGAAGGAAAAGGAGCGCTGAAGCGCTCTTTTTTGTACATATACTTGTATATGTAAAATATTTTTTGTACCTTTGCGCGATTTTTTGTGAGATATATGAGAATAGCACTAATCGGATACGGTAAAATGGGGCATATGATCGAAGCAATTGCCCTGGAGCGCGGTCACAGCGTTGTTTGCGCAATAGACGCAAACAACGATTTAAAGATTGCAGATTTAAGATTTAAGATTTTTTCTCCGGAAGAAGGTTTTCAGAGCGAAGAGTTTCGGAGTGCAGACGTGGCGATAGAGTTCACCACTCCGCAGACGGCCAAGGATAATATTTTACGCGCGTGGACGCAAGGCGTGCCTGTTGTCTCCGGTTCCACGGGATGGAAACCGGAGGAATTGGAAATTGGAGATTGGAAATTGGAGATTGAAGGTAGCCGCGTTTTCGTAAAGGATGAGCAAGGAAAGCCTATGCTCCTATGGAGCAGTAATTATTCGGTAGGTGTCAATATTTTCTTTGAACTCAACAAAGAGTTAGCCTCAGCGATGAAGTCTCAACCACAGTACAAACCGAGCATTACAGAGACACACCACATTCATAAACTCGACAAACCGAGCGGGACAGCGAAGACGCTGAGTAATGATATAATGAGCGCGGCAAAGCCGCTCAATGGTGACGCGACGCTTAATGATGTTCCCATCGAATCTATCCGTGAAGGAGAAGTACCCGGTACGCATGTGGTAACCTGGGACAGCGAGGAAGATACGATCATTATTACGCATATCGCAAAAGGTCGTCGTGGTTTTGCATTAGGAGCCGTATTGGCAGCAGAAAGTTTAGTATGAAGAGTTTTCAAGATAGAATTAATGAAGTGACGCGTGGAGGATGGATCCGCGCAGGCGTTTGGAGTGCGCTGTATATCGCGTTCGTGGTTTGGGTTGCATGGGGCGACTGGAGCAGTCTGGGTTGGTTGGTATTGTTACCGCTGATCGTCGATATGTTCACCACGCGGTATATCAACTACAGTTGGTGGAAGAAATACAAAGAGACGAACCCCACCCTATACACCATCTGTTCGTGGATTGACGCGATTGTGTTTGCCCTGGTAGCGGTGTATTTCATCAATATTTATATCTTCCAGAACTACCAGATCCCTTCGTCATCCTTGGAGAAAAGCCTGATGGTGGGTGATTTCCTGTACGTCAGCAAGATGGCGTACGGTGCTCGTGTGCCGCAGACTCCTTTGTCGATGCCGCTCGTGCAACATACGATGCCTGGATGGTTAGGCGGCGGTAAGAGTTATCTGGACAAGCCACACTGGGAGTACAAACGCCTGGCAGGATGGACGAGTCCGCAGAAGGGTGATATCGTGGTGTTTAACTTCCCGACAGGTGACACGGTTTGCACGAAGATGCAGAATCCGGACTATTACACGCTGTGTTACTATTACGGTGAGAACCTCGTCAAAGGCCGCAAGGATGTGTTCGGTGACATCGTCGTGCGACCGGTGGATCGGCGCGAGAACTACGTGAAGCGTTGTGTCGGTACGCCAGGTGACTCGCTACAGATCATCGATAACGTTGTTTACGTGAACGGTGAGCAAGAACCGTTCCGGGAGGGTGTACAACTCAATTATATGGTGCACACGGACGGACATATCTTCGGAGGTAAGTACCTGGATAAGTTAGGCGTAAGTATGGCCGATCGAATGCAGATAGACGCGCAGACTTGGCATTTTCCGTTGACGCAGGCGATGAAGGAAGAACTGGAGAAGAATCCGCATGTATTGGCGATAGAGGTAGAACCCGAAGAACGCGGTGGTGCGGTCTATCCCTTGGGACATAACGAATGGACAAGAGATAACTACGGTCCGATCTATATTCCGCGCAAAGGTGACAAGATCCTAATCACCGAAGAGAACTACTGGATCTACAAACGTATCGCTGATGCGTATGAGTTCAAGCCGATAGCGATCGGAAGCGAGTACGAGTTCGAGATGGACTATTACTGGATGCAGGGAGATAACCGGCATAACAGTGCCGACAGCCGTTACTGGGGATTTGTGCCGGAAGATCATATCGTGGGTCGACCGGTGTTCATCTGGTTGAGCATCGACAAGGACAAACATAAGATCCGTTGGAACCGACTGGGTAACAAAGCAAAGAGATAGAGCAAGTTGGCGAATGCTACTCATCAAAAAACGTACTGCCCCGTACTCGTGTTCCGCGTTCCCCAACCGCTCCACAACGTTTTTGATTGAGTACATTACGCCAGCAGAATAATGAGAGAAAGATGGTATTACCTACCTCATATTTACCACCGCGATCGTATATGGAGGCGCTGATGAGCGAACCGGTGACGATCGAGCAGATGGAGAGTTTTGAGAAGCAGACGTTTCGGAACCGCTGTCTGATACGTGACGCGAAAGGCGAATTGGTGCGGCTGACCGTTCCGGTAGGCAAAGTGGAGCATAAACAGTTGACACGTGACATACAGATCAGTTATCAGAGCAGATGGCAACACCAACATTGGATCACACTCGTCAGCGCGTACCAACACACACCGTACTTTATGTACTTTGCAGACTACCTGCGACCGTTCTACGAGAAGGAGTACAAGTGGTTATTGGATCTGAATGACGAACTGAACACGACGCTGGTAGCGTTATTGAAAAAAGAAAGACCGCAAGGCATCATAACGAGTTCGCGAACACAAGACTGGAGCGGACAGATTTGGACAGACAAACATCCGTGGCAAACGGAATTAAGCGTGCTGGACACGCTATTTGAAGATTGAATATTGAAGATTGAAGAATGAATATCGACTGGAGTAAACTGGGATTTCATTATACCGAACCCGAATATATCGTTCGTTCGGCGTACCATGAGGGCGTATGGGAAGAACCGTACGCCACGAAGGATAAGTACTTGCACCTGCACGTGTCGGCTACTTGTCTGCAATACGGGCAAGAGGCATTTGAGGGATTGAAGGCGTTCCGAGGCGTAGATGGGAAGATCCGTATCTTCCGTTGGAGAGAGAACATGAAACGCATGGCGCGTAGTGCCAAAGGACTGTACATGCAGCCCGTGCCCGAAGAAGTATTCGGCAAAGCGATACGGCTGGCGCTGGACAAGAACATCGACCTGTTGCCTCCTTACGGAACGGGTGCTACTTTGTATTTCCGACCGCTATTGATCGGTACGACCCCTCGTTTGGGTGTAGGTCCGGGTAAGGATTTTGAGTTCATCGTCATTCCTTCACCGATCGGTCCGTACTATCCGGGTAAGTTCCACTGTACGACCTTCATCGTGAACCGCCATGTGGATCGTGCGGCACCTTACGGAACCGGACAGTTCAAGGTAGGCGGTAACTATGCGGCATCGTTCCGGGCTTCTGAACCCGCGCACGCACAAGGCATGGACTGTCTGTTTTTGGACGCGAAGTACCACCGCTATATCGACGAGTGTAGTGCAGCGAACTTTATCGGCATCAAAGGTAACGAGTACCTGACGCCACGAAGCAGTGCTATTCTTCCCTCTATCACGAATGACAGTCTGATGGTGCTGGCGAAGGAGAAAGGGCTGAAAGTGACGCGGCGGCATATACGGTTGGAGGAGTTAAGTGAGATGAGTGAAGCAGCGGCCTGCGGTACAGCTTGTGTGATCAGTCCGATGAGTAAGGTGCTGGACCCGGAGAAGGGCATTACCTACTCGTTCGGCGACGAACCCGGACCGGTACTGACGGACTTGTACCACGCTCTAAGAGACATCCAGTTCGGTAGAGCAGAAGATAAACACGGATGGTGTACCATCATTGAAGATTGAAGATTGAAGATTTAAAAATTTATAGTTTATGTTTAAGAATCAACCAAAAGGATTATTTGCGCTCGCGTTAGCGAATACCGGCGAGCGTTTCGGCTACTACACGATGTTAGCCGTGTTCGCGCTGTTCTTGCGCGCTAATTTCGGTCTGTCGGCAGCTGCGGCAGGTGCTATCTACTCCACCTTCCTGGCCTTTGTCTATTTCTTACCGCTGATCGGTGGTATCATCGCTGACAAGATCGGTTACGGTAAGTGTGTAACGATCGGTATCATCATCATGTTCCTGGGCTACGTGCTGCTGGCCATCCCTATGGGCGGTATTGAGTACGGTAGTACAGCGGTGGCTATGACCGGCATGATCGGTGCTTTGGTGCTGATCTCCTTCGGCACAGGACTGTTCAAGGGTAACTTGCAGGTGATGGTAGGTAACTTATACGATGATCCGGCATACGCCGACCGTCGTGACGCCGCTTTCTCGCTGTTCTACATGGCGATTAACGTAGGTGCTATGTTCGCTCCGACCGCTGCCGTGAAGATCATGGCTTGGGCACAGGAGTCGTTGGGCGTTAGCGTGAACGACAGTTATCACTTCGCCTTCGCCGTCGCTTGTGCGTCGCTGGTGCTGAGTATCGCCATCTACTACGCTTGCCGTCCTTGGTTCAAGCATGTGGAGAACACCGCTAAGCAAGCTGCTGCAAGTGGTCAGAAGGTAGAGGAGTTAAGTCCGGAGCAGACCAAGAAACGTATCGTAGCTTTGTGCTTGGTATTTGCCGTAGTGATCTTCTTCTGGATGGCTTTCCACCAGAACGGTCTGACGCTCACCTATTTCGCCGATAAGTTCGTAGATCCGGTGGTGACGGGTGTACAGACGATGGCATTTAACATCTGGAACCTCGTACTGGTAGCAATCGGTGTGTATGCACTGTTTGGTATCTTCGGAGAAGGCGAGCGCAAAGCGAAGATGATCTGGTCTTGTGTCGGTGTTATCGTGCTGGTGATCTTAGGCTATCAGTATATGCACCATCCTGTTGAGATGGGTATCTCTGCTCCTATCTTCCAACAGTTCAACCCGTTCTATGTAGTGGCCTTGACGCCGGTGAGCATGGCTATCTTCGGTGCGTTAGCTGCCAAAGGTAAAGAACCTTCTGCTCCGCGTAAGATCGCATACGGAATGCTGGTGGCAGCAGCCGCTTATGCCGTCATGGCTTTCTGTTCGGTAGGTCTGTTGGCGCCGAATGCACAAGAGGCAGCCTTAGCAGCCGGTGAGAGTCCGCTGATGGTGAACTCAAATGTACTGATCTTGACGTATCTGGTGCTTACTTTCGGTGAGTTACTGCTCAGCCCGATGGGTATCTCGTTCGTCAGCAAGGTCGCTCCTCCGCAGTACAAAGGAATGATGATGGGCGGTTGGTTCGTTGCTACCGCACTCGGTAACTTCCTCGTATCGGTCGGTGGTTTCCTCTGGGGTAACTTACCGTTGTGGCTCGTATGGAGCGTGTTCATCGGTGTATGCCTCATCGCCGCTATCTTTATGTTCGCTATGATGGGTAAATTAGAAGACGCTACTAAATAATGGAAGATTTAATCAAATATTTTGAAGGTCTTGAGGAACGTATCGCCACGCTGGAAGCAGAGTTGGCGAGCCTTGAGGCGGAGATGGACGAACTCAAGAACCGCCCGGAACCCGAACCGCAGGTAGTAGAGAAAGTGGTGGAGAAGATCGTGGAAGTAGAAAAACCGGTGGAGGTCATCAAAGAGGTGATCAAAGAGGTCGTAAAAGAACCGGAAGTTGTTGCAGAGCCGGAACCGGAGCCGGTAGTTCCGGAGGCTCCGGAGGAGGTAGAGCCTCAGCCCGAGACTGTTGCAGAGCCTCAGCCCGCTCCCGAACCGGAACCGGTTCAAGAAGAGCAGGCTTCGCCGAATGCCGCATTGTACGGTAAGGCGGTCGATGACATCCGCAAGGCGATTTCGTTGGGAGACCGGTTCCTGTACCAACGGGAACTCTTCGGCCAGAATGCCGAGTTGATGCAACGCACGCTGACCGAACTGAACGCCTTGAGTTCGTTCGAAGAAGCGATGAACTATATCGCACATTTCAACTGGGACCAAGAGAGTAACAGTTATCAGCAGTTTATCGTCACCCTTCACCGCAGATTTGGCTAATGCTATACATCGTTCCGACACCGGTAGGTAATCTCCAAGACATGACGTTTCGAGCAATCGAGACGCTGAAGTCGGTGGATTTGATCCTGGCAGAAGACACACGCACAAGTGGGGTCTTGCTTCAGCATTTTGATATCCATACGCCGCTAAAGAGTCATCACAAGTTCAACGAACATGAGACAAGTGCGGATATCGTGGAGCGTCTGAAGGCCGGAGCGAACATTGCCTTGATCTCCGATGCCGGTACACCTGCTATCTCGGACCCGGGTTTCTTCTTGGTTCGAGCCGCAGCCGAAGCGGATATTGAGATTCAGTGTCTGCCGGGTGCCACGGCTTTCGTGCCGGCACTGGTGGACAGCGGTTTGCCCAATAACCACTTTTATTTCGAGGGTTTCCTGCCCCAGAAAAAAGGTCGGCAGACGCGGTTGCAGTACTTGGCAGGATTGGACCAGACCTTCATCATATATGAGTCGCCTTTCCGACTGGTGAAGACGCTGGAACAGTTAGCATCCGTATGTGGTGAAGAGCGCAAAGCCTCCGTTTCCCGTGAGATCAGCAAAGTACACGAAGAAACGGTACGCGGGACTCTCGCAGAACTGATTAGTCATTACAAACAAACCCCGCCGAAAGGCGAGATAGTCGTCTGCATAGCAGGAGTCGAAAGTCAAAAGTCGAAAGTCGAAAGCTATGAGTGAGATGAAATCCTTGGCGAAGGACACCGCCATCTACGGGTTGAGCAGCATCATCGGTAAGTTCCTCAACTACCTGCTCGTTCCCCTGTACACCTATGCGCTCGCACGGGTGGATGACTACGGTATCGTCACCAATATCTATGCGTGGACGGCCCTGTTGCTGGTGCTCCTGACGTACGGCATGGAGACGGGTTTCTTCCGTTTCGTGAACCGCGAAGACTACGATGCGCCGAGTGTGTATAAGACCGCTTTCCTAACGCTACTCACCACCAGTGCTATCTTTGCCGTACTCGTCTGTGTCTTCCGTCAACCGATCGCAACGGTCTTGGGTTACGCCGACCATTCGGAGTTTGTAGCGATGATGTTCGTCACCGTTGCCGTCGATGCTTTTGCCTGCATCCCGTTTGCGTACTTGCGGTACCAGAAACGCCCGATCGTCTTTGCAGCACTCAAACTGCTGTTCGTGGTGCTGAACATCGCCTTCAACCTGTTGTTCCTGGTGGTGCTCAAGAAGAATGACGTCTTCTACGTCTTCCTCAGTAATATCCTGGCCACCACGATCCAGACGCTATGTCTGCTGCCGTTCACGATGCCGAAAGGAGGTCGATTTGACGGGTCGGTACTCAAAACGATGCTTCGTTACTCCTTGCCGTTACTGGTGCTCGGCGTAGCGGGCATCATGAACCAGACGCTGGATCGAATCCTCTTCCCCTACCTCTATACAGGTGCAGACGCGCAAGCACAATTGGGTATCTACGGTGCCTGCTTCAAGGTGGCGATGATCATGATGATGTTCACCCAGGCCTTCCGCTATGCGTATGAACCCTTCGTGTTCGCCAAGCATAAAGACCGTCAGTCGGTGGAGGCCTACGCGGATGCGATGAAGTATTATATCATCTTCTCGTACCTGATTCTGCTGGGTGTCATCTTCTATCTGGATATCTTCCGTTATATCGTTGCAAGTGCCTATTGGGAAGGACTGAAGATCGTGCCGGTAGTGCTGTGGACGTACGTGTTCCAAGGTATCTATTTCAACCTCAGTTTCTGGTATAAGTTAACGGACGAGACCAAGTGGGGCGCGTATTTCTCACTCATCGGATTACTTATCACACTCGTCCTGCAGATCGTCGGCGTACCGCTGATCGGTTATTGGGCAAGTTGCGGCAGTAGTCTTGTTTGTTACTTCGTGATTATGTTGCTGTCGTATTTCATCGGTCAACGCAAAGCACCGATCCCGTACGACCTGCGCAGTATCGGTCGGTACACTGTCCTGACGCTCGTGCTGTTAGGCATCTACTATGCCGTTCGCTTCTATACCGAATGGAACATGTGGCTCCTCATGGGCATCGGTACCGTACTGATTGTTATTTACTTAATTATATTAACCCGTAAAGATTTTCCTATTGCCAATGTTCTCAGGAATCGTAGAAACAATGGCTCAGGTCGTTAAGATTGAGACCGAGCAGACCAATAAACACTTCACGCTTCGCAACCCCTTCGGTGAGGCGTTGACCATCGATCAGTCGATCGCGCATAACGGCGTGTGCCTGACGGTGGTGAAGATCGAAGGCGACCTCTATACCGTCACCGCCATGCAAGAGACGCTGCGTCTGACGAACCTGGACCTGCTGCAGGTCGGTGACTACGTCAACGTAGAGCGCTCGATGATGATGGGTGGTCGTCTGGACGGACATATCGTGCAGGGACACGTCGATCAGAAAGCGACATGTATCGAAGCCAAAGAGACCGACGGCAGCTGGTACTATCGCTTTGAATACGACTCGTCCCGCGAGATGATCGAACGCGGATATTTCTGCGTGGACAAGGGTTCGGTGACTATCAACGGCGTCAGTCTGACTGTCTGCGAACCCGACATCCAAGACACTAAAGGCTACGTATCCGTATGCATCATCCCCTATACGCACGAGAACACGAACTTCCGATATATCCAGCCGGGTACGGTCGTCAATATCGAGTTTGACATATTAGGAAAATATCTCTCAAGATACGCAACAATATTAAAATCATAAATAAAAAAATTATGGACAAAATCAGTTATGCATTAGGCCTCTCTATGGGTCAGAACCTGATGGGTAGCGGTGTAGAGAAACTGAACTATCAGGATCTCGCAGCCGGCATCGAAGATGTACTTACGCATCAGCAGCCCAAGATCAGTTATCAAGAGGCACAACAGGTATTAGGCCAGTTCTTCCAGGAGTTGGAAGCCAAGGTAGCCGGAGCCGCTAAAGCGGACGGTGAGAAATTCTTGGCTGAGAACGCCAAACGCGAAGGTGTAAAGGTCACGGCTAGCGGTCTGCAGTACGAAGTACTGGAACCGGCACTGGGTCAGAAACCCAAAGCTACCGACACCGTACGTGTTCACTACGAAGGTACGCTCATCGACGGTACGGTTTTCGACAGCAGTTACCGTCGCGGCGAGTCGATCTCCTTCCCGCTCAACGGCGTCATCAAAGGATGGACCGAAGGTCTGCAACTCATGTCGGTAGGCTCGAAGTACAAGTTCTTCATCCCGTACCAACTGGCATACGGTGAGCGCGGAGCAGGTCAGTCTATCCCACCCTACGCTGCCCTTATCTTCACGGTAGAACTTTTAGGAATTGAATAACCAATAACAAATTACAAATCACAAATGAGAAAGTTTAGTATCTTTTTGTTGGCCGCATTAGCGATGATTTCCTGCGGCAACAGTTACAAAGCACAAGATGTCAAAATGGCCAATGAGACCGACTCGATCAACTATGCGGTAGGTCTACTCAACGGTCTGCAAATCAAGATGTATTACCTGTCTAACGACAGCAGTGACGAGGCCGTAGCCGAGTTCATTGATGCCCTCGAGATGGCATACCAGGACAAAGACGAGAAACTGAGTGAGATCGCACAAGCCGGTCGTCAGTTCGGTTCGTCTGTCAAAGGTTTTGAGAAACACGGTCTGGCAGAGAACGGTTCGTGGCCCTTCAACGCCAAGCTGTACCTGCAGGGTCTGGTGAACGCTTTCTATGAGGACACCACCGTCATGACCCAAGAGGGTGCTCAGTCCTTCTTCATGGCCGCTTACCAGAGTTCGCAAGAAGCACTGGACGGTGAGGCTGTTAGCGGTAAGTGCCCCAAGGCTGCCAAGACGGTCGAACTGAAGAACAAACTGGACTCGCTCAACTATGCCTTCGGTTTCTTGAACGGAGGTCAGATCAAGACCTATCTGTTGGCAGAAGACGAGGATGGCAAGGGCGTTGAGGAGTTCATCGAGAACGTGAACATCGGCATCAAAGAGGATGTACACAACGCACAGTTGGTATCCATGGGTAAGAGTGTCGGTAAAGCGATCCGCGAGCAAGAACCCGTCGGCCTGCTGAATACGCCGGGTCTGGAGACCAATTTTGACCTCATCAAACAAGGTTTCATCAATGGTCTGTACAACTACACCGAGCAGTTCGACATGCAGTCTGCTGGTCAATACGTAGAGTCCGTCATCTCGCGTAAGAAGTTCGGTGAGGCAAAGGCTGAAGGCGAGAAGTTCCTGCAAGAGAACAAGTTACGCGAAGGTGTACAGGAGACCGAGAGTGGTCTGCAGTACGAAGTACTGGTACAAGGTAAGGGTGCTAAACCGACCGCAGAGCAGACGGTGAAGGTACACTACGAAGGTACGCTCATAGACGGTACGGTCTTCGACAGCAGTTACCAACGCGGTGAACCGATCGAGTTCCCGCTCAACGGTGTCATCAAAGGCTGGACCGAAGGTCTGCAGTTGATGCCGGTGGGTTCGAAATATAAACTGTATATCCCGTATAACCTCGGTTACGGTGAGCGCGGTGCCGGTGGATCCATTCCTCCGTACGCCACCCTCATCTTCACGGTTGAATTATTGGAGATCAAATAATGGGCGTCATCGCTAAGCAATCGATACGTGGCACGATAGTGACCTATCTGGGCATCGCCGTAGGCGTTGTCACCACGTTCTTCGTGTTAACCCGTTTCCTCACTACCGAGGAAATCGGGTTGGCACGAGTGCTTATCGATGCAGCGACGCTCTTCATCGGTCTGGCGCAGTTAGGCACCAACAGCAGTATTATCCGCTTCTATCCGTACTTTAACGACAAGGAGTCCGACCACGGATTCTTCTTCTGGGCACTGGTCGTTCCGTTCCTCGGGTTTATGCTCTTTGCGGTCATCTACTGGGCCTGCCGCGTACCGCTCGGTGCCTGGTTCGGCGATAAGTCACCGCTCTTCGTTGAGTACTACTATTTCGTGCTGCCGATCGCGTTCTTTATGTTGTACCAGACGATCTGCGAATCGACCTGTAACGTGTTGATGCATATCGTCGTGCCGCGTGCCGTACGGGAACTGATCGTGCGCGTCGGACTGCTGGCGATCTACCTGCTGTACGCTTTTCGGATCATCTCCTTGGACGGTTTGGTCATCGGTCTGTGCATCAACTATGCGGTAGCGGCGATCATCAACCTCGCCTATTTCTTTTCCCTAAAAGGGAACGATTCTTCCTTCTCACTTCAACCGATCAGCCTGCGCCCCGATTGGAACTTTCTACGGGAGAACAAATCGCTCGTACGTAAGTACCTGATCTATTCGGGCTTCCTCATCATCTCTGCCCTCACATCCGTGTTGGCTCCTACCCTCTCGTCGTTCTTCGTGACGGCTAAGATGGGTCTGGACAGCACCGGTATCTTTGCTATTGCTACCTACATGGCGGTGATGGTCAGTGTGCCGAACCGCTCCGTAGCGGCTATTGCTTCTCCTCAGTTGGCACGGGCACTGAAGGAAGAGAACCACGAGGAATGCAGTCATCTGATTGGTCAGGTGACGCGTAACATGTTGCTTATCAGCGGGTTCATCCTGCTGGCCATATGGGTCAATATCGACCTGATCTTCCATATCTTACCCAACGGTGCTACCTTCGCACAAGCGAAAAACGTAGTGCTTATCTTGGGCGTCAGTCAATTGGTTTTGGCTACGTTCACTATCTGCCTGACTACCCTTAACTACAGTCGTTTTTACGCCTTCAGCCTGCTGCTGTCCGTGGTTTTGACCGTCAGTGCTCTTGTCCTCAATAACTATCTCGTGCCGCGTTACGGCATGGAAGGAGCAGCAATGAGTAACCTGCTGTCATACGGCATCTATTTTATCCTCAGTATCGCTACGGTAGTCCCGCTTTGCCGTATCCACGTGACCGACAAACGCTGGTGGACCATCCTGGTGCTGCTTGTAGCGCTCTTCTCTATCAACCATGTATGGTTGATGTATATGCCATCGATGAACATATGGCTCGACAGCATCCTCCGCAGTCTTGTTATTCTCGGC
The DNA here is from genome assembly GCA_017447875.1 of Paludibacteraceae bacterium. Classification (GTDB taxonomy): domain Bacteria; phylum Bacteroidota; class Bacteroidia; order Bacteroidales; family Paludibacteraceae; genus Colicola. The sequence goes on along the minus strand of JAFSMP010000019.1, from coordinate 22,564 downwards.
GGCGGTGCCTTCATCGCCTACAAAGCAAAACTCTCACCTGAGATTAATCAACAGATATGCGCTATTTTATAGAGTTCACATATAATGGTACTTCCTTCCACGGCTCGCAGACGCAGCCGAACGGAAACACGGTGCAATCCGAGATGGAGGCGGCTTTTGCTACGCTCTTCCGTGAACCCGTGTCACTGACCTTCGCCGGACGCACGGACGCAGGCGTTCACGCGGATAAGATGATCGCGCATTTCGATCTTCCTACACATTACACATCAAACATTACACATCAAACATTGATCCATCGTCTCAACGGCCTCCTACCCGACTCGATTGCGGTACGGTCGATTTGTCGCGTGATCGACATCGCGCATGCGCGGTTTGATGCTACGGCACGAACCTATCGCTACCGGATCACGACCCGCAAGGACCCGTTCCTTTATATCACGCATGCGCGTGTAGCAGCGGGACTGGATTTTGAGGCGATGAATAAAGCAGCATGCATGCTGCTTGGACGACAGGACTTCGCTTCATTCTGCCGCGCCCATACGGATGCTAAGACCACGATATGCGATGTACGCGAAGCGCGGTGGGTACAAGAGTCTGACACCGAAGCGTATTTCGCCATCACCGCTGACCGGTTCTTACGCAACATGGTGCGGGCAATAGTGGGTACGCTGTTTGAGGTAGGGCGAGGTAAGATGACCGAGGAGCAGTTCGGTGAAGTCATCGCAGCACACAACAGGTGCCATGCCGGGCACTCGGCTCCCGCCGAAGGACTCAGTTTAGTAGAAATCATTTATCCAAATAACATATACTTATGAAAGCAAAAACACTTTTCTTGCTGCTTACCGCAGCCGTTTTAGGCGCTTGTTCGTCTAAGTACCAAACGACCACGCAAAGCGACATCGACGAACTCACCGAGTCCGCTTCGTTTAAGATGCCGGAGGTGATCTTACCCTCTTTCCCGCGTCGCACGTTCAACGTGCTGGAGTACGGAGCCGACAACACCGGTGTAGCGCTGTCCACCGAAGCTATCCAAGCGGCTATTGACGCTTGCACTGCAGCCGGAGGTGGTACGGTCATCATCCCGGAAGGCCTCTACACCACCGGTCCGATCACCCTCAAGTCCAATGTACGTCTGTACACGGAGAAGAACTGTTTCGTGCAATTCAGTCATGACCTCGACCTGTACGAGATCTTCGACGAGTGGTTCGAAGGCATCCCTACCAAACGTTGTACCTCACCGCTCAATGCACTCGATGCAGAGAACATCGCCATCACCGGTTATGGCACTTTCAACGGTAACGGTGACTGGTGGAGACCCGTGAAGAAAAACAAGATGGCTCCGGGACAATGGAAGAAACATCTGAAGGACAAAGGCGGTATCGTGGTGAACGACATCTGGTATCCGGACAGTGCGTCGCTGCTTGCGCAGAGTTATTGCGTAGACCAGAACGTACCGGTCATCACCGATGACAGCCTCTGGCAAGTAGTGAAGTCCTTCCTCCGTCCGGTTCTGCTGCATTTCGTAGGCTGCAAGAACATATTGCTGGAAGGTGTGACCTTCGAGAACAGTCCGGCTTGGAATCTCCATCCTATGTGCTGCGAGAATATCGTCATGAATAATCTCTCCGTCCGCAACCCCTGGTACAGCCAGAACGGCGACGGTGTTGATGTCGAATCCTGCAAGAACGTCGTCATCGCACATTGCGCGTTCGACGTAGGCGACGATGCGATATGTATGAAGTCCGGTAAAGACAAACCCGGTCGTGACCGCGGCATCCCGACGGAGAATGTGATCGTCGATGACTGCGTCGTTTATCATGGTCACGGTGGTTTCGTATGCGGTTCGGAGATGTCCGGCGGCATCAAGAATGTGGAGGTGCGTAATAACCTCTATATCGGTACGGACGTAGGTCTGCGTTTCAAATCCACCCGCGGTCGCGGAGGTATCGTAGAGAACATCTTCATCAATGGTGTTAACATGGTCAATATCCCCAACGAAGGCCTCTTGTTCGACCTCTTCTACGGCGGTAAGGGTGCAGGGGAAGAGACCGAAGAAGAACTCGCAGCACGTATGAACGCCGAGGCTCCGGAGGCCAGCGAAGAGACTCCTGCGTTCCGCAATATCGTCATCGAGAATGTCAAAGGAGCAAATATCAAACGCGCTATCTATTTCAATGGCTTGCCGGAGATGAAGATCCAGAATGTCACCCTGCGTAACATCACGATCAGTGCCACCGAAGGTGCGCTCTTCCGCCAGACGAACGGCCTCGTCATCGACAACGTCAACATCAAGCCGGAGAAAGGCGAAGCCTTCTCCCTCGCTCCGACGGTAGAGAATGTTAAGATTAACTAGTCGAAAGAAAAAAGTCGAAAGAAAAAAGCCGCTTTCTTCTTTGAGCGTTAGCGGTCTTTTGACTTTGAGTGCAACGGTCTATCTACTCGCGGGTTGTAGCCCGCGAGTAGCGACCTCTTTCTGGCGAATCGGCACTCCTGCCGATTCGACCAGAGCAGGCTACGCCGTCCTCTATGAGGGCAAGAAAATGCGTCATTGCTACCCTATCACCGAATGGACCGATACCCTACCGAACTATGTCGGTAAGGGCGATACGTATCATAGTTTGCACCATCACGGCGTAGCCGTAGAGTCCGAACTGATGGCGTACCGGATCTATTTCGATAAGAAGCAGACCATCGATCCCTATTGCAAGCGCAAGCCGCAGTTGGAGTTAGCGCAAAGCTATTGGTATCCGAATGACTCGTTACTGGCGGAAGGCTACGGTGATGACATCTTGCGTGTATCAGGAACGGTAGGCGTCGGTTCTGTCAAATACTGGCAAATCACCAATTACCAATTACCAATTACCAATGGTAAGCTTTGCCATATCGAACCTGTTGCGGAACGCAGTCAGCGCATCATCTCGCAGAAAAAGGACCAAGCTACGATAGAGGTAGCGGTAAAAGGCTGGCAGGTTCCTACAGCGAAGCGGTCTTACAGTGAAACTGTCTTACAGTCCGAAGGAAGGTCTTACAGCGATAGCGGTCGCGTAACGGAGATGACCGTCCGTTACACTATGAAAGCCGGTCATCGCGACATGCGCTGTGATGTCCTTCTCAGCGAGCCGGTAGAAGGTCTCTGCACCGGCGTCCAGACCATTCCCGCGAAAGGAGTAAATCTCCAATCTTCAATATCCAATATCCAATTACCAAACGGTACGCTTTTAGCGTCGTTTGGTACGGATTGGCCTGTCAACGACTCTGTCAAGTTTGCGAAAGAGACCGTCGGTCTCGCCGTCTTCATCCCCAAAGCCTATGCCGGCGACATTGTCCAGGACAAGTCCAATCTCCTCTGCCTGCTCCATCTTACAGGCACTGAAAGTGCCGGTCTTACAGCGAAGCGGTCTTACAGCGACAGCGATCCTACAGCGCAGCGTTCAGAAATGTGCGTGGCACATTTCTATTTAACCTGTTGCGGCGCCACCAAAGAAAACCACCCCGTAGCAACAACTGCCGAGGAGTGGTTCATCTATCTTCGCAAATGGGCGAAAGGGTTAAAATAGATAAAAAGTGCAGGTAGGACGTCTTTTTTTGCCCAAAAACTTGCGTGTATAAAAGATTTTTTGTACCTTTGCAGCGATTTTTTGTTTGTATTTTGTACAAAAACGACAAATTATTTGTTTGTATTTTGTCCGAAATCGCTAAATTATTTATTTGTATTTTATCCAATATACTGATAAACAGTAATGTACAAAGAACGCAACATCGATGCCGCGCTATATACCTGGAGCAAGCGTAGCAACCACAAGACATTACTACTGCGTGGGGCACGTCAAGTAGGAAAATCTACTGCTGTTCGCCATTTAGGAGAACGGTTTGAGAGTTTTGTAGAGATCAACTTTGACAAGCAGAAATCATTTCATGCCCTTTTCAACGGCGATTTAGACGCACATGTGATTGCGTCGCAGATTGCCAATATTACCGGTAAAACCGTACAGCCGGGTAAGACCTTGTTATTTTTTGATGAAATACAAGCGTGTCCTAATGCCATTCTCAGTTTGCGCTTTTTCTATGAGGACTATCCGGAATTACATGTTATAGCTGCCGGATCACTATTGGAATTTGCGTTAGCGGAGTTGCCTACTTTTGGTGTCGGACGACTGCAATCACTCTTCATGTATCCGATGTGCTTTGATGAGTTTCTCAAAGCGACTGGTAACGCCGGACTTATCATAGAACGGGAAAAGGCAGCCTCTACTATCCCCCTTAATGAGGCTTTTCATAAAAAACTGGTGCAGCAATTCCGCAATTATATTATGATAGGAGGCCTTCCCGAGGTAGTTTGCAAATGGGAAGAAACAGGAGACTATCTGCAATGCCAGGAATTGCAAGACCAACTGGTTATCTCTTATGAAGACGACTTCGCCAAATACAAGAAGAAAGCCAATCCTGAACTTTTGAGACGGGTATTACGTAGTGCGGCGGTGCAGATAACCAACAAATTCATCTATGCACAAGCTTCCTCTGAAAAGTCCGAAAAGATCCGTGAGGCACTCAATCTGCTGACTATGGCAGGGCTACTGATTCCTGTAACACGCACAGACGCTAACGGTCTGCCGTTAGGAAGCGAGGCAGACAGTACTTATCAGAAAATATTGGTTTTCGATAGTGGTATATTACTCCGCTTGCTCAATTTGTCGCTGGGTTCCATTCAACATATAACCGAAGAAATCCTGACTGCCAATGAGGCAGATTTAGTGAACAAAGGAAAGATTGTGGAGATGATTGCCGGATTGGAAATAATGAAACATATGCCCGACACTCTGCGACATGAGATGTATTATTGGGTGAGACAGGAAAAAAGCAGCCAGTCGGAAGTGGACTATCTCGAACCGTATAAAGGGCACATACTGCCTATAGAAATCAAAGCAGAGACACAAGGTGGAATGAAAAGTTTATGGACCTTTATGCGCAACAAGAAGCTTGACTATGCATTACGCTGTTCATTGGAGAATTTCGGACAGTTTGACTATACTGACAAAGAAGCAGAAAACGCTGTTCGGCACGTTGACGTCTATCCTCTATATGCCATTTCACAGATGCCGATCTTTAAATAATCCTACCCCGCCAAATAATACAAACCACCCCATAGCAACAACTGCCGAGGAGTGGTTCATCTATCTTCGCAAATGGGCTAAAGGACTAAAGTAAGGTCAAATAAGCAAAATACTTGTACGCCAAATCATCCATCGTACGTTCTGCTTGCTCAAAACCTTGCAAATCTCCTTCCGTTAGGCGCTCACGATAAGTTTGTTGCTTGTAGGTCATACAGATGTATTTCTGTCCTTCGCTATCTTCGATATGTACGTTCTCAAACGGCAGTGAACTATGCGGGTCATACACCAAATTATACGCGATGTTTCGCACATTGCCTTGCACAGGGCGTAGCATTTTTTTCTCCACCAAATCAGCAATATCGCGATTTGCAGTATCCAAAGATACCTCGGCCAACTTTGCCCAATTCTTTGCCGTCAATTTTCCATCATACCCGCTAAGATATATATTGAGTACCTTCTTCTGTCGCTCGGAGCATACAATATCTTCATGGATATGCCAGAAATAGGTCTTGTTCAGCACGTTTCCAATCACCGTATCGGAGTCCTTTACTGCGACTAACAAGGTATTCAAGAACCACATTAACCAATTTGTGATATCTGTACCACGTTGTGCACGCTCCAATTCCAGGTAATAGTTCTTACGGTCGGCATAAATCGCTTTGGACATACTATAGTACCGCAGGTTACTATCTTCCGCACGCGCCAAAATCATATCGGACAACGCACGAGTAATACGACCATTACCATCATCAAAAGGGTGGATACAGACGAACCAGAAATGTGCTATTGCTGCTTTAAGGGGTGTAGCGGGGACATCAGGATTATTATACCAAGCAATAAACTGCTCCATCTCTGCCGGCACACGTTCCGGAGCAGGCGCCTCATAGCATACACGCTCACGTCCCATGTTTCCGGACACAACCTGCATGCCTACCTTACGATACTGCCCCACATCAATTCGATAGATTTGTGTGCGCTCCGGAGGGAATAATTCACCGTGCCATGCAAAGAGGCGCTCATTCGTCAGCGGCTGTTTGAAATTGCGCGTAGCATCTAATGATACACTCACCATGCCTTCTACGTAATGCGACATGGTATCATTGACATCTTCATAAGGTACACCCAAACGGCGCGCTACAGACGAACGTACCGAACGAGTATTCAGCGTGACGCCCTCTATCTCCGAGGACGAAACAATATCTTGCGTCACACTCTCCGCAGTAGCTTTTAGTTGCTCATCAAAACCGATCAAGCTCAGTCTTCCATGCATGTATCCTAAGGCTTGCGACACTTCCGCTAACTTAGCATCTACAACATCATGATTCCAAGCAAATTGCGTCCAATTATCTAATTTGTGAATAAACATAAAGCCATTTACTATTTAATCATTTACTATGTACCATATCAAATTCGCTGCAAAGATACAACTTTTGCGGCATATATGCAAATTTAAGCCGCATTTTTTGCGGTTTATTTTTGTTTTTAAGCCGCATGGTACGAAAAAAGGCTGCAAGTTGCAGCCTTTCTCGTATCTCTTATACCGGATTAGAACACATCCGTCTTGCGACGCTTGGGAGCTTGGGATTGACCATGAGTTCCACTTCCGGATAATGACCCCCATCCATCCATCACGACTTCTGGTTGTAAAAGGATGATCTCTATTGTTGGTATGTAATATACTTTTTTCATTCGGAGTGCAAAGGTACTGCTTTTTTCTGACATATGCAAGTATTTCGATTAAAAATACTGCATTTCTTATAAAATAGTATCTTTATCTTACAAATTTACCCGTTACATTGTACATTGCGCCTTCCGGAGTGATGATATACATCTGGTCATCAATGATCACCTTACGCGCCTTCTGACCATCTGCCTCAGCATTATCTACGCCGGTCATGATAGCCGGAGTCTTCTTGAGCTCAATACGCAAACCGTAGCCTTCGGTTGTACCCTTGCTTAGGTCAAACTCGTACGCACTCATCGTCAGATCCCAAACAACATTGCCGTTATAGGTCAGATAGAGGGTCATATTTTCCGGAGCACGCTCTACAGACAGCGTATAGGTCTTTGCCTGCGGCGCGAACAATCCAAGCGTACACTCAGCTGCATCGTTATTCAGCGGCATATCAATGTCACACAACTTCAGACCATATGCATTTGCCCATACTTGCGCTACTTTCGATTCCGTCGGGTTACCGAACTTCGTCAAGTCGCGGCCTACCTCATAACTATCCGTAGCCTCTTCCGAAGCGCCAACATAGAGACGATCAGATTCATTGGTATTACCCTCACGTGTGAGCGACAGCTTGAACTCTGAGTTCTCACTTGCAGCAGCACGACGCGGAGCACGCAAATAATCGGTTCCCTTGGTTCCGGCACTATACTCAATGACCGAATTAGGAGCTAAGGCTTGTACGAAATAGGAAGAACCTACCACATACGAATAATCTCCAATTTCAACCGCCGTGTAGGAATTAGAAGAGTGGTTATAAATCTGTACCTTACTGATACCATCAGCGCTCAGATTCACATGCTTCAATGTACCGTTACCCAAACCGTTCCAACCACGAACAGGGTTATCTCCTTCAGTATAAGCCAGAGACTCTGACGTGGAGTAGTTGAAGGAACCGGTAGCGGTCTTCTTGAAACGATAGACATTATCGTATGAATCAATCGTGATCGAGTAGCACTGACCCGGTTGCATAATGCCACGGAACTTCTTCCAACCATAACCGCTTTCTACACGACGGCTCTCTGAGAAGTCCATGATAGCATAGTTCACTTCATTGCGAATAGTATATTCTTCGCCCGTGTTTCGGTTGAATCGCGACACACCCGTCATCACATCTACCGGGAACGGAACCGTGAAGTCATACCAACCCGGTGAACACTGTCCCGTTACATCCAGTGCCAAGTCGAAGTACGCATCGCCTGTAATCTTCAGCGCCGTTTCTCCTGTCACTTGTCCGGACATAGCGGGTTTGTTCGAATCCGGATCATCCGCATTCAGCAATCCGGTCAGCGAAGCGTCCAAGATAAAGTCTTTTACCTTCACCTCACCAGTTCCGCAAATCAGTTGTCCGCCATTCTCCACGTGGATGTTACCATACACGTTGCGGAGATAGGAGTCTTGGGCACCGATGGTAAGTGTAGCGCCATCCTTCACGGTAACGGTATTACCCTCATTGATCGTCAAACCACCAATCGTCACTGTGCCGGAAACTTCCACATCGGCATCTACCGTCACTCGGTCATTCGTACCCGGCATATTTTGATTTTGCCAGTTGGTTCCTTCGCTCCAAGAGTTGCCGGTTTCGCCCGTATTACCCTTGAATACCACGCCTTCCAGTACGGTCACAGCACACAAGCCATCACCGTCTGTATAGTTGCTCGAACTCGAGGTAAAGCGAATAGCCACACTGTGCGAACCTATTGCAAGAGCCGCTGTCTGATCTACGTCTTCAGCCCAAGCGACACTACCGTTCACCGTTTCGCCAAACACACCCGTCGTCGCATTCGTTAGAACTGCCTCCGACAGACGCTGACCATAAACGATCGTCGTGGTAGCTGCATAAGTGGCTTCGGAAGAAGGATTAACCGTCAACGGCACATTCTCAATCTCTACCTCATTGTACCAATCGGTGTTCGTCGGCACAAAGACAGCAGTTGCGTGAGACGGAGTTCCGGCTGCCGGATATGTCGAAGAAGCATTCTTCCATACTACGTTACCAGCTACCGTTATATGTGGTAACTTAACCGTATCCGTCGCAGTAATAGAACCGTCTATAGTCGATGCGCTTACCGCCTGACCGTACGTAATAGTCGAACCCGATAAGGTGTTGTTCGACAGTACCGGAGCATATTTCTCTACCGTTACATTCAATTTCGCATAAACCGAATCGTAATAGTTCGTATTGGACGGAGCAAAAACAATTTGTTTCTCAAACGTACCTGCTTCATTCATCACCGTAGTATTACCATCTACCCAAGCGAACACACCTTCTACCTTTATATTATTCAACTCTGCTCTACCGCCTGTCAAGGAAGCATCGGACAGCGTACGACCGATCTTCATCGGGGCAACCGTCGGCATCGTTACAATCGTCGGAGCAAAACGCTTAATGAGAATAGTCTTGGAAACCGGCGTAGCGGCTGCGTAGGTACCATTACCATCTTGCTTAGCAGTAATCGTCACACTACCGCCCTTGATGATCTTTAAGTTCTTCGCATCATCCACATAAGCGATCGACGCATCGGATGTCTCATAATAAACCGCCGGTTCGCCGCAGGTAGCAGTAGCTGCATTCTCACCCGTGAACGCATATTGTGCGTTACAGAACATCTCCGTCACGTCGAAGTTCCACGTGATCTCATTCGCCTGTTTGTTCACCGGAACAACCACCACACAACTTGCCGTGTCATACCAATTCGTGTTATCCGGAGTGAACACTACCTTATAACCGCTATTATTATAGGTAGCGTCAATGGTCTTATCCTCCCAATCAAACGAACCATCCACACTCGCCACACCGTCTGTCAGATCGCATTCTGCCAATGAGGTATTCGGCAGCGTCATCGTCTCAGCCGTCGGATCAGTAGTGATAGTCGGTTTTACCTTGCTGATAGTAAAGGTCTTACTTACCGGCTCAGCGTCATAATAAGTAGCACCATCACCATCTGCATCAACCTGAATCGTTACCGAACCGTCTTTAACAATCGTCAGTGCACCGGTCGTTGCATTCACACTTGCCACATCCGAACCTTCCGTCACGCTATAACGAACACTCAAACCTGCAGCCGAACCCGTTGTAGTAGCATCAAACGTCACATTGTCCGTCGTCTTCAAATCTGTTGTTGCCGGATTCCATGTAATCTGCTGATGATGTTTGTCCACCTCTGCCTCCAGATAAACGGTCACCGTCTGGTTCAAGTTCTGAATCAACAAGGTATCCTTATAAGTATCCACATCGTTCGATAGGAACTTAATCGTCACCGTTGCTTCTCCCTTGTCACCGCACTCGTTTCCAATTGCAGCAGGAGATACCACAGAGAACTTGCTATTCTCACCGCCCTTCATCTTGAACTCCAACTGGTCGGTGATATTCGAATACTTCACCTTGACGCTCTTCTCTTTTGCTACACCCGGTTTCGCGTCTTCGGTGGTAAAGGCGACATTCTTCGTAGCCTTTCCATCCTCAAACTCCACATAGCGCGCACGGCGAGCATAAACACCCGAGAATTTATGGTATCCTTGTGCGCCAAACTGAGTATAGAAACGTACCTTCTTCGCATTGCGACTTAACGGCGCCTTATACGAATTTGCTTTATTCTTTTCGGTGCTATTATTCCATATTTGCTTGGTGGAGCCATTTTCGTATACTTCGTCCAGATATAAGTCTCCGGCTGAATATTCAATCACTACCTTAATTGGTTCACGCCAAGCATCAAAGTAAATCGAATCTGCTTCTCCGTCCAGTGTAAATTCTTTGGAATCAATTGTATTAATTGAGCCACTCTTATCTTCTAACACCCAAGTTTCGCAATCCAGCGAAGGCTCGCGAACAATCACATCGCGAACAGCAGTTGCCTCATATAGCGAATCTGTGATTCCATCCACATGCGCCTCGAGCGTAGTCGTACCTGTTCCTACTACGTGCAGGGTCGTGCCATTCAGCACTTGTACGACCTCATCATTATTGCTCGTAAACGTTATCGGACGATCAATCGTAATCTCCTCCTCCTTATCTACATCATAGTAACTAACCGTTGCTACCAGCGCAAAATCAGCGGTGTTTTTATCTGACAACTCTTCCTTATCCGTCCATTTCAGACGTTTGAAGTTCTGCGTCCAGTTAATATGCTGTACCTTCACATCGGTAACAACCACATCTTTCGTACTGCTCGTGGAGTTATATACACCATCATTCGTACCATCGAACGAAGCCGTAATGGTAACTGTTCCTTTCTTCAGAGGAACAATCGAATCACCGATTACCTTCACTACTTCCGAATCCGTAGAACTATACGTCAGCGTAACAGGAGAGGTTGCCGGGTTCTTCACACCCACACCGCGTTGCATCGGAGTCAGGTTCTCCTTCCATGTAATAGCCGGAGTAATCTTATTCGTCACACCCTTCAAACCTATCTTCTTCGTCGTCGTACCATCCGAAATAACCAGCGTCGCCGTGTCCTTCACCGCTGCTCTATTGTGCTTATACGTCAATTTCAACGGAATATTCTCCGAGAAACTATCTGTCTTTGCTTCGATAGAACTTTTATCTATCGTAAACTGACTTGCATTCGTTCCCTCAATCGTCAGCGTCAACGGATAGACATTGTACCAATTAATGTTCGTACTCTTCTCCGTTGGATCCGAACCGGCATCGGTAGTTCCAAAGTCCACCGTATTAGCGCCGGTTACCTCCTTGCGCTCGGTGACGGAGATATTCTTATATCTACAATAGATAGAACCGTTGTACTTAAATTTAATGTATCGAGTAGATGGCTGTAAATCTTTACTTATACCATTTTGATATTCTTCACGCTTATCACTGTACCATACCTCACTCCAACTATTATCCGCTCCGGTGGCACTCTCATAGACCCAACAATCAGGGAAACCAGGAAGTGATGCAAGAATTTTATCTAACTGAACATCAAAGGACAGCGTTTTGGGTATTCCTGTAAAATGAATAATCACTTCGTCATCATCCTCATTCACACCGCCATCTCCAAGTTTAAAGCAATTATTATCCCAACTACAATCGGAGGAACTAGAAATCTTAAAATTAGTATAGTTGGTGCTTGAAAGAGTAAACGGCACATGGTTCTGTGGCTTATATACGCTGATGGTCTTCGTCAGATTAGTACTTGCCGCATTCCATTTGTAGTTACCTGCTTGTGTGAGCGTGAATTTAGCACTACCGGTAGTATTATATACCTCTACACGTCCGTTCACATAGTTAGCAATTTCAGGATGATCTGAAACAACACTAAACGGCAGTTCTGTATTGCTTGACACTACCGGCTGGTTCTCTTGCGCGCCCCAAGGATACGATGCCTCCAAATTCCATGTAATCACCGGCGTATACTTCTCAACCGTAATCTCGACCGAGTCCTTCTCTGCTGCCCAGTAATCAGTTTGGGCGTGAGAAATAGTCAAACGAGCTGTACCGGCGCCTACTGCTTTCCATCCACCATCCTCATACTTCAGCACTTTCTCGTCCGACGAAGTAACGCTTACCGTATTCAACGCGTGTACACCATCACCATTAGTAATCGAATATACTGCGCCGGTATAAACGCTATCTACTTTCCATGTTCCGTTATTCAGTACCTTCGTCAAATTAACCGGATGACGCGATACATATACATGTACGCTACGACTACCTGCGTTAATCAAAGCCGTACCTGTCTGCGAGAACAAAATCGTCTCTTCACCGGCTGTAGTTGCAGTCAATACACCCGTATGATCCGTACTATTGTGCAAATATGATACGTATGTCGGACTTTGCGGAGTGCTGAACTTCGACTCATCTACCTTATCAAACGAGAAATGAACCGTATCACCAATCATTAGAGAACATTTCGCATTCTCAGCAGGAATAGCCTTCCCGCTCATATAGAACTCCGGTGTCTGCTTCGGCTCGATATAATAAGTATGGGAGTCACTTCCTGCTAAATAATAATCGTCCGCCTCTGTACTTACAGAAATAGTTACATTTTGTGCCGTAGTAAATCCGGTCGATTGTACGCGAAGTGTCGTCTTATCTGCATCTACTACCACAACGTCCGTATTAGCCGAACTATACGTATACGTCAATCCACTCACACTCGCCTCTCCATACTTCGCCTGCGCTACATTCGTCAACACATCCCCCGCATAAATATGATCATTCGCTCCCGTCATCGCCCAACTAAACGTCGGCTGCAACTTATTAACCTTTACGGTGAATTCTACTGAATCTTTCAAATACTGATCCGTTTGAGTGGCTACCGCACGGATAGTATAATCTCCACAAGCTGTTGCAGAGAACGAACTACCGGAAATAGTCGCGTTCGCCTTATTGGTACTTACCACCTTATAAGACACTGTTCCGTTTCCTCCGTACGAAATCTTGTCTGCCAGATTCAAAGAAGATGAATTGATCCCGTCTATGGATACATTTACTTCACCATTAGTTGCGGTAAAAGTCGGATCGAGTCTGTTTACCGTGATCTTAAACGAACCGGTTTGTGTTGCATAATAACAAGTCTGAGCAACAGACACATTTACTGTATACTCTCCGGCTTTTGTAGCCGAGAAATTACTGCCCGAAATAGTTACAGGATCTGAATTATTAGCCTTTGTATAGGTCTTTGCACCATCCGTATTATCGCAAGTTACACGATCATTCAAGTTTGTAGGTGTTGCTGTAGAACCAACCGATACGTTCACACTTCCGTTTGTTGTAGAAATACTCGGTGTATGACGAACACCATTACCACTCAAACTAATCGACATCGAACCACCATTATCACCTGTCAAAGTAAGAGTAGCTGAACGTGAACCACCACAAGAAGGTTTGAATGCGACAGTAATCGTGCAATTTGCTTGAGTAGTAGAATTGGTCGGAAGGGATGTCTTCAACGTAAAATCGCTCTGATGACTTCCGCTCTTCGTGCCGGAGATCTTTCCCGCATGAGCATGTTTGAATACAAAAGTCATCTCTTTCGTATCATTTACATCTACATCCTCAAAATCTATAGAGCCGGAAGTTGTATTCGATGTACTTACAATACCTGCATAAATAGCATAGTAAGTATTCGTAGTTGGACTAGAAGAACTCGTGCTTGTAGCAGATACGGTAAATGGATAAAAGGCTAATGATTTATATACAACTCCATCCCAATTAGTTGATGATGACGCTGAGCCTGAATTTGCTGATGCACTTGTTGCCCACCCTTTAAACGTATACCCGCTTTTGGCTTCTTCGTATGCGTAAAATTTAAAGTCCTTCGAACTAGGTAAATTGGATGATAGTACCTTGTACACTTCTTCGTCTTGAGAAGAACTATCGGTTACTCTATCTCTTGGCCATGAACTTTGCGCGCTTTTGGCCACATAGATATATCCACCATCACTCGGGTTGGCTTTTACTTCACACTTCGAATAAAAATGTCGAGTTGCTCCCCACATTTCTCCAACTCCCATCACAAGCATCATCAGTACGCAAATAGCATAGCGCATGTGGGTAAACTTTAGAGATAACTTAGAGATACCTTGGAGGTTCCTTGGTTGTTGCCCTTCTGTTTGACTAAGAACAACGCTTTTGAGATTTTTGTAAAAGTTTCTCATATCTTTTTTAACCTTAAATTTCTTATCTCACTTCGCTCGAACGATTATTTCGCCAGCGAAATTTTCATATTGTTTGTTATATATTTTTGTCTATTTTTAAACTTCACGGGATAATATACTATGTATATTATAAGGTGGGGTGGGATACTCGATAACCACTGCATTACCCCTTCTTTACCACCGTGCGCCTACTCGGCAGGTCTCTAATTTGCTAACTACATTTTACAAAATGTACGATTTTTAAGATTTGATGTGCATTTTCTTAGCCGTAGTTACCAAAATCGGGTGCAAAATTAATATTTTCTAGTGACATACGCAAATATTTACGCGCGCGGACGCACGAATAATAATAAGGTGTAGCCGATTCTTAAAAATAAGCACAAAAAATAAGGAGAAAAACCACAGTTCTTCTCCTTATCCTTAAAATTCGTCATGAATTACTTCACCAGTAATCCGGAAGTGGTGTAGATATGTTCACCACGACGGATGTAGATGATGCCATTACGGAACTCCTTAACCGCCTTTTCAGCCGCTTTGACGCCTTCAATAGCGGTCGGTGTATCCGGCTCCGGCTTAGCCACTACAACGATATGACGTACGATGGTACTGTCGCAGCCGTATTCATTCTTCATAATCCGGATCAGGTCAAACGCACTCTCCTCTGCCATATCGTATGCAGTATCGGTCAGCAAGACTCCGTCAAAATACCATACGTTCGCTTCGATGAACAGCGTGTCGCCCACATACAGCGTATCGTTGTCGAGAATCATCGTATCTGCCTGCAGCATAGCGATCGTGACGTAAACCAGCGTGTCGCTGATAGCGCCTTCCACGAGCACCGTGTCCGCACCTGCCTCATAGTACCATTTGCCGCGGTATTCTGCTGAATCGCCGTTACATACACTGATCGGGTAATAGCTCTCTACCGTCTGCTGTTTCTCCACCGTCAGCGTCAGCGTTACGGTCGAGTCGCAACCTGCGGCATTAGTGGTTACGTAGGTCACGATATGTTCGCCTACCGTCGAGTCATTAAGTGCGATACCGTTCCAAGCCGTATCCGTGCCATAAACGATGGTCTTGTACTCCGTCGAGTCAGAAGGCAGCAATACTTCTACGCTCACACAATAGAGCGTGTCTTTGATCTCACCGAGCGCCAGGATGGTATCTACTCCAGCTTCATAATAAGTTGTATCACGGTATTCCACAAATCCGCCTTGACAGAAACTCAGCGGTACAGAAACCTCTTCCGTCTTCTGCTTCTCTACAGTCAGCGTCAGCGTCACGGTCGAATCGCAGCCTGCCACATTGGTGGTCACGTACGTCACGATATGCTCACCTACGGTGGAGTCATTGAGCGCGATGCCGTTCCAAGCCGTATCCGTGCCATAAACGATGGTCTTCTCCTCACTTGAAGCGGTCGGCAGTAATTCTGTTACGGTCAACGTGACGATGGAGTCAGAACCGTAGATATTCTTCTCAGAGAAGACTACCTCTTTGACGATGGGCGCGTAGTACCAAACACTATCGTACTCAACCGAGTCGCCCGAACAGAAGAACACTTCTGCCTCGCCGTAAGTAGCCGGCCACTGAGAAACGACTACCGGCACATTGACTTTCGTAGAAGCATAGACAGAGTCGTTCGACGGGGTGAAGATAACCGGGTAACTGTTTCCATCCGTCGGAATCGTTTCCAGATTCTCCCAAGCGAAAGAGCCCTCTACGGTTGCCTTACCGCCTCGTAACTGCGATTCACTCAGCGCTGTACCTTCGAGTATCTCTGTCGCTACCGGCGCTTCAAGTACCTCTGTCGGCGTCAGATGGAGGACGATGGTCTTGGTCATCGAAGTGGCGTTATAGCGGTCATCACCTTCCTGATAAGCGGTGATGTCCACTGTACCGGCCTTCAGGATCACCAATTGGTTATTCTCCACATAAGCTACCGTGCTATCCGAACTGAGGTAAACAACAGGCAGTTCGCTGGTAGCTGTAGCTGCCAGCAGGACAGTATCCATCGTGTACGCGTTCTCCGGCAGATCGAAATTATTGATCGATTGGTTAAAACCTACCGCTGTCAATTGGAGAGTAATAGTATGGGTTGTAGGAGTAGCCTTACCGTCCGTAAGAGTAATAGTACCGGTATAGACGCTGTCTTTCTCACGTGGAGTGATGGACACTTCAAAGGTCTCGGTGGTACGATCGGCACAATCGGTACCGATAGACGACTTGGACACCTCGAACTTACAATTCGGATCGCTGCTCTCTACCGCTATATCCACTACGTCAATATTCGAACGCGACACAGAGATCACCTTCGACCACTTCACATTACGCTCTACGTTCTCCACGATAGAGGTCTCGCTCACTACCAACTCTTTCTTTCGCGGAACCGATATATTCGATACATTATGCTCCGAATAATCATTCGTGCGGAAACGAATCTTGGTAGCTGTTTCATTCAATGTGTACGGACCATAATTCTTGCTACTCTCATCCATTACCATCGAAGTGAGTTGACGCCATTCCAAACCGGAGCCGAAATTAGCATATTGATCTACATAGATAGCCTCTCGCTCTGACCATATGTATTGTTTCCCACCGGCCTTAGCAGTAAAAGTCAGTTGAGTCGGTTTACCGACCAGATTATACTCCTGAATAGCCGCTGAACTCTTGTGTCCTTGAGAGAAGTTGAAACTCTGGTCTGCTAAAGCGTACTCATCGCAATCCGAGTTCGGGTTACGCACTTTGATTTGTTTGCGTGCCGAAGCTGCAATCCAAATTTCCTCGTTGATCTCACCGCCCTCTTGCGTAGCGATGATATATGCTACACCGGGAGTGCCGGTGATGGTCATGGTAGCATTGTTCTCGCCGCTCAGCTTTACGCAGTTATCCGAACCTTCCTCCAATGCGTAGGTTACAGTGCCTCCGCTGGTAGCAGTAGCGGTCAGTTCGATCGTGTTGGGATTAGCATTGGTCTTAAGACTCATGAAGTTCTGCTCCCAAGTAATGACCTGCTTCTTGTTGGAAGTAACGGTGAACAGTTTTGTATCTGTCGCCTCCGTATAAATATCATTGCCGGTAGCTGTTACGGTTACATTCGCAGTACCATTATCAACCGCATAAAGGGTCTTGCCATCTTCGGACACAGCGATCACCTCTGTATTGTCCGAGGCAAACGTGATCTCTGCCTCTTCATTGTCCGCTGTAGCTACTTGTGCGCCGGACAATGCGTCCTCTGCATTCAAAGTAAAACTCGTAGCCGTTAAGTCTGCTGCCCAATGAATCGCTTGCGCACGCTTGGTGGTAGCGCCGGAAACCGTCACGGTCTTGGTGATCGAACCGTTGGTCATGGTAATAGTAGCATTGTGTTCTCCTACCTCTTTATCGCGATCATAGGTCACGGTTACTGTCTGTGTGCCATATTTGGCTTTGCCGCCGAAAGAAGCGGGCGAAACAGCAAAGAACGCTGCATTGTCGCTTGTAACAGAGAACGCAGGCACGTTACACCACTCCACATCAAATGCCAATTCCGCCTTACCGGAACTGATGGTACCTGTTCCAAAATCCAGCGAAGAGATCTCATTATCTCCTACTTTAGGATTATTCACATATGCCTGATCGGATACTTTGATGTCTATAAATGTTCCGGAGTAATTACCTGTATAACACAATTTGATGTACTTAGTGGACTTAGAAAACTCTATCGGCGTAGCGGTATACGTATCTGTTGAAACAGATACAGAGGAAGAAGTAGGAGTTACCGCCGACCAAATGGTGGACCAATTACTATTATCCGAACTCTCAGAAACAGACCAGTTTGGAGTTGTCGCGATACCACTGTTGCACTTGTACTTAAATGTTAATTGATAAGGAATACTGGTTTGGTTCAAAGCGATAACTACGTATTTATCACTCCAGTTACCCGGAGTCCAGTTACTAGTTGTTCCTAAGCGGATACCTCCATCATTCCAGTTGACAGTACCCTCCTTGGTAATAACCGTCTTTGAGTCATTGTAATAACTCTGCGTCATTGTCGTATTGTACGGCAGTTGTGCGAAAGCGCATAGTGCCCATACAAACGCAAAAAAGAAAGTAAATAATTTTTTCATTTTTTTATATAAATCTTAAATTTTGTACCAAAAAACGCGCAAAATTACTGCTTTTTTTTGATATATACAAAAAAATCGTACGCACACGCGCACGATTAATAATTAGATATAACCGATTCTTAAAATTCGGCTACTCTATCACCCCTGCCTCAAGCCAGGACTTGATGGTAGCCGTCACGTCGGTCAAGGCCTGCTCCGGAGCCACATCGTACTCGGCGCACAGGGCTTTGCTCAGCGTCGTTTCATCGAACTCCCCTTTGTCCGCCTGCTCCCAAAGGAACGCAGCGGTCTCATTGAGGGTGATCATCTTATTGAAATTGATGAGTTTCATCGACTCACCTACCAAAATATACTCGTTGCCTAACTTGCGCAACTTAAATCCTTCAATCGTATGCATAAAATCATTTATTTATTTTTTCATTTTCTTATTTTCGCATTTATTTGTAGCACCATTTGAGGATGGTGTGCCTGTATATTTTCAGCAGCCATTTGCGGACGGGGAAGAGGAAATGCCAGACATAGCCGCGCGTGAGAGGTTTGCTGTGCCCTTTGGGGCTTTCGATACGTTTGACCCGGCCGATGATGTCTGCGGCATTACACCGCTCTTCGCCTGCCAGGTTTCCGTCTCCTTGAAGGATGTAGACGACATCGTTTGAGGTCGTTTGGGATTGTTTGAGATCGTTTGAGATACGGATAAGACGATGCAGCACATAGGTCTTGTTGCCGCACAGCGTCTCCGCCTCAGCCAATACGATATCCCCTACCCTCGGTGCCCGCTTCAGCGGTGCCAGAATCACACTGTCTTTATCTCCCTCGATATACGGTCGCATACTGACACCGGAAGGGGTAAAACGCACCTCTTTGCCTGTAGCCAACAAGCGCCCTAACTCCTGAATCAATATGTCATTCGCCACCTTCATTCCGGGATGTACTCAAAGCAGTTACAATGATCCATATAATAGGTTATCCCACTTACTCGCACCGGATTAGTACCATCTGTATTCGTCAGTTTGACGGCATAGTTCCCTCTTGGGATAGTGACCACGATGTAGCCTTGTTGATAGTTGATACTATCTCCGGACACGGCCGATCCAAAAGCTCCGCCATTTTTCGCCAGATAGACCTTTAACTTGGAAAATGTCTTGTTATCATATGGATGATCAATACGGAATTCCGACAACTCTTTTATCTGCGTGGTCGTTACCGTTCCTCCGCTTTTAGGCAGTACCGCATAGATTGTACCACTCACAACACCAAACTCCGCTCCTCCGGTACAGGTATAGGTCGTCAGTTCTGTTGTAGCCGTCTTATTGCTATTCGTAAACTCAATTTCTGTCGGCTGCGACATGGAATGAAACGAATGCACAACGGTCTCTCTCTCCGCCCGGCTTATCGCAGGACTAAGCGCCAGCAGAACCAATACCCATATCCGTGCTTGAGCTCTCATTTATTGAAATACAGCGTAGTAAATCACATCGTCCGTCACCTTTCCGGCAGGTGTCGAGAAGAGGTCTTCCGGTATCTCGAACGGATCAAACCAGTTGACGTTCTGCGTCCATCCGACCAGTTCGGTACCCTCACATGTCGGCACCGCGATACTCGGCAGACGCAGGTCTTCCGATCCGTCGGTCGCATAGCGTGCGGTCTCCAGCACCTCGCCGTTCACTACCCATTTGACGGTGTAGTAGTTCGGTTCGGAGATATAGATGAGCCGAATGAACTCTCCGTCCCGCGTGATGTTCGTCAGCGGTTTGCCGCTTACGCCACTCCACGAATTGACATCATTGTACGGGAACACATTCTTCGCTCCGTATCTCTCTCCGATCTTCGTGCCGGACGAGCAGACGATCGTGTAACGCGGATTATTCGCCGTGTTATTGGGTTCATTACTGCTCCATGCGGAGGCTTTGAAATTCACCTTCCATATCACCAGACCGCTGCCCGGTATATACGCATCCCAGCCTTCCTGCTGACGGTTTTCGAAATAATAGTTCAGTCCGTTCTGGGTTGACGACTGCAGCTGACCGGCCGTATTCACCTGATACGCCTGGTACGCATCCGTACCGTTAGCAGCCAGTTTCAGACGGGCACCGACCGTACCGAGGTTCACCGGCGTATGCCATCCGAAGAAATATTTCTCCCACGGGCTGTAGTTAGGCGGACAGTGACCGCCACCGTTATACGCTCCGCCGTCCATCACATCCCATTCGTTGGGCGTAAGCATACTATTATAGTTCGTACCATACTGCGTATCATAGAAATCCGGCAGACCCATCACGTGACCGAACTCATGGCAGAGCGTGCCGATGCCGCCCAGCGTCGAGCCCGACAACTCCGACGACATCGCGTAGTTATCGATGATCTTTCCGTCTATCTTACGCTGCGCATTCGTATAGGTGCAATAGCCGTACCGAATAGCGTCTGTGACGCTCCAGTTATGCGGCCAGATGGTGTTCGACGCACCGCCGTCGGCCTGACCCTTACCGGCATAGATCACATAGACGAAATCCACATATCCGTCGCCGTCCGAGTCGTAATTCGCGAAGTCCAGCGTCGAATACTGCTGGTTCGCCAGGATGCAAGCCTCCACTAGCGCATCGGTAGCATGCTGGTCATCGCCTTCTTCCGAACCGTCCTTGCCGTAATAACTCACTGTACGGCTCAGCGTCACCGGTCCGTACACATCGAACTGCGGACGGTACGCACCGTTGGATTGCGAACTGAAATACTCCGCCGCCGAAGGATAGTTGACGCCGTTGTATTTATTGACCGTGCATGCGTTGGAGTTACACATCTCGTCAAACACCGCACGCGTATGCGCAGCCTTGAACTGGGAATCCGAGAAGTTCGCCAATATCACCACGCCTCGCGGAGCCAGGTTCGGCGTTACACCTATATCTTGACGCGCCCTACGCGCCTGCGCCTTCGCGCGACGAGCCGTGAACTCTTCCTTCGTCGGAGCCGTTCCTACTACTTCGTACATCCCTTCTTCATTCATCCGGATACGCTGTCCGTCGCGGTTGATCGTATAATGATAGAACTCATCGCCGATCACTTGTACCTCGATCGTCGAACCGTCGGCTTGCGTCTGAGTCTGCCAACCGCGACGAGCCGGAACGGCATTCGCAGCCATCACTGCGCTGCAAAGCACCAGTATAGTCAATAGCTTCTTCATTGTATGCGTCCTCCCAAAATATTATACTCTTTTCCGTCACGGATAATGATGATCTGTCCGTCCCGCAGGATCTTCCCGCTCACCGCTAACCGCTCACCGTTCACCGTCTCCAGCCCTTCTTCTCCTTGCCAAACCGGCACCAGCACTACATCATTGGCGGGCATCGTGAACATAGCACCGGGTGCATATAGAATCCCCTTGTACTTCCATCCTACCAATGGCACATCCTCCTTGACCGGAATTCCGGTCGTCAGTTTTACGGCCGAACCTGCTGCATAGGTCGGTCCTCCACATAGCGTCTTGTTGTACGGGAACCCCTCATAACTCAGTCCGTACATCTCCGCCATCACTGCCGTCGCTATCATCAGCGACAGACAGAGTGTTGTGATTTTTCTCATTTTTCCCATTTTACTTATTGTTCGTTGCTATCCCGAAAAATAGCGTGCAAAGTTACTACTTTTATTTGACTTGTCCAAATTTTTACGGACAAAAAATGACTTTTTTGATACAAAAACAAATTTCATGCCAATTTTGCATCATTTTTATGGGAATTTATGGTATTTTTAGTGTTTACCTTCGGTTTCCGGATATGCATGCTTTTTTTCTTGCGATTTATTTGCATATATCAAAATTCGGGGATCGATAGTGTTTCTTTAAAATAAATTTGCGGGAAAGATAGAATTTTCTTTTAAAATTGCAGAGACATTAATGCAGGAAGCACGTGATAGCGGCTTGTTGCAAACCATCCTCATCAATAGCCGTAGAGAGTATATGTTTCATAATCAACAACAACTTTTTGACGAGGATACCTGAGCCCGTTAGTACTACATACGCC
>JAFSMP010000064.1 GCA_017447875.1 Paludibacteraceae bacterium | reverse complement strand
TGCTATCTGTTCTTCCAATAGAGATTGTTCGGTGATGGCTGTAGCGAACGTGCGAGAGGTGGTTATACTCTGCTTCATGGGCAACTCCGTGATGTCTATCACGTCTTGACCACGAAGCTCCTGCCACGTGAGCAGTCCGGGCTTATTGAGCAGGCCACGGGCAAAGGTAGAGGACTTCTCTGCAAACTGTAGCGCGGTGGTAATTCCGACGCCCTGCAGTTTGGCTTTTGCTCGTCTGCCAATACCCCAGACATCACCAATCTCGAATTGGGAAAGTGCCTTGATGCGCTGCTCTTCCGTGCGTATCTCGCACACCCCGTGATAACCGGGATATTTCTTGGCATACTTGGATGCCACTTTTGCCAGCGTTTTAGAAGAAGCGATGCCGATTGAGATGGGTATGCCGACGCCTTTGCGAATGTCCCGAACCAACTTCTCGCAATAGGCTTTCTGCTCCTCCTCCGGCACATGATCGATGTTGATGAAGCTCTCATCAATGGAGTACTGCTCAAAGCGTGTGGTGTGTTCTCGGAGGATGGACATTACCCGGTCCGATAAATCGCCATAGAGGGAGAAATTCGAGGAGAAGCACACGACTCCCTCTTTCTCCACCAGTGCCTTGATTTGGTAGAGCGGTGCTCCCATGGGGATGCCGAGTGCTTTGGCTTCGTTGGAACGTGAGACAACGCAGCCGTCGTTTCCGGAAAGCACGACAACCGGCCTTCCCTCCAAATCAGGACGGAAAACGCGTTCGCACGAGACGAAGAAATTATTGCAGTCGGCTAAAGCGAACATCAGAGACGCGTTTTGTGGATGGCGTAAGTAACTACACCCCAAACGGAAAACTCGTTGTTCTTATCTACGCGTATGGGCTGGAAATCGGGATTGTGCGGTATGAGCCAAGCGCACTCGCCGGACTCATCCATTTTGAACTCTTTGAGTGTATATTCGCCGTCGATATAGGCGACGATAAAATCCCCGTTCTTGGGTTCGAGGCTACGATCAACGACCACGATATCACCATCGAGGATGCCTGCGTCACGCATGGAATCTCCTTCCACGTGGGCGTAGAACGTAGTTTCCGGATGCGGTGTCATTTCGCGCGCAAGGTTGATGCGCTCGCCTGCATGGTCGGCTGCAGGTGACGGAAATCCGGCATGGATAGATTCGGCGAACTCTAACGCGAGTTCGGCCTGTTCAGAATCAGTTATGTCTATCAGTTTACTCATAACATTACACAAATTCTACCTGCTTCCTTGGTGAAGATTGAGGGATAGCGGCAAATGCAGGCATAGACCTGCGCGGAGGTAACCGGTTTGCCGTCCTTACGTACATGCCAGGCATTGCGGTTGATAGCGGCGGCTATCTGGTCAGTCGTCTTTCCATGACCATCCGACATAATGGCGTACCTGCGAAAGCAGTTTCTCCGCTTCGCGTCGATTATTGCTTCCTCAAGTTTCATATCTCAATTATCTTTATCAATAAATCATTTGCTCTCAGAT
>JAFSMP010000018.1 GCA_017447875.1 Paludibacteraceae bacterium | reverse complement strand
GTCCATCCTTTCTTCCTGTCAAACCATCATGTCGCACATGGAGTTCGTCACCGGTCACACTTCATTACAGCTCGCTGGTGATAACGAGCAGTACTGGAAAATTTACGGCTTGAATTGCCTTGTGTTTACCGAGCTTGCAGCCCGCGCACAGGGTAAAACAAAGCGCAATCCGAACCCGCTCATGAAATGAATTTGGAGGCTTAGTCCTCCATTTTTTTCAGACCGGTCGCAGGCTCTTCCGGATGACGGGCATCCTGTTCGTCAGCATGACTGCTATCGTAGTATTTTGTCCGACTGTTTCTATTTGGGCGTTCCCGGCATAGTTCTGCAGATCCTTTCATCTCCAGAGCTAACCCGGTCGGGCTTTGCAGGGGTTCACAAGTTCCGCATTGTTGTACAATACCGTAGCCCTTCCAATCCCTAACGCGGAGCAAGGAAAAATTACTAAATTTTTCAACTTTTGTGCGCAAAAACACTAACTTCTTATGAATTTTAAGCCATTTTGCTGTCAATTGAAGGAAAAAATTTGCACATGTCATATTTTTTTTGTATCTTTGCACGCATTTTTGATTTACTTTATGCTGACAACAACAGAAATACATCAGTTCCTGGAGCAAGGCGAACGCCTGACACTGGAATGCAAACGATGCGAGACTAAACTTCCCAATAGCCTTTGGGATACCTATTCAGCGTTCGCTAATTCGTATGGTGGCACTATCTTGTTAGGCATAGAGGAGCATCGCGAAGAAACCGATTCGAGCAAGCGTTTCACTATCCAAGGTGTCGCTAATCCCGATAAACTCATTACCGACTTTTGGAATCTCGCGAACGACCCTAACAAGGTCAATGTCAATCTGCTCAAAGATGATGATGTGCAGATAGTGCAGGTTGATGGTGTGAATGTCATCGCTATCCATGTGCCGCGTGCGGACTACATGACCCGACCGGTGTTCCTTAACAATAACCCGCTTAAAGCTACTTTCCGTCGTAATCATGAAGGCGATTACCATTGTTCTGATGCCGAAGTCCGCATGATGATGCGTGACGCTAATCCGGATGGCAACGACCGCATGTTGATTGAGTACTACACGATGGATGACATTGACATTCCTACTTTGGACCGTTACCGCATGTTGTTTAAGATTGACAATCCCGACCATGTTTGGAATAATCTCAGTCATGAGGATTTCTTGCGTCAGTTGGGTGGTCTTGCTACCGATCGTGTTACAGGCAAAGAGTGGCTGACAATGGCAGGACTGCTTATGTTCGGCAAGGGGCTTCCTGTGCGTGACCGCTTTGATAACCTGCGTATGGATTATATCGACCGTACGGATCTTATTGGCGACCAGCGGTATAGTGACCGCCTGACGTACGACGGCACATGGGAGAACAACCTCTTCAATTTCATGCGTACCGTTCTGCCACGTCTGACGCGGGATTTGCCGCGTCCGTTCGCTATGGAAGGTATGCAACGGATGGATGATACCGCCCAACACAAGGCTGTGCGTGAAGCGATGACCAATGCCATTATTCATGCTGACTTTGTGACGAACGGCATTCTGAAGGTGGAGAAGTTTGATGATGCTTTTGTCTTTACCAATCCCGGGCTGCTTAAACTGCCGGTTGAGCAGATTTATGCCGGTGGTGAGAGCAAGGCTCGTAATCAGCGTATGCAGAATATGTTGCGTATGATTGGCTATGGCGAAAACATCGGTTCTGGTTTTCCGCTGATTTTGAATGCATGGAATGAGAAACATTGGGTCAAGCCGGAACTGATTGAACAGCCGGAGTTACTTCAGGTAAAGTTGAAACTCTCCATCGTCAATTCTGATACACCAGAGGAAAGAGATCAGAAAAGTTCGGGGAAAAGTGTACAGAAAAGTGTACAGAAAAGTACGCAGAAAAGTGTACAGAAAAGTACGCAGAAAATAGTTGAATTCGTTAGGGAAAACCCAAGAATAACAACGCAGGAGATTGCTAACATATTAGGCATTAATAGAAGCGTTGTGGCTCGTCATATTAAGAATTTACAAGCCCAAGGCGTCATCCGCCGTGTCGGACCGGACAAAGGTGGTCATTGGGAAGTAATTGAAAAAGAAAAATAGCCCATAATAATCATGCAAAATACACAAAATCAGATAGTTAGATTTACCCCCCCCATACGAATGGGCGCGAGATAGGCAAGGGATTGCATTCGCAACGCATAGGCGGTGCTCACATGACGTGGGTGCCGCTTACGCGTTTGTATCCCCTATAGTTCCTTCTAGGACAGCATCGCGCTCTAAAACATCTAGGATAGCGAAGCGATCTAGGACATCTATAATATCTATTGAATAATAAAACCAACAAACATATGACACACTATTTACATTCTTTAATCAAGGCGTTTCAACGCCTACCGATGAAGGCGGCAATGCTGCTTGTTGCCATTCTAATGCTCATGCCGCAAGAAGCGATGGGTAATAATGCGGCTGCAAGATGGGAAGATGATTATTTGCCCGGTCATTCAAGTAATCCGGTTACATATGATGCAACAAATGCCACACTTACTTTTAAAATATGTGTGTGGGACGCGGCAGGATGTGATGCCGCATTCTATAACGGAATCGAAGGTGGTACCGCTCAAATAACGATGAGTAAAGATGGTGGTAAAAACTATAGTCAAATCTTTTATATTGGAGCAGGATATTATATGAATTATGCGTTTGGCGGAGGTATATCCGGATATTATTCTGTCGGGAGAGATGATAATTTTGAGTATTCAGCCAATAAAACTTTCACTTGTGCCGCTGGCAGTGGGAAAGTAAAGTCGTATGTGGATAAAAAAGACGGTGAAGATAGGCGATGGGTGCAAGTGGAGCTTACGTTGAATAACCAATGGCGTAATTGTAATATCGAAGTTAGTTCATATGGAAAATGGACTAGGTGGATCTGCGGTGATAAAGATGATGTACAAAAACGCAATCAGACAACCACGGTCGCTACTCCATACACCTTCACTGTCCGTAAAATCGATTGGAACGGCGGTTTCACAATAGCACAGGACGGAACCATAAAGATACCTTATAAATTTGAGGGTTCCTCGCGTAATACAGACGGTGAGACACATATCGGTACCAATATCAATGAATCCTACAACGGAACAATAGGTTACAAATATCCTTCTGAAAACTACAGTGCTGGCTCCTATACGTTCAAGTTGAAGGATATAGGCAAAAATATGCGCTCAAGCTTTACCATTCAGCCCTACCATGAGTTTACGCATGATAACGACAAGGGCAATAACAATGGAGTAAAATATTATACTACCGTTGCCGATAAAAAAAATTTCCTACCCCTGCCCAAGGCGACAGACACGATAGCACAATTTAACCAAGTGCAAAGAAAAGTAACCGTCACATGGAAAGCGGACAACAGCAACTATTCCGGTGGCAGATGGGTGATCTGGCGCAATGATAATATCAAACTCGGATACGTGAAACAAGGAGCAGACACAATGGTTTACTCCTTTGAAGATACCACTTATGACATTGATAAGGAGAAAGAAAGATACAAGATATACTATGTAATGAAGGACTGGGCGGATACTACGAAAATAGCAGAGTTGTGCTCGTCAGCGACAGTCAGTACAATACGCAAACTGCCTATTATCAATACCCAAGTGGATACGACTTACAAAGACAGACTTGTCTTTAAGTGGACTTCCGATTCGTTTCCTGTCAACTGGGGCAATAAATTCTATATCTATATTGACAACCAGGCCATCCCTATCGATACCATCATCCCGTATAAAGACGGTCAGACCGAATTCAAATGGGAGCATCGTACCACCACTCTGCATCAAGATGCAGTGAATGGAAGAGAGGGAAATATATGGTACACCGAACAGGAGATCAACGGCACAGTGCCACATACCTACCGCATTGAGAGCGTGATAAGTGATCAGACAGGCGAGAAAAAGTTCGCCACATGGAATGCCGGTAAGTGGGCGATTAATATAGGAACAGTTATCTCTCAATTAGATGCCACCAAGGATGCCTATGCAGGGCAGGTCAAACTCTCATGGCATGTCAACAGGAAAGGTTCAACCCTCAGACAGACATATTATATAGATAGAAGAAACGCGGAATCTGAATCAGAAAGTGACTATCGCAGACTCCATACTTTCTCTTCCACGGATGACTACCTGTTCTATACCGATGACACTCCCTTGCCCGGTGTCTATTACGACTATCGCGTCAGGGTAGAGGAACTGCGTCCTAACGGAGCAAAATACGACACCTTGAAAACGTCAGCCAACGCAATCGGATTCTCGCAGGCATACGGTACAATCAGCGGACGCATCACCTACGGTACGACAGGAACGGCGGTGGCGAATGCGGAAGTGAAAGCCAAACTATTGGACAACTATAATACCCGTGAACAGTATCATGCCATCCGCTTCACCGGCGCAAACGGAAAACTGCAATGTGATTATCCGTCAAAGGAGTATGCACAGACAACATTTGTCCAAAACGACTGGACCATCCAGATGTGGATACGCCTAGACACCATCAAAGAACAGCGTATTCTGAAATTGGGAAATAACCTGTACTTTGGTGTGAGGGAAAACGGTCAGCCTTATTTTGGGACATCCCATCAAACGTGGTTCAATAATGTTTCATTGAAAGCACATGAGTACTATCATTTTACCATTGTAAAAGATGCGAATTATTTACGATTTAGAATTATTACTCCTCAAGGTCAGCTGATAAAAAGGCGCCTTGATTGGCCGTCTAATTTCCAAATATCCAATTCGGGCAGCTTGACCATCGGCGGCTTCGAGGGCTATGTGGATGAGTTCCGGCTCTGGACAAAAGCAATTACGGATGAGGAAATATTGGACAATTACGACCATCTGTTAGTAGGGGACGAATCGAACCTCGAAATCTATTGGACCTTTGATGAGGGGCTACGCACGCAGTTCTTCGACTATTCGCGTACCGGCACCGTTTATCACGGACACCACGGCACAATGGGTAGCAACACCGAACCGGATCCACATGTCCCCGAACAACTGTCATTGCGGGTAAAAACGGATGTCAATGGTAACTATGTCATTCGCGGCATACCGTTCTCCGGCGAAGGAACAACCTATGCCATCGAACCTTCATTAGGCTCGCATCAGTTCAACCCCGCGCAGCAATTACGCTTCATCAGCAATAGTTCGCTGGTACACAATGGTACGGACTTCACGGATGTGTCCTCCTTCACCGTAAGCGGAAAGGTCGTTTATGCAGGCACTGATTATCCTGTTAAGGGCTGTAATCTCTATGTCGATGGAGAAATATGCACCAAGGACGGTGAGAATGTGGAGACCGGTAAAGAAGGTGAGTTTGAAATCAGTGTGCCGATTGGTGAGCATTTCATCCAAGTCAAAAAGGACGGACATGTGTTTGCCGATGGCGGTCGTTATACGCATACGTTCACGCAGGGAAAAGACGACCTCACCTTTACCGACTCGACCTTGGTCAATTTCACCGGTCGTGTAGTCGGAGGTGACATTGAAGGCTACAAACCTGTCGGCTTCGGACTGAGTATGAATAACATCGGTACCGCCACACTGAAACTGACACCGAATCTGTACTCCTACGGCAGAGCCTATAGCCTCAATACCACAACGGACACCGTGCGCGTTCACACCGCACGCAAGGATACAATCAACAGTACGGCATGGCGTGGCAAAAACGAACAGAACAATACCATCTTTATTCAGACCGACCCCTATACAGGCGAGTTCTCCGCACTTATTCCGCCGTTAGACTATATCATTGAAAGTATCGAAGTGGAATCCGCGCCGGATTTGGAACTATTGAAGAACCCGATGGCGTTGAACATGTCCGACCCGCTCACAACGAGCACCGACTCAGCCACCGTCGATTCCACTCTCTCATACTACACCTACCATACTATGTTGCGGCAGGTGTATCATTCAACCCCCACTTTCGAAGTAACCCAGCGAGCAACAACACCCGGTGCTTTCGGCATACGCAGTTTCGAGATAAAGGACAAATTGGGGTCATTGTTTGTAGATTCTATCTATTATACGGAGAATGATTCTATAAAGTATAAATTCAGTTATCCGCTCTTCCGGTCGATGGATCCCTACACCTTTGATCTGCAGGGCTACGAGGAGTATTTTAACAATGAAAAGAACGTCTCTTCCCGTGTTCCGCTTGCCAACCATGTAGCGACGATTGATAATGAACTTTCTTCAGATCAGGAGGTGTATATCGAAGGCAATCCGGATGGAGCAGAACCGGGTAGTGTGAACGGACTGAAAAGGAATCAACTGCGACTGGATTCCGCAGGACATGCTACCTATGCTTGGTATGGCGGTCTACCCAAAACATCCGGCAATCACACCCGTACATTGAATATCTATTATGGAGAGAACATGACTCCGTGGAGTGGAAACCCCTTGACGGGTATTGTGCTTGGATCTATACAGACCGGAAATAATTTTATTACCGGAGGTGACATTAATGTAGATATGATTCTCCGCGACCCTCCCGGTTCGCAGTCTTTCGCCACATGGGAAACAGGAACCGTCACCACAGAAAGAACCTACGTGAATACCTCTGTCGTACGCAACAATACTACAAATGACTGTACTGACTGCAGAGATAACTGGTATATGGATTTTTCATTAGGTCTTAGTCTAGGCGGTACGGCTTCTAGTGGTTTTAGCGCTAGTGGTAGCATACCCATCGTAAATGCCATGCTTGTAAGAGATAGAACAAGGGAGAAATTATACCAAGCTACCAATTCCAACACAATAACGGCTTCCACTACCGTAACGGAAGCGATTTCCACCAGTGCCAATCCCGAATATGACGGACCGGATGCCGATCTGTTCATCGGTTCGGCTACCAATTATGTCGTCGGTGAGACACGCAGAGTGGATTTATATCGAGATACGGCGGATATGACTAAAGCGGCGATTTATGTGGATGATGCCATAGGAGTGGGCGTGTCGTTCGGAACGGAGTTTGCCTATTCGCGGCATCATATTGAAAACACACTACTGCCCGAACTGATTGCCACTCGAAACTCCTTGCTAACCCATGTGGAGGACATCAAAAACGTGAAAAAAGACCCTACGCAGGCTATATATGCAACACTTTTGCAAAAAACAGATCCCCGGTTTGGCGCAGATAGTACGTATAGAATAATACCGCCTGCTAATTTTACCGGTTCATTGTATCCGGACTCTGTCAGCATGTTCAATGCGTATATCAATGATTGGAAATGGGTGTTGGCTAAAGAGGAGGAAGAGAAAGTGAAGGCCTTTTTCGATAGGGGTGTGTTGGAGCAGCAAAACAAGATGACCAATCTGTCATATGACGCAGGGGCTTCTGTTTCCATGACACAGACAGTTACGAATGGACAGGCCTTTGCAAGGGATACCCTCAGAGGCATCACCATACACTATCATGAAGAAAGCGGAGCCAGCTTCATCGGACTGATTGGTAGAAAATATGAATGGGATAAAGTGGCGACTGCCGATACCACCCATACGTACGAAAATGAAACCATGCAAACAACCACATTCAGTTATACGCTCCAAGATAACGATGCAGGCGATGCGCTTACAGTGGATGTGTATAACTACGGCGCATACGGTCCTATCTTCCGTACCCGTGGAGGACAGACTTCCAATCCCTATGAGGAAGAAGTGAAAACCAAGTACTACGAACCCGGTACGACTATCATGGAATCAACAGCAAGGATCGATTATCCGCTCATAGATGCCGAACCACGAACACGGAGCGAAGTGCCTTCCGGTTCGGCTGCTACCTACCAACTGAAGTTGCAGAACTTGTCCGAAGTGGGAGCAGAACGACCTTACCGACTCTTTGTGGATGATGCACATAATCCGAATGGAGCACAACTGTTTATCGACGGCATGCCGCTCACTGACGGACGTGTCTTCCGTATTCCCGGTAATGGACAAGATGTCGTC
Organism: Paludibacteraceae bacterium; assembly: GCA_017447875.1. Taxonomy (GTDB): domain Bacteria; phylum Bacteroidota; class Bacteroidia; order Bacteroidales; family Paludibacteraceae; genus Colicola. Next base: position 4,904 of record JAFSMP010000018.1, on the reverse strand, counting down.
AAGACCCTGCAACTCAAACAGAGTAACTTAAGCATACTCAATTATGATTCCATCGGTATCATCTTCGCTTCGCTCGGACAGAGCGACCCAATGAGTGGTATGCCGATCATTGCCGACACGGTCTATATCAATGCCTATTTCGTTCCGTCCGCATCACCGGCAACGCTTGCCATCAGCACCAACACGATGAATATAGAGTACGATTCGATACACAACTCCTGCGTGACACTCACCCTGTCCGATTTCGACCGCACCTATCATAACCAAAAGGAGTTCCGGTTACAGTGTATATCGCAGGGCGGCAACTGGACCGACATCCATACTTTCGTGCTCAATAAGGCGGACAGCACTTCTACAAACTGTTCTGTGCTGCCTGCTAAAAATACTGTTCCGTACCAATTGGACATGAGCAGTTATTTGGACGGCACATACCGTTTCCGCATCATCTCGGTAAGCACCTATGGATTTGAAGAAATCACCCGTGAGAGCAACGAAGTGGAATTGGTCAAGAACCTTGCCCGTCCGTGTCCATTGGGGCAGGCGCAACCTACAGACGGCATCCTTGATATAGGCGACGAGGTGAGTGTTACCTACAACATACCTTTCCTGTCAGGCGAACTGAAAAAGAACAACTTCATCGTCACCGGCGTACTCAACGGTTCGCCCGTGGAGCACTATACCGCTTTGCGCACTAATGCCGATAACATAGCAGCACAAACAGAAGCGAAGATTAATCTCAGCGGCAAGGATTTCAGCCTTGACGCATGGCTCAACATCCATTCAGCTGGTACGTTGCTCAGCCACGGCGTGGACAAGCAGAAGATGGTAATAGCTACTGATGAACAAGGTCATATGATTCTCACTCTCGGTGATTCCGTCTATACTTCCGATGCGATTATACCGCGTGATAAATGGGTGTTCTTCACCATGAGTCAGCAGGTTATCAATAACAGAAGCACAATCAATGCCGCCGTAGTGGAAGGAGTCAACGCCCCGCTTAATCTGTTTATAGACCTTGATATTCCGCTCTATAATGGCAATGGACCGATAGCTGTAGGAGGTGGAGCGGATGCGGCTGTCCATGAAGTACTACTCTGGGACGAAGCGCGTGATATAGCAACAGCATGGCAGGAAAGTTCCGTTACCAAATCGCCGTCCACGCGTCACCTCATCGGCTATTGGAAGATGGACGAAGGGGAAGGGAAGACCATCCGCGACTACGCCCGCAGCCGAAACATGGTCATGCCTGCCGAGACGTGGTATCTCAACAACGAGAACAAGGCCGTGGCACTCAATGGCACACAACATATTGCTGCGTACACCGCTCCTGTAGCACTCCGACCGCAGGATGATTTCGCAGTCGAACTGTGGATCAAAGGTGGCGCACAAACCGACACAGCACAAGTATTCCAACTCGGCGAAGTGTCCATGTGGCTCGACCTAAACGGCAAGTTGCATCTGCAAAACAACGATGATGACCATATAGTCAATGGTCAAAAATTGAATGACGGCGTTTGGCATCATATCATGCTTAACGTGCGGCGCATCGGTACGGCGGCGGTCTATATTGACGGACAGCGTGCACTTACCATCAGTGCTGACAGGATCAGTTCTATCACTTCCGATCCGGTTTCTGCTGCACTCGTCGTCGGTGCTCGACGGGCAAGTCTCGTCTCGGGAACAGACTCCACAGATGCGTACTATACCTACGACCGCCATTTCACAGGCTTCGTGGATGAGATACGAATCTGGAAAACCACCATTGCCTCCGACTTGCTTGCCTCCAAACGCAAAATGCAACTCAAAGGCGACGAACCCGGACTCGCACTCTATTATCCCTTCGAGAACTCCCTCGTAGAGATGACAGGCAAAGGCACCGCGGCTGTTGTAAATGACCAGACGGTAAATTACGTCGATGACGCTCCGGCTCTCCGCGAGAAACCCACGGAAACAAATGTGGAGTTTGCCTTCACCGCTTCCGACACGAAGATTGTCATTGATGTGAGAGAAACGCCGGCTACCATCGACGGTTGTACACTCAACTTCACTGTCCAAAACGTGCGCTCCGTCAACGGTAACCCCTCACAGCCCGCTACTTGGTCTGCTTTCATCCACCGCAACGAACTCGTTTGGCAGGAGGATGATGTAACTATTGTGAAAGAGGAGGATGAGACCTATACTTTCTCATCCGTTCTCACCAACCGAAGCGGCAAACCGCAACGCTGGTCGTTAGGTGACCTGCCTACATCACTCATCGCCAGCAGTACAAGCGGTATGCTCGATCCCTTGGAGAAAACAACCATCACCTTCCGTGTCAACGCGACAGCTCCTATCGGTAAGCATGAACGTACAATCTATGCGATGGGTAACAACGGCATTCCTACACCGCTGACCCTCCATCTCACCGTTACTGGCGAAGTACCAGACTGGAGCGTCAACCCGCAAGATTATGAGTCGTCCATGTACATGGTCGCGCAACTCGATTTCTTCGGAAATGTCAGCGACGACGAAGATGATATAGTCGCCGCGTTCATCAACGACACCTGCCGCGGTGTGGCACAACCCGAATACAAAGAACGCTACGACGGCTATTACCTGACCATGACCATCTACGGCAGACCCGGAGACAAGGATGTCAAATTCCGTGCTTACGATGCATCCTCAGGACTGGTCTATACGCTCGTCAACGAGAGTCCGAACATCACCTACAAGGACAAGAATATCGTAGGCAAGTATGACGATCCGGTACTGCTCTCCGTCGATGACCGAATAGAACAGCGTACTACGCTCAAACAAGGCTGGAACTGGATTTCGCTCTATGTGAAAGCATCGGACATGAACCCCAAGACGGTGCTCGATGAAATCAAAGACGACGTGATAGCTATCAAAGGACGTACTGATGGTATCGGCTCTCTGCTACGTACTGATACCGGATGGGTAGGCACTATGGGTCGACTACTCAACCGCCGTTCGTACATGGTCAAGATGAAGAACGAACGCGAGCTGAGTCTAATCGGCAAGAGTGTTCCCGCTACCGATACCGTACTCATTCACGCTGATTGGGGATGGCCGGGATACTACGGCAAACGGCGCATCACACTCGCTAATGCCTTTGCCGGAGCAGACCCGCAGAACGGCGACATCGTTCGCACGCATAATGCCGCCGCATATTTCGACGACTATGAGTGGGTAGGTTCACTCCAAGCACTCGAACCCGGACAAGGATATGCTTATTATAGCGTTGATCCACAACAGAAATGGTTCGCATATCCCTCTTCCTCCGTCGCTGCCGCTCCGAGAAGACAAATGTCCAATGTCCAATCTCCAATGTCCAATGAGGCGGATGCCGACTCGACCTACACCGGTCTTTTCGCGCCCGATAACGAGTATGGTTATCCATACAACATGATTCTCGTCGGACAAGTGCTGCTGGATAACCAACCGGCACCCAATGCCGAACTGGGTATCTTCGACGGCGACGAATGTCGCTCCGTCGGCTACACCGATGCCGAAGGACGCATCCTCATGCTTGTCGCCGGTGAAGACGAGGCTACGCTGAGTTACAAACTCGTCCTCAATGATGAGGTATATGAGACCGTCGAAACCCTCCATTACCTCACCGATGACATCCTCGGCACACCCGACCAACCGCACCTCATCCGCTTCGGCGAAGGACAAGGCATTGAGGATGTACAAGGTGACGACGGGCAAGGCGTAAAAGCCCGCAAGGAGTTCCGCAACGGTATCTTGTATATCATCCGCAACGGCAAGACCTACACCGCTACCGGCGCAGAGATTAAATAAATAGCATTTCTGCTTATCCTCCGAGAGGCGGAGCACGTTCATCGTGTCCCGTCTCTTTTTTTGTCATTTACCTACGGTCTACCTCTTTCTGTCACGTTTGTGCGCCCAGTCCAAGCAGCTACGCACTTCACTCTACCTGCCGGTGGCTGCAACTACCTCCGGTGGGTGACTACAGCCCTTTGCTGTACCGGCTGACTTCTACACCCTGCGAGCGTCTGGCTTGACCACCCCATAAAGCTGCTGCAGGCTATCCTCCCTCCGGTCGTTCGTACTCCACGGCAAGGCTTTGGTCGTTAAGTCTCGCGGTCAGACCTCCAAGTGTTCAGTTCTGCTATCCTCAACATGCCTCGCCGCCGCCCGGCTGTTATGTCTCCGCTCCTTTCTCACATGCCCGATATGTGAACACTGTTCCTGTAGAAGGCGTATTGGCATAGATGATGAACATTTATGCTAATACCGGCGCGAAAATGGCGGCAGACCTCCAAGTGTTCAGTTCTGACTCGCTATTTTCCCTCCTGCCTGCTACCGGCACAACTACTACACATCAATACGGGCATTGCTACCACCCATTCGTGATGGCAGCCTTTTTCCCTCCCTTGTTTTTTCTTTTTCTTTTTGCTTGTCATTTGAGGGCTTTGTTTTTCGCCCTCGATACCGAAACTGTCTGCTATGCCAGTATATGTTTCTATACGAATACATTTGTCCTCAGCAGATCCGCGTTTATCTGATACAATCCTTTCCGGTGCAAAGTTAGTTACCGCTACGTTGATTTGAAAGGTCGGAGCACGTTTCGCCGCTACTTTGGGCGCTAAAAAAATCTCCACACATTATTCCGGCGCAAGACCTCCCTTTGGTCAGTTCTTGCACCGATGGTAGTATTTTGTTACGAAAACCTTGCAAACACTCCCACGGAACACTTGTAAAGCACCGTAAAGGTTATATCAAACGCTAACTGCTTTATACGCAAATGTTAAATTCTAAAACACATACAATCATGGCACAGCTAACTATTTCATTTGGTATCGATTTCGAAAGCCGCTCAAACAACAATCAAAGTTTTGTAAAGGTTGCTCACCGCTCCAGCATTACCGCAAATGAAG
>JAFSMP010000063.1 GCA_017447875.1 Paludibacteraceae bacterium | reverse complement strand
TTCGTCAGTCTTTAAAAAGATCATAATCTTTTAGCTTTCAGAATTCAGCTTTCAGTATTCAGATTCTCTAATTCTGACAAATTAGTAAGCCATAGCACCGGAGCGGCCTTTGATACGCATGCCGGACTCGAAGAATCCGTCGTAGTGACGCATGAGCAGGTGGCTCTCAATCTGCTGCAAAGTATCCAATATAACGCCTACCATGATGAGCAGGGACGTACCGCCGAAGAACTGTGCGAAGCCCATCGAAACACCGAACAGACGTGCAAACGCCGGAAGGATAGCGATGATAGCCAGCAGGATCGAACCCGGCAGGGTGATGCGACTCATGATAGTATCGATATACTCAGCCGTCTTCTTACCCGGTTTCACACCCGGAATGAATCCGTTGTTCAGCTTCAGGTTCTCTGCCATCTGAACGGGATTGATGATGATCGCGGTGTAGAAATAGGTGAAAGCGATGATGAGCAGTGCGAATACGAAGTTGTACCAGAAGCCGTTGTTATCCATGAACGCTTGTACGAAGGCATTGGACTCCGAAGCACGGAAACCTACGATAGCGATAGGGATGAACATGATAGCTTGCGCGAAGATGATCGGCATCACGTTAGCAGCATTGACCTTGAGAGGAATGTACTGACGCACACCGCCATATTGCTTGTTACCCTGGATACGTTTTGCATATTGCACCGGAATACGACGTGTACCCTGAACCAGCATGATTGCGAAAGCAAACACGAGGAGCAGAATCACAATCTCCAAGAGGAACACGATCAAACCACCACCGGCGTCATTGAGACGGCTGGAGAACTCCTGTACGAGAGCACCCGGGAGACGCGCAATGATACCGATCAAGATGATGAAGGAAATACCATTTCCTACACCGCGGTCGGTAATACGCTCACCCAGCCACATCACGAACATAGAACCAGCGGTAAGCAGGATGGTCGATGAGATTGTGAACCAGTTGAATCCGATTGCCAAAGGCTGACCTGCTTGAGCCATCTGCACGGAGAGGTTAACGAGGTAGCTCGGTCCCTGGAAGAGCAGAATAGCCACAGTCAGATAGCGCGTGATCTGGTTCATCTTCTGACGTCCGGATTCGCCTTCTTTCTGCATCTTCTGGAAGTAAGGCACTGCGATAGAGAGCAGCTGGATTACGATAGACGCAGAGATGTACGGCATAATACCCAGGGCGAAGATCGACGCATTGGAGAAGGCTCCACCGGAGAACATATCCAAGAGCGCCATCAGACCACCAGCCGTCTGACCCTTGAGGGCAGTCAAGGCTGTTGGGTCAATACCCGGGAGAACGACGAACGATCCGAAACGATAGATGAGCACGAACAAAGCCGTGGTCAACAGACGATTGCGGAGGTCCTCGATCTTCCAGATATTTTTACATGTCTCTATAAATTTCATCTTAAAACTAAAGTTTTAATCTGGAGTCTTGGCTTCGTCGAGTTGCGAAAGTAAACTTTCACTCGACTTGCACAAGACTTCATATTGTTTACTTAAATTTTCTCGATAGTGCCACCGGCAGCGAGGATAGCCTCTTCTGCTTTCTTGGAGAAAGCGTTAGCCTGAACGGTCAGTTTAGCTTTGAGTTCGCCATTACCCAGGATCTTAACGAGTTGGGTTTTGGAGATGAAACCAGCCTCGTGGAGTTCAACCAAACCGATCTTCTCCAGTTTCTTAGCCTCAGCGAGAGCCTGGAGGGTAGCGAGGTTGATAGCTTTGTACTCAACGCGGTTGATGTTCTTAAAGCCGAACTTCGGCAGACGACGCTGCATAGGCATCTGACCACCTTCGAAACCGATTTTCTTGCTGTAACCGGAACGGGACTTAGCACCCTTGTGACCGCGGGTAGATGTTCCTCCGAGGCCCGAACCTGCGCCACGGCCGACACGCTTAGCGGTCTTTACCGAACCGGCAGCAGGAGTAAGATTATTCAATTCCATACTAATAATTCGTTTTTAGGATTAGTCAATAACTTTAACAAGGTGCTTTACCTTCTCTACCATACCGAGGATGGCGGGAGTAGCTTCGTGCTCTACGACAGCGTTCATCTTACGCAGGCCAAGGGCTTGCATGGTCTCCTTCTGCACCTTCGGGCACTTAATCGTACTACGTACTTGTTGAATTTTAATCTTTGCCATGATTGTAGAAGAATTTATCCGTTAAACACTGTAGAGAGGCTTACGCCACGGTTAGCAGCTACGGTACGAGCGTCACGCAGTTCAGCGAGCGCTTGGATAGTAGCTTTTACGAGGTTGTGGGGGTTAGACGAACCTTTGGACTTAGCCAACACGTCGTGTACACCTGCGGACTCCAATACGGCACGCATAGCACCACCGGCTTTTACTCCGGTACCGTGCGTAGCGGGTTGGATATAAACCTGCGAGCCGCCGAACTTAGCGAACTGCTCGTGAGGAATAGTTCCTTTGAGTACAGGCACTTGGATGAGGTTCTTCTTAGCAGCCTCGGTAGCCTTCTGCATAGCAGCAGCTACTTCGCCTGCTTTACCCAGACCGTAACCTACGATACCATCTTCATTTCCAACAACTACGATAGCTGCGAAAGTGAAAGTACGTCCACCTTTGGTAACTTTCGTTACGCGGTTGACAGCGACCAGACGCTCCTTGAGCTCGAGGTCTTGTGTTGATTTAACTCTTTGCATAATAATCGTAACTATTAGAATTTGAGACCAGCCTCGCGAGCAGCCTCAGCGAGGGCTTTAACGCGACCGTGGTAAAGGTAACCGTTACGGTCAAATACAACTTCGTTGACACCGGCCTTGATAGCAGCAGCGGCGATGAGTTTACCTACCTCAGCAGCTTTCTCGGTCTTGGTGAGTTTGTCTTTGATAGCGAGCGACGATGCAGCAGCAAGGGTCCGGCCCTTGAGGTCATCGATCACCTGAGCATAGATCTGGCTGTTAGAACGGAAAACAGTCAGACGCGGACGCTCTGCGGTACCCGACACTTTGGTACGGATAGATGCCTTGATCTTAAGGCGACGTGCGATTTTCTTAATCATAATTGTGTTTCCTTTCTAATTATTTACCAGCCGATTTACCAGCTTTACGACGAACGATTTCACCTTGGAACTTAACACCCTTACCCTTGTACGGCTCCGGTTTGCGGAACGAGCGTATCTTAGCGCAAATCTGGCCAAGAAGCTGCTTGTCAGCACTCTCGAGCATTACGAGCGGGTTAGCGTTACGCTCCGATTTGGTCTCCACTTTCACCTCTTTCGGCAAGCCGAGATAGATGGGGTGCGTATAACCGAGCGAGAAGTTCAGCACTTGCGGCTGAGCGAGCTCTACACGGTAACCTACACCGACGAGTTCAAGCGTCTTCTTGTAACCCTCGGAGCAGCCAACGACCATGTTATGAATCAGTGCGCGGTACAGACCGTGTTTAGCGCGTGCCTCTTTCTCGTCGTTCGGACGGGTAACGTGGCAAACGCCCTCTTCTACGGTTACGGTGATCAGGGGATCAACAGCCTGGCTGAGCTCACCTTTCGGACCTTTAACGGTCACTACGTTCTCCGGGCTTACCGTAACGGTAACACCAGCGGGGATAGCGATAGGAAGTTTTCCAATTCTTGACATAGCTGTTCCTCCTTATTAATAAACGTAACACAACACTTCACCACCGAGCTGTTGAGCC
>JAFSMP010000017.1 GCA_017447875.1 Paludibacteraceae bacterium | reverse complement strand
GCGGCTGCCTTCCGACTCGATGGGCGTTATGATAGAGCACGGCTGGAACTGGTTGCCTTATACGCCGCTGTCAACCATGGTGGTGGACGAAGCCCTTGCGGGCGTGCAGCCCAAGTGGGGCGACATCATCAAGTCGCAGACCGGCGTTTCCGTCTATGACATCTACGGCTGGGAAGGCACGCTCACCGCGCTCGAACCGGGCCACGGCTATCTCTATTACAGCACCGACAGCACGGCTAAGTCCTTCAGCTATCCGGACCTCACAGCCTCCGTCAGCCATATGCAGCGGAAACTGATGGCAAACGGTCTTACAACGCAGTGGTCTAACAGCGCCAGCGGTCTTACAGCGCAGCGGTCTTACACCGCTTACCCCTCCAACATGACCATGACGATTCGTCTCATGGACGGCGAGGCGGTAGTAGATACATGCGAGATAGCGGCATTTATCGGCGGAGAGTGCCGCGGTGCTGTCCGTGCACATACCGACAGCCTCTATTATCTCGTCATCGCCGGCGACGGTGCAGGCCAGCCGATGGAGCTCCGTACCGTCATCAACGGCGAAGAGAGAGTCATAGACAAGACCCTCACTTTCGTCTCCGACAACCATATCGGCACCCCGTGGGAACCGTATGTGATACAGCTCAATGCCGCGGAAGGCGTGGAGGAAGTGGAGACATCTGCTACGCCTGGCGGATACCGTAAAATCCTCATCAACGGTATTCTGTACATCGTCCGTCCTAACGGCGCTATCTACAATGCCATCGGCGCGAGAGTAAAGTAAGAACTATATCTGCTCAATTGGCTATCCCAAAGAGCAACATAACATGCAAACAGGCACCACCACAATGGTTGGTGTCTGTTTCTTTATATAAACATGAAAAAATTTTTTCTTGGGGTACTCCTCGAAGCAGAGTAAAGGATGCCCAAACGACAGTGCGCGAGCTGCTCGCCACTTTGGAGAAAGCCAAGCGTGACGCTTTGCGAGTACAGAACCGTTGCGACATTATCGCACGTTATTGTGCAGCTACAGAGCAGGAGTTGAGACAACTGCTCGACGAGCTGGAAATGTCAAACCCAATGCCCTCCTGATTACTGCGCCTCGTCATATTTTGACGGGGCGTTTTCGTGTCTTTTCGCCACCGCACATTTAGCCATATCTTTGCACAAAAATTAGCAAAGGTATGGCTTTATCTTTTACAACCCAGTTAGACAGCGTATATTTCACTTCCGAAATTCCGGATGTGCAAATCTCAACTACATCAACTTACGTTGATTTTACCATCGCTCGCTTGCGCCATGATACCCACGATACCTTCTATGGTATCTTTACCACACGTTATTATGCCGTGAACGGAGTTGTTTCCGTCCTCGACATACATACTATACTGGAGAATTATTTGCAGGTGGAGCAGATGAGCGCAGCTGACTTCTGCTTCTTCGTCGAGTCTCCGACAGAATCGCTCCGCCACGATATGACTATCGTGTTCTGCAAATCTATTCCGCAAGGTCTGTCTGCATCGGATATGATTCAACGCCATTTCCTTACCTCCGTCTATCAACGCTTCATTACCCCCGACGCCGTTGTGCCTCTCTATTATTATATTCCATACAACCCTTCACTTGCCTCGCCGGGTAGTTATCGTGTAGTCACATACAAGTGGAGGATTGTAATTCTTTTGGAGAACGGACAAACGGAAACCGTCACACAAATCTCTGGAGGTAGAGCTACAGGATGGGGGGTGCAAAGATATGATCTTTCGCTTCCAACCGTCATTAGCGTGGTTGGTAGCTCACATGGTAATTTTACAGTTGTCTCGTTCTCTGTGGATATCAACGACCGACGTACGACATTCTACGTCGATCGTCGGCACTCGCAACGCCAATTCTACTTCCGCAATGCTTTCTACGCATGGGAATTGGCGATTATACCGGCAAGCCAAAAGTCCAAAGTTGAATCAGATTCATCTATGGCCCTTTGTGGCAATACCTATATCCCTTATGATATCCAACACACGCGCACATTCGAGGTGCAGACCGCTTCGCTGCTGCTCTCTCATGCGCGCTGGTTTGAACAATTGGTTACCTCGCCGGAAATCCGCATCAGAGACGTCGCCGGAACATCTGTAGAGGATCTGCCCCAAATCCTCATTGTCGATTACGATTACGAAATCGATGATGCCCCCGGAGCGGTCAATGCTTTTCGTTTTTCTTGGAAATATGCCGACAAGCGGTCATATATAAACCTCTCCTATATCACCGCCGGAGTATTCTCGGAGCAGTTTACACCCCAATTCCTATAGCCCATGGAGAATGTTACCGAACAACAGGCGCAAGAGGCTCGTGAAAAATACGTCCTCGCCTTCAATCGCACTATGATTGATATTTGGAAAGAGCGCATCACACTTCTCGATGTGCGTGATACCGACGCCCTCTTGAACTCTCCCATATCGCTTTCCACCCGGCATGATGGCAGGTTCTACGAGGTGCAGCTCTCACAGGAGTTTTTGGAGTATGGTCTTTGGCAGGACTATGGTGTCGGCCGCGAAACTCCCCGGGGCAATTCGGGCGACATAGGGCGGAAAAAGGTACGCCAACGCCGCCCGTGGTTTTCAAAGAAATACTTTGCCTCGGTAATGAATATCAAGGAGTTTTTCGCGGACAACCTTGGTATGGAGTTCCAAGGTATCATAGCCGATGCCTTTGCGTCCATGCGCCAACACATGTAGTGTCTTTTCGCCACCGCTCAATACGCAGTACATTTGAATATCAAACCGAAAAAATATAGATTATGTCACAGCAAACACTTACAGCGTTAATCACTAATTTACGCTCCCAGACAGAGGCTAATTCCATCACGCCGGAAATCCTCGGCAATGTCCTTCAGCAGATGGTCGATGAAATTGGCAACGTAGAGGCTGCCCAAACAGCCGCGCGCGACGGAGAATTTTGCTTCGCATCCTTCCAAGGCGTTCGTGTGCCTGGTGCTACCGAAACGGAACTTGTAATCAGCCCGGCAGGGGTTGATTACGACACACTACGCGCCTTGCTGCAAATCAGCACGGAAGTGGGCAATCCTATCATCAAAGCCAAAAGGGATTGCGTCGTGCAAATCACAGGACAGGTAAACCTTCAGCCTGCAGGTTCTTACACCTCCGACCGCGTCCTGCGCTGGTTCAAGTTTGATTCCGATGGGGAACGCTATGCCGATTGCGTAATGGCTACGCACTTCACCGGCACAACGCAAATTTTTAATGTCCCTATAAATTATTCCTGCTACATGCGTGCAGGAGAATCGCTGCACCTCACGGCCTACGCCTCCGGAAGCAATGAGTCCATTGTTTCCGAAAACTCGCGCATCAACATCCACGCCTATCTAAAATCTTCTTGATATGAATAAATCTTCAAAATCCAAAGATGAAAAGCGTCTCACGCTCCAACTCATCGTAGCTGTCTCAATGGCCATCTTCGGATGTGTCCTCATTATTGTCGCTTTCGCCGTACCGCCCACAGGCGAAATACACCCCTCAGTCCTCGCTGCATTTGGTGAAATCCTCACATTTGCCGGCGCAGTTTTAGGAATAGATTATAATTACAAATTCAAAACCCACTCAAAAGATGAGAACAATCAATGAAATTATTGTACATTGCTCCGCTACATTCCCGGATCAAGTCGTTACTATAGCGGACATCACTCGTTGGCATCGCCAACTTGGTTGGAAGACAATCGGTTATCATTTCCTCATTACCCTCGCCGGAGAAATTCAGGAAGGGCGGCCAATCGAGGAAGTTGGCGCCCATTGTACAGGACACAATGCCAACAGCATTGGAGTGTGCTACGTAGGCGGCGTGGCTGCCGACGGCAAGCCTGCCGATACCCGAAACGAGGCGCAGAAACAGGCTTTGCTTGTTCTGCTTAAAAGGCTCAAAGAGCAGTTCCCCAACGCCACAATTCACGGACACAGAGATTTCGCGCAAAAGGCATGCCCATGCTTTGATGCTACGAACGAATACGCTTCGCTATGAAAACTATCTGCAGATCCTTCCGCTTATTGATGTTCATGGGTGCTATGCTGCTGTGTGCTTGCCACACTACCCGTAACCTCACATCTGATGTCACGGAGCAGCAAAATTCCCAGTCCACGCACCATGAGCAGGCTACCACGAATCGTTTGGATAGCCTTATATCAAATCTCTCCGCGTCTGCGGATAGTATTTGCATAGAGCTGTATGGTGATTCTCCTGTTTCTGCACCGGCGCAGGCTGACTCGCTTGCACCGGAGCAGAGGGCACAGGTTCAACCGGCGACGGCTAAACCTGCGCCCAAAGCGCGAATTACCATACATTCGCCGCGTATCAACAAAGAGGAAAAGCAAGGCTCAAAATGCTTTTCGCAGACCAACGTGGCCGATAGCACACGGAGCAATTCCCAGTCCCACACATCCACTAATGACTCTAAAGAGGTCATTGGTGGAGCTGAACCTCCCAATTTAACTTGGGTGTTCATTGTGTTGGGATTGGGGATTACGCTCCTCATAATTGGTGCTATTTTCGGCTACTTATGGCTGCACAAAAAGCATATCATTTGAGCGAACTTTCCCCAAGGCTCGCCTACGCATGTGCATAGGTGCATAGCACTTATACACGTGCATTAGGCTCACTACCGCCCCTCTCGGCTTTGCCGCAGGTGGGCGGTTCGTTGTTTAGGTGGGAGACCTTAAAGGCGCGCGGCTACTAAAGGACTTTCGATGTGCGCGCGGTGTATTAAGAGACTTTCGACCTCTCCCGATTAGGTAAGAGACTTGCAAGGCGCACGCGCTCAATGGGTGACCTTTGTCCCTCTCCGATTAGGTGGCAGACTTTCGGCTTTCTTGGGTATGGAATAGACCTCGTTCAGTCTCACGCGCGCATAATGTGCGCGCGAGACTATAGAGCCTTTCGCGAATAGTAGGAGACTCGCAAGGTGCGCGCGCTCAATGGGTGACCTTTGCCCCTTTCCGATTAGGTGGCAGACTTTCGGCTTTCGTGGGTATGGAATAGACCTCGTTCAGTCTCACGCGTGCATAATGTGCGCGCGAGACTATAAAGCCTTTCGCGAATAGTAGGAGACTCGCAAGGTGCGCGCGCTCAATGGGTGACCTTTGCCCCTTTCCGATTAGGTGGCAGACCTTCGGCTTATTTGGTGCGAAGGAGACTTTCGCCATATAGACCAAAGAGGGACTTTCGGACTATCTACATAGAGGGAGACTATCAACCTTTGAGCCGTGAGAGACTTTCGATGTCCGCAGGTTAGGTTTCGGTTTCCGAGCAGACTTGAGCGCACCCCGACTTGCATATTCCGCTTTTTCAAAGTGAGCGCGACAAGCGGACAAAGCAGGGCGGTTGGGGGGTGCTTCGACAGATAAGGGGACGAAAATTTCATTTCGTCCCCTTATAATCCACTTATTTTCAACGTATTACGCAATTCCAAAAATTTTTAGACAAGACAAATTGAAATTTTTGGAGTAAATCGCACCGTAAAAATGCCGCTCCGCTCGTGTAAAAACAAGCATTTCCACCAGTTTTGCGGTGTGTCTTTTCGCGTAGCCGGGAAACAACGTATTTTTGCAGAAAAATTACAACGTATGTCTGATTATTCAACAAACGCGTCCGTCAATCTTCAAATCAACGGACAACAAGCACAAGAGACGCTTGCCAACCTTAAAAAGGCTGCACTTAACCTGACTGAGGAAATTGCCAAAGCAGCCGCTGCAGGCGACAAGGTGACGCTTAAAAAGCTACGCAAGGAGTACGCCGATGTAAAACGGCAAATCAAAGAAATGGAGTCCGCCACAATGCAGGTGGAGTCCGTTCTTAAACGGCTTGACCATGCTTCGCCGCGTGATTTGCAGCGTACCCTTGCAACCTTGAACAAGCAGCTTGACTATATGGAGAGAGGATCTGCAGCATGGCAGGCACATACACAAAAGATAAAAGCGGTCAAGGACGAGATTGCCAAGGTCAATGCGGAACTTGCCAAGTCCCAAACATTCCTTGAACGCGTTAATGGCAAGTGGCAGGAATGGCAGACTGTCGCCATGGGCGGCATTGCAGCCATTACCGGAGCCGTCATGGCTGGCAAGAAAGCCGTTCAGATGTATGCCGATATGGAGCAGGAAATGGCATCTGTTCGCAAGTACACCGGCATGACCGCAGACGAAGTCGAACATCTTAACGAAGCTTTTAAGAAGATCGACACACGTTCGTCACGCGACGAGCTGAATCGCCTCGCCCAAGAAGCAGGCCGTCTCGGAAAAACTTCCGAGGAGGACGTTTTGGGCTTTGTAAAAGCGGCTGACCAAATCAATGTGGCGTTGGATGAGCTTGGAGATGGTGCGACATTGCAACTTTCTAAGCTAACGTCCATATTTGGGGATGAAGCACGGCTTGGCACGGAACGGTCGCTCCTCGCTGTTGGTTCCGTCATAAACGAGTTATCCCAAAACTGCACGGCAGGAGCTTCATACCTGGCACAATTCGGGCAACGGCTTGCAGGCGTTGGCGCTCAAGCAGGTATGACCGTTCCGCAGGTCATGGCCTTTGGCGCTGTGCTTGATTCCCAAGGACAGAAAGTTGAAATGTCAGCAACAGCTCTCTCCAAACTTATCATGAACCTTTTCAAGAATACCGATAAAATCGCCAATGCTACAGGCATGGATCTTGAAAAGTTTAACGCCGCCCTCAAATCTTCTACGAATGAGGGTCTATTGATGTTGCTCAACCGCTTAAATGAGTTAGGCGATATGTCCGTTCTTGCACCCGTGTTTGCTGACATGGGTGAGAACGGTGCTCGCGCTTCTGCGGTCATTTCGGCACTTGCCGGAAATATTGACATGCTCGTTTGGGAGCAGGAGGAAGCGGCGAAAGCCTTTGAAGATGCAACCTCAGTTTCTAAAGAATTTGAGGTGCAAAACAATACGGTGCAAGCAGGCTTGGATAAAGCACGCAAAGGCTTTCAGGAGATGGCCATTTCCCTTGGTCAAGAACTGATGCCCGTGATGGGGCATTTCATATCGTCCACATCTGCCACTATGCGTATAATGCTTAAACTGGTGCAGTTTATCAAAGAACATAAGGCGGCAATTACTGCACTCGCTGCAGCAGTTGCTGCCTATACTGTGGCTGTCAATCTCGCCTTGATTAAGGAGAAGTTGCACGCAGTATTGATTGCGTCCAAAACTGCAATAATGCACGTCCACCGCGTCGCGGTTCTGGCGGCATCCGTTGCATATAACCGGATGACCGGCAACGTAGTTCGTGCCAATGCTGCCATGAAACTTCTTAATGCCACAATGCTTACTAATCCATGGGGATTACTCGCCGCTGCCGTTGTCGGGGCAGGTGTGGCACTTGCCGCTTTTATCAAGCGTCAGAAGGAGGCAAGCAAGGAGCAGAGCAAACTCACGGAGGCGCAGAAAAGGCAACTTCGAGTGCAGGAGCAAATCAATGCACACAACAAATCTATAGATGAGGAGTATGCGAAACAGGCTGCAAGCGTTACAAGTCTTACCAAGGTTGTAAATAATAGCAACCTTTCACTTGAAAAGCGCAGGGAGGCACTTAAACGCTTGCAGGAGATTGTGCCGGAATATCACGCGTCTCTCACCGACGAGGGTAAGTTGATCAATGACAACAAGGAGGCCCTTGATAACTACCTCGTTTCTCTCAAGCAGTCCATCCGTATGAAGATGAATCAAGAGAAACTGGAGGAGATTGCCACGCAGCAAATACCTTTAGAAGATGAGATTAAAAAATTAGAGGAGCAGAATGCCGCATTTAATAGGATTATCGACGACGCAAGGGCGTCCGCAGCCAAGGGAGATGAAGCACAGAAAAAGCGGTCAGAGAATGCGGAGAAGGATTTGCAAAAGCAAATTCGCGCTAATAACCGTCATATTCACCAACTCAAAAAGCAATGGCAAGAGTTGGAAGATGTGGCGTCAGGTATAAGTATCGACGCGCCTACACCTTCGCCCGCTCCAAAGTCTGGTGCGCCGTTGCCGGTTGGTGATGACAAGAAGAAGGGCAAAACCAACAAGTTCCAAGCCGAAGATGATTGGAAAGAACGCGAGCAAGCCCTCAATCGCATTGCTTATGCCAAAGGAGAAGCCG
Source organism: Paludibacteraceae bacterium (assembly GCA_017447875.1). Lineage (GTDB taxonomy): Bacteria > Bacteroidota > Bacteroidia > Bacteroidales > Paludibacteraceae > Colicola. The sequence continues at coordinate 16,667 of JAFSMP010000017.1, read as the reverse complement.
ATTACGAAACCTACACCAAGCGTATGCTCGAAATCGAGGTTGAGTATAACAAGAAGAAACTTGCTCATACCGACCTTGCCGGCAATGAGCAAGTCACTATCGAAGCCGCATACTATGAGGCTTTGAAGAAGCAAAAGAACAATGCCATTGAGGGAACGGTGCAACAGGAAGAACAGGCATACAAGGGTATCATGGCCGTTCTTCAGCAGAGGTATATGGATGGGGAACTGTCTGCACGGCAGTACCAAAATGCGATTGAACTTGCAGAGCTGGAACACCTGCGCAAGGTTGCCGGATTGTATGAGGAAGGTTCAAAGGAGCGTTTGAAGGCGGAAAAGAACTATCACGATACTTCTCTACGGTATCAACAGAAGCATTTGCAAGAGGACAAACGCCTTCAGGAGAATTTCCGACAAGAGTATTTCACAAAGGCATATCAAACCACCGACACGGAAAGCTATGAGCGCGACCTGCACGCGCTGGAACTTGTACAGGCGCAAATGCTCAAAGCGGTCGGTGATAATGCCAAGGATCGGCTCAAGATTGAGCGCGCTTTCCAAGAAGCGAAATACCGTCTCGGTCGGAAATACAACGTCAAGAACGCAAAGGAGATGGGCAAATCCTATCGAGCGGCCATTGATGATATCGCAGATTGGCTCAAGTCTGATGGTGGGCAGGCTTTCACAGGTGCGCTCGATACGATATTAAGCGGTATGTCATCCATCTTCTCCGGTATTTCCGATATGATACAGGCGGAACTTGATATTGAGACAGCCAAAATTCAAACCTCGTACGATGCACAGATTTCAGCCGCCGAGGGTAATAAGTACCAAGAGGTACAACTGGAGCAGCAAAAGCAAAAGGATATAGCCAAGGCTAAAGCCGAGGCAAACAAAAAGATGTTTGCTATGCAGGTCATCCAAGCCGTTGCGCAGACTGCCATGTCTGCCATTTCTGCTTACTCTTCGGCTGCCGCAATTCCTATGGTCGGCTTTATCATGGCGCCTATTGCAGCTGCTATGGCCGTTGCTGCCGGAGCAATACAGATTGCGTCCATTAAGAAGCAACAGCAAGCGTCTGAATCGCAAGGCTATGCCGAGGGTGGATTTACTCCTGCCGGTCCTAAATATAAGGAAGTCGGCGTAGTCCATGCCGGTGAGTGGGTTGCCTCGCAGCAGCTACTTGCTAATCCGCAAGCACGCGCAATGGTGAACACACTTGATTACGCGCAGCGCACCAATAAAATGGGTGTGCTTTCGTCCTCGGATGTGTCCCGGCAAATAACAGCACCCACCGTTATTGCACAAGCCTCACAGGACGGACGGCTGGAGCGTACTCTTGCGGCCACGGCTGCCGCCGTAGCCTCGTACAGCTCAACGATGAAGAGCCTTGGCGACCGCCTTAACGAACCCTTTGTAACGGTGAACACAGTTACCGGCGACAAGGGCATAATGAAGGCGCAAGAGGAGTATGATCAACTTATGAAGAACAAAACCCCAAAATCACGTAGGCAATGACAATTCTAATAAACGGCATGGTGGCGGCTCTTAAAGAGAAATCCACCTTTGAATTTATTTCCGAAAACCGCTATTTTTCGGGGGCTGACAGTTATTCGTTGGCTATTACTTTTCCGCTGAAGGACTGCCCTCAGAACATAGCTATCTTCGGGCATATCACGCGCAAGGATGTGGAGAAAGGAACGCTACTTTTAGAGTGTGAACTCCGGGACAAATCTTTCTATAAGAAAGGATCTATTACGGTCACGGAGTTGGATGATGTGCAGGTGAAAACCCAATTCCTCGAAGGACGCTCTGCTACTAACTTCGTTTCTTCGTTCGATGATGTCTATATCAACGAACTGGAATTGGGCTACCCGGACACAACACCGGCAAACAACCCTGTAAACACAGTCAATCGCAGAACGGATTATGTGGCTCTGCCTTGGGTGAACAATTCAAGCGGCAACATTCAGAACAAAATCAATCTATCTTCCTCCGGAGCAACTTGGAACTGTAACAAGTTATCCTTCCAACCTTACATGCTTTGGCTTGTGAAGAAGATGTGTGATGTGCTTAATTATTCCTATGATTTCTCCCCATGGGAGAATAGTAATTACCGATATTTGTTAGTGTGCAATACTTTGCCTGCTGCATGGAATATAGCTAACTTTGCGCGTGCGCTGCCGCATTGGACGATGACAGAGTTTTTAGAGGAACTTGAGTTGCTGATGAACTGCGAATTTGATATAGACCGCTTGCAGCGGAAAGTTACATTCCGGTTTAGCCGTCATGTGATAGAGAGTTGTGGTACTACACAACTCCAACATATTTTGAATGATTACGAGATGGCTACGCAGGATGCCGGAGATTGCAAATACAAAGGCTGCACTAACATAAAATATGCTGATTGCAGCCATCGTATGTGGAAATACTACCACAACCCCGAATTTATCAAGTTTTGGAAAGGCATGGGGACATCGCTCTATAAGGAATATGACGAGGTTTCAGAGCTTTCGTTGGCGGGTATCAATGGAAACTATCAAGAGAGGGAAGCTGAAAGGGTTGTCGTAGGTGCTATTAGTCGTTTGTGGTATTGCGGGGATATTGATAGATATGTTATAGGTCGTGTGACGAACACGGTTAAACTTTATGAGTCAGATGTAGAGGGTGAGCCTATCACGTATTTTAAGTATTATGTTGCACCCCAAATTGTGAACTCTTTTGAGCCGCGTATGGTTAATGAGGGTGGAGAAATGAAGGAATTAAGGATTGTCCCCGTGTGGCTGGACGATACTGAGCCGCTGAAGGGGCAGGTCATTTTCTTGGAAATGCCCGACCTTCGTAATGAAAAGTCAGCTAAGCCCTATAATGGTTTCTCTGATTGGACGGAAGCAATGGCGCATCTTGCTCCCGAGCCTGATTATTGTATCAAGGAAATGGACTTTGCCAAAGAGGATGAGGAGTTTCTTGATAAGGTATACGTAGGCTTTTGGTCCGGAGAGGACACATATAGCACTTATAGACATCCTCATATTGATGTGGTTACATTCTACCCGGATTGGACCTACATCAGACATGATTGGTCGCTGTCGCTTAATTCCAATACATTTGGGGACTATAAAGATCCGCATAAGATTGACCCCACCAAGAAATATACGTTTAAGTTCCTTGCGGATGACATCCCTAATGTGCGCTCCCTTTTTATCATCTATGGCAAACGCTATGTGTGCGAGAAGATTACGGCTACATTTACCGAGAACGGGATGTCCCAATTACTCAAAGGGACATTTTACCCCGTTCTTGATGAATGACTGTCATTGATTTACAGCGAACTTCGGTGCTTTCTGATTGAGGTTTGCAATCAGTTTATCGTCATGGTGGTTCGCGTAGATGGTGGTCATGCTCAAATCCTTGTGACCGGCCGCCTGCATAACGGACAGATCATCTACACCTGCTTTGAGCATGCTATTTATAGCCGTATCTTTGAGAGAATAGAGCTGATACTCTTGGGGCAGTCTTAGGGCCTTCCTCATTCTGTCCCATGCTTTGCCATAGGTGCCGTTGCCCATGGATTTCTTGCCACAACGCCAAACGCTGTCGCAGAACAGGTAATCGTCCGGATTAGCACCTTGTATGTGTTTACGGAGCATGTCCTCCAACTCTGCATCAAGTCGCCCTTCACGAGCCTCCCATGTCTTGGTTTTCTCCCTCGGCATACGGATGCAATGGTTTACAAAGTCAATCTGCTTTACCTGCACGCGCGTAATCTCTATAGGACGGAGCAGGGAGGTATATACAAAACGGCAAACGATACGCATTTCCGGTAGGTTGTCAGCAAACCATTTGTCGATGAGGGCTTGATGTTCCGGCTTGATGATGGTGCGCGTTTTCTCCAATACGCGCTTGCGTTTCTGTCCGTCAAAGGGATTTTCGCGAGTGTAGCACTTCGCTTTTGCCCAGATGAACAGCACGCTACCCAGACGGATCATGTTGTTGTAGGTGTTTGGTCCGAGTCCTTTTGCTGCCATGTCATCCAAGAACTCTACCGCGTGCGCGCGCTCGAACATACTCATTTTTATAGATGGGTAGTGTTCGTTTGCCCATTCACGCAACATGTGGCAGAAACTCTTATAGCTGCGCATGGTGCTATTGCGCAACTCTTTTTCTTTCTCCGTCACGAATATGCGCGTTACCTCATCAAGCGTCTTATAGTAGCGGACATTCTCGCTAACAGGTGCTGATGGTGCTGATAGGGGGGCAACTACGGGAGCAGGTGCGGCAACAGTAGCAACTTCCGGAATGTAAGTTGCAGGTGTAGCCGCCACGTTTTGCACGGAGTTGAGCGCAGCGGTGCGCAGTTGGTTGTCAATCGTGCGCATGATGTCATTTACTTGCACTTTGAACTCAACCATAGAGCGGCAGCGTTTTTTAAGAAGATTAAGTTTAATCCTCTTCATTTCAAGTTTGGAGATAATGGGATTGAACGCATAGTATACAATATACCATCCGTTAGTGTCATGACGCAAATCTGCTGGAACGAAATTGGCAGAGGTCTGCTGAATTGTGAGAGTTGAAGGCATTTTTTTTTCTTCTGCTATGTGCCGGACAGAGCAGAAGAAATTTACACCTATTAGCATTTTCGGGGAGGGGTTCGAAAAACGGTTTTACCCGATTTTTACCCGATTTTTACCCGATTTTTTACAACGAACGCCGTAAACCATTGATTTACAGCGTTTGCGGAGAGTGAGGGATTCGAACCCCCGATACGTGCAATACGTATACCGCATTTCGAGTGCGGCTCTTTCGACCACTCAGACAACTCTCCTTTATTTACTCATGCTTTAGTGAGAGTTGACTTTGGCTTCCCCTTGTAAATCAAGGCTTGAGCGGAAAGTGAGGGATTCGAACCCCCGGTACGACGTAATGCGTACACCGCATTTCGAGTGCGGCACTTTCGACCACTCAGTCAACTCTCCTTCGCGTTTTGTCAAAAGCGGGTGCAAAGGTACTGCTTTTTTATGACATATGCAAATTTTTTGGCACTTTTTTTTGATTATTAGGTGATTTTACCTTAATCTTATCAAATCCGGAACCGAAAACACCTCCTACATCTGCGATAGAGACGAGGGCGTTGGGGTCGAGTTCATTGACGATACTGAACACGAGCGAACTCTCGGGTTTGCGCACCAGTACCGAGATGACCTTCACGGGTTTTTGCGAGTACCAACCTGTTCCGTCGAGCACCGTCACACCACGGTTAACCGTTCGGTTGATGGCCGTTGCTATTTGCTCATATTGGGAGGAATAGATCAGAAAATGCACGGAGCGGTGCAGGCGGGTCATCAACCAATCCACCGCCACGGTATAAGAGACGGTCATACAGACACCGTAGAGTACCCGTTTGGTCTGCAGGTAATGCGGATTGACTCCCTCCTGCTGCATCGATTCCGGTAACGGCAGGAAGAACGCCGAGGCGATGATGAGGATATCGCATACGAGCATGATATTACCCAAGGAGATATCGCGATAATGGTTAACGATCATCGCCACGATATCCGTTCCGCCGGATGAGCCGTTGACCGCCAACACGCATCCGAGACTGAGGCCGAACACAAATCCGCCGATGATGGATCCTAACCAGGGATCTTCGATGATGGGTTGCGGTAAGATCGGGATGACGCGGTACCAGAAGGTGATCGCTGCTACGCCTACCATCGTGCGGATGCAGAAACGCCACCCGACGGTGAAGCCGGCAATGAGCAGGAGGATTGCATTGAAGACAAACGTCGTTAACCAAACCGGTATCGCACCTCCGTATTCCGGAAAGAGCGACGGGAACATGCCTCCGGTGACGTAATAGATAGCGGAACATATTCCGGTCAGTCCGCCACCGACGAAAGCATGCGGCAGTAACACCCAGTTGACCATCAAAGCCATCGGTGCTATACCGATGATAATGACCAGGTATTCGATCAACATATGCAGCCGCGATTTCTGCGGTGCTATATGGGGGTTAACCAGTTGGCTGTAACGAAGCATTCCGTTTTCAGTTATCAGTTATCAGAATTTAGCCACGAGGTTACGGTCTCCGAAGCCGTTATCGACACGACCGACGGGACACCAGAACTTGGTCTGTGCCACCCACTCGGTAGGATAAGCCGCCTGTTGACGCGAATAGGGATGAGTCCATTCGTCTGCTACTACTTCGTATTCCGGGTGCGGAGCGTTAACTAACACATTATCAGACTTGTCTGCTTTTCCCGACTCGATATCCGCTATCTCCTGACGAATCTGCAGCAGCACGTCGCAGAAACGGTCGATCTCGACGAGGGACTCGCTCTCGGTGGGTTCCACCATGAGGGTGCCGTGCACCGGAAAAGAGAGGGTTGGTGCGTGGTAGCCGTAGTCCATGAGTCGTTTGGCGATATCCGCTTCGGTGATCCCTATCGCGTGGAACTGGCGGCAGTCGAGGATCAGTTCATGCCCTACTCTGCCGGTGGCTCCGGTATAGACGATACCGTAAGCATCCTTCAGACGCGAAGCCATATAGTTAGCCGAGAGGATAGCCGCTGCCGTAGCATGACGTAATCCTTCAGCACCCATCATCGCTATATAACCCCATGAGATAAGCGCCATGTTCGCGTTGCCGTAGAGAGCGGCAGAAACACGGTTCTTGTCTTCCGACGGCAGACAGTCAGCGAGTGCTTGGGTGCAACAAACGGCACCGGCACCGGGTCCGCCTCCACCGTGCGGAGAAGCAAAGGACTTATGCAGATTGAGGTGACACACGTCGGCACCGATATAAGCCGGATTGGTCCATCCTATCTGCGCGTTCATGTTCGCGCCGTCCATATAGACGAGTCCGCCGTTCTCGTGCACGGCCGCTATCATCTGACGAATCGCCTGCTCGAAGATACCGTGCGTGGACGGGTACGTGATCATACATCCCGCGAGAACCTCTTTGTTCTCTTCCGCTTTCTGCTTCCAGTCATCGAGGTCGGTATTTCCCTGTTCGTCGCATTTCACTACGCATGGTGTGAAACCGGCTTGCACGCACGAAGCAGGGTTGGTGCCGTGTGCCGAAGCAGGGATCAACAATACTTTGCGTTGGTCTTGATTCTGACGATGCAGGTATTCACGAATGACCACCAGACCGGTGTATTCACCGGCAGCACCGGAGGTAGGTTGCAGCGTACAAGCCTCGAAACCGGTGATCGCACACAGTTGTGCTTTCAACTGCTCCATGATCACGCGGTAGCCATCCGTCTGATCGTCCGGAGCCAAGGGGTGGATACTCATTGCCTGACTGAAGGTGATCGGAATCATCGCGGCAGCCGGATTCAGTTTCATCGTACATGAGCCGAGCGGAATCATGGACGTAGCCAGCGATATATCCTTGCGGTCCAGGCGCTTGAGATAACGCATCATCTCGGTCTCGGTATGATAGAGTTGGAATACTTCCGCCTGCATATAATCGAGTTCGCGCACCCTACTCTCGTCTATCGCCCACAGGCCTTCAAACGCCTCTTCGGACTCTTCGTACTGCGGCATGTTGCCGGACGCTTCGGCGAATAACTCGATCAGGTCGTTCATGTCATCTATATCCACCGTCTCGTCGATAGACAGACCTACCCATCCTTCGGCATCGTAATAGAGGTTGATTCCCAATTCTTCGGCTAGTTCTTTCAACCCACTAATCCGCTCATCCGCTAATCCACTAATCCGCAATGTATCAAAGAACTCACTGTTCTCCTGCTCATAGCCGTACGCCTGCAGCATCTCGCTCAGGTAAACTGCTTTGGAGTGGATTCCTTCGGCTATCTCGCGAATGCCTTGAGCACCGTGGTACACGCCGTACATACCTGCCATCATCGCCGAGAGGGCCTCAGCGGTACATATGTTCGAAGTCGCCCGTTCGCGTTTGATATGCTGTTCGCGTGTCTGGAGTGCCAGGCGGTAAGCCGGATGGTCATATTTGTCTTTACTCAGACCGATGATACGTCCCGGCATGTCACGTTTGTACTCATCGCGGGTAGCCATATAACCGGCGGTAGGACCACCGAAGCCCATCGGCAGACCGAAACGCTGCGCCGTACCACATACGATATCGGCATCCAGGGGTTTGAGTAAGGCGAGTGCCATGAGGTCAGCTACTACGGTCACTTTCAGTCCGGCGGCATGACAGTCCTCGATGAAGGCGTCATACTCTTCGATCGATCCATCGCTGTTGGGCCATTGAACGAGTGCGCCGAAGAACTCGGCATTCGGTTGAAAGTCTGCATAACTGCCGGTGACGATCTCGATATCCTGTCCTTGCGCACGCGTGCGTAATACAGATAAGGTGTTAGACCATACCTTCTCATCGACGAACACTTTGCGTACATTCGCTTTGACCTGTTCACGGCTGCGTAGGTTACGCATCATCGTCACGGACTCCGCGGCAGCGGTGGCTTCATCGAGCAGCGAGCAGTTAGCGAGCGGCAGACCGGTGAGGTCACTGATCATGGTCTGGAACACAAACAGCGCCTCCAGACGTCCCTGACTCACTTCTGCCTGGTACGGAGTATACGAGGTGTACCAAACGGGGTTCTCCAATATATTACGACGGATGACAGCCGGTGTGATGGTGCCGTACCAACCGCGGCCGATATAGGAACGTGCCGGGATATTCTCGGCCAACAGTTCCTCTGCGTTCTCCAGTTGCTTCTGCTCCGTCAGCGCTTGGTCTAATTCGATCCCTTCCGGCAACACGATATCAGCCGGCATCGTCTCACGCACCAACGCCTCCATCGACTGTGCACCGATAGCGGCTAACATCTTCTTCTCGTCTTCCGAGCTGAGCCCGATATGTCGGGACTCCAGATAGTTTACATTCATAGATATTGTTCAGAAATTATTTATCGTGTTTATGCTCATAAACGGCTTCTTCCACATTGATGATATAGTCACCCATCTTCTCCAGTTCGAGGATGATATCCATGTAGTTGACGCCGGTGGAATAGTCATACTCTTTCTCGGTGATATGCTGCATGTTCTGCATCTTGAGTTCATCGCGGAAGTTATTGATCTCGTTCTCCATGTTGGTCATCTCATGGAACTCTTCCTCGGTGATACTCACATGCTCGAGCGCCTCCACCATCTTCGCTTCCGCTCCGGTCAGCAGATAGATCATCATCTCCACATTCTTGATCTGATAGTCGGTGAACTGCACGTTATGCTCGTGTCGATGGCGCATATAACGGGAGAGGTTGTAGTTCGCGTCACCGACGGACTCCAACTCACTCACGATACGGAGCATCTTATGCACCTCGTGCTTGGACTGATCCGACAGACGACCGTCCGCCACATTATTGAGGTACTGCGCTATCTCCCACTCCATGCGGTCGCATATGCCTTCGTATTTCTCGATACGCGAGTATATCTTGGTAAACTGCGCCTCGTCCGTTTCGTAGAACAGATCGTGGATCATACCCACCATCCGCTGGGTACGGATCGCAAAGACGTGGATCTCTTTCCATGCCTGAAGGATCGACAACTCGGATGTGGACATCAGACCACCGGAGATGAACCGCAACTGGCTGTCCGTATCTTTCTGTTCGGGGTTGGACGGGATGATCCATATGACCAGTTTCTCCAGTCCTTTGATGAACCAGATCAGCACGCAGGTATTGAGTACGTTAAACGTCGTGTGGAAGGTAGCCAGGATAGCATTGAGCTTGTCCGGCGATACGTCTGAGGGTTGACCGGGAACAAACTCCACGCCCCATACTTCGCACACCGCACCTACGAACCAGCGGAACACGCACAGTACCCAGATCACGCCGAAGAGGTTGAACACCAAGTGCGCCATGGCGGCACGTCTGGCCTGCACCGAAGCGGACAAAGCCACGATATTCGACGTGATCGTTGTACCGATGTTCTCACCCAGCACCAGCGATATACCCATATCCAGCGGCAGCACGTGCGTGGAGCAAAGGGTCATGGTGATCGCCATGATAGCTGCGGAACTCTGTACGGCGAAGGTTAATATACCGCCCACCAGCAGGTAGAGGAAATACGATCCGTAGCCCCAACTGGAGGTAGCGATGAAGAAATTACGCACGGGTTCCAACTGATCCAGATGCATCTCCGTGGCGTTGATCTTAAGCGTCGTCAGACCCAAGAGCATCAACGACAGACCGATAAGGAAATCGCCTAAGTTGGCATTCTTCTTGGTGTATATCAGCGCGACCGCCAGGACAATCGTAGCATAGACCACCAGACGCAGGTCGAAACTACCGCCTCCAAGCACCATGATCCAGGCGGTGAACGTCGTACCGATGTTCGCACCCATGATGACCGATATGGCTTGCACCAGCGAGAGGATCCCGGCGGATACGAAGCTTACGGTCATGACGGTGGTAGCGGTGGACGACTGCACAGCAGCCGTGATGAACGCACCTGTCAAAACGCCTGAGAAACGATTGGTAGTCATCGTGCCGAGCACATTGCTCAACTTACTACCGGCCATCTTCTGCAGGCCTTCACTCATCACCTTCATTCCGTACATCAACATCGCGACGGAACCGATGAGTGTGATAATCTGTAGAACCAGTTGCATAGTTTATTCTTTTATGCGAAGCTATTATCTCATTTCTGCTGCGGAAAGAAAAATTCTGTGTTTCATATTCTCTAATCTCTTATTGCGGTTGTTTGCCGATATATGCCAATATACCACCGTCGACATAGAGGATATGTCCGTTGACGGCATCAGAAGCGTGACTTGCCAAGAAGACAGCAGGACCGCCAAGTTCTTCCGGTTCGAGCCAACGACCGGCAGGAGTCTTCGCGCAGATGAAGGAGTCAAACGGATGACGAGAGCCGTCCGGTTGACGTTCACGCAGCGGTGCGGTCTGCGGCGTAGCGATATAACCCGGACCGATACCGTTGCACTGGATGTTGTACTCTCCGTACTCCGAGCAGATATTACGGGTCAGCATCTTCAATCCGCCTTTGGCAGCGGCATAAGCCGATACGGTCTCGCGACCGAGCTCCGACATCATGGAGCAGATGTTGATGATCTTTCCTTCGCGACGCTCCATCATCTCCGGCAGCACAGCTGCAGAAACGATATACGGTGCTACGAGGTCTACATCAATGACCGCTTGGAACTCCGAACGTTTCATCTCATGCATCGGGATACGCTTGATGATTCCTGCGTTGTTGACAAGGATATCGATCTGGCCTACCTCGGCGTGAATCTTCTCCACCAATGCCTTCACCGCATTCTCGTCCGTGACGTTGCATACATAGCCGTGCACGTTCTTGATTCCTTCAGCGGCGTAGTTATCCAAACCGCGCTGGAGGGCCTCTTCGTTGATGTCATTGAAGATGATGTTCTTAACTCCGGCTGCTACAAACGCTTTCGCGATGTTAAAGCCGATTCCGTAACTGGCGCCTGTGATCCAAGCGTTCTTTCCTTCGAGACTAAATGGATTGCTCATAGTATTGATATTTAATTTGCGCTGCAAAGTTACAACAAATATTTGGAATAAACAAGGATTTTACGATAAAAATCAATTTTACTTGAATTTTTAGCGAGAAATGCTTGTTATTCGCACAACTGTGCGAACGTAAATTCGGCGGGAACCCGCTTGCGGGAGGGCCGAAGTTACTACAAATTGCCGAAGTTACTACAAATTGCCGAAGTTACTACAAAATTGCACAAAAATGCTCAACACTCTTGCATATATCAAAAAAATATTGTACCTTTGCACGCAGTTTTTATGATTAATTGCGGAGATTAACAATTTTATTCGCCGCACTGATGCGGAGATAAACCCTCATATTCAACGCATAACGAAAGCAAAAATTACGGAGAAATGGCAAAAAACTATCTATGGCAGAACAATCGATTCCCGCAATTTGAGTGGAATACAGATGTGTTACTTTCCCCTCTTGGAGAAGTACATACCCTGCAAGGGCAACTTCTGGGACGTATGGCGGCGCTGGGCTTTGAAGGCTTGGCGGCACAAGTAGAAGCGCTTACGAGTGAGATCATTGGTTCCTCGCAGATTGAAGGAGTAGTGCTCAATGCCGATAGCGTGCGAAGCAGTGTAGCCCGTCATCTTGGATTAGAGACGGCGGGTATGGAGCGCACCGACCATTATACGGAAGGTGTGGTTAATGCTTTGATGCAAGCGACCCAAGCGTTTGCAGAACCGCTAACCGACGAACGGATGTTTGCCTGGCATGCCGCGTTCTTCCCGTTGGGGTACAGTGATGGATATAAGATCACTGTCGCTAACTGGCGGGTAGGCGATGAACCGATGCAAGTCGTCAGCGGACCTACGGGGAAACAGAAAGTACATTTTGAAGCACCGCCCAGCGATGCTGTTCCGGCGATGATGGAGCAGTTCATTCAATGGGTCAATACCGATGCCCCAACCGACCCCATTATACGTGCTGCTCTCGCGCACTTATGGTTTGTGACGATTCATCCTTTTGATGACGGCAACGGACGTATGGCACGTATCATCACAGAGATGATGCTGGCGCGGGCAGATAAGACTGCCAAACGTTTCTATAGCCTATCTGCTCAGATAATGCGGCAAAAGAAAGACTATTACGATGCGCTGGAACAAGCACAAAAAGGTCCGATAGACATCACGCCTTGGTTGCTATGGTTCGTCGGTGCATTACGTGAGGCGTTAGTACATGGTTTGCAGACTACTGATCGAGTGATACAGAAAACGGAATTCTGGGCGAGGCATCGAGATACCGAGATGAACGAGCGTCAGCGTAAGATTCTCAATCGCCTTTTGGATGGCTTTGAGGGCAAACTAACCACGCAGAAATATGCCAAGATCAACCATTGTTCGCAGGATACGGCATTGCGAGACATCCAATCGCTCATTGAGAAAAAAATCCTCTGTAAGACAAATGAGGGTGGTCGCTCAACCAATTATGAGTTAATCAGTAATCTTTCTCCCATAGCAAAAAACCACCGCGGCTCTCACGAGTGGCGGTGGCGAGGATATTAATATTATGAAATTAACCGCTCCTTTCGGAGGGTTTGGTATAAACCCAACGGTTTAACGATTTAACTACTTAACGGCTTAACACCTTTTGCGGCGAGTGTACACCACTCCCGCAAAAAGCATTGCCATCAGCAACAAGGGCAGAACGGCATCACCCACGGGACCTTCGATGGTTTGACCACCACCGACTTTCCGAGGTCCGCTCGGAGCCTTCGCGGGCGTCTCTTCCTGCCCGATACCATATGCCTCAGCATTCACGGTACCGTCTGCATTGAGCGTACTCGCTCCCATGGATGCTACCGGCATGGCGCTGGTCGATTGGAAACTCGCTGACGGAGCGGTGGTAGCCGAATTGGCTACCTTATGCTCCGTCTGCTGTATTGCGTGATCCGAACCTTTGTACGTGTTCTTGTACTCCACGGCTTGCGTCTCTACTGCTCCTATGAGCAGCAATCCTACAATCAAACTATTCATTTTGTATCTCATATTTGTTTATTTTTTAATGGTTTTTCCAAGAACATCAAATACTTGTCCGCCACGGATGATATATACCTTATCATCAATGATGACTTTGCGAACCTTCGCAGCCTCAGCGCCTACGCTCTCACAGCCTGTTGCGATCTTATTGATCGGCGTTGCTGAGATCACGAAGCGTGCTGCATTGTCGCCTGCCTCGGATTCGAACGCATAGGTCTGACCGTTCATAATCTGCGTCGATTTCTGCGCTTTCTGGTCGTTGAGATACCATACCTCATCTCCGTCATAATCGAACGAGAAGATGTAGTTGTTATCGCTCGAACCTTTGCGGAAGCCTACTACCGTTCCTTCGATCTGCGGCAAGCAGTTGATGAACATGTTGCCATCAATCGACGGGGTATAGAGTTTCGGTGTTGCGCTCTCACCTTCTATGTAAGCGCCATCCCAACCGTCCTCATAACCTTCCGCGAAGTCTGCACGACCCATGACATAGGTGTTGGCTGCCCAACCAGTCTCGCTCTGTACACGCAGTTTGATTACTTCCGGTTCTACAACCTCTGCACTATGTCTCGGCGCACGGTTCGGTACAATACCTACGCTCGTCAACGCCGGCGTATATACTAACTTGTTGTAATCCAACGTAATACTTGCGCTCGAACCCGTAGCCTCCACGTAGAACGCCTGCATGGACGGAATCACGCCTATACCTGCGTAGGTCGCCGAGTGAATAGGTATCGAGATGTACGTACCCGGGTCATCATTGCTATTCGTAGCGTCTGCGCCACTATGCCCTGCTTCTTGAGCCGGTGTTCCTGCATTGAACATATAGAGGGTCTTAGAGACATTGGTAAGATCCGCATCCTCTATCTCGCCTACATGAATCGGCGCAGTCCATGAGTTCGCGAACATGTTATCCGTTTCGGAAGAACCGTTGTAGTAGAAGTCAGTGATCGTCTTGCTTTCGCTTGGGTTCAATTTACCGGTCCAGTTAAGATCCAAGAAAGATGTCTCCGGACACAGTACATTATATCCCCAGAACGGCGTCATAGCTGTTTCGCTTTCATGGCTCTGCCACCAGCCACGATCACCATTTTGCTGCGGACAGAACTTATATAACTGTTGACCATAATCGACGTACGGCGCCGTGTTGCTGAACGGCGAGCCGATGAACTGGTTCACGGTTGATCCTCCAACCAGTTTTGCTTTCGTCTCAAAGTTCATCGTCGCCGCATTCGATCCGGTCTCACCTCCGATGATCAGCGCACCGGTACCATCATCGCGTGTGGAGTTGATGGTAACATCCGCGGCAGCGGTAGCCACTAAGGTTGAACCATCGGTCGTCTTCTTCAGCGTACCGGCGATGACAAGTGCGTTGCCGGCATCAATAGTCAGCGAACCTGCATTGTCGCCGTCCTTCATGAGGGTCACGCTCTTGGCTTGGGCATCGTCAACATCTACCGTCATAGCTGCTGTGATATATACATCATCATCTATATCGGGAAGCGCGTTGCCTACCCAGTTGGTTGTCGTACTCCAGTTACTATCCGTAGCACCGGTGAACATGAAGTCATCTTTGGTCCACTTGGCGTAGAGGGTGGTGTCTTTGGTAATCGTACCCGAGAAGCTGAAAGAATTGGAGCAAGCCGCCTCTTTGTACCAGCCGCCGAAGGTATAACCGATAGCTGTCGGAGCGGTCGGAGCAACAATCTTCTTGCCCGTCGGCACACCTTCTATATTATCGGGCCATGTCACATGCGCCGTTGGGGCGGTACTGCCATCAGAGAAGGTTACATCGTAGCAAGAAGAGCCACTGCCACGAGTAATTGTAAATGTGTAAATTTTTGCAGACGTACTCTTTGGCCATAAATATATAGTAGATTCTCCAATTAATGGACTACTCTCGGGAACTGTATATGAATTACTCGTTGTCTCAATACTATTTGAATATGTAGTAGTTTTAGTAATATAGAATTGAGCACTTCCGTTACTCGTGAAAGCTATTACATCTCCCTGAGCTAATGTTATTGTTGATAGAGCAATTGACATATATTGATTACCCGTAGAAGTAAATCTAATGTGTCTCTCACTGTTATCTATTCCTACCATCTTGTCGGGACCACCGGAGTTTGTATTATTATTTACGACCGCAACAGTTCCTCCACTAAGAGCCGAGAAAGCATTACTGGTTGTAAGAGCCAAGGATCCTCCATTTCGCGCAACGTATAAATCATTTCCTGTCTGGTTTACGGTAAGCGAGAACAACGTAGTACTTCCGCTACAGCTACCGGACCAGACGGCGGTGAGGGTAGTGTTGGCGGTGATGGAGAAGGTATTGCCGGCTACGTAGAACGTTGTGCCATCTGTCCAGCCTAAGAAATCTTCCGAGCCATAAACCATGCTACCTGTATTTCCGAGAACCGTTACTGTTGCACCGCTGGTATAGCCGTTTGCGTCGCTCGGCGCACTACCGCTGGTGAGCGTCACACCTGCTGCGTACGTCACGCCGTACTGCGTGGTGAAAGAGGAAGACTTGCTGCTCTCGTCGCCGTCGCAATAACCGGTAGAAGCAATAGGCGTTACAGTATAGGTATAGGTTGTACCTGCCGACAAACCTGTTGCCGAACAAGTGCCGCTGGTGGTGGCTGTCTGTCCGGCATACGTCTGACGCAAGGTCGAACCTTCATACACCTTGACTGTCACGCTTGCTACGTTGGTAGTATTGCTCAATGTGTACGGTAGGCTCGCCGTCGTCTTACCGGTTACGCTTGCAGTACCTGCAGTTGCGGTAGCAGTAATCGGGTCGCACTCTTTCTTCACTATACCGTACACTACAATAGGCGAACCGATACGGAAACCGCTTGTTTCTCCGTAAGCCACAAACTTCAAAGAATCTTTACCTGTGTAGGAAGATGGTGAAGAGAAAGAATATTCATGTCTGGTCGGAGTAGCTGAACCACTTGCCGGTTGACGCCATACCACTGTATCGGAGCCCATCATGACGGACATATTCTTTGCTTTGCTGATGGCTGTTGTAGCCAAAGACACACGTAACGGAGTAAAACTATATCCCGAAGCAACCGTAAAGTGACCGGATACGTGATTTCCTGCCGCTGCTGCTTTGTCAGAATAGGATGTCATGCCGCATGAATAAGTGGTACTTCCTGTCTTACTC
>JAFSMP010000002.1 GCA_017447875.1 Paludibacteraceae bacterium | reverse complement strand
ATGCGATGGTAGCGCATGAATATGCAAATGTGCACGTCAATTATGCAGCGTCAGCAGGCACCCAAATCTTCAAAATGCCGCTACTATTCAGACCTGCAAATTGGCAGTAGTCTGCATCCTCTTGGAACGATATTTGTAGCATATTTGACGAGTCACTGCCATGCGTTCCGTTGAGTATTTGGGCGTTCTGAACATAGGAATAATCTGTGCTACCACCTGGAACTTCCACGTATCGAACACCGTTATGCACAGTGAGATAGCGGCATTTGTTCCCGAACGTGTTATATTGAAAACCGTTCCCGAATGTGTTACGGTAACAACCGTTCCCGAACGTGTTACCACTACAATTGTTCCCGAATGTGTTCTCATAACAGTCGTTCCCGAACGTGTTACCACCACAACCGTTCCCGAATGTGTTCTCATAACAGTCGTTCCCGAACGTGTTGCTGTAACAGTAGTTCCCGAACGTATTACACCGGAAGTAGTTCCCGAATGTGTTCTCATAACAGTCGTTCCCGAATGTGTTCTCATAACAGTCGTTCCCGAATGTATTCCAAGAACAACCGTTCCCGAACGTGTTACCACTACAATCGTTCCCGAACGTGTTACCACTACAATCGTTCCCGAATGTGTTAGCATACGACCCAACGATGTTATTGTAACATTTATTGCCAAAGACATTCTTCTCCGGATTATCTTTGACTGTCATGTTATAGTTGCCTACACCGAATTCGTTCAGTTGCATTTCCCCGGACAAACCGCATTCCTCATTGATAGTCGAAATCAGTACGATATTGTTCAGCATCAATGTGCGATAGCATTGGTCATCAATAGTAACGGCCGTATAACTATGTCTAATGCGGTTATATTCACAACGTCCTTTCTTGAATTGGTTGAGATACCCCCAATCTGTTTCGGTATCTAAAGCACCTTCTTTCTTGATAGAATAATCCACATAGTCATCATTTTCATCAATGAGCGTGAATGTATATGCCCATACGAAGTCATCTTCATCGTCTATATGGACATTATTCATATCGCCATTATAACCATAGTATTGACCATCCAATGCTTCTAATTCTCCATGAGGACTATCATCATACACGCGATAGCGTTTGAACTGCACGTTTTTGAAGTCATAGGGGCAATCATTCTGCCACTCGTCGATCATGCGCCAGATGACACCTTTTCCGTTCTCTGTGTCAGCCCATTGGAAGCGTGTTGTGTCATTATCCAGACAATACCACACCTTCCATGCGTTCAGGTTGGCATCGGCAAAATAGTCGTTGCTGTCTCTGGAACTCTTGATTGCTTTGGCTTCCTCAGAAAGTGTGTTGCTGCTTGTAGCCATGACCAGCAAATCAAATGGATGCCCTGCGCTACGTGCCTCGGTATCGTTGACAACTGTCGTCATATAGTCGGTGATGCGATACCACTGACCGGGTTTCAGTCCACTATTGTTCCGGAGCGTCACCAGTTGCGCATAAGTCACTTGCTGAATACCTTTGAGGTAGTCCGTGAACTTATTCCATAATTCAGTAATAGCTCCCACAATAGTTTTGTTTGTAGTCGGCAGAGTATTGTCCATTTTATCCTGTTTGCCACTGATGTCCTGGTGCTGCGTCAGATACCGGCTATCATGGTTGTGATTGGCATCGGCATAGTTCCCGGCAGGCTGGTACACACCATCGTGATTATGATTGGCCAGCGCGTAGTCCGCAAACTTATTCCACAGCTCATTGATGGCACTGACAATGTTCTTAGCTGTAGTCAGCAAAGAATTGTCAGTTTTATCCTGTTTACCACTGATGTCCTGGTGTTGCGTCAGGTACTCACTATGCGTGTGGTTCTTGGCAGCATACGCGGAATCATGGTTGTGATCTGCGGCTGCATAACTTCCAGCCGGCTGGTACACTCCATCATGATCATGATTGGAGGCAGCCTTCCCTGCGAGGGCTTCCGTCAGACCTTCAACGTCAGATTGCTGGTGGCCATGGCCGTTGTACGAATAGTTGTGCCACTGCCACTGATACGTCTCATCTACCAGAATAGTCTGTGCCCATCCGGTGCGGCACTCCAGAACTCGGCTGGCAATAGATCCATCACCCACCGTGAGTGTGTAGGCATCGCCATACGTGTTATCATCAATGCCACTATTGATGTACACCACAGAATAAACACCATTTGCAAGTTGACGGGTGATAAGACCATTCAGATCATTTGTGTAGATGGTTTTATCCACTTGCTCGTTGGTCACGTCCTGGAACATGAGATTGGGCACGTTGTAGAGGTAGATATGCAGGTTGTCGTCTGCATCATAAGCAGAATAAACTACCTTTCCATCCGGCTCTACTTCGGTGAGGGTGTCGGTGTCCGTGTCCTCATCATGCACGCATTGGTAGAGCAGATCATCGCTCAGCAGAATATAATACATGCCGGCAGTCTTGGTGAACGCCTCCAGTTCGGTACTGTCCTGCGCCACCATGGCATTGATGACTTCTTTGTCGCCACCGTCATAGTCGGTTATCTCCGCAAGGGTGTGCGTGTGTCCGTTTTCCGACTTATTAGCGAGTGCCATCGTCAAACCTGAGACATCCTCCATCGGAATGGCATCATCCTTATGGCGGAACGAACGGAACGTGGCAGCAAACTGCGCTTCGGTAGGCTTGTAGCCTCTTTTGAACCATGTTAAAATTGTTGCTAAATCCATATTGAAACACTGATTAAACGGTGATTAAATTACTTTGATAAGGTAACACAAAGCATAGAACGGCGGACGGTTCTCGTGAGCTTGATCACCACCTGTATATGCATTTTCATAACTGCTATCATGTGGAATTACCCATGCCCGTGTACTCTGGTTGTTTCCTGCGTCAACCCCACCTGTATCAGTACCACTATATTCGTGAGTACATACCAATAATTTGTGTGCATGTTTCGGCATTTGAGCTTCTGTCAGCGTTACGGAATTAGCACCGCCAGTGTCACCTTCTGCATAATTACCTCCAGCCTGTACAATGAAACGGTCTGTGAGGTCAGGAATTGTCACCCCGTTGCATGAAGTTACTCTTATGCCAACCAAGGCTCCATTATTCATACCAAAGGAACTGATTTCTATTCCGGAGTATTTATTTCTCCATTTTGCGAGTTCCATAGTAGCCGCGCCATCGGGTGCGAATCTGGAGGCTGATCCAGAGAAGAATGCTCCACACGGAAT
This sequence comes from Paludibacteraceae bacterium, assembly GCA_017447875.1. Lineage (GTDB taxonomy): Bacteria > Bacteroidota > Bacteroidia > Bacteroidales > Paludibacteraceae > Colicola. Next base: position 60,220 of record JAFSMP010000002.1, on the reverse strand, counting down.
GAAGCCATACGGAACATGATCACAGTCACAAGTTCCTGACCACGCAATGACAGAGCCTTTTGGCATTATATGTTGCTTGGCTTCATCCAACTCGTTCATCAGCGTTGAGATACTTTTAAGAACCGTGAACGCACTGGCTGCTTTAGAACCTGTGCCAGTGCTGCCAACGCGAAGCCTGGCAGCATACACAGCTGTTCTGGTAGTGCGAACAGTGCCGGTGAAACGTCCTTCAACGTTTACCTGTTCCGTACTCTGTGCAATAGTTATGAAGCGTGATGGTGTGCCGGTTAGCGGTAATAGTTCACCATCATAGATGACCAAGCCTGTTTCAGTCGCGGATGATTGTTTGACAATAATGTTCTGGCCGGCAAGATCCGTCAGACCGTATGCCAGTTTGATTTGTTCCTGCATGAAAGCTAACGCCTCCGTGGAAAGCGGGAACTTCTGATTGTCGTTGTTTGTGAAATGTTGCGTGTTCATATTCTTGTTTTTATTTCAAAGGTTCGTGATGCCAGTCGGTACTTGTTCACAATGGAACGGATGCGTGCCTCGTTCGTCTCGTCAATGGTTATGGATTGCGGAACCAAGACAAAGAATGCAGAGGTAGGCGGCAAAATGGCGGAAATGTTATGTATGAATGTCGGATCATCAAAGAGCATGTGCTGTTCATCATCGAAGCGGTCCACATTCTCATCATAGATCCACACCCATTCACCGGGCGCGTTGATGTCCTCTATCTCAAAGCCATTGGCATAGTCTGTGATGCCGAACTCGTTATTGAGGGCGTCTTTGATAAAACATATCTGGCTGGTGTGTCGCAGCTCATACAGGCGTTGCGTGCGTGCCGCTTGGTGACGGTCATGGAGTTGCTGCAACGGATAAGCCATTGCGCGAAGCCATGCCATCAGAACCGGTTGGCGCAGGAACGTCGGCAATAAGAGTATGACCAGTTTACGGTAATCAATTTGCATAGGGCTGATAGGTTACGTCCGAAAGATCGGCATTGTCAAACTTGAAATAACCGGAAGCGGGTTTGCAGTAGGGTACCACTTCATCATAGGTATCTTCGGCACCCGTTTCGGAATGGTAGGCAGCCACGAACTCGACCATGACCACACCATCGACGGCTCGGATGGCATCCTCCAGTTCATTCTTGCGGAACTCGCCATTGAAGGGGATGTTTTCGATATAGTCCTTGATGGCTTGCTCGATGGCTGGTGCCCGTTTGGCTTTACTCTCGCCATCGGCATTGATGAGCAACGGATCATAGTAGATGACCATATCCAGTTTGAGGTAGTCGCCTTGCTCGGAAATGACATCTATACGGACACCGGCATCCTTGATCTCATGGAGGTAAGCGACAAAGGCAGCTTTCTCATCGGCTGTGAGTGGCGCCGGTCCGGCTTTCGCCACTTTAAGGTACAGCGTAGCATTGGATTCGGTGCAGGCTGCAAAGGTGACAATCTGCGCCTGGGCAATCTGTTCATCGGTCATGCCGGTGGTGTCGTGTTGGTCGGAACCATCGACGAGCGGCACGCCGTATAGGAACGCCTTGGCTTTCTCTACATACCACCGAAGCGAATGCGGCTTCATAGTGGCAATATAGTCGGTGACTTCTGCCGTGTGGGTGTCAAAAAGTTTCTCCAGCGTCCAAATACCAACTGCCACTATATACAGCAGCAAACTCTCAATAGACACTTTTGAGAATGTATTGTTGAAGTCTGCGCCTACTTCAAAGCCATACTTGATTGCAAGATTGGTGTCTTGCATGAAAGCCTCAGCCATTGAGGTTTTGATTTGTTCTATGGATCTTGCCATGGTGTTATATTTTGTATGATAGTTCTACTTCACGGCGGAAGCCAGTGCCAACGCCATAATTGATGGTAACTGCTTTAACGAGGTAAGTGCCTTCACGCTCGCTGTTTTCCGGATCCACGAGTTTAACCGCATCGCCGGCATGCACACGTGGCACGCCAAAGCCGGTTATTTTTCCCTCATACCCGTCAAAACATTGTTTATCCAAAGCAGCCTGAGCTCGTTCCCGTAAAGCCTGCTTTGTCTGGCACTCGGTACCGAAATTCATGGTGCGTTTGGTTGCATCATCGCTGTTGTCTCCAAGTTCCTCTACTATAGTCTTGCCTGTGCGGTCTTGGCCTTTGGCAGTGATATGCAGTTTTATATCTTCTTTGCGCACGAATTTCAACGTGTTAGAAATGATGTTCGGCGCCAGTTCTTTCTTTCTCAGTTCATCCAGCAACGTACAATTGCGCGTGCCGAATACGTATGTGTGCGTTTCAACGCCCTTGTAGTTGAATGGGTAGAAACAGCTCACCGTCTTTTGCTCTACATCCACGCGAGTAAAGAAGCCGCGTTGCTCACGTAAGGCTTTCACCACATCGTATGCACTGGCATCGCGGATGGTATAACCTTCAGGAATAGGTGAGTTCACATTGTCATCAATGGTATAACCAGGGAACACGAATTGAAGCACTTCTTTGAGTGATGTCGATTGGAAGTTCTTATTGAAACGTGTCTTACGAAATAAGTACCACTCATCTTCTATCTCCAGGACAATGGGTGTTCCGTCACCTATATGCGCCAAGTAGCCTTCAAACTCCGTGTAGAGGTTATCGCCATAACCAAGCCGGATAGTTACTTTGTCGCCAGTGTGTATGTAGTCCAAAATGCCTTTGCCGTCCTTGCGTTGGAAGTTGCGCGGTATAGTGACCGTGGCACTGTTTCCAAGGCTATCCACCGATTCCTTAATGGTCACGGCATTCACACCGGCTTGCTCTCCATAGAAGCGCACGGAACCAATGGTTATTTCGGATTTCGGAACGACAAACATCTTTTTTAGTCTTTTGTTGGTTGAAATCGTGCCCTTTGGCACAATAATTGTTGTGTATTTAGTAAATGAAACGCATAGTCACCATATTACTTTTAGCTCTCGCTACAGCAACGTTCACGTTTGCTGATGATGTCAAGATCGACCGGAGCAACTGCACCATTACCAAGGATGGTAAGACTTATCCGTTGTATGGGGAAGTGAAGTTCGTTGACACTTATGGTTTGGCTGACATTGTAGTAAAAGTAGTTGAATACGGTCCTTGTGATATCATCGTCAAAAAGCTGGATCAAGGTTCTGCTACTTCATGTGGCGAATGGCGCATCATAGAGAATGGTTCTGCGGATCTCAATGTCAAGATAGTAACGAGTGGAACCGCCGACATTACAGTAAAGTTCATTAAAGAAGGCCCTTGCGGGTTACATTAAAAAGAATTCTACTGGTTTGAGACTATGCGCAGTCAACTTATACTTCACAGTGTCCTGATAATCTACAAGACATTCTAATTCTGAAATCTGTTCTATATAGAGATTTTCTATGCCAAGATCTGCCATGATGTCACAGTCAAGCACTTCAAAGGCATTGTTGACTTCGAACATCTCCCGTAATTCTTGTAATTTGCTTTGTGGGTACTGGTGATTATCTGTATCAACCAATATACCGTGCATTGTTATTGTCCAAGATTTACATCCAAAACTTTCGACGACTTCACTGTCGCTACCATCTACCGTAGTTTTAACAATATTCTTAGAACGCTCAAATGTGAGCATCGGCGGAGGTGCGAGAATGCCAGTGGCCGCTTCGCTAAGCAGACCATTGGCAAACTCATAGCACTTCCCGTTCTCTGAATTACACAGTGTCAGGTCGGCAAATGAACAGCCATTGACAAACACATTGGCACCTATCCTGTTTTTGATGAGTGCTATGTTTGCCCGTCCAAGACCTATGCTAATCGCAGCATCTGACGCATAAGCAGCTGCTATGCCTGAACGCATAACTTCTTGCTTAGGATAACCGCTTGGAACGTAACCAAAGGCGGCAAACATTCTATCTGTGATGTCAATGTCTATCATAAAACCGATTTTATTCCTAACAAACCTTTTTCAGCCAGCCATTTCAGCTGTGCCACCTTTTCTGCCCACAACTCATCCGGAAGATCCTCCGGGAATGGGATGTGGAAGAAAAGGGACATCTGGGCATTTAGTTTTCGTATTTCATTGAACAGGTTCGCTTCGGGGTCATCGTCCTCAATAGCGTCTATCTGAGGGAACCCCGTTAGCAGTTTTTTACGATTGCAGTACGAACCGGGATGAGCTTGGTGATGGCATCAAATGCAGCAAAGAACAGTCCATCGTCAGCCTTGACGGTTTCCTTATTACTCAGCACACAGGCGTTCACCAGAATCTCCTTGGCTTTGTCCGGCGACTTATCCACCCACTTCTCGAACTCGCCCAGACACTTGCGGTCCGGCACGCGCACGATTACGTCCATGAACTCGTTGCCGTCATCGTCCTTGGGCAATGAAGCAATCTTAATCTTATTCTCGCCATAGCGCTCTTTCCACGCTTGGACATCCGCTGTAGTTACACCTTCCGGCAACTTGCAGCCTTGATCTTTAACTTCGTTTTCCATACTGTTAACGTACTACGTTGTAGTCAATTTTGGTTACAAACATTTCAAACTCGCGTTTGATGTCGTCATTGTCGCCAACCTCCCGTCCTTGTGACTGGAACTTGCACTTGATGACGTCCACAATGATCTCATTCTCCTCATCGACAAAAGTGACGACGATGTTGAACGGTTTGATGGCAAGCAGGTTGCCACCGGCAGCTTTCTCTATCTCAGATATACTGCGCAGGCGAAGTCCAAGCGTACACTTGTGTTTCTTCTTACCCATGCTATAGCTGCTTGGCTCATTGGATCCAAGGGCATAGTTGGCAGTATGGTCTTGCTCGGTCTCGTAAGAGATCTTGGTAACTTCATAGTCGATGCTGCCGAGCATGGCGATTTGCACGTCGCCATTGTCGAAGGTCTTACCTCCTCTTGAAATTTCAGCCATAATCAGATGCTTGTTTTGAGGTTAATAGTTCCTTTGATTTCGTCTATCTGACCGGTCGGCACCAGTACGAACGACACTTTCAGTTCACGCGGCGAGATGAGCAAGTCGCTATCCGGATCCACGGTGGTCTTACCGGCGGTGATTAAACCTTCAGCAGCCATCGCGTTGAACACGTCATCATCGGCAAGACGCTCGAAGTAGGTCACTAAGGCCTGCGGCAGTTTGCCGGTGTCCGGGTCAACCGGTTGGGTGCTCTTTACCTTGGGCAATAGACAGGTGCGCAGATCACGCACGGCTTTGTCATGCACACGGCCGTAGCTGATGGTGTACTCGTTGAAGTACCCGTCTTTGTCCTTCTTGATAGGCGTACAGGTGTGGTCATTGTTCCAGTAGTAACCGGCAATGCCTGTGTACGAGATGGCAAAGATATAGCCCTTGCTGTCAAGTGCCTCTAATTGCGAATCCCATCCGGCTACGGTCTGGTGGTTGCTCAGTCCGGCAACGAGCCACTTGTTATTCGTGGTGTCAACCAAATTGCCACCTTCCACTTCGCCGATATTCTCATTGACGGCTTTCTTGGCTATGCTGCCAAGCATGGTGCCAAGGTCGGCCATCTTCTTACGGATAGCATCCAGACCATCCGCGAACTTCCAATCCTGTGCGATGCACACCGACACCTTGAACGCTTCCAATACTTGGTTGCTGATGGTGATGTTGCGCAGATCCAGCGCGGAAGCTGCATTGGCAGCATTGAAGTCACGGCCCTCCAGAATGATCTGACACGGGCGGAACGTACTGAATGCCCAGTCATAGAGCTGTTGCCCCAGTTGGATAGAACCAAACACATCCTCCGGGAATCCGTTGAGGTATTCTTCGGTAGCGGCTGCCGGTGTGTTGGCAATACCGAGGATGCGGATCTCTCCATTGGCATCAATAATCAGCTTCTTTGCATATTGTTCTGCAAAAGCAGCCTCCATGTCACCCGAATACAGCATGAGGTAAAGCGTGCCATTGGGGAACATGCGGTAGAACTCACTGATATGGCGATAAACGCTCAGCGAGTTGGTGCTATCATACGATTCGTTTATGCCGTAAGCCTCGGCATCCGTCAGGCTGGTTAGTCTGACGGTCTGACCAAGAGCAATACCGCTGATGCCGTTCGCCGCGTCAGCAGCTACCGCCACACCTGTAGCCAAGAGGCCGGTGATAGCATCCGCTCCTTGATCGACGCTGGCACCTATCGTACCACGTTGAATGTTTACTCCTTTAAGACTTCCCATAATGATTACTTTTTGAAAGTTTCTACTTTGTCGGCTTTGCCGGCTTCACTGTTTATGGCGAGGTCCTTCTGCAAAAAGAACTCACCGCGGCTATTGCGATAGATCACATCCACGTCATAACGCTCCATGAGCTTCTTTGCCTCCGGATTGGAAACAGTCTTTGTCTTTGGAGCTTCCGGATCTGCGACCTTCTTAGCCTCTTTAGTTGAATTACTCTTAGCCATTTTCTTATAGGTTTGTATAAGTAGCAAGGCCGAAGCCCTGCTACTTATTGATGAAACTTAGGATTGACTTTGCGACGGAGCTACGTATGCGCTCATGATGGCACACGTTCCACGCGTTACCTTTGGCAATGCTACCGAGTAGTGACGGAAGTTGATGAGGTTGCGCTGGTTCAACGGATCGGTCTTAGCCTCAGAATAATACATCTTGGTTGAACCGTTCGCCTTGAACATATTTTTCACGTAGAAGATAACCGAAGCCTCAAACTCACCGGTACCGGCAACTGCACCGAACGACTTCTTGGCACCTGCGGTGGTGTAAACAGGGTTGCTGCTGTACTCATATACCTCAAAGCCATAGAGGTTGGCAATCTTACCGGTCGTGTAGTTGTAGAACTGGTTGGCAAACTTCTGGTCTTGGCGCAGCAAGTCCTCGATATGATCCGAGCAAAGAACCAGACGGCGACCTTGTGCAGGCACTTTCAGTTTGTCCAGTTTGTGCTTAGCCGTGATGATGTCATCGGTGGTCAAACGGCGACGGCCCTCAGCGGTCACTTCACCGGTCGTTGCCAATACAGGCGTGCTGGCGGTGTTCGTTGCAGGCGCGAATGCGTGGATAGCTTTGTTGTGCTTATTCTCTGCAATAGCGTCACCATGTTGCTCTTTGCGCAGTTTCATCTTATCATAGGAACATGCGTAAAGCTCATCATCTGTAATCGGGGTGGCTTTGGTCTGATACTTATCCAGCGAGATAGCAATGTCCGTTTCAGACAGGTTTTGCACGTCAAGGGGATAAGTGGTGTTGTTAATCAGCACATCCGGGTTAACACCAGCATCCACTAAGTGAATCACATCATTCTCTACAAAGCGGCTGTAATCGGGTACTCCATTCAGGAACGCCTCATTCTCAGCATCAGAGAATTGTTTTACTACCTCGCCGGTCCACACCTCGGTATATACACCCGAACGAAGTACGCCCATCGGTGCGAGGTCAGGGACCATTGCGATGGCATTCATGGCAGCTGCGCCAATGGCAGGCGAAGCGCCTACAGCGGCGGCAAACAAACCGCCGGTAAAGCAGTTAAACAGAACTGCGGTCAGCAATAAAAAGAACTTTTTCATTTTGAAAATGGGTTTTGTTGGTTTGACTTACGCTTTCTTGTACTTGGCATCGTACAATGCTTGGAATTTCTCCGGGTCATTCTTGGCAAGTGCCTCGATACCTTCCGGATCTTCTTTCTGCCACTTATCCCAATCCCAGTAGGCACGTGCCTCTGCGCCCGTCTTCGGGGTCAGTTGGGAAGTGATAGGTGCCTGTTGAACACGGATGTCAGCTAACACCTGATTCAGGGTCTCAATACCATTAGCGTTGCCAATGGCTTCATAGGTCTTACGTTGCTGTTCACTGATTTTCTTCTCAGCTACAGCGCGGTCGATAGCGGCTTTGATCTGCGATTCACGCATGGCTTGGGCTTCTGCCTTGCCTTCGTTAATCTTGGCATCAATAGCAGCCATGATTTCCTCGTCGGAGGATGCCTCGGTTACAGTCGTCAGACCGTAACGGGCGATGAGTGCTTTTTTGTCCATCTCTTGATGTTTTTGAGGTTGATAATTTATTTTTGCAATTGCTTCAAAACGCTGCAATAGCGCTGTAGCATTTGTTTTCTTCAGGTCATCTTCGGTACTCTCGATCTGAATGTCGCTGGCACCGACGATGCCGTCAATCAGTTTCTCGTCAGCTGCCTCCTGAGCACTGAACCAGTTATCCCCTTTGAGCCATTCGGCAACCGCGTCCTTCTCTTTGCCTGTCCTTGCACAGAACGCCTCAATGAAGTTGGTCTCAATACTCCGGAGCAGATGAGCTGCTTTCTCCAGATCCTCTGCGTTTCCGCATGAGAACGTGTGAGGTGCATGTATCATGATGAAAGCGTTTTCCGCCATGTAGATTTTGCGTGCAGCTAACATGATCACACTCGCCATGCTTGCTGCCATACCGTCAATATAAACATCTACAGGTGTCGGGCTTTCCTTGATTGCATTGTAAATAACACTGCCTTCAAATACATCCCCACCGGGGCAATGCACATGAAGTTCAATAACGTCAGCGTCCTTCTGCGCTTCCGTCAGTTGTCTGGTAAATGAAGCTGCACAGTTATCACCGTATGCTTCAATAGCACCATACAATTTGATTTGAGCAATTTTCATATTCCTTATAATTTTTGCGTGAGGTTAAACACGAAATCCGCTGCAAAATTACAGACTTTCTTGCACATTCACAAGAAAGTGTCCAACCGTTGGACACATCCGTCCAACCCTTGGACGGTTCTTTGTTAGTTTGCTTATTTATCAGTAATTTTGCAGCCAAAAATGGGGGCAACCCCTCGAATTGGAATTTTTTATGAACAAACAAGAATTGGAAAAATCGAAAGAGTTAGCCCGCCTGTATTACGCAGCCGGTGATACTCAGGATGTCGTAGCCAAGCGCGTCGGGGTCTCTCGAAATACCATAAACAAATGGGTATCAGAAGGAGGCTGGGATGTGCAGCGTGCAGCTAAGACCATTACACGCAAAGAGGTCGTTAACAAGATGCTCCAGAAAATCAATGAACGTCTGGATAGCTCTGACTGGACCCCTGATGAACTGGCCAAAGCAGCTGCCGCTATTGAGAAGCTTGACAAACAGACGAACCTCGTGACCATCATTGAGGTATTCGCACAGTACAACAATTGGCTTTGCAGCCGCATGCGTTTGGATCCGGAACTGACGCCGGAACTGGTGAACCTGATGACCAAGTACCAGGACATCTTCATCAATGAGCACAGTAACACCATGGTAGAGTTCAAGTAGTATGGGACTGAAAATGACGGAAAGGGAAGCCCGCCTTTACTGGGATAAGGTAAAGGCGCGTACAATGGCCATCAAAGTAGTTGATGACATTGAAACGGAAGCGGAACGAAAGAAGCGTGTTCGCTCTCTGGAGGCTGACTATATCCGTTGGTTTGAGTATTATTTCCCGAACTACGCCAAGAAGAAATGTGCCAAGTTCCATAAGCGTCTTGCCAATGATATTATAAAGAACAAGCGCGTGCGCGAATTGGCAGAGTTCTTCCGTTCTGCCGGTAAGTCCGTGCACATTGATATGGGTATTCCTTTGTACCTATATTATGCGCTGCATGATTTGCACTTCATGTTGCTCATCGGCGAGACGGAAGCGAAAGCCGCCAAGCTACTTGGTGACATTCAGGCACAGATTGAGTTCAACCCCCGTCTTATTCGTGACTATGGCAAACGCCAGCAGATAGGCGACTGGGCAGAGGGTGACTTCACTACCTCCGATGGTGTCAAGTTCATGTCACTTGGTTTCCGTCAGAACCCGCGTGGTGCCCGTGAGGGTGATGCGCGTCCGGATTACATCGTAGTGGATGACGTGGATAATAAGAACCATGTGAATAATGACCGTCTGATGAAAGAGGGCGTTGACTATATTACGGAAGATGTATGGGGCTGCTTTGACGCGGATGATGACGCTACAGAGCGTTTCGTATATGCCAACAATAACTTCCACAAGAATAGTATTACCAACCGGCTCAAAACCTATTTCCTGACGGAGAAACAAAAACTGAAACAAACCGGTGATGAGGATATCTTCAATGTGCTTACCGTAAATGCCGTTAAGGATCTTACTACCTTTGAACCGAGTTGGCCGGAAAAGACGAGTGCGGATTATTGGCGTAAGAAATACAACTCCATGCCATATAGGTCGTTCATGCGTGAGTACATGAACACGCATATTGCGGACGGATCCGTGTTTAAGAATACGGATATCATCTTTGGTCCGATGCTGCCACTGCGGGAGTACGAAGCATTGGTGTTCTATGGCGACCTTTCCTATAAGGATCAGGGCGACTTCAAAGGTCTCATTCTGGTGGGTAAGGTAGGCAGACAGTTCCACATCATATTTACCTACCTTCGCCGTGCGTCACGCGCCATGGCCGCTGAATGGTTGTACGACCTATATGAAGACAAACACCTTGACCGGTATAATATAAAGTACATGATTGAAGGTCTGTTTGCTATGGATGAGTTTGTCAATGACTTTGACAATGAAGGTGATAGGCGTGGTTATTACATCCCTGTTGTAGCTGATGAACGTGGCAAGGCGAATAAGTTTGACCGTATAGAAAGTTTGTCCGGGTACTTTGAGCGGCACAATGTCATCTTCAATGATGCCGAAAAGGACATGCCGGATCAGACTACACTCCGCGACCAGTTCCTTGCCTTTGAGAAAGGCAGCAAAGCGAATGATGACGGACCTGATGCCGTTCATGGAGCTTTCAAAGAATTGTTCACCATTACGCGCGTGGATAGATTCCCAGTAAGAACCGTGTCACGTGCAGACATGCGAAGAAAATCTAAAAACGATTATTAAACGCCATTGAAACGATGTTTATAGAAGAATCAGATTATGAAGTGCAGGTGCGTCAAGAGATAATGAGTATTCTTGATCCAAGCGCAGCTAACTCTGCCATTGAGATGGCGGAACGCATGGCCATTGACCAAATCAAGTCCTACTTGAGTGGGCGCTATGATGTAGAGGCAATCTTTTCCGCTACCGGTGAGGAACGGAACCATTTCCTTCTGATGATAGCCATTGATATCGCATTGTACCACTTATGGAGCAAGCGCGCCCCGCGTAAGATTCCTGAGCTCCGGGCACAACGCTATCAGGATGCCATCGACTGGCTGAAAGCGGTAGGCGAAGGAACTATGACGACCGATCTGCCCCAGTTGCAAGGTGATGACTTCTTTGGAAGCTTCAAAATATCTTCTAAGTACCAACCGAACGATAATAAGTTTTAGCCATGACGAAGAATAATAAAATACAAGTGCAACGCACCCGTAAGAACGGGCAGGATGTTGTTACTCAGATCATACGCGAGTTCAAAGATCAGACGCGCGCAGAAATTAAGAAATGGCGTGATGCCTTACGCATGGCAGCGGATATAGATCATCCGCATAACTACATGCTCCAAGACCTCTATGACAATCTGGAGGCAGATGGTCATTTTATTGCGCAGGTGCTACTGCGTAAAGCCGCCACAACCGGTTATAGCTTCGGCATAATCAATAAGGAAACGGGCAAGAAGGATGACGAAAAGACAGAACTATTTCAGTCGGAATGGTTCTATAACTTCTTGGACCATGCTTTGGATAGCGTTTTCAAAGGTTACACGGTGTTGGAACTAACCAACCCTGCAACGATGGAACTGACGCTTATTCCTCGCAGGAACCTCATCGGTACTCGTCACATGGTTCTATTGGAAGCCAGCGCAGACAAAGGCATTGATATTTCGCAAGGCTATGAACATACCCTTATCCATGTAGGTAAGCCGGAAGACTTAGGTGTCATGGCGCATTTGTGCGGCCAGCTGATATGGAAACGGAACGCTCAGCAGTCTTGGGCAGAGTTCACTGAACGCTTCGGCATGCCGCTCATCAGCGCGACTACTAATAAAACATCGCAGTCTGATATAGACCGGATAGATACCATGCTGGCAGCTTTGGGTGAATCGGCGCGTGCCGTATTGCCGGAAGGCACGTCTATCAAGATTGATCCGTTCACCGGTGGTGATGCTTACAAAGTGTTCTATGAACAGATTGAGTGCATCAATGCCGAAATGTCAAAGCCGATAACCGGCGGTACCATGGTCACGGATGATGGTAGTTCGCGCAGCCAGAGTGAAGTGCACGAACGCAACCTTGATGACAAACTGGCGGAATCTGACCGACGGAAGATCCAATTTGTGGTAAACAATCAGCTCATCCCAATTATGCAATACTGGGGATGGCCGGTTAATCCGGAAACGGACAAATTCCAATGGGATGACACGTTTGATTTGACACCTAACCAGCATTGGAACATTGTTAACCAGATTTTGAACCGCTACACCGTGGACCAGGAATGGATTGCTAAAACATTCAATGTACCTATCTTGGAAGAACGTCAGGAACCCCAGTTTGTGAACGAACCAAACGAAAATGACGAACCGCATCCGAACAATGGATCTTTAAGTCGAAATTTCCGTTAGGGAGTGCGTCAAAGGGCAAAACGCCACTCCCACGCTTATATACGCCCGTCAGAGGTGAAGGCAGGATGAGGCCGATGGCGGCGGCCATTGGGAAGGGTACGCAGGAACTGGCTGAACAGATTGCCAAACGGATCTATGATGGTGAAACACCGACGTCAGACCGCCGCTTGTTGCAGAGTTGCGCACAAGATCTTATGCAAGGTGTGCATAAAGGACTTGGCAAACGTGAAGTAGATTGGGAAAGTCCTGATGCCGGTATGATCCAACATCTCACAGAAAATGTCTATCAGTTTGCGGCAGCTAAGAACTACCATGAGTTGCGAGACTTGACAGATGCAGTCCATGATGGTGACAAAGTACGCAGCTTTGAAGATTATGAGAAAGAGGTAAGCGGTATTGTCGGAAAGTATAACCGCGACTGGCTCCGAACTGAGTATAACCAAGCTATTGCTGCATCCCAATCAGCAGCCAGATGGAATGAGTTCAAACGGCATGAGAATGAAATGCCATATTTGAAATACCAATGCGTATTGGATGAGAACACCCGTCAGGAACACCGAATACTTGATGGCATTATCAAACGCATGGATGATGAGTTCTGGGATGAGTACATGCCTCCTAATGGTTGGGGATGTCGGTGTGAAGCAATACAGTTACCGGGCAGTCATTATCAAGAGACACCAAATAAGGACATCCATCCTTCCGGAGTGCCGGACATGTTCAAGACGAACTTTGGTAAAAAGGGAATTGTATTTCCTCCGGAACACGCCTATTATAAGGGCATACCCAGAAAGGTTTGGAACGGACTGGAGAAAGAAATCAGGACGGGTGTCCTAAAATACTATAGTAATGCAGCGGAAGCCTCAATGCCTGTTTCGAAGGAATTGGCTGAGCATAGCAATCTCCAAAGTGGGAAATTACTATTAAAGAAGAAATCTCTGCATCGTCTGTTAAACCATACACGAACAATAGAGGAGGTCAAGGCTGCACGATATATATGGACCCATCCGGAGGAACTGCATTTTGAGCGAGTAAGTCCATTGGGAGAAGGCAAAGATCTTACCAACCCTGTTGAACTGGCAAATGTAGAGGGAAAACGTAAAAGAGGTGTCACAGAATACCTGCAATACTCATTCAACTATGGCAAACATAAGTATCAAATAAAATTGGAGCACCATAAGAATGGTTTTGAACAGTTCTATTCATACACCGAATAAAAAGAAGAAATCCCTATAACCACGGGCTTCACACGCCCTTTGTGGAAATAGAGATTTCTAAAAGTGCTGCAAAGATACAACAAATTTTTGATATATCCAAATTTTTGAGCAAAAAAAACGCATTTTTTATGTCAAAACATACAGAAGATAATCTCCAGAGGCTAATTGAGGCTATTGCACGCAGAGGACAGGCACCTTTACTGGTCACTGTTGGTAAGGTCTCAAACATAGATGAGGATAAGCGAATTTGTGACATCGCCATTGACGATGATCTGACGCTTAACAATTGCCGATTGAATGCAATTATTGATTCGTATGACAACCGGCTGCTGATAGTGCCAAAGGAGAATAGTATGGTTGCCTTCATTGCTATAGGTGGCAAATGGACAGAACCGCTCATCATTGCTTATTCAGAAATTGAGAAAGTGCTGCTGACCATAGGAGAAAGTGACATCATCATTGAGGATGGCAAAATAGAGATGAACGGTGGCGACCTTGGTGGATTGATTAAGATTGAAGAACTCAAAAAGAATCTTGACCAACTCAAAAACTACGTAGAGGCCCTAAATACGGCTGTTTCAACAGGATTATCCGCAGTCGGAGAAAGCACCTTAGCAAGCGGAGAAACCGGTAAAACAGCATTCACAGCAGCTATGGCAGGTAAATCTATCAACTTCCAGGATATGGAAGATGACAAAATAACACACTGATGAAAGGAATACAACTGACACAAGACACTTTTGAACCAATCGTAAAAGATGGTTCCATGCAAATCGGCACCACCGATGAACAGAATGCGCAGATCATCATTCTGGCGGAGCGTGGGGAGTTCAAGGAACATCCTCAACTCGGTGTCGGTCTATCACAGTTCCTAAAAAGTGTTGGGCGTGAACGTGAGTTGGTTCGCGCTATCAGGATCCAATTGGCATTAGACGGCATTAAGAATCCTGAAATCTCGTTCAACGAAGGTAAACTACAGGTAAAACTATGAGACAAATCAAAGAAATCATCATCCACTGTTCCGACACACCGGAAGGACGAAATGACACTGCGGAGGATATCCGCCGTTGGCATACCAAAGAGAGAGGATGGAAGGACATCGGCTATCACTATGTGATTGACCTTGATGGGACAATAGAACCTGGCAGACCAATCGAGATTGCCGGCGCACATTGCACCAACCACAATGCTTATTCCATCGGCATCTGCTATATAGGTGGTGCTGTGTGGCGTGATGGCGTGGATGAGAAAGGGAAGCCCATTAAAGGTGCAGATGGTAAGACGCACCTTGTTCCCAAGGACACGCGCACACCAGAACAGAAAAAGGCATTAGTGGAACTATGCCGGCAACTTAAAGAAAAATATCCGAATGCCGGTATCCATGGCCATCGCGAATATGCAAACAAATCCTGTCCGTCATTTGATGTACAGGCATGGAGAAAGGAGGTGAATTTATGACAACTGAAATGTGGATGCTCATTCTCAATTTCGTATTGAGCGGCGGATTGATAGCCGCCATTATTGCCATTGCTACGCTCCGCAGTCATGTCAAAGAGGCAGAGGCGAAAGCAGAACAGGCATTGGCAGAAGCCAAGAAAATGCACGCGGAAGCCAAATCTACGGAACTGGATAACGATAAGACCCTTGTGGATACTTTTAATGAATATATTGTTACACCCTTAAAAACCGAAGTCAATGGATTACGTAAAGATGTGCGCCGTTTCACGCGCGCTGTTGAAAAAATCAATGATTGTCCTCATGCTGCTGACTGCCCTGTGCGCCGTGAGCTGCAAAACAACCAAGACTGCAACGCAGACGGCCCTGAGCGTGCAGACGGACCAGAAAAATGATTTGGAGCAACACACCGAAGCGCATACCGATGTGCAGACTTCGCACCAGTCATCAGACCTGAGTACCGCCAACACCGATGTGGATGAGGTCATCGAGGAAACGACGTGGAGCGCACCGGACAGCACCGGAACGCAGCACCCGGTCAAGACGACCAAGACCACACGCCAGACGCGCAGCGGCAAGCAGAATAACATTCAGACCACAACCGCCAGCGAAGCACATTCGGCGGAAAAGTCTGACATCAATGACAACTCAAAAATCAAGACCAGTACCGACGAAAAGACAGATAGCAAGACGACCACCAAGACCAGCACACCCGCATGGCTCATCGCACTCATCATCGGCGTCATCGCAGCTGCTGTCATCGTCATTTTGGTTATACTTAGACATTACCGCATAATATGATTACCGTAACATCACAACAATCCACGCTTGATTTGGCTCTCCAGCACTGCGGAAGTATGGAGGCGGCTTTTGATTTGGCTGTCCTGAATGGTCTGAGCATCACCGATGACCTCGCTGACGGCCAACAGTTAGACATTCCGGCTGCATTGAGCAAGGATGTTACGAACTATTATGCTGTACATGATATCCGTCCGGCTACTGCCATCACTGCCGAAGCCATCAATGAAATCATCGGATCCGGCGAAGGCATTGAGTTCTGGGCAATTGAATACGATTTTGTTGTATCTTAAAAAAACATAATTATGACACACTTCATTGATTACTTGGCAGACCTTCTCTATGAACGTCGCCTTAAACGCGCAATCGCGAAAGCTGACAACATGCACAAACTCACCGGCCATGTGTATATGGTACTCATGGTGAAAGGTCGTTTTGTTGTCAAAGCAAAGAAAAACCTCAAACAGCTCATCAAGATGCACAAATTGGATTGCAAGATCCAGACCCTTGAAGAGGCTGCTTTATATACCACTCCAAAACAATAATTATGGCACAGTCGAAAATTGAATTGATCCTCGAAATGAAGGAGCGCATCCGAACCAACCTAACCAAGGCGAAAGATGCGGTCAGTCAGTCCACTAAGGACATGCAGGACAAACTAAATCACTTAAAGGGCACCTTCGTCAATGCCTTTGCCGAGATGCGGAAAGAGATTCCAATTTTCGACAAAGCCATCAGGTTGCTCAAAAATCCTATTTCCTTGGTCGTTGGTGCTTTCGGTGCACTTCGAGCGGGCATCGGCAAACTCAATGAGTTCGCGGCGCAGTCCAGGGAACTATACAATGCACAAGCCGAAGCAGAAACCAAACTGGCTGCCGTCATGCGCAATACCATGGGCGCACGTACATCCGAAATAAACAGCATCAAAGCACTTGCTTCCGAACAGCAGCGCCTTGGTGTCATCGGTGACGAAGTACAGCTTGCCGGTGCGCAGGAACTGGGTACCTACCTGACCAAAGCTGATAACCTCAAAAAGCTCATGCCGGTAATGAATGACATGGTTGCGCAGCAATATGGCTTGAATGCCACACAGGAACAAGCTACATCCATCGCTACCATGATGGGTAAAGTCATGGATGGTCAGGTCGGAGCACTCTCCAGATACGGCTATAAGTTCGATGAGGCACAGGAAAAAATCCTCAAATTCGGAACGGAGGAACAGCGTGCCGCCACCCTCGCGGATGTAGTCTCTACCTCTGTGGGCGGCGTCAATGCTGCACTGGCGCAAACGCCTGAAGGTGCACTCAAACAATATGAGAATAACTTGGGTGACCTACAAGAGCGCTTCGGAGGACTCTTTACCGCCATTGCAGCGGCATGGCTACCCGTCCGCAATGCTATCATGTCCGGGTGGGAACGTGTGGTGTCTGTCTTTGAACGGAACAAAGAGCGTATCACAGCGACCGTTACTGCCGTTGCCAACGTCATAGGTGCAGCCATCAGAGGGGTGTTCACAGCCCTCGGATGGATCAAGAATGCCTTCGCCTTCATATACGAATGGCGTGAAGTCATTTATGGCGTCATTGGTGCTTTTGCCCTCTTGAATGCCAAGTTGATTGCTACCACAGCCGTAACCGCTGCGCTTGCCGTCAAGAATGCCGTACTGACCGCTGCACAATGGTTATTGAATGTAGCTATGTCAGCTAACCCCATCGGCATCATCATTGTGGCCATCGGTGCACTCATTGGTGCCATTATTGCCTTGTGCCGCCGTTATGAGGGATGGACTTCCGTCTGGAACGCAGTCAAGACTACACTGGTACTTTCATTCAAGCAGTACGTGGAGAATTGGAAGTTTGGCATCAAGGAACTTTGGATGGATCTGCAAATCTTCTGGGAACGCATCAAGTCCTTTGGATCCAACGTAGGTAATGTGTTCAAAGCACTCGCACAGGCGATGAAAGCCGTCCTCAAAGGAGACTTCGACGGAGCCAAGGCAGCATTGGCCAATGGTTTCACATTCACTGCCAACGCAAATGTAACGGCTCTGGAACAGCAACGTGATACCAACCGGCAAACCTTCAAAGATGAATCCATGGCACGCGCCAAAGAGATTGCCGAGGCATGGAAGCAAGTGGATCTTCATAAGAAGCAAGACACCGAACCGGCTACCGCACAAGAGGAACAAGCTATCTATGGTGCCGGTGGAGCACCATCCGGCGAATCAGGTGCGCCCATTACCGGCTCAGAAGGATCATCCGGCATCGGTACCGCCGAAAGCGTTGCCGGCTCTGCTAAACAGATCCGCAATATAACGGTTAACATTGATGCCTTCAATAAGGGTGGTATCAATACCACTAATACCGAAGGCTTACGCGGGATGGATTCCTCGCAGATAGAAGATTGGTTCAACCAGATGCTTTTAAGAGCTATACGTAACTTGGAAATGTCATACTAATGCCCAAATCCTTTGCCGCCATAGTAGATGATGTGACGCGCGCCATCAACGCGCTTCCTGCTCGTGTGGCTACCTGCGCAGTCAATTTCAGCAAGCAGCGTTTCGTTCAGCAGAATTGGCATGACACCACGCCAGAACCATGGAAGCCTCGTTCAGGGAAGCGCCGTGGTGGCGAGAAACGCCAAAACGGTGCAATCCTCGTGGATAGTGGCCGCTTGAAACGCTCCATCCGTGTAATCAGCGCTGATTCTAACCGCGTGGTCATCGGGACGGATGTGCCTTATGCCGAAATACACAATGAGGGCTTGGATGGTGAGGTGAACGTGCGCCAGCATACGCGCAGATCCCGCAAAGGTCGCCTATATTCCGTCCGGGCACACAAACGCCGCGTACACATGCCGCAGAGACGCTTTCTTGGCGCATCGCAGGAACTGACAAAGCAACTGGAAGATCTTATTACAACAGAACTTAAAAACGCTATTGAGAAATGAATACGGCCATTGATAAAATCATGCAGCGCATAGAGGACAATAGTGCTGCTTTTACCAGCAAGGGTTTTCTTGCACCGCAGACAATAGACACCTACCAAGGTCAACCTATTGCGCCGGATCAATTTGAGTTCACTCTGCCGGCAATCTTCATCGACTACATGGCAGACTATAATAGTGAGAAGCTATATATCTACCTCCATGTGCTCCAGGACTATACTGAGGACACCGAGAACTTTGCGCCGGATCGTGCCAATGGAATGCGTTTCAATGAGTATTTAACGACGATTAAACGCCTCTTAAATGGTATGCGTATGGGTGGTGCTTTCGGTGCGCTAAAGCTTCATCAGGAAGTTCCGGTGCAAACAGAGTTCTATTATTACCATCAGATCACATTTGCTTGCACTTTGAACAATGACCTGTATGCGCAAACGCAGAAATACATTGACGCTACTCCGGTCGTGCCCGTCCTCGAAAACGGTCGTCTGAAAGACACCATGCAAGGAGTATAAACAAGAAAGCACCTCATTGCGGGGTGCTTTCGTTGTTTAAGAGGGGAACTTCATAAACGCCATCCAGATTGTCTTTCCGCTGGCGTTGGATCTGTGCCCGAATAGTGGTTGTCGCTCGATGGCTTCGAGTACGGTTCTGAGCTTCAACTGTGATTCTGCCCATTTGAAGATCACAATGCCGTAATCATCGCAAACTCTCATACACTCATCCAGTCCGGCTTTCAGTTCCGTTGCCCAATCCCGGTCTAATCTGCCATATCGTTTGTACAGGTTTGCGTTCTTGCCTGCCCATACGAGGTGTGGAGGGTCAAAAACCACCAACTTAAATGATTTGTCCGGGAATGGCATTTTGGTGAAGTCGCCTATCACATTCGGGTGAACAATGACCGTCTGACCATCTGACAAAACACATTCCTCATCGCGGATATCCATAAATGTCACATTGGGGTTGTCTTTGTCAAACCAGAACATCCGGCTGCCACAACAGGCATCAAGTATTGGTGTTGTCGGTTTCATAATCTCTTACTCATCAAGTCTAAAACATAACTGTCTATTGGGCTCCCTGTAGTTAGGATGAACATCCATATATGCGTTGAATAATGCTTTGCGTATGGCTTCACGTTCGGACTTGCTCACATTGTTTTTGTCCGCTTCGTAATTGTCTTGCAGTATTACTTCAAGGCTACCACCTATGCGTTTGTCATCCATATACGTATCATACGTGGTGTACATACGAATGCTATTCTTTCCATCCTCAGCTTCTTTCTGCGTCTGCCACCGTTTATAAACAGGAATAATCCATTTGGTCACTCCATCTGATCCATCCCGTCCTACACGCGGTCCGGGATTCTCGTTCAAGAAGATCACCATCAACGCTTCACGCCTCATTACTCTGTTAATTTTAGCCCATCCATAGTAAACCGGTAGCCTTTTCTCTTGAATAATAGGACGCTTGTGCGTTACCTCAAGCCGTTTCAGTTTTTCGACAATCATATCAGTCCACTAATTCAAATTCATAAGCATACGTCCACCAGTTTTGTTCCCATTCTTTTCTTTTGCCGGATGTCTTGATGAATAATGAACGGAACGCCCATTGTGCTTTGTCAAAAAGACGGCCACCAATGAATGTGTACATTGTTTTGGGCTTGTGGACGCTGGTTGTGTCTGATAGGCTGTAAATGCCTTCCTTGAAGCAGTCCACATCGGATATGTCCTGAATGAACTCCGCTTTAAGACCAATAATCTTGATTTTGTGCGGCATATCTTCCGCCTTGACATACATCTTGTTTTTATAGCCTTGGTGACGTCTGATTTCCTCTTTTACATTAAGGGGAAGACCGAGACGATCGATCTCCATTTCAAGTTGCTTGTATGATTGGGAAACAGCTATAATTTCGCCTACTTTATATGGTGCTTTGCTCAGAATGTATGCGCGCAATGCCTCATAGGGATTTTCTTTCGGTAATGCCCACACTTTACCATCAATAACAACTCTTTCAGGAACGAGCCTGCGCGTCATTGTCTTACGCCTCTGCAATACAGCCTCTGTTAGCCGGTATTTGTCATTAAACATTATCTTTTTCATAATTCATTCGACTATAAATTCATCTACTGGCGACCATGACATTAGCATGAACGAATCAGTGTTTAGTTTAGTTATTACTTTTTGTTGTACACTATCCAGTGTAACGACCTCGCCATCAGTAAATACTATATTTACCTTTTGAAAGTTATGATAGCGTAAACTAAAAATTAAAACTACGAACTTTCTCATAACCTTACAAATCTGAAAATTTACCTTTTGCTTTCTTTATTGTCAGAATGGTCTCACCATCCACACGGAGCCAGTAGATTGATGCCGGATGGAGATACGCACCGCCACAAGTATTGTCACCCAAACTGATCTTTGACCGTTTCCATTTGGGGTTGGCAGTTGCCAACTCGTCTGCTTTCTGCTGGAGTGCTGCCACTACATCATTGCGCTGGTACTCGTCAATGATGGTATCTTCATACTCTTTGTGTGCAAACTCTTTGATTGCTTTTGCCATGGCAGTTCCGCCACAGTTCCCTACATACGTAATAAAACATAGGGTCGTTTCTTGTTTTGTCATAATCGTAATAATTTAATTGGTTTGTTGTGCCGTGAGATTGTGAACACGGGTAATTTCGTTGTCAATCTCGGTTTCTAATGCAAGGCTCTTACCGAGCCATTCGCGTTGCCCGTCTGGATTCTTAGCTCTGCGGGCTGAATAGTAGTTGCGTTGGCACTTCCGCATTTCTGCTACTTTATCAAAGAACTCTCTTGGGCTCATGATTCTGAGAATAAACTTTGTTGAACATAACCTTTGAAATAGCCGATGGCGTCAAAGGGTGACGGTGTACAACCTGTGTAAGCAATGAATGTTCCTCTGCGGCCTCCTGTAACATAGGTTTCTTGCATGTGAGCAAAATGATTGCCTTCCGGATAGAGGAAATACCACATTGCACCTTCATCCTCTGCAAACCGCTCTTGACTGGCTGCAATCACGCATGGTTTGGTGTGCCGTTCTAAATCAATGGGCAGGTCACGTGTGATGACCTGCCCAATTACAAAACGTTGCCCATTGCGAGATTGAACCACATCACCGGCTTTCATATTTTGCCAGTCAGTTCTCATTCCATCACATCATTGGTGGCCCGGTACACTTCCAAGATCGGTGACTTTGCCAGTCCTACAATCTCGCAGTCAATGCCGGCGGTCTCGTCTTTGAGTGTCCTGAGTGCGTCGCTGATGGTGTTGGCTTGCACCAGAACAGTAACCGCCTTCCGGCTCTCGGTATCGCCATCTACTACGATGAGTTCCACACGACCTTTGTACCAGTTTTCGCCATCCGGATTGGCAAAGATCTCATAAATGTTGCGCTTAGTGATGCGCTCCGTCTCTTGGTCACCGAAGATAAACGCTTCGATTTCCTCTACAAGACGCGCTTCTGCGTTGGTGGGGTTGATTGCCTCGACCAGATAGGTCTCTTTTACCAAGCCCGGATTGTCCTCTCCGGTTTGACGTTGGTACTTGGTTACAATTTCATAAAAATACATAATCTGATAAATTTATAAGTTAATTAAAATAAGGTTGGATTTTGCTCCTTTTCGGCTCTCTCGCGTTGCGCTATCTCGCGTAATTGTCTGTCATAGGGTATAGCCAAGTATTCATACAGCGTAGAACGGCTGATATGGTACCGGGGCTTGATGAATGTACGGAAGATAAATTCGGTACTCAGACCTATTTTTGCTTTCTCCATGTACAATTCATTGACTTCTTTAACCCTTAAAAGCAGATTTTTACGAGAAAATGCCATTTTTATTTGCACAATTCAATTTTTTTTAGTAATTTTGCGCTCGGTTTCTGCAATGGCTTTCTGCTTCGGTAGGGAGCCCTTGTTTTTTATTTCGGTCCGTCTCTGTACGGATCGACCGTTACGGTTCCTTTTCGCGTCTTGTAGATCCTGCCTGTGCCATCGCAAGTGGGGCACCGGTGCTTTCCGGTTTCATCCCATCCGGTGCCTTGACAACATCCGCATAGTTCTACATTCTTATATTCAAAATTCTGTTTAGCCATAACTTAACAATTTGTCATGTTCAGACTGATGGTTTGGAACTTGCCGCTTGCATCCTTGACTTCCACCTTGACAAACTGCTTGGTGCGTTCCGGACGGTATGCATCGCGGATGATCTTCATTCCTTCGATGAACGTAGTATCACCGCTCTCGTTTGCCATGTTCTCCAGACGGAGCACGTTCTGCGCTTTGAGCTGTCCGGCTTTGCTGCGTTCCATCAGAAGCGTGTTGACCATTTCTGCCAGCTGACGGCTCTTATCATCAGAAGCAAGGCTCTGGATGTACTCTTTCACTTTCTCTACACCGGCGGTATAGGTGTCATCATACGCATCGTTGGTGTTGAAGCCGAGGGTAACGCGTGCGGTACCGGCTTTGTTCGTGAATGAATCAGTAAAGCGTCCTTCTTTGGCCATGCTCTTTGAACCCTTGTAGAGTTCTTCTTTCATAGCAATAATGCTGTGGAAACGTTCAAAGATTCCCGCCTTGCGTTGCTCTAACATGCGGCTGACATCCTCCGCTTCCGGCACGGTGTCATTTACAGCCTCATCCACCAGATCCTTGTAGGTCTTTACTTCCTGTGCGTGTTTTTCTTCGGCTTCACGCTTTGCCTTGTCTGCACGTGCTTGTTCCAACAGTGCAACTTCCTCATCGGATAATTCATACTTTGCCATAACGATTAAAAATTTATTGGTTGATTATTTGTTTTGCCTGCGCTATGCCCTGCGCTTGCTTGTTAAATTCGTAAGCTACCCCCCGGAGCTTGCTGAGCGGTATCTGATGAAAGGCATCTACTCCTGCGGCTCGGCAGGCCGTCCCGGTAATCAGGTTCCACTCAGCAATGCCCCATCCGGAGGCGGCTATCTTTCCCTGAGCTGCCAGCAACTTGCCAATGGCTACCTTGCAACACGTCTGCGCCTGTTGTAGCGGTGTCTTGCGGCGGCTCGGCTTCGGTTCCCGGCCGTCCTTCTGCAATAAGCCGTGCAGTTTGTCGCAAATCTCGCCTAATTGAACGACATTCAGATCCTTGCTGGAACGCACTCCATAGGAACTGTAAATGGCTTCTTTGTCGCTCTCGCTGATGTTGCACTGGTTAAACAGGATGTGCAGCTCTTTTATTAACTGGCCTTGTGTCTTTTTCATTGCTCGTTCTGCATTTTGCCCCAATACTTATCTGCGCCCTCTTTCCAGATCTCAATATAATCCTGTGTAACGCCGTCCTCCACGAAACGGCTTTGAGGGATGGCGCGGAACCCTTCAATATGCCATACCACGGACGCATCCTTGTATATGCGTTGTGCTACTTTGCCTTCCGGCTTGCCGCCTTCAACGTGGCTGACATAGACAAATAGTTTGTTTGGGTACCGGTGTTTGAGCATCTTGTAGTCCTTGAACGTCATGTCTGCGAACTGGATGCTGTCTATGAAGATGATATTGGGGCTTTTGTGTTGGTCTAATTTCTTGATGAGATCTTCTATCTCTAATTTGTCGTACAAGACAACGTGGCTTCCTACTTCCCACATGTTCACGCGATCCATCGCCATCTGAGTTGTCTTGCACAGACCTTCCTCAACGCTGTTAATGGCAGTACGCTCAAAGCTGCTGAGATACTTGGCATACATCATTTCAAAGGTGGTCTTACCGTTCTTGGACGGTCCAATGATGATGTGTGTGCCGGTGCGCTCAGGGCGTCCTACGGCGCGGAACCACTCGCCTACAAAATCCAAGCAAGTGAACTTCGCCGTGCGGACGTTATTGATGCTTTGTGCCTGTCTTGCCTTTGCCATGACTTATCCCAGTTTGCTCAGTTCTTTGTTGATACGGCGCAAACTCGGTACACCCTGTGCGTCTGCGCTGGCACGCAGCACCTGCATGACATCGGTACCTTCTTTGCTGTTGGCTTTGATGATCATGGAAGCGGTGGCCTGAAGCATCTTAATGCGGTCATCGTTGTTAGCCGGCAGGCAGTTGATGTACTTGCGACCGAAACGGCTGAATAGCTCCGTATAACCGACCTTCTTGTTATCTATGGCACGCGCTATCTTCTGTTTCAGACCATCGGCACCCATCATGTAGTAACCGCAAGCCTGTTCCGTGGCGTTCCACAGGGCTTTGATTTCCAAGAATGCTTCATAATGCAGATCTCCCGCCTCGTCCAGAATAATAAGCGGTGTGGGCAGCTGCTTGAGGTAAAAGACCAAATCCTCGTACACGTCATCGTACTTGCCTGTGCTGCCCACACCGAACGACTTGGCTATCTTGCGTATTAGTTTCTGTTTGCTCTTGACTTGGCTGCAATCTACGTACACCACGTTTTTGTGGTTGCGCTGGTAATGCAGGGCGGCATACGTCTTGCCGATGTCGCTCAGGTCGCATAACAGTGCGCTCATGCTCTCGGCTTGACATTTCTCCAACTGTGCCGTGATGAACTGGAATACCGGCGTGTTAGCCGTTTTCCATGTGCTCTGCGTACCTATACCCACGCCCAGAATACGGGCGATGGTGATCCATTTCTCATCGCTCAGCACTTTCTCCCAGTCGCCACGCATGATGCGGCTGAGCTGGCTGGCGTTAATGTTAAGGGAATTGGCGAAGCGTGCATCGCTGCCGCCGAAGTTCTCACGAGCTACCTTCATCGCTTCGATGATCCGTGCTCTCATGTCGTTACTTACTAACATAATTGGTCTTTTGTTTTATATGGTTATAATGAATTGATTGCATTTGCTGCGTAGTCTGCAAACTCGTCACCGTCATAGTTCACCGGCTGTTCGTTTTCCTCGACTACTATGTCAACCGGCACTTCCTCGATGTAACGTGCCGTGGTGGTATCCAACTTGCCTATCTTCGGAATGTCCTGACGGCGCTCCTTGATGAGTTTGTCAAAGTGGGCGGCGCGTTTCGCTTGGTGGACCATCTTGGCCTCATCCTCGGCGGTACGCTCGGCGGCGCACTCGTTATAGGTGAATTGCTCCAGATTCTCCGCCTCGCCGATATAGGTCTCACCTTGGTACAAGTAAACGGTGTTGACCTTGCCTTCCTCATCCGGCAGCCAGTAGGCGGTCACAGTACGGTTGTTTGGTTTCAGACGTTGCAGGCATTCGTAATCCTTCAACTCGAACCGTTGCAGATCCACTTGGCAGTAGTCGTTATTGCGGATGCTCGTCTCTGTCTTGTTACCGATGAACTTATATAAGAAGCTCGGATCAATCGCTTGCAGGCTGGGGTTGTAGTTCTCCATCAGCACTTGCTTGCGTGTTTTGCCCGGGTAACGCTTCTGATCCGGGTGCAACTCGTTATTGTGTGCGTCGATGGCGGCGATGTCATCCGCAATCAGTCGGCGCGGGTCAAACTCCGGTTCCGGGTAGTCGCCGTTGATCTTGAAACGTACTGACCTGTATGCCTCATGTTTCGCGTACCAACGGCCGCGGGTCTGACCCATGTCCTTGGCTGCACCGTATTTCAGGCGGCGGATGGCGTGCTCTGCGCGTTTCTCCGTCGGCGACTGGCAGAAACGGACAAACTTGAACACTTCCGGCAACCATGTGAAGTTGCTCATAATGTGGTGCTCCACCTCCAGTTCACCCGGCATCGGCAGACCCATCTGACTGAGCTCGCAGAACATATTGCGGAAACTCTCATATACCGTTTGCTCGGTCGGCTTGCCAAGGATGTAGGCGGGACGGAAGATGTATTGACTTACTACGTCGGTCGCCATGTACTTATATACCCATTTGTTCCCAAGGGCGTGACGGCTCAGTGCAACGTCATCCATAGAGATCTTGCTGAGGGAATAAGTGCCGTGATGGCGGTGGTTCTTCGGACGCAGGCTGTTGTTATAATCAAAGTTGCCGTTACGGTCAGCATAGATGGCGGTGTTGCCATACACATCTTTGAGGTAGTTCCAAACGGTGCTTTCGCTCAATGTCTCGCTGCCCGGCTTGATGAAGTCACGAGGACGGAACACTTCACCGGTGTTCTGGTCGTATAGCTCTTTCTTGCCGCTGATGAACTCCGTGTACAGTTCCAGCACGCGGTTGATGAACGGATGATCTTCCGTACGGTAGAGTGCCAGCAGCAAGTTCTCCAACTTCTTGCATACCTTACGCGCATTGTTGTTGCCAATGCCCGAATGGATCAATGCCGAATAACCGCTGCTTAAATACTCTTGAAACGCCCTTTCAAAACTGCGCACGTTTGTATAAGGGTTCAGACCAAAAGCTATGCTGTGTTGGTCACGGCATTGCTGAGTGTACCAAACCAGCATGGCATTGTACCACTCTTTCATGATGAGCCGTTTGCCGCTTTTGGCGCGTGCCATCCGTTGCGTCTGCAAGCCCTTAGCCATGACGGTGAACAGACTGGCTTTCGCTACGTACTCATTCACGTGCGCTGCGTCCAACGGCGTCCCGTCAGCTTGATGGTACTGCGTATAGAACTGCCGTGCCTGCACATCCATTACTACGGCATAGATATCCGTATTGGTGTCCTTGGCTTTGCCATAAGCGAGTTCTATCAGACGCATCCTGTCCGCACGACGGATGCTGTCAACCCAAATAAGGGTTTCGCCATTGATGCCTCTGCGGGCTATTTTGAGATAACCGCGCTCACTATCATGCTTGAATTGGCTGTAGGTTAGTCCTGCCGCCATCCAGTCATTCACGCTTAATGCACAGTTGCCGTCTATATACTGATACATAATTGCTGGTCTTTTTATTGGTTTCTGCTTAATTCTTGTTATACTGCCATGCAGTCAAATGCTGCGAGTGAATCAGCATAACCTTGGCATTGCTCTTGGAGTTTCATGAACTCATCAATACCCATTCCGTGGATATCGCGCACTTCTATCACTCTGCCTCTGTTCATCACGCCGAGTTGCCCGGTGTTCCAGTCAACGACGATTTTGATCTCACCATTGTTCCAAAGACAGGTCATGGTGTTTTCACGGTGATTGTGGATGCAATCCATTTCAATGTGAATAGTTTTACTTTCCATAGGTCTTTTGTTTTTATTGGTTTCTGTATTACTTGTTTTCGCCAATCTTGAATATCGGCGCGAAATTCATGTTATAGAGTTTGCGCACACGCTCTGCCTTCCTGCCGGTAGTACCATTATTCAGCGCATTGCTGATGGTCGTGCGACTGTAACCGGTCATTTTCTGGATCTTGGCAATAGAGCCGTGAAAAAGTGCATTCATCTTACAATTTGAATTTTATAGGGTTGATTTCTTGTATATGTCAATTTTTTTTTGTAATTTTGTCGCGAAATTGGTTATTTGTCCAATTCCGAGTGCAAAGATAGTAAATAATTTTCAACCGACAAAATTTTTCGGCGAAAATTTTCACTTTTTGTGCATTTTTGTTGAAAATTATCACTTAATATGGCAAATATACTGGATAGAGTGGCTCTTTTTGCCCAAAATGAGGGCATTACCATTGGCTCCATCGAGAAAACTATCGGTGCGAGTAAGGGAGTTTTGTCACGTGCATTGGCACAAGGTACCGATGTACAAGCGAAATGGATAAAAGGTATAGTTGAAAATTATCCCTCTTTGTCGCCTGATTGGTTGCTCACTGGTACTGGAGATATGCTCCGCTCATCAGTGACTGATAAACACGAAGGAACTTCGAAGGAACTACGAAGGATGAACGAAGGAACACCGACCGATGACCGAGAGATGACCGAGAGAAGACCGAGAGAACTCCCGGTCGCAAAACAGGTCGTCAATGGCGGCATTCCGCTCATTCCCATTGATGCCGTTGCTGGGTTTAATGGATGGGATGAAAATGGGGTGGCAGAACTGGACTGCGCACACTATGACGTGCCGGACTTTGAAGCCGCACATGCCGACTTCCTCATCCGCGTCAGTGGATCATCTATGTACCCGAAGTATTCCTCTGGTGATATACTTGCTTGCCGGAAGATTGACGAAATAACATTTATTCAGTGGGGGAAGATCTATGTCATTGACTCCAGACAGGGTGCTATGGTCAAACGACTGTTCCCCATTGAGGGCGATTCGGCTATGCTGCTGTGTAAATCGGACAATCCGAACTACCCGCCGTTTGAATTGCCCAAAGAGGAAATTAGATCCATTTCTATTGTGGTCGGAGCTATCCGGTTAGAGTAATTCAATACCTCCGAAATACGAAAAATGCGCGTTTTTACGCGCGTTTTTTTTATATATATGCGCGTATCTGCCTTATTTATAGACATTTACGCGCACTTTGTTTGCGCAAAATCCCGTGCGCAATCGGGGTGTTTTTGGGAATTATGGGGGGGGCAATCCTGCAAAAATCGCCGTTTTTCGGCTCGTTTTAGGTCGTATGGGGTACGCAATCACTTCGTTTTGGGTCTAATTTTGGGTCTAAGTCGGGTCTAATTCGGTATTTTAAGGGTAAAAGAACTAATTTTCGGATCATTCCGGATGACCGTCTCAATGGGTACCGATAGACACAAAAAAACGCCTCTTTGCAGGGGCGTTTAAGGGGTGTTTCAATGGTCTTGAAAGGGCGGTTTAGTTATAACTATACAGCATCGTTTCGTTGGCGTCAGCAAGACGTTCCCGTGAGGCTCATATTACGCGCGTGGGCGCATTATGCGCGTGTTTTTAATTAGGTTTGCACGGGCGCGTCTGATGACCGTCCTGAGCGGCGTTTGTCGGCGGCGCTTTTGACTCTCTTTTGACCCTCTTTGGTACGTGCCTGCCAACCGATGCCAAGTCAATGCCAAGCAAATGTAAAGTTTATGCACAATAAAAGGGGCTCCAACCCCTCAAAATGTAAACCAAATGTCAACTTATGCCAAGCAAATGCACAATTCGTTTTTCGTCGTAATTCTCGTAACTCGCTTATTTACAAGCATTTCCAATTTTCCCCGATGTACTTTTCGTTCTGTGCCCCATAATTGAGTGCTTCCCGATTTACAATAAAATGTTATACCATTGTATACATGCGGAGTTGTGGTATTCCCTTGCGAAAAAGTTTTGCCACTCCAAACCGCATTGTTAAATTCTGTACTGAAAAGTGTTGTATCTCCCCACACCTGTCCGCACGTCAAAGTAAGCAGCAATGCCATCATCGCCGCATAGCGCCACATATGGCGCAATTTGTGTTCTTTCATGGCTTTCGCCATTTCGATTAAGTCAAAATTTTTCATGATGTTAAATATTTTTAGTTGTTAATTGCTTTTTTCCTTCGCGTACGCATACGCGCGGTTTTATATTATACTGGTCTACACGCACAAAAAAGCGGTAAACCTCGCTTAGTGGATTACCGCTTAAAAATTTGATGGATTCTATGTTCAAACCAACTGGAGATACATACTCAACGTATCTTTCGCAGGATCATACAATTCAGCCTGAAGGAACATGCATTTTTTATAGAAACTCACTGCTTCGTATCTTTCCTTTTTCGGATGCGTAATCACTAAAGCTTCTACAGTGAGATATTTATAGATGGTTTCTCCTGAGGTTGCCATTTTCGCTATTTCCTGAATAATCGATCGTCCAAGTCCTTGCAGCTCGTACTCCTTATCGACAGCCAGAAAAGCTATCTCTAATGCAGATTTCTCTCCTTTTGCGTCAACAAATCGCTCGTCTTTCTTTAACGCAAAGAAAGCAGCTAACTTATCTCCGTCATATACCCCGTACGTATCGCATTGGTTTTCAATCAAGGCCTCGGTTAGTCCGTTATGAACAAACGCATTAACCGAAGGCACTCGACACTCGAATGTTTGGAAATCCGAGTATTCCGTTAGCGTACGTACGAAGAAAGAACTTTGCATGATTATCCACGAACAAGGGTTACTCTTGGTTCTTCATTCAAGAAACTATATACCTGTTTGTCGTGTTTATTCAATGCACCTGTCTCTCGACGTTGAGCAGCAGCACGCATATTGCGCGCATAGCGTCCTTTGATTTCTACTCCATTATTTGCACTAAAGCCTAACATAATTGCCTCCTTTCGTTTACATTAACTACCTTTGACGCTGCAAAGGTACAGTTTTTTTTCGATATATGCAAATATTTAGGCATAAAAATGCATTTTGTGTGCATTTTGCGGTAAATCCACTATGTCAATGATCATTTCGCTTTGGTTTTAAGTGCTTAGCGATGCACTATGGTTCGTTTTCTATGATGGTTCGTTTTCTATGATGGTATGTTTTTTAGTTGTTAATTGCTTTTTTCTTTCGCGTACGCATATGCGCACGCACGCACCTTATATTATACTGGTCTACACGCACAAAAAAGCGGTAAACCTCGCTTAGTGGATTACCGCTTTGTAGTGTGTTTTGAAGATTAGTAAATAATCATGCTTTGTGGCATAATGCGATGAATATTCACATTATCATTATCGACTGAATATAAAACTGCCATCTTTTCGTAGTTTAATCTTCGAATAGGATAGCCCATTGAGAAAGACAATTCCGGTTCAATAGGAATTACTTTGCCTCACGAATATCATTCAACCCATAGCGTTTCCCTAAATCGACATACGCCATGTTCCAGAACTCTTCTTCGGAGTACTTTGGTTTGCTCTTCCAATCCGGATCAACTAAAGGACGTTCTACAGAACTATCTCTCCAGTCAAAGGGGGCTTGTCTTACTGATGCTTCCATATGCTCAAATATTTGCTCTTAAACTTTTGCGAGTGCAAAAGTACAACAAAATTCTGACATATGCAAATAATTCAGCATAAATCTGCAAAAATTCTTTCTTTTTGCGGTAAATCCACTATGTCAATGATCATTTCGCTTTGGTTTTAAGTGCTTAGCGATGCACTATGGTTCGTTTTCTATGATGGTATGTTTTTAGTTGTTAATTGCTTTTTTCTTTCGCGCGTATATGCGCTTATTTTATTAAGGTGTTTCGTGAGTACATGTTAAACCAATGACTTATACCCAAATTTTTCTATCTTTTTCTTTTTATGTTTCTATTTTTCTCACTAGGTCTAACTAGGTAGAACTAAGATGTCCTAGGTAGAACTAGGTATTGGGGTGCTCGGTCCTATATTGGATGCGGGCGCGGGACATTGCCTCACGGATACCCCCGTTCTCCACGAACTCCTGTTCCTTTTTCGTAATGATGTACATACAAAAGCAACAACCCCTTTCGGAATTGTTGCTTATAGGAAAAATGTTTTGGAGAATGTTAACCTATCTCCCTTTTCAAATCTTCTAATGATTCGTAATGGATAACTTCTCCTCGCTCTGCTTCTTTGATAGACACTTCTAATGCTTTTTTAAGTTCCTCACTCATTTTCTCCTCCTTTCTTGCCGAACAAATATTCATGTGAGCCGGTGTTGGTTAGCAACAAGGTGAGCTGCTTGTTGTTCTGTTTCCAGATCAGCAACCAGTCGTCCTCTATATGGCACTCCCATAAACCAGCGTATTCTTCCGTTAAAATGTGCGGCTTAAACTCATCAGGTAAGCAACCATCCTCCATCAGAATGGCTACCACTTCCCATAAATCATCTATGCGCTTACCCTGCCGCTTGCACTCTTTGAGAGATTTCTCAAACTGATTGGTAGTATCTACACTATACATCACTTAAACTTATTGATCAGTTCTTCCAAGGAGCTGTAATGATTGATACGACCAGCTGCAATGTCGGCCATAGCGTAGTCCATACTACACATGGGACGCGTCTGCGTTGTAGGATTGTTTTGTGCTGTTGCTTGCATATCTGCCTCCTTTCGTTACCTTTGACGCTGCAAAGGTACAGCTTTTTCCTGACATATGCAAGTTTTGGGAGCAAGAAAATGATTTTTTACGTCATTTTCCTCTTTTTCCTATAAGTACATCATCATTTCAAAGATCTTTTGCCTCGGGTTTGAGTGCTGAGGCGGCACTAGGTATTGTTATTGCGTTATGTCGTTATGTCGTTATTTCGACGGGGTTTTTAATTGCCGGATGGCATCCGACCTAATGGACGAAGTCGTTTTGTCAGTATTGTCAGTTTTGTCAGTTTCGTTCGCAGGTTGCAATATTTTTGTTCGTATTTTCTAAAATCACGGGATATATACGTAGTATATATAGGGTTGGGTGGGATACACGATAGGTACTTGATACCTCCATGATTGGTCCTTTTTACTTTCTCTTTTTATCTTATTTTTATTTTTGTTTTTCCTGGTGTCGGATAGTATCCGACGGGAATGGACGTTGTTTTTCCTAATGTCGGATAGTATCCGACGGGAATACATCAAAGATCGTTTGCCACGTATCAAGCCCGGGGCGGCATCGGGAAAAAAAGTAACATGAAATAATAAAATAGAATGTCAGCTTTTTTTCATAATAAAATATCCTCTGTGTACGATTTCTTACGTACGTATGTGTGTGCAACGCATATGTGTGCACAATAAAATTGGCCGCAAAGGTACAAAAAATATTTTATATATGCAAATTTATGTCTACATAATAAAAGACGGAAAGCGTTTTTTACACACTTTCCGTCAATTTGTCATACTTAGCGGCAATTATTTCACCATGACCGGATGAATGGAGCGCTGAGTAGTGGTGCGGAGTTCGAGCAGGTAATAACCGGCGGTCGCAGGCGCATAGATAGCGCTGTTATCGAACGGTTGGGCGCTGTAGGTGCGACCGGTCAGATCGTACCATACGGCTTTACCGGCAGCCGGCACGTTGATGGCCGAACCCAGCGGCACGAGCGACGGCATATTGATGATCTCCGCCGGTACCTCCGTCGGCACGAAAGCACAACAGAACAGCTGAACACCGTCATTACGTGTGAGCAGCGCCTTGTACTCGCTGCCGTCAAACAGGAGTTGGCTGTTATCGCCGGCATAGTAGTTGAAGTCCGTCGCGCCATCTATCGGTTGCCCGTTGCGGTACCATTGTACATCGGTGAAGGTGTATCCTCCGTTATAGTCCTCGTTACGGATTGCCAGGACGTCGTTCCACCGCTGGGCGATGATCGACGAGGCGTACTGCACCACCATGCGGAAGGGCAGCGTCACGTTGAACTTAGGCAAGGAGTCTTCCAGCAGCACGGATCCCTTATAGATATTCGGATACGGCATCGTACCGAGCGGTATAGGAATCTTATACGAGCCTTTGCGCTGCACCTCTTTCTTCGGACCTATAGAAGGCAAGGTGTCATCCTCGAAGCTATAGCTGTAGCGGAGACTTCGTCCGCGGGTGATCTCATAAATGAGCTCCAAGAGCGGCGTACCATCTTCGCAGAAGGTATAGGTCGGTTCCGGCATATTGGCGAGCAGCGACTCATAGACCTCAAAATGCAGGATATAAGTCGTATCGCAGTTGGTATCCGAGATAGGCACCGTATCGATGGTGGTGTAGGTATAACTGCGTCCGCGATATTCGAACGGCAGGTTCTCCGGCAACACAAGCGTGTCCAGATCCAGGATACGTACCGGTTCTACCAGATTGAGATAGATGATACTATCGCACGAGGTGGTCTCGCTATAGAGCATGACGGAGTCGATACCGTAGGTATGATAGACGGTGTCCGGGCGCTCCGACCATACATATCCGGCTCCCTTGCGTACATCGTCGCAGAGAGCGACGGTAACCGTATCCCGCGTAGCACCGAGGCTATCCAGATGCAGATGATAATAGATGGTAGAGTCACATATACCGCAGGTCGTACGCAGGCTCACGAGGAAGTCTCCTCCCTCTACCGGGAAGTCAAACATCGGTTTGACCTCATCCGACCAGCCGTTCTTGATACCCTCCACGTTCCACTCATAGTGGTCGATGCGGTGGATACGGCTGACGATCGTGTCATCTTTGACGTGGTCGATCTCCTGTACCCACGAAGGCGAAGCATCGAACTGCACCTTATAGGTGCCTTGCCGGCAGTTCTTGAGGATACGCGGTTTTTTCATTACCGATACCGGGTTGGTAGCCAGCGTCGAAGCATAGAGCGAGAAGAAACACGAGCTGTCCTGGACGAACATACAATCGACTACGTACAGACTGTCATCTTTCATACCCGCCTCATAAATCTGGTCATGACCCAAGACATACTCCTCGGGCAGCGAACCGTCCGCACGGCGGTAGCGCTCGTTATACGCATAAGCCCAGCGATAGACGAATCCGTCCGGTGCCTCGAAGACAGGGTTGATCGCACCGCACTTCATTCCTTTGAGCTTACCGTCGGAGCAGCTGAGGGTGAAATAAGCGTAACCGGCGTGAGCCGTTTGCGCGCAATCAAAGGTGGTAAGACGGACGGTTAGTTTCTTGCCCTGATACTCCGGATCGCGGAGGTTGACACCAACGGTGGTCCATTCTTTCCATACCACATCTGCAGATCTCAGATTTGCTTTGGCAGCGGGTGTAAGATGCCATCCTTGCTCAGCGGCTCCAGGTTTTAAACCTCCATTGGCATAGGCCGAGTTGACATTGAAATCCGCCTGACCACACTCTCCAATAGAGTTATTTCCGATTCGAATATCCAGTTTAAAGCGAGATTGAATATCATCGCCGTGACCAGAGCCATTCTCAAAAACAGGTGCGTATTTTAGTAATAATACAGAATAATCGATTGTATCCACATTAAAAGAATACTCAATTCGTTCAGTCTGGTTTCCTCCCTCCCAGTTACCAAGCCGCACGGATGCCAATTCACCATCCGGAATAGTGGGAAGCAGACCTTCTGTATGAACATCCCGCTCCATCTTATCAAAATGGATAGTATGCCGACTACTGCCTTGAGCCGGACCATCATCCACCGCCGGACCAAGTATATAATTATTGAAATTATTTGAAGAACTGAACCCGGTTCCAGTATAACATTTTGCCGTT
Organism: Paludibacteraceae bacterium; assembly: GCA_017447875.1. Taxonomy (GTDB): domain Bacteria; phylum Bacteroidota; class Bacteroidia; order Bacteroidales; family Paludibacteraceae; genus Colicola. Next base: position 24,419 of record JAFSMP010000002.1, on the reverse strand, counting down.
TCTAAATTCAGATAATCAACGCACATCTGGTCGGGATAATAGACGAGCTTGGAGATGGAGACCTTGAGACTATAGAGGTCCTCTGCACACACGGCACGGACAATGAAGTCCGTCTGCCCAATCGGAAGATTGCTAAACGTCGTTGATGTGCCGGTTACGATTTTCGGACCATACCATTCATCGGCTTCATAGGAGTACGCCGCCACCTCATAGGATGCGGTTGTGCCAGCCCAAGAGAGGGTTGAAGTTGTTCCCTGAATAGACAGCTGCAGATTCGTTGGTGCATCGCAAGGACGGGTATCCATGATAGCGATATTATCAATCTTTCCTCCCGGCTCCTGAGGCATGGAACTTCCGTTCGCCCACACAAAAGCGAGATAATGCGGTTTGCCGTCGCATTTCTTGCTGGGAATAGTCGCTTCGCACTGTTTCCAAGTCTGCGAACCGTTGACATAATCAATCATCGCCTTGGGTTGGAGAGAAATGACGTAGTTCTCATAGGTAGAGGGAATCTTACCGCTGGAAGTAGCGATGGAATATACTTTGATAGAATCACCGGTATCGGGGTCGGTCATCGGAATCCATAGCAGATAGATACCATCAAAATTGCTCGCAATATTTCCCATACCACAATAGTCAAAACAAATGGTATAGTCGCCAGATGTCAATTTATCCAGCGATACCGTATCATAGGCAAACACCCAGCATCCATTATTGGTATAATGCGCGCTTTGTCCACCATCGTCCGAGATGTACAGACCATACATACCGCCCTTTCCATTATTACCCGGTGCATTGATATACCATTTGTTGGTCAAATTATCATATATGGTCTGATTAGCCGTCGGATTGATTATCCAACGGGCACGGGACTCTTCCGTCTCGAAATCACAGGAATAATTCTGTATCGCCCGAACCGGCACCGTCATGAGCAGTGCCGCCAACAAGGTTATCTGAATCCATTTTTTCCTATTCATAGTGTTCGCGTTTTATTATTCAACTAATAGTACTTGCGCCTGGGTCTGTCCCTGCGAAGTAACGGCTTTGAGTATGTATGCACCGGGTTGCGCCGGAATGTCCAAGGTACCGTATCCTTGCGGTAAGGTACAGGTTCCGTACAACTGGCCGGACATGGTGAAATACCATACGGTAGCACTCTGCTCGCTATATACCGGCATACGTTGGGCAGCCTTGGCTATCGTCGGATAGTCGGACTGCTGCTCGTGGTAGGTCGGCTGGATCGGACAGGTGGCTATCACGACTCCGTCCGGACGGGTCAGCTCTACGTAATAGAGGGCGTTCATATCCAGATCCTGGTAGAGGTACGAATGAGTCTCACCCGGAATCGGCTGACCGTTCTTATACCACTGGAAGGCGGTGAACTCATACCCACCGTTGTATGCCGGCGCGAGGAGCGTCAAGACATCATTCCATTTCTGCGCTACGATCGAACTGCGATAGCGCAACTCGATATCGCGCTTCTCCTTATAGATACCGCAGCAGAACTGGTAGAACTCAAACGTAGCGGTATAATGCCCCGGCGTGATCGTATCCGGATAAGGGATAGCGACGGTTGAGACGGTCGGGTCATAGATGACCGTATCGTGTAACTGCCTGGTATTGAAGGTGATCGCGAGACTATCAAACTGACCGGCTGCGATGTCGAAGGTCAGGTACATCTGACCGTCATCGGCACATACGAAGGGTATCGTATTCACCTCTGCATCTATCCGTTCGTTGACCGTGAGGGTCGCAAACAGGATACTGTCGCAGCCGTGGACAGACTTGAGCACAAACTGCTTGTTATCCATCGGTTGGTTATACTTGATACCGTCGATGATCACATAGCCGTCGGAACAGATCGAGTCATGCCGATAGGTATCCGGAATCTCAGGCCATACATTCAGGTAAAGCGTCGAGGTAGAGTCACAGCCTGCAAAGTTCGGATAAATACCCACATAGATCGTGTCAGTCATGAACCATTCGTCACCGAACTTCACCGGCGACTCGGGGCAGGTAGACCAGTGGAACTCCGTACTCTTCGGTATAATATTTGGGACAACGATGGTGTCATAGCGGGTACTGTCACAAGCGTTATCGGCTCCAATATATGTTATATATTCCACTGCAATAGAATCTCCTTCCGAAGGACAAGTATAGAGAGGATTCCAGTTATATGACTCCTGCGTCTCTCCAGTTGACAAACGGGTGAAGTACCAATGACAGTCACTTGTAGATTCGTTGGTATGCGTTTCCGTTCCATCATACATATTCATAACGTGTGAAGTATTATGGAACTTCAGTTTACTGAAACAATCCCCATATACGGGTTCCCATGTATATTCCGGGACGGGGAAGCGCGGTGCTGATACCGTGCTAACCTCAAAAAAGCAAGTCGTATCCTCAACGAAACTTACACGACAGGTAAAGGTCTGGCGTCCGGGATCCACCTTTAACTCCTGACTGGTACTAACCACCTCGCCAGCTTCATTATACCACTTATAATTAAAGCCATCCGGAGCCAAACAACTGATTTTCGCGTCATTACCGCAACTTTCCGTTTCGAGGTGTGCATTCGCACAATCGAGCGTGAAGTATCCATACCCATAGTGACCGCCAGCACCGCAGTCAACGGAGGTGAAGCGTACCTTGATTGTCTGACCGGCATAAGGTTGCAAGTTAACACCAGCAGTTGTCCAATCCTTCCAAACGACCGATCCATCTTTCGTTCTGTTCCAGCTGGCATCTTCTGCTGCCTTGGAGTAAGTAAAATCCGGCACACCGCATAAGTCCTCCAATTCCTCTCCATTCTCGTCAAAGATTTCCATTTTAAACTCCGGATCGCCACAACCCTCTCCCGGTTTCTGCAAGACTATAGCATACTTCACGATAAGCACACCCTGATTCTCTGCATCGACAGTAAAATTGTAGGTAATCGCTTCCGCCTCATAGCTTGCATTCCAGTTACCCAAGCGAACGGAAGCAATCGCGCCGCTCGGTACTGTACGCAAACAGGTGTCCGTACGCGGGTCAAATTCTGTCGGATCCACATGTCGTGTATGACGACTCTCCTTGGCATCCGGTCCTAAATCAATATATCCTTTATAACTATAAGGTGTCTCTCCCGGATGTGGAGTTGTACCCTCACGGAAACCATATGTACACTCCACGTTCGGACTATCAAAGTTCAGGAAATCAACACAGTGATTCTCCGGGCAATAGACTAAATATTGATTCCAATATACGTATATCGTTTGCAGAGTACCGGATTTACCCTGTACACGTATGTCATAACTACCTTCTGTGATACGGCGCAAGATATAACTACAATTATTTCCTTCGCGGTTAAAGCCCTCAACCCCATTAGTCAGTTTATCCTCTCGACGCCAAGTAGAAGTCCCCACCTTGCGGTACTGTACCTCAAACTCATCTGCAGTACTCTCCCAACTAACCAACAAAGACGAATCCGAACAAAGCGACTCCACTTGTAAATTCTGCGGTTTCTTAATACGTGCAGATCCGATCTGCACATTATCAATACATATAGATGTATTTGTTACTTTATCATCCCTATTTTTGTTTACCCATATAAAGACGATAGCGAACGTATAATTGGAGAGCAGCGGACTTACCTTTATTTCGTTTGACAGACTTACATTCTGCCATTCTTCTTTGCCGCACACGAAACGCATACGAGATGCGCCTAACTCCTGAAAAGCATTATTGACGATTGTCTGCGAAATATTCGCATTAGCCGCGTGGGTAATCGGATTCAAATAGTACATCATAGTAGGATCCGTCAAGAAATCCTCCGGACAGACCATCACTTGCAGATACGAATTATCCGTATCTCCCACACATTTCCAATCGAAACTTAAATCATAGTTCTGTTGAACTGTTGTAGTCGGGAATTTAAACCGCAGATAGGAAACCACCACATTGGGATGACTGCCATACACCGGATTGGAACCATCCGATGAGATGTACATACTGCGGCGACCTTCGCTATGCACCATTGAGCCAATGACCCATTGATCCGTAGCCGACGAAGCATCTACATTGAACTTCCATGCCGACAAATCTTCCTCTTCCTCAAAGCTGCAGGAATAGGGGATGCCTGTCGCCTGCGACCAGGCAAGGACGCAGAACAGAAGGGCTATATGTAAGAGGATGAGTTTCCTCATAATGTTCTATTTTTAGAAGATTTGCTGTATGTCTTCGTCACCGACGTCGGTGATGATAAATTCTACGCGGCGGTTGAGCGCACGACCCTCTTCGGTATCATTGCTTGCCACAGGTTCTTTCTCACCCTTACCTTCGGTCGTGATCCGGTCGGCTTTCACACCACGTTTCACGAGGTCTGCCTTGACGGCATTCGCACGACCCTCAGACAGGATCTGGTTGGCCTCATCCGTACCTACAGCATCGGTGTGACCCGTGATACGAACAGATACGCTGGCGTTCTCCAAGAGGAAATTCGCAAGGTCTGCCATCGCCTGTTCGGACTGCGGCAAGATATAGGTCTTGTTGGTCGCGAAATAGAGACGCTCGATCTTGACCTTGATACCCTCCTTGATATGCTGCATGTAGATATCGAAGGTGTCGCTTACGAACGACAGGGTCTGATCTTTGGACATATAACCTACTGCACTCATATGGGCGATATAGGTGCCTTCGGTGAGTGGTGTCTCAATGAATCCGTCATCCGAAGACTGTCCTTCGTAGAGTACAACCGTGTCCTTCACAGCCGTCAGACGGGCTGTTGCTTCGATAGGCTCTTTGGTCTCTATGTCATACACATTCATGCAGAGCATCGGGATGATCGGAGCCGGGATACGCTCGAGCGCCAGACGGAGGGTATCGAAATCGAAGACCTCCACGGTATGCAGGATCGTATCCGAAGGATAATAGCCGTTCTTGGTAGCGGAGATCCGGTACTCACCCGGCGCAAAACGATTCTGGAGCATACCCTGACGGTTGGTATTCTTCTGTATCCGCTTGCCGGTAGCCGTATTGACGATCTCGACGGCTACACCACCCAGGGCGGTGGATGCACTCTCGTCGTACATATAAACACCCATACGCGGCGTCGGCGCCTTCGGGTAGTTCTGAACCGGTTTCTCATGACGCGGCAGATCGAACCATACGGCTAACTTCAGACCCACCAGGAAGGGGTTGACCACCGCTTTCTCGGCAGCCGCACTCGCCATCGACTCCCGTACCGGGAACGCCAATGGATCGCCGGTGCTCAACAACTGCATCGGCAGATCGGTCTGTGCATTCGGCGTAAGCGCCGGAGCAGCCTTGAAACGAAGCGTATTAAGGAATCCGTAGTCCGCAAAGACGGAGAAACGGATACGCGCCGAGGACTGGATCCACGGATCGAAGAAGACACCGAACTCCGCTGTACCGGCGAGGTTCAAACCGAACTGCACGGAGTTATCCGGACGGTCGATTTTCTGGTCGGTGACCAGACTATGCTTGTACATATCGGTCATGCCGCTGATGAGCTCCTTATCCTCGATGGTGGTGGTCACCATACCGCTCAAGGAGGTATTGGACGTAACGCACATACCGACCTTCAAACCGGCCTGCCAGAAGATCGGCAGACGGGTATTGAGCTCCATACCGAAGAGGATAGGTATCTGTGCATAACCGGCGATGGTCTTCTCGTGGATATCGGAGAAGGTGTAGTTATAATGCATCGTCGCGCCGTAAGGCTCCATACCATAGGTACGATAGATGAATCCTTCTTCCGAGCCATAGAGGTCCATGACGGAGTTATAGAAAGTGAACTCGAGACCGGTGGTCATCAACATGCGTTTGTAGCGCAACTGGTATCCGGCACCGATACCGCCGCCCACGAAACCCTTATCCGTATGACGGAAACCGTATTCATTGGTCTGAATCGCACCCTTGGCATCATAGGTAGCCGGCGTATATTGGATCTTCGAGGTGAAGAGGTTGCTGTATCCGGCCATACCCCAGAAGCCGAGACGGTGCGCGATATCGCGGGTGTTGTAGGCATTGGCTTTGGCATTGGCTTTGTCAATCGCCTCTACTGTAGCCAGATACTGCGCTTTCTCTTCGGCAGCACTCAGCTCGGGAGCCTTGGTCGATTTGGCTTTGGCATTGGTAGCTTTGGCCTGCGCCTGCTTGGACGACTGCTGTTGTGCCTTCGCCTTCGCCTGTTGCTTTTTCTGTTGCTCTTTCTGCTTCGCAGCCTTCGCTTTCGCCTGCTCCTTGGCCTTAGCTGCCTTGGCTTTCTCGCGTTCCTTGGCTGCTTTGGCTTTGGCTTTCTCTTTCGCCTTCTTCGCCTTCTCCTTCTCTTTCTGCGCTTTCGCCTTCGCTTTGGCATCGGCTGCCATCACTACCGCTACCGAAGGTTCGAATATAGAGATCACGGGCATAACAGTCGTCAAGCCCATAGCCATAATCAATATGTAGATAATTCGCTTCATAGTCTTATTGTATCGATTGGTTACCTCCTCGTTTAATATATCCGCTGCTTACTTTATGATAGTCATAGATATAGGATTTGCCGGATTTGGGTAATTCAAATGCCACGGTATATTTGATTCCCACGCTCAGGTTATGAAAGGCCGTCGCATCCGCTACGTCGCTTTTCATGAGCGGCTGGATGTAGAACTGCACGCCTTCTTGGGTCTCGCGGTACTGAAAAAGCGGTTGACCGCTGCCTTTCTGATGAACATCCAGCAGTCCGTAATCGGCATATACCGCCAGATACATTCGGATTTTATCGGGATTAGTCCGGAAGCCCGGATGCTTGAACATATGTCCGATACGGCCTCCCACCTCTACGTGCGCCATGATATTAAAATTCCACCGGATATCCATCTTAGCGCTACTCATCTTCCGTCCGGACTCGAACTGGTGGTTCGTCATGTTGTAGAAATCGTCGTAGTAATGCTCGTATTCGCCGTAAGTCGTCACCTCCGCTTTCGAGGACGCCTTACCCATGAAGTTGAGCGATACCTTCGGTCCTACCATGAAATAGACGCGTCCCCACTCTCCACCGAACAGGATCGGGATATTCACATTCGCCATATGGGAGATATCGCGAGCCTTGTCCGTCATTACATGCATGCCGAAGAGTTCTCCCTCCGTATCCCGCATGGGGATAGTCACGTCAAGCTTGTTCATTCCGTTGGCATACATCGCGTACATCGCCTCAGCGCCCAGGGTAAAGATGAAATTATTATGGAACAAGCGATAGCCCACACCGGCCTCCATTTGGATACCCGAGGAAGGCTTCTGCCCCTCGATCTTATGGAGCAAGCCTGCATACCCTAAATCGGCATGCAGGGACACGAAATTACGCGTCTCAGGAGTGAGTTTCGTATAGGCACCCGCGCTGATGCTCAGGAGCGCCATGAGTACTATGAATAGATACTTTTTCAATACGCTTGCGTATAAACAGACCAAATTGGGCGACAAAATTACAAAAAATTTCCCAAATATGCAAATATTTGCTACATTTTCGTCGATTTTTTTTCTTTTTGTAAGCTATTTTAGACATTTTGCATATTTTAGACAAACAGAAAGGGCCGCCAGACGGCAGCCCTCACTGTGAGTCATTCTGAAGATTCAGAACTTATTTTCTCGGGTCAGCGACCTTCTGTCCGGACGCGTTGTACCAAGCATTATTGGTCTTGATGTACATGTCGCCCTGGTAGATGATCTTCTGTGCACCGGCGTTCTCATCGTCGATGTTGATGAGACCTTGCGGCTCTTCAACGGTTACATCGAGGAAGAGGATAGCGGTACAGTTCGCACCCTGAACCTGTGCCTGCTCGGTGTAATGGCCCGGAGCCGTGCCCTCAGCGATGATGATCGGCGTCTGACCGGCTACGTACGGATACTGCTCATTCGAGTAGGTGTACGGCAGCGAGTCGGCGCTTACGCGGATTGCATCGTAAACCGAGTCTTCCGGATCGAAGTAGCTGAGTACCAGCGTGCTGATACTGTCGCAACCTGCGACGGATACAGTCGTATCGCGGTAGATACCGGCACGATTGTAAACGACACCGTTCCAAGTGTAGGTCTCGCCCGGACAAACGTTCGCCAGTTCATCCTCAGCATAAGCACGCGGAGTTACCCACAAGCTGAGCGTGATGATACTATCGCAAGACTCTACCGATTGCAGTTTACGACGGTAGATACCCGGACGGGTCTTTGCCGTAAAGTCAACGGTTGTGTAGCTATCACCCTCACAGATTGTATCCATGATGAGAGACTCCGGAGCCTCAAAGACGGAAGCCTCGAGGGTGTACATCGTATCACGTACGCCCGTCTCTGCTTCGCTCTGTGCAGCACGTGTCCAGCGCTTGTACGAATGCTCACCCGGCTCTATTTGATCACCATCGATGAAGAAGCCGTAAGCCTCGATATCTTCATACTGACATCCGATCGTATCAATTGCCAAATCATCGTAGTAAGCCACACGGACATTACCGATATGCATTGCACTACCTTTTGACTTGTAGGTTTGCGACTCACGGTAGAACGCTACGCGGATGTTCTTGCCGGCATACTTAGCCAGATCGAAACGCCAGTTCTGAGCCGTAGCAGGAACGGCGCTCAATTTGTTGGCACCCGGTATCGAATCATTCCAAACAGCCGCATTCTCTTTCTTCCAGGTCTTACCACCATCATCCGAGATGATGATTGCGAAGACATCGTATTCATCTACATCGTCAGCGGCAATCTCGCTTTCAGTCGGCGTATATCCGGATTTACACTGCGTCAGAGCCAAATCGAGCGTCAAGTGCGCTTTCATCGAATCCGGCAAGAACAGCGACGGCGAAATCATCCAGTAGTAGTCGTACGTTGTGGTAGAAACAGTCGAGCTGGAATAGAACGGAACACAGTAGTGTGCGCCGGCTATACCATAACTATTCGTAATACGCTTGAAGCCGTACGAAGTACTATTAGATCCCTTGATCTCCACCTCAGCACTATCCAATACAAGTGCAGCCGGGTTGGTGCCGAAGCTCCATTCGCTACCCAGCGATGCCTCACGGAAGTCTTCCAAGTAGAACGGAATACGAGCCGTTGTGAACAATACATTCGATGTGAACTCACTCTCACCGAACTCCTCTCCACAGATAGCCTGTACACGCCATGCATACTGGGTGAACGGTTTCAGGTCGCTGAGCGCAAGAGTAGTAGCTTCAACTGTATCGTTGAACACCAATGCCGTATCGTAATAGAACGTAGGATCAGTCGATACCTGGAGAACATACTTCTTGGTCAACTCGCTGCCTTCCCAACTGAGGTTAGCCTCAAAAGCAGTGATATCCGAAGTGGTCAGGTTGCTCGGCTCAACGCACTCTTGCAATTTCGAGAACGAGATATCATCCAACCACATGTAATCATAGGTCGATTTATTCTCTGCACCCTTCGCATAGAGCGTAGTCATAAACGCCACATACGGACCGGTAGCACCGCGGAGCGATACTTTCTTCTTCTGGAAGAGGTAATCGTTCGCTTTAACAGCCTCGTCACCCACCGTCAATGTACCGGTATAACCAATCGTATCGATAGCCACAAAGGTGGTCGGATCATTCGGATCGGTCATCGTACCTACGATGATGGACTTCGCATAGTAGTATTCAGCCGTCGAAGCGGTAGAACCAAGCGTGTACTGCGTTGAAATCTTATCGGCATTTGTACTTGTACCTAAGCCGTGATAAGCCGGACGCATCCAGAAGTTCACTTGCAGCGTATCATATGCAGCTACATCCAGTGCCGGCATTGCTGCATAGGGCTGATAGGTTGTACTATAAGCTTCCATTCTCAATGCGTAGTCACCACTATGGCTATAGCCGATAGTAGAGGAGTTCATCTGGTTATAGCCGCAATATGTTGACGACCATGCAGAAGTACCTGCATTACCGTAAACCCAGCACTTGTTCTGCTTATATGTAGCCGAAGTCTGTCCCGGAACCAGCCACCAGCCTTCATCCGGTTCGAATCCGGTAGCATAATCCGGCGTTGTACTCAGACATCCGGTAGTGAACTGAACACGTCCGGTCTCCGAACTATTCACTGCACCATTCGTCTGATACATGTACCATGTGTAGATCGTTGCAGGCGTCAGGTTGCGGAAGATATACGATGTACCAACAATCGTATCACGGAATATCTCCTTCTCATCTTCATCCTGCAGAACCACTACGGATTGCATCGTCGGGTGTTTAACCTGCCAGCTAACTGTTGCAGTATCCGTTCCTACGGACTCTGTAATCGGTTTCGACGGAGCGAAGATATTATCGCCTACCGGCTTGATACTCAGATCATCCAGGAAGAACAGGCCGTAAGCAGGCTGGAAGAGCACGATATACTTACCCTTCGCGCCACCCAGCGGCAACTGGAACTTCTGCCAATACTCATTACCCGTCGGGTCATTCGTTACGAGCGTAGCTGTCGTGCTGGTATATGCCGTATAGGTTACGGTATCAATTACCTCGAGGGTCGAGAAATCGTTCGGGTTCGTGAGCGTACCAACTACTACCGACTTACTGTAGCTTGTGCCGAGATAGGTAGCACTAACCATCTTTTTGCGGCTGGCTGCAGTACTGTAATTGTTGTCATAGTTCGCAAAGCAACGTCCCCAGAACTCAATCATCATCGTATCCAGATCGCAGTTCAGCAACGGAAGTACAATGTACTCTTTGACGGTAGCTGTCACATACGAAGATGAAGTGTATACACGCAATGCCTTTGAGTCTTTGCGTCCGTACTCATAATTCTTGTACGTGGACGAAGAAGTAGGAGCACTGGTATAAGCACAGCCCTTACGCTGGATTACCCAGTTATAAGGAGCCGCTGAAGTCGGAGTCGAATAGGTTGTGCCGACGGTGAAGCAAGACTGCTTGTAATAAGCCGTATCTGCTGCCGATCCCGGTAATACATCCGAGCGATCCCATTCATTCGGATCATCGAAGTTCCATACGAATTCACCCTTCTCATCCGGTTGAATCGCCTTACATAAGGTCTTGAACGTTTTCTGAGCCTCTATCTCATATTTTGCTTCCGGTTTAACAACAGGAGTCAAAATAGCCGTGTATTCGGTATTCTCATCCAGACCTTTTATTTCCTGAGTAGTAACGGTGAGATTCTCATACATAGCGATAGTATCTGTGAAGTACTCTTTCAACAGTTCGTCGTAACGCTGCGTGGTGATGTATAGATTCCACGGACCGCCTAAGTTCGTCCAAGAGATCTCAGCGACAGTGTCAGACGGTACAATGGATGCAAAACTCAAGGAGCTATAGCCCTTCGCCGTATCAACTTTCACATTGTCGAAGTAGGTCATCGCATAGGACGATCCGTCTTTCGGGTTCACCTCCGGCTGATAAATTACCACCTGGCGGTCAGCCATCGTTGCAGAGTCGAAATCGAAGGTGTAGCTCTTGAACAGATAATCATTAGCCTCATTGCCTGCAATCGTTTTATCCATCATCGGCAACTTGATATCCGCTACCAACTCAAAGGTCTCAAGTCCCTTACCCTTCTCTATCGTACCTATCTGGAAATGACCAGGATAAGTCGTTGAAGCCTTCATCGTACTGAGTGTCATGTAGGCATTACGTGCCTTGAACTCGAACGAACGAGCTTTTGCCTCTGCGATACCCGGGAAGATAACATATGCGCCATAGTAACTTGCGGTACTGCTCTTATATGCATACAGACGCAAACCGCCCTTGCCTAAATCGCCGTCCTTCGGACCATATCCGTATGAATACGAAGTGGTGTTCTCAATCTGATACGGCATGTACGACGAGGAAGTCGTTGCTGTACCTACGGTATCATATCCGAAGGTCAAAGCCGGATGCTGATAGTTATTATCGCTCGTCGAATATGGACTACGTATCCAGTCCTCTTTCTTCTCGAAACCGAAGAAGTAGCTATCCTTGTAGTAGTACTGGGTGATCATCAACAGCGGTGACTCCGTCCAAGCGCTGTTTCCATCCTCGCCACCGCAGACGGTGCGCGCGAAGATCTGGTACTTTGTAGCCTGCGTCAAACCCGAAACAACAAAGTTCAGCGAATCAGCCATTACGGTATTCTTCACCGTATCCAGATAAGCCTTGATGTCATCCATCTTCTGGTAAACAGAATCCGGAATAACCGCCAGCTCCCAGAGACTACCGCCTTGCTCAGCAGGCGTAATCTTCACTTCCGCTGTCGTCAGCGTCGTGTTGCCTGCTTCCAATGTAGGCGCATAGCACGTAGGCGGCAGACCGATGCGGAAATTGTCAATGTGGAAATTCGCATACTTCGTGGATGCGGTCAGTCCTTCCTGTAAACTCCAATCTGCTTTCAAAGCAATACGAGCACCTGCAGGAATCGCAGGCTTGTCTAACAAGCTAAACTCATAATACTGATATGCGGTGCCACTGATCTCCACATAACCAAAGGAAACGAAAGTAGAATCTATCTGCTTATCTTCCGTATTGGTTACATAACCGATATACAGACGTTTACCATACGAAGTAGCCGTTGAAGAACTTTGGCGCGCATAGAAGCTGAGCATATAGTCATTCATATTGCCTTCAATCTTCGGAGCAACGGCATAGCTCTTATAATTAGATGAACTTGATCCAGTCGAATACATATACAGATATTTTGTTCCGCTATATGCATAACCGGCAGTGGTAGAACTATTTACATATGGGTAACTTTGAGAAGAACCTACCGTATCCTTGGTTAGATAAACTCCAGCCCAGCAGTCCGGACGCTTACCTGTACCGGTAGCGGAGTTGTTATCGAAGTCCACAAAGTACGGAGCCTTGAAGCCGCCCTCAGACGGACAGTCCGTAATGAGACGCAAGCTAGCCATCGAGACCTTACTGCTATCGCTCTCCGAACAGATATTCTGTGCGTACACATAATAGTTCGTATTCGGATCCAGATTGTCAATACGGATCGAATCGTACTTCGTTACCAGGGTATCTACAAGCCATTTGTCGTAAGTTGCCTTGACAGAATCAACCAGTTCCTTATCAGCAACTAACAGACGAGCCTTCGGTGCCTCGCTCTCAAAGCTGATATATGCGAAGGTATCACCAATGCTATCTGCCGTAATAGCCTTAATAGGACGGCAAGAAGGAATCTTCTCTACGGAAATTTCAGTAATATTTACATCATTAGCTGCACCGAATTCGGAAAGGAACATGATGTATTTACCGTAATTGCCTAAGAAGTCGCCCTCATACTTATCAAACGGAACGGTGCATGCCGTCCAGTTCGGAGCTACAGGGAAAGTTACTGTGTCAATTACAGAGAACGTATTGAGGTCTGTCGGGTCTGTTACGATACCAACAATCAACTTATGTTCACCGCTGCTCCATGCCGTACCCCAGAAGTTGACCTGATAATTCTTAATCGAATCCACATCCAGTTGCGGCATAATAGCATATGCACCATCGGTTGTTGCACCTGTATAGAACTCGATTGAACGATTACCATTATGATAGTAGTTTCCTGCTGTTCCATATACATACGGGATACGTGTTCCGGTAGCACCCATCTTGTTTCCGGTTACCCAACAAGGCATATAGCCACTCGAGCCGGTTGTATATCCGTCTTCATCAGCAAAGGTAATCGTACCCATTTTCTCCGGGGTCAAAGCCAAACACGGTGTGGTAAAGTTCAAGGTTACCCAATACGGAGCGACGCTATCACCGCAGTACGATGCAACCGCTACGTAGTAGGTAGTCTTCTCTTCCAGACCGGTTACCACTTTGGCGCGAGCACTAACTGTGTCGAGTGCAACAACTATCGAATCCGGATATGTATAACCCGGCTTGTTCAAGCTATCCGCCTCCAATTCCTTTTTCGTAATCAACAGCAACCAATCGTTGTCTGTACGCAAACCACTACTGATACGCGCCTTAGTGCTCTCCAAATCAGAAACACTCGGTTTGAGCAACGGACATTGCATACGCAGAATGGATACATCGTCAATATAGACCGTGGTGGATTTACCATACGGGGTACGCCATGCGAAGTAGCGTGCATCCGACGGAATCGAATCTGCATAATCCTTCAACTCATAGGTTGTAGTCACTGCTTTGCCGGTACCGGGGGTGATAGAATCCAATACAATGAACGTATTGATATCATCCGGATCACTCATCACGCCGACAAGCAATGCATAACCGGCAGTAGTAGCCATATAATAAGAGAAGGTTACCGTCAAGTCACTCATTGACTCGCACTCAATCTCCGGCGATGCCAACCATACAGGATTGTACTGCGACGTACCGGATGCATAGCCATACAAACGATAAGTATTCTCACCCGATGCAGCATACGTAGTACTCTTATAGACATACGGCAGATAAGACGTAGTTGCACTCGCATACGCATTTTCAGCCGTCCAGCAATCTGCCTGGTAAGAAGCATCATACGAAGTACCGCTCTTATACGACTCGAAGGTCTCTTTGTTCACTACGTTCGGATTGATACGAACACAGCCGGACTTAAGACTATCTACCGCCCAAATGCTATCACCGCAAGTCGGACGAATATATACATAATACTTCGTCTTAGGTGTCAAGCCCTCAATATGAAGCGCCGCATTCGCTACAATCGTATCATTAATGATCGCATCCTTCGGATTATACGGAGCAATCACATTGAACTTTGTATTGAGTTTTGCGTACTTACTGAGTACCTTCACCTCCCATTGGTCATCCGTCATACCCTGCCACTTGAAATCCAGACTGGTCGTCTGAACATCCGTAGCTTCCAGACCGTACGGAGCCGCACATTTCTTGGACTTGAAGGAGATATTGTCAATGATTACATCGCTATTTGCCTCCAATACGGAATACATACCGGACGAGAAGACGATATATTGCCCTTCATATGCTTTATAGCTCGACAAATCATAGGTGAATTGATGGTACTTCGTACCATTTGGGATATAAAGCGTATCAATTGCCACGAATGTCGCTGTGTCCTTAGGATCAGACATAAAGCCGACATAAAGGATAGATTTCGCAGACGAGCTCCAGGAACGAACATGGAACTGTAGCATCATCTCGTCGAACGAGAGGTCTACCTTCGGCGCTGCAATCCAGTTACGGTGCGTCGTCGAAGTGGACCACAGCTCGATACCGAGTCCGAAGGTCGTTACGCCACCTGAACCGGCGTGCGTCATCGGGTATCCGGAACCTGTGCCGCCGTCAAATGCGAGCCAGCAGCCGAAGTTACCTGCCGAATAGTTCTCGCAGGTCTCCACGTACGGAGCCGGATACAATTCCGGACAGGTCGTCTTGAAGTATGCTTCCGCAAACCAGGACTGCTCCTCGCCGCACAGCGCGCGCACGTATATATAATAAGGAGTAACGAAATCAAGACTATCTACCTCAAATCCCGGATTGCCCGTTTCAGGAACAATAACCGTATCGGTAAACACTACATCGTCCAATGCGGCGAGCTCTGCCAAACTTGCCTCCTGCTGAAGTGCGCTGAGTTTGTTGCGTTTCACTACTGCAACCTCCCAAGCCGATTTACCCTCTGCAGTCCAACTAACGCTGACAGCAGAAGCGTCCGGCACAATGGACAAAGATTTCGGCGGAACACAAGAAGCCAACTGCTCAATCGTTACTTCATCAATATAATTAATGGTATTCTTACTACCCTCTACATCGCTCCATACGATAGCAATCAGACCTTGCGGACCGGTATAGTCTGCAAACGATACATAGCAACGGACATATGCTTCTGCATTGGCAAAGTCAGCTACCGGAACAAAGGTATTGATGTCCATCGGATTGGTCATCACACCGACGGTAGCATGTACCTGAGCAGGAGTAGTATTACCACTCAGATAGAACGTAAGCTGCTTATCCTGAATCGAATCCAGCATCGGGAAGGTGATCCAAGAATCATTACCCGGATCCTTGCTCAGGTACAGACACGCAGAACCCTTGTACGGGTTGGTCGTATAGAGATGTGCATATTCCGGATCATTGGAGAATACACCGATATAGTTCGGATATTTGACACCCTTCATAAGATAGAATCCGGTCTTCTCCTCCATATCAAACTTCAACGGAAGAGCCTGTTCTCCGGCTATCGTAACGAACGGATAGCGATACGACCAATCGGTACCTTCGGCTTTCACATATACGTAGTACGGTTTGTCCCACGTACGGCTTGCCTCCAGACCTTCGCATACAAAACTATTCGCAGAGAGGGTGGTATCCGCCAGGATATCCTCTTGCTTCGGCTGTTTGAGATCCAACTCTTCTTTTGCTACCAGCACGCGATATGAAGACGCATTGCCCTCCCAACTGATTGTAGCATAGATATCACGCGGATTTACAGAAATCTTCGTTACTTTGTTCACCGTCGGTTTCTGCTCAATCTTCATGTTATCAATGTAGAAGAGGTTCTGTTTGTCAAACGCACTGGCGAAAGCCACATACGTACCATCTCCGGTATAAGAACCGAGATCGACGATGTTCTCCTGGAACGTCATTTGCGCCCAAACGCTTACGGTGTCCACCGGAACGAAGGTTGTGATGTCCTCCGGGTCAGTCATGACACCGACGATGATGCTGTGCGCATACTTGCCGGTATAAGAAGCTACCGTAGCCCAGAACGATACCTGACAGGTGTTCAGTTTGAAATCAGCCACTGTGCTGTCCGCCAAACCCGGGGAAGCTACGTAAGCATACTGCTCGGCAGGAATAGCCGTGGTACTATTGTTCGCACCGGAGAATACCAAACAGGTTGTACCGTCATTGGAGTACTTCTTCAACTCGGTATTATTCAAGTTGGTATTGATGTGCGGATTATAGTTGCCTGTGTTACTTCCCCAGGTCCACTCCGGATCACGACTCAGATAGCCTGCCGTATAATCCTTGTTAAAATCATACGAATAAGGCAGATACTTGGTCGCTTTCACGCGGAAGTGATACGCACCCTCCTGGTTAGGATCACTATTCCATGCACTGTTCTCTGCTGTACAGAGTGAACGCAGATAGACATAGTAATACTCACCGGAAGTCAATTGCACATCTTGGTTTTGGCGGATACCGCTTACCTCCAGATGAGCGGCCAACAACGAATCCGGCACATTAGCAACCGTGTCCGGATCAATTGCCTCTTTGGCTACGATCAGTTCATAAGCATTGGCATCCCAGCTCGCGTTCCACGAGATGTTCACTTTGCCGTTTCCTAAGTTGTTCGCCGTTACATTGAACGGAACGGTACACTCAGGAGCCGAACGCAGTTTGACACTGTCCAGCACAATACCACGACCCAGATTATCCGTTCCTTCGAACGCAATCTGGTACGTCGCATTCACCTCCGGCAGACTCATACTGACTTTCTGCCAGTTAGCGGAGGCTGTGCTGTACTCTGCTAATTGTTTCCACTTGGCATTCTGATTTGTGCGATAGAGCACGCGCAGCGTGTCGCGGTCTGCGGTCCACTTCGGGTTGGCGTACCAGAACGTCAATTCCGGCTGATACACCTTCTCCGGCGTCAGGTCCATCACCTTACTGACAAGACGGGTGACGTAACCTTGGGTCTCGCCCGAGGTGTTACGCAAATAAGCTCGCTTCGAACCCTGCCAGATAGAGGCCGGCCAGAGGATACTATCCTCGCCCAGAGTCTCTACTGCCCACGGGTGCTCGCCTCTAACGAACTCCTGGGTCCAAACGCTGTCCTGAATACCATTCTCAAAGCCATCGTCAATGACGATTGTTTGGGCTCTGAGGCTCATTGTTGCAGCCACTATGACCGCAAACAACATGAGTAGATGTTTCTTCATAAGCTTTAAATTAATTAATAATGTTGATTTCGATTGTTTGCTTCAAATAAACAATATGAGGACGCAAAATTACACAAAATATTCCACATGACCAACAATTTGTCACAAAAAGTGCAAAAAAAGTGTATTTTGTAAAGTATATTTTACAATTTACAATACAGAATGATAGAACATATTTATGTCCTATATTACAGATTTGCCGTCTCTAATCTCTCTTCGAAATGAAACACGATTGACCCACGAAAGAGGCAGGAATGGGGCGTAAAATTGAATAAATATATGTGCAATATGTCGGAAAATGCATAAGAAAAGGCATTTTTTTTGTAAAATATTTGTGAGTTTAAAAAAAATATTGTACTTTTGCCGGCGATTTTTTTAGCCTCTACTAAAGAAGGCAGGTATTAATTTAATTTATTTAAGGTATGAAGAAGAGCTTACTCCTTCTCCTCTTTGGCTTTTTTGTCATCGGGGATTTATGGGCGCAATCGCCCATACAAGGAAAGGTGGTGAGTGCAGCGACGGGTGAGACCATCGTAGGTGCATCGATCACTGTTCTCAACACCAGCAAAGGAACCATCACAGATTTCGATGGAAAATTCAGCATTGACGTTCAGCCGAAAGAAACCCTGGTCATCTCGTACGTAGGGATGAAGAGTGTCTCTGTGCCCGCGGAAGACGGAATGGTCGTTTCGTTGGAAGAAGACACAGAGGTCTTGGACGAGGTGGTTGTTACCGCTTTGGGTATCTCCCGTTCCGAGCGTACGCTGGGTTATGCAGCTACGAAAGTGGATGCAGACGAAGTAGTGAAAGCCCGTACTACCAATGTCGCTACGGCGCTGGCCGGTAAGGTGGCAGGTGTACAAGTGCTCTCCACGTCCACCGACCCGGGTGCAGCCAGCAACGTCATCATCCGTGGATTCTCGTCCATCGGCGGTAGTAACCAACCCTTGTACGTAGTAGACGGTGTGCCTTTGCAGACCACGACCGACTACGGATCGGGTGAGCAAAGCGAGAAAGCATCGACTCTCGGTGGTATCAGTAACGTCTCCGCACAGGACATCGAGTCCATGACTGTCCTCAAAGGTGCGGCAGCAACGGCCCTCTACGGTAGCCGTGCAGCCAACGGTGTGATCATCATCACCACCAAACAGGGCGGTAAAGGTGCGAAACGTAATTTCAACATCGAGTACAGCGGTGGTGCAGCGTTCAATCAGGTAGCGAACCTCCCGAAGTTCCAGAACACGTTCGGCCAGGGATGGAACGGTCAGCAGACCTTCATCGAGAACGGTTCGTGGGGACCAAAGTTGGACGGTTCGATGCAGACCTTCGGTCCGATTTGGAACAACCAGCAGTTGCTGCACAAGTATGAAGCGGTAAAGAACAACATCAAAGATTTCTTTGAGACCGGTATCTCCCACAACCATAATGTGGCATTCAGCGGTGCTTCGAAGGATGACAAGATGACCTATTACGCTTCCTATTCCTATGCGGGCGATAACGGTGTAATGCCGGGCGACAAAGACAAATATCAGCGTCACACACTCGCTTTTCGCGGCAGTTATGAGCCGATCAAGTATGTCAAGATCTCCAGTTCGATCAACTACGCACGCTCCAAGACCGATGTTGTCGATACCTATCAGGGTACTTCGGTGATCGACGGTCTGTATGAGTTCCCGCGAGACATGTCGCTGGTGGATCATAAAGACCTGACCAGTCCGTTCAACACGCCGGAGGCGTATTTCACGCCTTATGGTATCACCAACCCGTATTGGGCTATTGAGAACAACTACCACCATAGTGATGCCAAGCAGCTCTATGGTAAGGCACAGGTGGATATTATGCCGATCAAGGGCCTGAAGATCACCTATCGTTTCGGATTTGACTATACCGATGCGGATGTCAAGATCGGTGTGCCGCAGATCGAACTCGATGATGCGATGATCACCGACGATATGGGTTATGCGCCGAGTAACATGAACCAGACCGGTTCGGTTTGGACCACTTACAGACGTCTGTACGAACTCAACCATGACGTACTCGCATCGTACGAGAACCGTTGGGGCGCTTTCGACCTCAATGCCGTACTCGGTGTGAACATCAACGAGCGTGCTTCCACTTCCAGCAGTTCGGGCACCAATAACCTCACGTTCTACACCGGTTTCTGGGATCTGAGTAACGGTTCTACCAAGGAGGTGATCTCCGAGAGCCAGTTGAAACGTCGTTCGGTGGGTCTGTTCGCAGACATCACCTTCGGTTATGCAGACCAGTTGTTCATCGACCTGACTATGCGTAACGATTGGTCTTCGACGCTGCCTATCAAGAAGAACAGCTATTTCTATCCGGGTGTTACAGCCAGCTGGATCTTCAGCGAGCTGATCCCGCGGAACTCTTGGTTCTCGTTCGGTAAACTGCGTGTGGCTTATGGTATGACCGGTAATGACGCTTCGGTCTATCTGACCAACCCGACCTATGTGCAGGCCTATGCGAATACCACTTATCTGGGTGGCGACGGTATCACCTTCCCGATCGGAGGCACCAATGCTTTCATCAGTATGTCCACCATGGGTAGTACGGATCTTCGTCCGGAGATGACCTCCGAGGCGGAAGTAGGATTCAACGTGCAGTTCTTCAAGGGTCGTCTGGGTCTCGATGCTACCTATTATCATCGTGTGACCAAAGATCAGATCTTCACTTTGCCGGTTGATCCTTCTACGGGTTACAGCTTTATGGTTACCAACTTCGGTAAGGTACGTAACCAGGGATTTGAGTTGGCACTCAACACCACTCCGGTGCAGACGAGTCATTTCCGTTGGGATTTGAACTTCAATATCGCGCGTAACTGGAATAAGGTATTGGAATTGCCGGACGGTCTGGAAGGCGGTAAGAGCGCTATTGAGTGGTTCACCACTTCTCAGGATGCTGTCTATGTATATGCTGAGGTAGGCAAACCGCTTGGTCAGTTCTACACCAACCTTCCCAAATATACGGAGGATGGTAAGATCATCGTTGGTTCGGACGGTCTGCCGGTACTCGGTACCGAGATCGAAGATACGGGTAAGAACATGCAGGCTGAATGGACCGGTGGTATCACCACTTCGTTCTCTGCTTACGGCGTAACCCTCAGTGCTACGCTTGATGCACGTCTGGGCGGATATATGTTCTCCCGCACGAAGAACTTGATGGAGTTCACCGGTAACGGTTATGTAACTACCTATAACGACCGTCATCCGTTCGTCATCCCGAACTCGGTAGTCGATAACGGCGACGGAACTTACTCGGAGAACACCACGCCGATCTACCTCAATGACGGTAGCTATCAGAGCTATTTCGACAAGACCGGTGCCGGTCTGGGTGGTGAGTTCTTCCTCATCAATCGTTCCTTCGCCAAACTGCGTAATATCAGCCTTACTTGGGATCTGCCCAAGAAATGGATGGATAAAGCGCATTTCGAGGCGATGTCTATCACTGCCTATGTCAACAATGTCGTTACATGGAAGGCTAAGGATAATTACTATATTGACCCCGAGGCTACGTCTTTTGCTACGGACGGTGACCTCGCTGCGCAGTTCGGTGAGTTGTATTCCAACCCGACCTGCCGTCAGTATGGTTTCAACGTAAATATTAAATTCTAATGAAGGAGGACAAGAAGATGAAAAAATTATCGATTATATTGTTTTCCGCACTCGTAATGGGTCTGACCGGTTGTAAGGACTATATGGATATCAACTACGACCCCAACTCTCCTGCAGAGGCGAATATGACGAGTGACATGATCTTGCCGGCCGTCGAGATGAATATCGCTGCTACTTATGCGCAGTCGTTGCATATCTTAGGTGGATATAACGTGCAGTACTTCGCACAGCAGTTCGGTACCCCGAACTACGTGGAGTATTCCAAGTTCAATGTATCTGCCACCAACGGTAGTGGTGTATATAACCAGCTCTTCCAACGCGCCCTCGGTAATAACGAGCTGGCTCGTAAGAAAGCATTAGAGGCAGGTGAGAACGGTGTTTATCTGCAAGCGACCGTATTGCGTGCATACGCTTTCCAACTGCTCGTGGACGCTTTTGGCGAGGTACCTTTCTCCGAGGCTTTCGATCCGGCAAACGTAATGCCGAAATACGACGACGGTAAGGCTATCTATGAGGCGCTCATCAAAGAGATCGACGATGCTTTGGCTAAGGTGAACGAATCCGACCGTGCTGCTACCAGTTTTATCTTCCCCGATAAAGATATCGCAGACTGGATCTCGTTCGCATACGCACTCAAACTGAAGATGCTCACCCGTATGTCGGGCGTGAAAGATGTGTCGGCTGCTATCCAATCTGTCATCGCTGCTGGCAAACTGCCTGCCGAGGATATCGAGATGGCAGGCTGCTGGAAGAATGAGTCCGGTCAGGCGAACCCCTTCTATTCGGAAGAGAAAGCTTCCTGGGGTCGTGCTAACCATAACATCATCGCTAACCTCGCGTTGATTGGTACGATGCAGACCGATGCCTATACCGATCCCCGTATCGGTGCTTGGTTCGAGAAGAACAAGAGCGGTGAATTCCAGGGCAGCATCTCCGGTACGAACCTCTCTACCGTTGAAGATAAATATGCTTCGGCTTCCGAGTGGTGCGAGACGAACTTTGCGTATAACACGCCGGTTATCTTCATCGCGCAGACGGAGATTGAGTTCTGGCTCGCTGAGTTCTACGCACGTAAAGCTGATGCAACGAACGCACAGGCACACTACGAGGCAGCTATCGACGCTTCCTTCGCTACGGCCGGTGTAACAGGCGCTGCAGCGCATATCATCGCCTACCCCTATAACCAAGCTAACTGGCAAGAGGTCATCGGTGTTCAGAAATGGATCGCTTTGGCAGGTATCAACGGTTTCGAAGGATATACCGAGGCACGTCGTCTCGACTATCCTGCTTTCGGTACCGTCAAGGCTTCGGATATGTATTCGGGTAGCGGCGCTTTGGATCTGACCAAATACCAGCCGGGTTACCTCTATACGCCGTTCCAGCGTTTTGATCAGGTAGGTGATAACCACCTACTCGAGCGTTTCCCCTATCCGGAGAGTTCGACTTCGCGTAACTCCAACGCACCTGCTTTCCCGGGATTCCTCACGCCGATCTTCTGGGGTAAATAATGAGTACTAACGCTAAAATATATACGAATATGAAAAATAAAATGATATATATAGCAGCCTCCTTATTGCTGCTTACGTTAGGCTTCTCCAGCTGCGAGAAGAAATCCGAAGGGCTGACCTCTATCACTTATTATGCGGAATTGGAACTCCTCGGTAGTGACGTGGTAGGCGTAAATATCGGCGGTACCTATGTGGATCCCGGTTACAAAGCTACGATGAACGGACAGGACGTGACGAGTCAGGTGAAGGTGTCCGATAATATCGATACCTCCAAGAAAGGTGTCTATTCCGTAGTGTATAGCGTCGTTAATGCAGACGGTTTTGCATCAACGGCATCCCGTACGGTGATTGTAGCCGATCTCTCCGACCCGATTGAAGGTGCATGGGTGATCAATCCGGCAAGCTTCCGTATCTATGATGCGGGTGCACCGACGTCTTACAAAGGTGCGTTCACCATCACTATCTTCAAGAATGACGCAGGCGGATACGCAGTGTCTGACCTCATGGGCGGTTGGTATGACCAAGGCGCCGGATATGGTCCGGATTATGCAATGGTGGGTAACATAAACGTTGCCGCTGACGGTACGATCACGCTCGTGGATAGTTCTGTGAAAGGCTGGGGTGATGCAGCTGATGATCTGAAAAACGGCAAGTTTGACGCTGCTGCGAACCAGATCTCTTATCAGCTCTTCTATGCTTCTGTGATTGAATTTGATGTGGTACTTGATAAAATCGCCTTTTGATTATGAAAAAAATATTTTTGGCGCTTGCTGCGCTTGCTACATTGACCTTCGTGTCGTGTGAGAAAAAGGATGTAGGTGGTACGGAAGTAAAAGATATGTCCGGCGAATGGTACGTACATATCGTGGCTATCGATGAGAACGGTGCTCCGCTCTATGGAGGCGATGATCCCTTTGAGTTCGGTCCGTTCATCCTGCTTACCTATAACGATGCAGCCAATAACGGAGACAAACTCTTCATTCAGGATACCCCGAATGCAGACGGTGAGTATTTCTGGGAGTTCCAGGTGAAAGCGAACTGCAACACCGGCGATAACACCTTCTCCGTCAAAGGCGGTGAGGACCTCGTGTACGGTATCTCGATCGATATCACCAACGGTAAGGTGCTCTATGGAGCAGCTACTACGCCCAGCGGTCAACCGGCCGACAGTATCACGATGGATATCCTCTTCGAGGATGACGAGAATGCAGGAGTCTATTACGACCGTCTCCGCTTCACCGGTTATCGCTATACCGGTCTCGTTGCAGACGAGTAATCGGTTCTGCATAAACTTATCAAAAAGCAATCCTTGTCAAGGGAGGGCACTGAAAAAGGTAGCCTTTTAGAACGGAGCTATTAAAAAAGAAGGGATTGTAACGCTTTTACGTTGCAGTCCCTTTTTTTGATTATTTTCGTAAAAAGATGTTATAGGGAGTCATATACGCTCCATAATGGTCG
>JAFSMP010000062.1 GCA_017447875.1 Paludibacteraceae bacterium | reverse complement strand
TTGAACAGGACGCTTCCGGAGAGAATGTCCGCCGTATACAGGGCGGGTTCCAGAAAGGCGTTGTTGACGTAAACGGACCGGACGCCCTGCGGATGGTCCGCGTCCTTGGTTTTCCCCAGCGCGAAGGCCCGGGCCGTGCCGGTACGCGTTGCGAATTTACGAATTTACGAATTTGCCGTTACCAAATTAACGACTCGTCCAGACCGCGGATATCGTCAAAGAGCGTGTACCGCCGAGTCCGGTCGTCCGCGGTCTCGTCTATAATGCCGATGTACTGCGCATTTAATAGTTGACTTAAAGCGGATTCCAACCGCGCTTTGGGTAAATTGCGTTTTGTAACCATGTACAAGTCCGACTTCGTAAAGACGGTCATACCGCTTTCCTTCATACGGCGGTAAAGCTCCCGGGCGTCATCCAATTCTTCCGAGGTGTTGACATCCGTAAAAACGGCTTTCGCGTGGGAAATGAAGTAGTTCCCCAGTTTTTCGGCCGCGGCTGTGACGGTATCGTCAATCAGATGTTCCGCCGATTCCTTGCCCCACTGCGCACAGTGGAGCACTCCGGCCAAGCGGATAACCTGACCGAATATTTTCCCCATCCAGCCTTCTATCGCGGGATTCCGATTCTGCTTGATTTGTTGCTCTATCACGTCAAAATACAGGGAGAGCATTTTTTTCGCGCCTGACGAAAATTCGAGCGTCCAAAGGTTGTCATTCTCCATTTTCAAAAATTCCGTAACGGTTAAAGCGTACTCGTCCAGTAAGATTTTCGGGATGTCCGGCTTGAGAAAAGAGCGGCTACCCACCCGGGACAGCGGACGCGAAAATAAAAACCGCTGTAAAAAGCCCCGGGATGACATTTCAGTGTCTTTAACCAGCTTTTCCACAAAGGACGGTTGCGACATAATCGCAACGGACATGGTAGCCCGGTCGATGGAAATCCGGACTTCATCCGTGGCGCGCTGAACCATCACGCGACCCGCGCTCCAAGCCTGTAACATCAAGCCAAGGTTTTTACCCTTGCCGTACCGCAGACCCGCCGCGACTGACAGCGCGTCCGGCTCGTCCGACATCAGAGAGATGGACCCGGCGTTTTCCTCCATGAGCCGCGCCAGACGTTCCGGCGTGGCGTCCGTGACATAGAGCGTCTTGTACTTCTCCCACGGCTTTTTATCCGCGTTGGCGGCCTGTTGCCATTCCCAGAACGGCCGTTCTAAAAGCGACATGACCGCGCTTTTCCGCTCGCTGGGCCGCGCAATCGTCAGCGTATAAAGACAGAGCGGCTCCGTGTATCCGGAATCCACTCGGACCATAAAACGGCTTTGTAAGGGGATACAGAGCGCGGCCAGAAGCGGGACAGCGAACAGGTCCGGGGCAATCTGGATATTTGCGGCGGCGGCTTCCGTCAACTGCCGCAGGTTGGCCGGGAGAGCTTCCAGCGGGAACGGCTCAAGGTCCACTTGATAATAGATTTCCTCGTTCATAAGTCCTCCTTAAATTCGTAAATTCGTAAATTCGCGCCCGTCTCCGCCCAAGGTCAGGAAAAGACGGACGCGGCGTAATTCGCTTTTCCTATATAAGGTAGGGAAAGCGAATTATTCGTTTTCCCGCCCGAAACTGAACCGCTCTAAGGTCTGCGTAACTGTAAACCTCTTGGCCAGTTTCACGTTGGCCGCCTTGAAAGCGGACTGGTCAAAGACGTCTTGCCTGTACTCCGTCAGCTTCGCATAGAAGCCGCCTTGGGAAATGGCGCGTGTGTCGTGCTCTTCCATGAAGGCCTTTATCGCCTTTTTTCCCAGCTTCAAAAGGCTCTCCGCTTCCGTTTTCGCCGCTTTCAGATTCGTCATGATTTCCAGCATTTTCGCTACGTCATCCATGTCGTGACAGACGATACTTGCGGGGAGCGTGGGCAGTTTAATCTTCGTCATGGTCGGTTTCCTCCGTGTTCGGCTTCTCCAAGAACGGGGAGAAGTACGTAATCTGTCCCGCCAGATAGCCCAGCGTAAAACAGAGAATTTCGCTACGGTTGGTGTACGCGTCATCATTGATGGCGTTGACAATGGCGCTTACTTCTTTGACAAAGCGTACGCCGCGGTTTTCGCTGTCCTTCATCTTACTTGTCCTCTCTTCTTTGCGTAGAGGTATTCACCATACGCATTCAAAGTCCGCACGGTTTTCTCACTACGCGCGCTTCCGCCTTTCAACACTTGGTACAGGCGCAGTTTGTCCGATGTCAGGAGGCCCCGTGCCGCCAGTCGCGCGGCGGCTTCGGCAAGGGCGTCTTGCCGGACTTCTTCCGGGTCTCTCATAAAAACCCCCTTACGAATTTACGAATTTACGAATTTGTCGGGCCGTTCCCCCTTTCCTGTTTTGGCGGCTGGCCCGGAAAAGACCGCAATTTTCCGGGCCGTTCGACCTGTGGCCTCGCCTTTGACCCGCGCCGCAATTTACAGGGACCGGCGGAACGGGCGTTACTACTTTCCCGGTCCGGACACGGGACGTCCTTCGCGTCTCATTTTCGGTAGGTACTTCCGGCACAACTTCGGCGCGTCCTCACTTACCGCCACCGGTCCCTGATGTCAAAATGTTACATTATTTAATGTGTAATTTCAATAGACAAAACCAACTAATTACATCTTAAATAATGTAATTATATTGTGCAAAGTGTTGAATTAAAAGCCAAAACATGATAAAATCATCAGTTGAGGTGGTAATTATGCCGATTGGTTACTTAATTAACGTGTTAGAGGAGCTGAAATACGCCGGATACAACACAAACAGGTTAAGACAAAAAAAACTTCTCGGAGAAAATACGATACAAGCTCTCCGGGAGGGACGCATGATTTCTATGAAATCTCTCGCTACTATTTGCCAGTTGCTGGACCGTCAACCCGGCGATGTGATTTTCTTTTACAAAGAAGATTAAAATTCGTAAATTCGTAAATTCGCGTCCGTCCCGCCGCCGGCTTCCAGTTCCCGGATAAGCTCGTCCTTGCGCGGCGCCAGTTTGTCGGGGACGCGTTCCGGATATCGCACGGCGGAGAGCATTCCGTCGCGGCGCGGATTGTCCAGCGTCCGCGTCATGGCGATTTCACTGAAGTAAGTGGTCGCGCCCACGTCCGCGCGGAGATTCAGCCACAGGTCTTTGAACTGTCCGAAGTCGAAGAAGTCCACGACTTTGTCGCGTACGGTCCGCGTGGCGAACAGGCCCGTTGCGGGGTCGATTTGCGCCGCGCCGTCCGGACCCGTCACAAGGTCCTCGT
>JAFSMP010000016.1 GCA_017447875.1 Paludibacteraceae bacterium | reverse complement strand
GGAAGTATATTTGAGATAGTTTTTCGATCAACACCAATAAGAGTCAGTATACAAAGCCGCACAGAAGTCTCATTAATAACATGCTTGTCAAGTAACTTTGTTGCTAATCCGTTAAACTGTTTATCGATAATACCGCACATCTTATCGAAATCTTTCCAGCATAAATCCTCTTTAAGATTCGGAGACGAACGTAATATACGACAATGCTCATTAATTAAAGTAAGCATTTCTTCCGTCCGTTTTTCATTTTTATTTTCCAAATCTTCTATTCGTTGAGAAAGGAGTTGATGCAACTTACGCTTTCGATGTGTATAAACAAATATGCTTAATCCAATTAGAAATATAGTTAAACATACAGCATAAAGCCATGCCATATTGGGTTCGCGGTTCAAATCCTGTTGCAGCAGTTGTACGGCTTGGGACAACTTACCTTGGCGTATTTCCAATAATTTTTGTATGTCTGATCTTAAGGCAAATTTTTCACGCACATAAGCAAGATTCTTGGTTTTGTCATCGTTTGTGAGTATATATAAAGCATTATTTAATGCAAATAAATTATCTGTATTATTAGTGTTACTAATTATTTTTTGTGCATAATAGATTGCTGAATCTTTCTCGGATAGCAATGAGTAGGCTTGAGCAAGTTGTATATTCGATATATTCGCAACGTTAGGTATTGATAAAACTTTTTGAGCATAATATATTGTAGAATCGAAGCATCGTATTTGTAAATACAATTCTGCCTTTGTCTCATAGATTCTTGCTAAGATATCTTCATTTGTAGTATTATTTTCTATATCAGCTATCAATGTTAATGTCTCATCTTTCTTTCCTTGTTCCGCCAACTCAAACGCCATATTATTCAAATCATAGTAATATAGTAAGGAATCCTTGTTTAGTAGATACATTTCTCCAGAGCGTTCGAACATGTCATAAGAAAGGTCAAATTCATTGGCTAAATGACATATATCCCCCATATTACTATACACGCGTCCGAGGATATGGTAGTCGCGCGTATGCGAGTGCGTGGCATGGATGAATACCTGCATCGCTTCTACCGGATTCTCTTTCTCGCGCAACAGACGACCGTAATGATAGCACGCATGCGCATAATCATCGGGATAAAGGTACTGATAGGTATCAAGAGTAGTAAAGGCTTGCGCAAGTGCGATACTATCGCCGCATGGCATACCGGCATGCCAGAGGCTATCCGCCTGCGCCACAACAGATTTCGCCTCACGCACGGCTGGTGTGCAGGCTGTCAAAACACATGCCATCAGCAGATGTAATATGTAATATTTCCTATGCATAGGGCGTGCAAAGGTACTGCTTTTTTTGATACCTGCAAATAAAATAAGGTTTATTGCTTGAGAATCTCGAGACCGATATCGGTGACACCACGAAGAAGGGTATCACGCATGCCGTGGGTGATATCAAGATAGTAGGAACCCGTATCCGCAAAATGATAGTTGTCCTCAAGCAGCACCGGCATCTCGATGAAACCGTGGTGTTTGTCGCCTAACCACTGTCCACGGTCGTCTGCCAAATAGAACTCAATCGTGTCCCGATGCAGGCTGTCGCCCACAAAGAGCCACATATTCTGATAGGGATAGCACTCCGTATGACGCACGTAAATCAACATACGGTATGCGGGTTGTTTATCCGCGATCGTATAGTCAAAATGCATCACCGAATCCATATGCCATTTCTCCGATGGAATCGAAGAAAAATGACTATATACGATGTCGTTTCTACAAGAAGAGAATAAGACCGCTAACGATATAAGACCGGCTGCAAGCAGCCTGTAAGACCGCTTCGCTGTAAGACCGCTATCGCTGTAAGACTTTTTCATCTTCTGTCCCTCCTGTCTCTGCGGTCATTATGGCGATGCTGTTTCTTACGGTCAAAACGCGTGACATCGCCATGACCGGTCTGGTAACCAATCTCTGTAGATACCGCACGGGTTCCTTCGAGCGTATCGGGTTTCTCGCCAAAGCGGTTCATCTCAATGATCTCATGGGCACGAGCGGCCGTAAGGGTTGTCAGGTTAGCTGCGCGTTGCGGATCAGACGAATACGTGACCGTACCTGCAAGCGGATCGGACGAGAAGAAATACCACGTGGCATCCTTGGTCTCCAACTCGATATGCCGGTTCGGCAATAACTTCGAGGCATCTTCATAGACCGGCACCTCGTAGTTCAAGCAGCACTTGAGCTTGGCGCACATACCTGCCAGTTTCTGCGGGTTCGGCGATATATTCTGCAAACGTGCCGCACCTGTTCCTACGGACGAGAAATTGATCATCCATGTGGAACAACATAACTCCCGACCGCAAGGACCTGTACCACCGATACGTCCTGCTTCCTGACGAGCACCGATCTGCTTCATCTCTACGCGTATGCGGAAAGTCTCGGCATAGACCTTGATCAGTTGACGGAAGTCCACACGACCGTCTGCGATGTAGAAGAAGATCGCCTTGGAACCGTCTCCCTGGTACTCTACATCACCTATCTTCATCTCCAGACCGAGCGACTTGGCGAGTTGGCGGGCTTTGATCATCGTCTCCTGCTCGCGCGCGTGAGCCTGTTTGGCACGCTCCAGGTCTTCGTCCGTAGCGATACGCAAGACCTGACGAATCTCATACCGGGAAGCATCGATCTTGTTTTTCTTGATCTGCAGTTCGACCAGTTTGCCGGTCAGCACGACTTCACCGAGGTCATAGCCCGGATTGGCTTCCACGACGACCTTCACGCCTTTCTCCAGCGGCAGGCCCTGGCTATTATGGAAATAGCCCTTTCGGGTGTTCTTGAACTGCACCTCGATCAGGTCGGTCAGTCGGGTGTTCTCCGGCAGGTCACTCAGCCAGTCACTCACCGGTAACATATGCGCGGAGTTGCGCTTGGTAGCCGCAGCTCTTAATGTATTCTTGTCATTCATATCTTCGGTTTCTTTATTAGCACTATCATTTGCAGGCAAAGGTCGAAGAAGATCATCTTCGCGTTGCCGTTCTGTTCTATCTGTCGTTCGGCAAGGTCCAGTTGGTTCATGATACCTTCCACATTGCCGTTATGTATAAAAGGCGCGAATTTAACGGAGAAATCGCGCTCCGCTTCCATTTGATAATTGAGTTCCGGTTGACCTATATTCCGGATATAATTCTCCCGCACCTGCTGCTGGGCATATTGCAGAAAATGCTTCTGGCGTTCCCTACCCACTTTGCTGTCCGCCATGTCCAGACTCCACTGCCGCAACCGTTTGAGAGACTCGTATTTCTTCTGCGGGTCTTTGAGTACACCCACCGTATAGGCGTCCCGAAATAGTGCGATGAAATCGCGTAACTCCTGTTGATTCTCTTCGGATTCATCGGACTTTTTGAGTGCTGCCAGGTAACTGCCGTTCGCTATCCGGGCGATATCCTGTGCCTGAACGGCATCGAGTCCTTTTTGTTGTAGCGCCTCAGCGATCGTTTCGGTCTCCAGACGCGGCACACGGATCGTCTGCACACGCGATTGGATCGTCGCCAGCAGTTGTTCGGGGTGTTCGGAGACGAGCAAAAAGACGGTCTTCTCGGGCGGTTCTTCCAGCAGTTTGAGCAACTTGTTCGCAGTCGTGATATTCATCTTCTCCGGCTGCCAGATGATCATCACCTTATAGCCGTTGCCGTACGGCTTAAGACTGAGTTTGCGGAGTATCTCCCCGCTCTCTTTCTCATAGATCATCGACTGCTTGGTCTCTACGCCCAGCGCTTTATGCCAGTCCTCGAGGTCAAAATAATGTTTTTGTAAGATGATCTCCCGCCAGGACTCCAGGAACGCATCGCAGGTCTCATCCGATCCCACGATCGGGAAGACGAAATGCAGATCGGGATGTTGCAGGTGCTCGAACTGCAGACAGGTCGGACAGGTACCGCAACTGTCATTCTCCGTGCGATTCGGACAGTTGAGATACTGGGCATAAGCGAGTGCCAGTTGTAACTTACCGATACCCGATATACCCGTGAAGAGTTGCGCATGGGGGATTCGTCCCTCACGCACCGAAGCGCACAACTGCCGCTTCACCTCTTCTTGTCCTATAATGTCCTTAAAAAGCAATTCTTAATTTTTAATTCTTAATTTTTAATTCCGCACGTAGTGCGTCTACCATCTCGGCATACTCGGCATCCGTCAGATAGACCTTACCCGGGTTCATCTGGAACGTACCTCCGTAGTCCGGACCATCGACATACTTCGGAGCCAAGTGAAAATGCAGGTGACTCAGCTTATCGGAATACGCACCGTAATTGATCTTCTCCGGTTTGAACAGTTTCTGCATGGCGCGGGTCACATCTGCCACATCTGCCATGAACAGGTTACGCTGTTCATCACTCAGTTCATTGAGATCATTCACGTGCTCATCGTATGCCACCAGGCAACGACCGTGATAAGTCTGCTCTTTAAATAAGAACGCGCGCGATACGCGCAAGTGCGCGATCTCTATCATCAAATTGTGCAAGGTCTCATTGTTCGTGCAATAGAGACAATCTTTGGGATCGGAATACATGATATTATTTATGATTTGTAATTTGTAATTTGTGATTTATTTTTTCATTCTGCCATTAATCACCGCATTACGGACAGCTTCGATGGCATCGTTGGGATCCTCGAACTGCTTAAGGTCGATGGGTTTACCGATATGCATGTGTACAGGATGGCGGTGAACGAAGGGTTTGCCTTTCGGTAATACCTCAAAACAGCCGTCGAGCGACAGCGGTATCACCGGCAAGCCCAGGTCCAAAGCGATCTGGAACGCACCGCGTTTGAAACGTCCGGTCTCTCCGTTCAAAGAACGGGTGCCTTCGGGGAAAATCACCGTGCTTACCCCGTTGACGAGCTGTTTCTCCACCTCTTTGATACTCTCCAACGCAGCCTTGGCATTCCGGCGTTCGATGAAGATATGACCGGCGGCCTTGCAACCCGAACCGATGAACGGCACCTTGCGCAACTCCGCTTTCATCAGCCATTTGAATACCACCGGTAACCAACCGTAGATAAGCCACACGTCGAACATCGACTGATGGTTGGAGACGAAGACATAACTCTGTCCGGGTTGGATATTCTCTTGTCCGTCCACCGAAACCGGCAGGAACATTAACCAGAAGAACGCACGCGACCAGAACTGCTGCTCCTTATGCACGAACTCCGCATTACGCCAATGCACCGTGCATATCGTGAAGAAGGCTGTGAAAGCCGTCAACACCAGCAGCAACGGCCACGCTATCAGATATTGGTACAACCAATAAAACGGTCTAAGAATATATTTCATACCTACCTGCTTTTTTCTTTCGACTTTTATCTTTCTACTCTTTATCATACTTCTGCATAAACCCGCGGTAGAGGGCACAGATACGGCGGATCTCCTCCCACGCATCCTCATTCAGTTTGGTACCTACCACCTCCACTACACGTCCGGCAGCGATCGTACCGATCTCGGCGCAACGGCGGATGTCGAAGCCGTCACTGAGGGCATGTAAGAATCCGCCTGCGAAATAGTCACCCGCACCGGTGGAATCGGTACAACTGGTGGTGATCGCACCTATATGATGCCGCTTGCTTCCCTGCTGCACATACGACCCGTTCTTACCCACCTTCACCACCGCGATGTCGCATTGCTCGGCAATCATCTGCACGGACTCTTCGGGGTTGAGATGGGTGTAGGCAAACGACTCGTCCTCGTTGGCAAAGACGATATCGACATACCGCTTGACAAGGTCCTTGAGGAAAGCATGGTTCTCATTAATGACGTTGTACGAAGCCAGATCCAGCGACACCATACAACCGGACTCCTTGGCGAGCCGCAGCGATTTCTCGAGCAACTCATGGTTCTGTACCAGGTAGCCTTCGATATGGAAGATGTCATAACCGTTGAACGCATCTTTGGAGATGTCGTCCGCGCATAACTCCGCTGCGGCACCCAGATACGTAGCAAACGTACGCTCACCGTCCGGAGTCACCAACACGATCGAGACACCCGACATCGAGGTCTGCGACAACAGCAGGATTGGTTTCACACCGTTCTTAATCATGTCCTCGCGGTAGAAATCGCCCACTTCATCGTTACCGATCTTACCGATGAACGCCGCTTTGCCTCCGAGCGAAGCGATGCAGTTGATCGTGTTCGATGCCGAACCACCGGCCACCATCTTTCTGCGCACCGAGAGGAAACGGTACTGGATCTGCTCCGCCTGATCTCTCGAAATCAGATTCATACTGCCTTTCGGGAAACCGAGTTCACGCAAATCGTCCTCACTGACCTGAAGCAAAATGTCCGTAAGCGCATTACCTAAACCAAGAATTTTTTTCATTTTTTCCTATTTTTCACCAAAAAACGGGTTATTTTTCAAAAAACTTTGCAAAGATACGAATTTTTTTTCAAAAAAACTTGCACATATAAAAAAAAAGTTGTAATTTTGCACCCGCTTTTGAAAAAAAGTTGCTTCCTTAGCTCAGTCGGTTAGAGCATCTGACTGTTAATCAGGGGGTCCTAGGTTCAAGTCCTAGAGGGAGCGCAGAGGGTGATGACGGTAAAAAGTCATCACTCTTTTTTTGTGCCAAAACGGCGATTGACACTTTTTATAAAAAAATAAAAAAAATTCGCGCGCGCTTGCATATATGAAAAAAAAGTTGTAACTTTGCGCAATTTTTCGAATTATGCACTAAAACAATACAAGATATGGGACTTTTTTCTTTTACACAGGAGATCGCTATTGACCTCGGAACGGCGAACACCATCATCATGTGCGATGACGAGATCGTGGTGGATGAGCCTTCGGTCGTAGCTATCTCAATGGCAGACAACAAGATGGTAGCTGTCGGCCGTAAGGCACAACAGATGATTGGTAAAGGCGGAACGATGATCCGTACCGTGCGTCCGTTGCGGGACGGTGTGATCGCGGACTTCTATGCCTGCGAGATGATGATCCGCGGAATGATCAAGATGATTCCGAAGCAGGCACGTCTCTTCTCGCCCTCTATCCGTATGGTCGTTTGTATCCCTTCGGGTTCGACCGAAGTGGAGATCCGTGCCGTGCGTGACAGTTCGGAGCACGCGGGCGGACGGGATATATACATGATCTACGAACCGATGGCCGCAGCAATCGGTATCGGTATCGACGTAGAGAGTCCGGAGGGCTGTATGATCGTCGATATAGGTGGTGGTACGACGGAGATCGCGGTGATCTCGCTCGGCGGTATCGTCAGCAACAAATCCATCAAGATCGCCGGTGATGACTTCAACCAGGATATCATCGAATACATGGGTCGTATGCATAACCTGCGTATCGACGAGCCGACCGCAGAGCGTATCAAGATCCAAGTCGGTTCTGCCCTGCCTGAACTGGAAGATGCTCCGGAAGATTTCGTGGTAGTAGGCCCGAATAAAGTGACCGCTCTGCCGATGTCCGTTCCGGTAAGTTACCAGGAGATCGCGCACTGTCTGGAGAAGAGTGTGTCGAAGATCGAAGGTGCTATCCTGCAAGCACTCGAGTCCACGCCGCCTGAGTTGTACTCCGATATCGTAAAACGCGGTATCTACCTCACCGGTGGTGGTGCGTTGCTGCACGGTCTGGCGCGTCGTCTGACGGATAAGATCACCATCCAGTTCCACGTCGCGGATGATCCGCTGCACTCGGTGGCTCGCGGAACAGGTGTGGCGCTGAAGAACGTCAATAACTTCGGCTTCCTGCTTCGCTAAACCTTAGCGGCTTATGCAGAACCTACTGAAAATACTGCTGCGCTATAGCAACTTCCTCGTGTTCATCGCCCTGGAAGTTGCTGCATTTATGCTGATCAGCCTTCATAACGCGGCGCCACGAAGCAGTATATTCAGTACCGCCAACTCCTTTATCGCCTGGCAACACGAGCAACTGAGTGAGATAGGCGGATATTTCAGTCTGCGGAGCCAGAACGAACAACTGGCAGCGGAGAATGCGGCATTGCGTAATGCGTTAAGCGCCCAAGACTCCACGCAGATTTGGCATTACGAGACCGCCAAAGTGGTGCAGATGACAACGGATGAGTTACATAACTACCTCACCATCAACCGCGGCAGCAAAGACGGTATCGTACGCGGACAAGGCGTGCGCAACAGCGACGGTGTGGTCGGAATCATCCGAACCGTAGGCCCCAACTACAGCGTGGTGCTACCCATCATCAATACGCACACCAACCTCAGTTGCCGGTTTGCCAAGAACGATTATATCGGTACGCTGCAATGGGATGGCAAAGACAGCCGTTTTGCCATGCTGGCAGACGTAGCGACCCATATGGTAGTGAACGAAGGAGACACGATCGTGACCAGCGGTTTGAGTCCCGTCTTCCCCGAAGGAATTCCCGTTGGAATCGTGGAAAACAGCGTACTCAAGGAAGGTGACTCCTTCCATACGATACGTATTCGTCTGAATACCAATTTCAAGCGCTTGAAGTACGTGGAGATCGTACAAAACGCACATCAACAAGAACTGGAACAACTGCAACATGGATTGGACTAAACAGATAGGACGTTACATCCTCGTGATGGTGCTGCAGGTGCTGCTCTTCAACCAACTGCAACTGTGGGGAGCATGCCATCCCTATATCTACATCCTCTGCCTGCTGATGTTGCCGATCACCCTGCCGCACAGCGTGGATATGATCATCGGCGCTGCCGTAGGACTGGTGATGGATATCTTCTGTAACTGTCTCGGTGTCCATACGGCGGCGTGTATCCTGCTGATGTACGTGCGACCCTACCTCATCGGTGCACTCGTCAATGACAAAGATCGTCTCAACGAACAGATCAGTTTACGGGCAATCGGTATGGAAGCGATGTTCAAATATGTGGTGATACTCGTTGTACTGCACCATCTGACCGTCTTTATGCTGGCGGCTTGGAGTTGGGCACATATCGGTTTTGTACTACTGGAGACCTTTGTCAGCAGTGTCATCACCATTCTCCTTGTTTTGGGATATAACACGTTAAGATACAGATGATTAACGATAAGTATTATAACCGTCGATATGTCATCAGCGGCATTGCTGTTGTGATTGTTTTGACGTATATAATACGACTTTTCTATCTGCAGATCATCGATCAATCCACCAAAGATCAGGCGGATAACAACGCACTTGTCAAGCAGACCATCTACCCTTCCCGAGGACTGATATACGACCGTAACGGAGAGTTGTTGGTTTTTAACCAGCCCATCTACGAGATCACCATGACCATGCGCGATATGGGTAAAGAATGGGATACGCTTGCTTTCTGTCAATGTCTGCAGATCGACCGCGAAGAGTTCAACGAACGCATCGCGGAGATTAAAGACCGGCGTAAGAACAAAGGGTACTCCACCTGGACACCACAGGTGTTCATGAGTCAACTCAAGAAAGAAGATATCGCTACCCTGCAAGAGTCGCTCTTCCTCTTCCCCGGTGTACATATTCAGAAACGAACCTTACGCGACTACACCTATAATGCCGCGGCACATGTGTTAGGCAGCGTGGGAGAGGTGAACCAGAACGACCTGGATCACGACTCCTGTTATGCACGAGGAGACTATTCCGGACGTGACGGTTTGGAACGCACCTACGAGAAGCAGTTACGCGGAGCGAAGGGGGTCGAAGTGCTGATGCGGGACGTGAGAGGACGTATCAAAGGTAGTT
The DNA here is from genome assembly GCA_017447875.1 of Paludibacteraceae bacterium. Classification (GTDB taxonomy): domain Bacteria; phylum Bacteroidota; class Bacteroidia; order Bacteroidales; family Paludibacteraceae; genus Colicola. Next base: position 41,468 of record JAFSMP010000016.1, on the reverse strand, counting down.
ACCAGGACGGCGAGTTAGACCGTACGGCTGTGGCAGGAACGGATCTGCACACGACGCTGGACATCCGGCTGCAACTGCTGGCTGAAGAACTGTTAGCCGGTAAGATAGGCAGTGCCGTGGCGATCGAACCCAAGACCGGTGAGATACTGGCATTGGTATCCAACCCCGCTTGGAACCCCAAAGTACTGGTAGGCAAGGAACGCAGTAAGAACTACAACACGCTCCTTCATGACCCTACCAAACCGCTCATGAACCGTGCTACGCAAGCGATGTACCCGCCCGGATCGACCTTCAAGACCATTCAATCACTCGTCTGCTTGGAACAAGGAGCCATCACGCCTAACACGCTCTACCCCTGTTCCGGTCCCGGTAGTTCACCGATCAAATGCACCCACCATCATGGTTCACCGGTTGCACTCGACCGGGCCATCGAGCAGAGTTGTAACCCCTATTTCTGGTGCGCCTTCCGTGACCTGCTGCAGAAAGACGGATACGGCAAGGATAACAAGGATTTCCGGCATCGCTACGAGTTATGGCGCAATGCCGTGATGAGTTTCGGTCTGGGACAGAAATTCACGGACACCGATCTCAACGAGCAGTCGTCTGGCAGTATCCCCAGCACCAAACTGTTTGATAAGTTCTACGGTGAGACGGGATGGAAAGCGATCACGATCCGTTCCCTCAGTATCGGACAAGGAGAGATACTCGTTACCCCTCTTCAACTGGCGAACCAGGCGGCAACGATTGCCAACGAAGGATATTACATCACACCGCACCTCAATAAGCACGATTCCATGCGGATTCATCGGCATAATCTGGATATCCAGAAGCGGCATTTTGAGGTGGTCAAGGAGGGAATGAACCGTGTGATGGTCTACGGAACCGGACGGCACTATGCCGTCGATAGCCTGCATATGGCGGGTAAGACCGGTACCGTGCAGAACCCGCATGGACGTGACCACGCTATCTTCATCGGTTTTGCGCCGGTAGAAGATCCGCAGATAGCCGTAGCTGTCGTAGTAGAGAACGCCGGATTCGGTGCCACCTGGGCTTGTCCGGTGGCTACGATGATGATCGAGCAATACCTCACCGGTGAGGTCAAACGCAAAGACTTACGCAAACGAATAGGAAGTACTGTACTCAATGAGAGCGTCAAGAAGTGGTAATATAGGCAAACATGTCGATTGGTTAACCATCGGAATGTTCCTGATGCTGGCCGTCTTCGGCTGGCTCAATATCTATGGTGCCAGCTATACCTTCGACCAGACCAGTATCTTCGATTTCTCCAACCGCGCCGGTAAACAGTTCGTCTGGTTACTCGGTTCATTGGTCATGGGCGGTATCCTGCTGCTGATCGACTACAAGACCTATGACATACTCGCCTATATCGCCTACGGTGCGATGCTGTTGTTACTCCTTGCAACCCCCTTCCTAGCCCGGGATATCAAAGGCTCCATGAGTTGGATTTCCCTCGGTCCGGTGAGCTTACAACCTGCCGAGTTCGCCAAGTGTATCGTGGCACTTGCGGTCGCCAAATATATGGGGCGGTACGAATATAAAATCAAGTCCTGGCGCGATATGATTGTGCCTTTTGCCCTCATCGGTATACCGGCACTCATCATCATGGTGCTGCAGAAAGAAACCGGTTCGGCACTTGTCTTTGCCGCCTTCCTGCTGGTCTTCTACCGCCAAGGAATGAGCGGATACGTGCTATGGATGGGTGTGGCAGCCGTGGCGCTGTTCATCATCAGCATCCGCTTCGGAGGAGTTGCCTTACCCTTAGGAACAGGCAGTGTCGGGATGCTGACCTGTATGCTCATCCTCACGGCTGTGGAGATATACTTCATATGCAAAGAGCATTATATGCGCTGGCAAGGCTTGATCCTGACAGGCAGCGTAGTCGCCCTATACGGCATATGCCTCATCATCAATATTTGGTTTAAGATGCCCTTCGATTGGATAGCCGTAGGAATAGTGGTCGCCCTGGTGATCTATAACATCGTCATCAGCCTCATTTGGCGTAAATATATGCTGCTCATCGTGGCGTTCTTCACCCTCTTCTGCATCGGATACACCCATGCTTGCGATTTTGTCTTCAATAAAGTGCTGCAACCGCACCAGCGGATCCGTATCGAAGTGCTGCTCGGTATGAAAGAAGATCCGGCCGGAGCAGGTTACAACGTCAACCAGGCACGTATCGCGATCGGTTCCGGACGATTCTTCGGAAAAGGATACCTGAACGGCACCCAGACGAAATTACAGTTCGTGCCGGAGCAAGATACCGACTTCATCTTCTGTACCGTCGGTGAAGAGTGGGGTTTTGTCGGTTCCATCGGAGTTTTATTGCTGTACCTGTGTTTTATTCTGCGCCTCATCTTCATCGCCGAACGGCAACGAAACGTCACTACCCGTATCTATGCCTATGCCGTGGCCAGCATCTTCCTCTTCCATCTGATGATTAACGTCGGAATGGTACTCGGTCTGCTGCCTGTCATTGGTATTCCGCTGCCTTTCTTCAGTTACGGAGGTAGTTCATTATGGGGTTTCACTTTACTGCTGTTCATCTTACTCCGGTTGGATGCAGCCCGTATGGAGCAATTGAATTAGTATGGCATTTGTAACCGATCCTATAGGAATCATCGGCGAAGCGGAAGCCGCCAAGATGCTGGAAAAGAAAGGCTTCAAAATAGTGGAGCACAACTGGCGGATGGGACATCTGGAAGTGGACCTGATAGCGGAGGATAAACAGACGATAGTATTTGCCGAAGTGAAAGCGCGCACCACCACTTTCGGGGATAAGTTACCCGAAGAATATGTCGATGAAAACAAGAAAAGACGCATGATAGCAGCCGGCAATGCGTATGCCAAACAAAAACGAACAGAGAAAGGGCTGCGATTTGATATTATCGGCATTCTGGTGGATGCCCAAACCAATGAGATCACGTACCGGGGACATTGGGAGAATGCGTTTACGCCCTCCAACCGCACCGTCACTTCCGGTAGTCATACCGGTCATTGGAAATGGATTCACCGGACAAAAACGATACGTAATAAATAAGATATGGATTTTAAATACGATGTGATAGTAGTAGGCGCCGGCCACGCAGGATGCGAGGCGGCAAGTGCAGCTGCCCGAATGGGCAGTAAGACCCTGCTTATCACCATGGATATGAATAAGATCGCGCAGATGAGCTGTAACCCTGCCGTAGGAGGTATTGCAAAAGGACAGATCGTGCGTGAGATAGATGCACTCGGTGGACAGATGGGTATCGTCACCGACCGCAGTGCTATCCAGTTCCGTATACTCAATCAAAGCAAAGGTCCTGCCATGTGGAGTCCGCGCAGTCAGAGTGACCGCAAACGCTTTATCGAAGAATGGATCCGTATGCTGAGTCATACCGATAACCTCTATCTATGGCAAGATATCGTCACATCGCTTATTATCAAAGATAATAAGATATGCGGTGTCAAGACGATGTTAGGTATCGAGATGGAGGCGCAAGCAGTCGTTCTCACGAACGGCACTTTCCTCAACGGTCTCATGCACTGCGGGAAGACCCAGATACCAGGTGGACGCACTTCTGAACCTGCCTCACATGGTCTGACCGAACAGCTGGTGTCCTTAGGATTCCAAAGTGACCGCATGAAAACCGGTACGCCTGCACGCATCGATGCTCGCTCTATTCATTTTGACCGCTTGGTACGGCAAGACGGAGATAATGATTGGCATCAGTTCAGTTATCTGGATACGGTGCAACGTTCCCTCAAACAGATGCCCTGCTGGATCACCTACACCAATCCTTCCACCCACGAAGCCTTACGTGCCGGACTTGCAGATTCGCCCCTTTTCAACGGACAAATACGCAGTATCGGTCCGCGTTACTGCCCGAGTATCGAAACGAAGATCGTCACCTTTGCCGACAAAGAAGCACACCAGATCTTCCTCGAACCCGAAGGAGTGGATAGCAACGAGTATTACGTCAACGGTTTCTCCAGTTCTCTGCCGTGGCAAGTACAGTTAGCCGGACTCCGTACGATCGAAGGATTGGAAGACGTCGTGCTCTATCGCCCCGGTTATGCCATCGAGTATGACTTCTTCGCCCCCACCCAACTGCACCATACCTTAGAGACTAAACAGATTAAAAATCTGTTTTTCGCCGGACAGATCAATGGAACCACCGGTTATGAAGAGGCAGCAGGACAAGGTCTGGTAGCAGGCGTCAATGCCCATATTAATGTGCATGGCGGTGCGCCCTTCACCATGGGTAGAGACGAGAGTTACATCGGTGTGCTGATTGATGACTTGGTCAATAAAGGAGTGGACGAGCCCTATCGTATGTTCACCTCCCGAGCCGAGTACCGTATCCTCTTGCGTCAGGACAATGCCGACGAACGGCTCACTGCTCGCAGCTACAAGATGGGGCTAGCCGACCGATATCGCTATGATCTTTGGACGCGCAAACAAGCAACTTGTGCCGCATTCATCGACTTTATGCATACCACTACGGTGCGCAAGGGAACCATCGACGGTTGGTTGGAATCCATCGGAAGTACACCTCTGCACGAAGGATGTAAGATCAGCGATCTTATCTTGCGACCTCAGGTAAGCATCAAAGCACTCGCCGAAGTGGTACCCGAACTCAAAGCACAAAGAGCAAATATCTCCGATGAATGCGCAGAGAGTTGCGAGATTCAAATCAAGTATGCCGGATATATCAAACGGGAGAAGAATGAAGCCGCTAAGCTGCAACGTCTGGACCAGATACGCATACCCGATCAGTTTAATTTCGACGAAGTGCAGAGTTTAAGTACCGAAGCCCGACAGAAGCTCAGCCGCATTCGTCCAAAGTCCATCGGTGAAGCACAACGCATACCCGGTGTAAGCCCCAATGACATCAGTGTATTGCTGGTTTTAATGGGAAGATAAGTACTTTTAGTTTGCAAAGCAAACTAATATATATTGTTCCACGTGGAACTATCAGAAAAGTGAATGGTGAAAAATGAAAGGAATATATATGACAGCTCAAGACGTAAAAAATGCGATTCGTAATGTGCCGGACTTTCCGATACCGGGCATACAATTCAAAGACATCACTACCGCATTAGCCAAACCCGAATGTTTGCGCTGGATGCGAGATGAGATCGTAAAGCATTACAAAGACTTAGGTATCACGCAGGTCGTAGGAATCGAGTCCCGTGGTTTCATTCTTGCTCCGGCTGTGGCTATCGAGTTAGGAGCAGGATTTGTGCCTATCCGTAAGCACAACAAACTGCCAGCAGAGACGGTATCCGTCACCTACGCCAAAGAATATGGAGATGATACCATCCAGATTCACAAAGATGCGCTCCGCCCGGATGACATCGTACTCATCCATGATGATATCTTAGCTACCGGCGGATCCATGGAAGCAGCCATCAATCTGGTTAAGAAATTAGGTGTAAAGAAGATTTACGTCAACTGCATCATTGAACTCGAGGGACTAAACGGCCGCAAGTATCTGGAAGGTAAAGCAGAGCATGTAGATTGTCTCTTCGGTATAGAAGTGGATGAGTAAAACATCCGAACATATAAAACTGTTACTGAAGCGCATTCCGGATAGTCCGGGTGTGTACCAGTATTTTGACGCAGAGGGACAGATCATCTATGTAGGCAAAGCCAAGAATCTGCATCGACGCGTCAATAGTTATTTCACCAAAGAGCATCCTTCTTCCAAGACTCGCCAACTCGTAGCGCACATAGCCGACATCCGGTATGTAGTAGTGGATAGTGAGCAAGATGCATTCCTGCTGGAAAATAACCTCATCAAGCAATACCAACCGCGGTATAATATCTTACTCAAGGACGGAAAGAGTTATCCCTCTATCTGTATCACCCGCGAACCTTACCCGCGGATCTTCAAGACCCGCACCATCAATAAGAAAACAGGGGAGTACTACGGACCGTATAGTTTCGGCAATACGGTGGATCTGGTACTCGAACTCATACATAAACTCTATCCCATCCGAACCTGTAACATCCCAATAACCACCGATTCCATCGAGAAAAAGAAGATACGTGTATGCCTCAAGTACCATCTGAAAAACTGCTGTGGTATATGCGAAGGAAAAGGTGAAGCGGTCTATCAACAATGGATCGACCAAGCACGAAAACTCATCAAAGGTGACGCACACGAGATCGGTAAGCAACTTGAAGAAGAAATGCTGATGAAATCGGCAGAACTTAAGTTCGAAGAAGCCGCAGACTTCAAGCGAAAACTGGAACTGTTAGAGCAATTCAAGAGCAAGACCATCATCACCAATAGTACGGCCAAAGATGTGGACGTCTTCGGTTATGACGAGCAAGATGACCGTGTATATATCTCCATGCTGCATGTGCATAACGGCTGCATCGTACAAGGTCAGACGATTGAGTACCGGCGTAAGATGGAGGAAGAGAAAGAGGAACTGTTAGCGCTAGGAATGATGGAACTCCGGCAGCAGTTGGAGAGCCATACGCAAGAGGTGATTGTTCCGTTCATTCCGGAGGTTTTTGATGATACGCTGCATGTACATATCGCCCTCAGTGGTGACCGAAAAAAACTACTCGACCTCGCTATGCAGAACGTGCGGCAATATAAACTCGACCGACTCAAACAGGAAGATAAACTCAATCCCGAGCAACGCGGTGTGCGCATCCTAACGGAGATGCAGAAGATGATGAATCTCCCTACTCTGCCTCGATGGATCGATTGCTTCGATAACTCCAATATACAAGGCACCAATGCCGTCGCCGGATGCGTGGTCTATCGGATGGCTAAACCAAGTAAGAGTGACTACAAGCGCTTTGAGATCAAGACCGTAGAAGGAGCAGATGACTATGCCTCCATGCGCGAAGTGGTACGAAGAAGATACCAACATCTGCTCGATTCCAACGAACAAATGCCGGACCTTATCATCGCTGACGGTGGTCTCGGACAGATGCATGCAATTCGCGAAGCGGTGGAAGATCAGCTTGGTCTCTCTATCCCGATCGCCGGACTGAAGAAAAATGACAAACACCGCACCCAAACACTCCTCTTCGGTTTTCCTCCGATGGAGATCAGTATGCCGGTCACAAGCGAAGTGTTCCGTCTGCTGACGAATATCCAAGACGAAGTGCACCGATTTGCTATTTCTTACCATAAAGCCAAACGAAGTAAGGCGCAGATTCATAGTCAACTCGATGATATTCAGGGAGTTGGCGAGGCTACGAAACAAAAAATACTGACCCATTTCGGTTCTGTGAAACGTGCTGGAGCAGCTAAAAAAGAAGAATGGATAGAATTGCTCGGAAAACGCAGAGGTTCAGCTATTTACGAGCAATTACAAGCCAAAATATCGCTCTGAGAATTGAATGAAAAGCAAGAATATGAGTACTTATACGATAAAATTAGACGAGAAATCCAACCTTTTGTTGCTTAACGAGAAAAATGAGACAGTGAGTGCGTTGGAGATCTTGAAGACGAACGAACCGCATCGCGTCTTTGCGTTCGACGGACCGATGGGAGCCGGTAAGACCACCTTCATCAAAAAACTCGTGGAAGAGATGGGTTCGGTCGATATCGTCAACAGTCCCACCTTCGCGATCGTCAATGTGTATGACGTGGAACAACCCTACCGCGGTGAAGTGTACCATTTCGACTGTTACCGACTCAAGGACATCCGCGAGGCGATCGACTTCGGAGCAGAGGAGTATCTATATTCCGGTAACTACTGCTTCATCGAATGGCCGGAGATGATCGAAGCCCTCCTGCCCGACGACACCGTCTGGATCAAGATCGTACCCCAACCGAACGGAGACAGAAAACTGACGTGTTAGACCGAATACGTGCATATCCGATGATTGTATTGCTGCTGCCTTTGGTGGTAGCAATATTGTTATGCGAGCGTCACGGCGTTTTCTATCCGCCCGAGAAAGCGATGTACGACAGCCTCTACGTCCATACATTTGTGCTCAGCAGCGAAGCCAAGAGCACCAAGCAATGCGAGCGATATGAAGCGTTGACCTATGGAGTCACCGTATACGTCTATGTGCAACGCGACAGTACACGTATGCTCCCTCACAAAGGAGACACCCTCATCGCTACCACACGCATACGCAAGGCCGAACCCATAGGTGCGTTTGACTACCGCCGTTACCTGCTACGACAAGGCATCATCGGTACGGCATACGTCTATCGCTATACCCTTCATCCTTGTTCCACGCACACCGAGTCCTTGCAAAAACGACTCTATCGCCGTATAGCCTCTGCCGGATTAACCGGTGACGAGTTGGCTACCGTAGGAGCCCTTACCTTGGGTTATAAAGAAGATCTGGACCCTACTCTCAAGCAACATTTTCAGGCATCCGGAGCGGCACACGTATTGGCCGTCAGCGGTCTGCATACCGGTATCATCTACGCCCTTCTGATGATGCTCCTAACCTTAGGAGGTCGCATCCGACCGATGTATGAGAATCAAATCGGCAGATGCATCATCAGCCTTATCATCATCGCTGCGATGTGGGCGTACGCATGGCTCACCGGACTCACTCCTTCGGTCGTGCGGGCTGTAGTGATGGTGACGATCTTCGAAATCGGACGCATGTGCTACCGATACGGCATCTCCATCAATAGCATCGCTGCAGCAGCCGTTCTCATCCTTCTGGCACGCCCATTAGACCTCTGGAGCGTAGGCTTTCAGTTGAGTTTTACAGCCACGGCTGCAATAGTGGTTCTAGCTAAGGAATGCGAGAGATGCATACACCGCTCCAAATGGAAAAGAAAATCCGGTCGTATAGTCTCATGGATCATAGGAACACTCATCATCTCTATTGCCGCGCAATTAGGCACCATCGCCCTCACGATGTACTATTTCGGCTACGTGAGCACCTATTTTCTGCTAACCAACCTAATCATCTTACCCATCGCTATATTGCTGGTTCCCTGCGGATTAATAAGTCTGGTATTAGGCAGTTCGGTCATCGGAATCGGATTCTCCAAACTCACCTATGCACTCGCTTGGTTGATGAATCATTCGGTCGGATGGATCGAGTCCTTACCCGGCAGTACCTGGCCTGTCTCCATCAGCCTGACCATGGTCTTCATCTACTATGCCCTACTCCTCTGTCTCTGCTTCGTCGTGTACGAAAATTAGAAAAAATACCATTTTTCTTGCATAAGTCAAAAAAAAGCAGTAATTTTGCAGCGCAAAATTGCGAGAAAGACATTAATTTAAATAGTTACAATTATGAAACGTACATTTTTCCTGGCATTGGCAGCGGTAGTGCTGGCCATGCCGAGTATGGCACAAGAGGAAGATTGGCATTACACGCAAGGATGGATGCCTAATGCTTTTTATACCCCATCCGCTTCAGATCTTGCGGACATGAAAGCCGGTCCTACGCCGAAGGATATATCCGAGCTGGTAGCTAAGATGCCGGCTGTACCAACCGTGGAACAGATCTATTCGATCGAGGCGAAAGAGAAAGCGATTCGAGCGATCTATGAACCATACCAAAAATCCTTGTATGCGGCTATGGAACAAAATGCCAAAGAGGGCATGAATGTGGATCGTCGTATGCAAGCCGCAGGTAAGAAACAGCAGGCAAGTAATAAGCAAGCCATGGCGCAGTACCAAAGTAACGTCGATGCCGGCCTGATGCCTTCGCAGCAAGAGATGATGGCGCTCTATATGTCCGGTGAGATCACGGAGAACATGTCCGAGGCACAGATGATGGACGTCATGGCAGGACATTTCGCAGCCAAATGGGGTGTGTCCAAACAGGAGTACATCAAGATCATCAACATGGCGCAGAAGAACGAGAAACAAGCAGAGGCTTACCTCAAATCCAACCATCCGGATCTCTACAACCGTCTCTATGCGGCGAATGTGCAGTATGGGGACTCGAATGTGCATCCAGATGACCCGCGTACCCCGGCTTTCGACCGTATCAGCGAGGAACTGATGAAAGCGCAGGAAAACCTGACCGAAGTCATCAATGCGTATGGTAATAACACTATCTACACCGGAGGTGTTCCCGAGTACACCGTGCTTTTCCAACAGATGGAAAAAGAGTGGAACAATAGTCCTGAGGCCAAGCAGATTGAAGCGATCGAAGAGGCGCTTCGGAAACGCATTGACGCATGGTATCTGACCCTTAAGGACCTAAAAAGCGATATTCCCTACCCTGCATGGTTCACTGAAGAGCGGCAGAAAGAGAATGCACTCATCGACCAATGGAATCGTCGATGGGCAACCAAATGGCTTAAGATTGCACAAGAAGGTGATAAGAAACTGCGTCCGATATATGCGCATGTGGCAAAACTGGATGCCGAGAATGAACAATTGGGCAAGCAAGGTGACTCCGAAGAGTTTCATTACCTGGCAAATAAGAAACTCGTGACCTCCCTCTTCGGCTACGCACTGCAAGTCTATATGCCGGTCAACGACGCTATCTCCTTCCCGGCTATCGAACATGTGGAAACAACCGGATATACGATTATCGAAAAATGATCGAGGTTAAAAATATATATAAATCTTTCGGCGAACTGGAAGTTCTAAAGGGAGTCAACCTGAGTGTTCAAAAGGGTGAAATTCTTGCTATTATAGGTAAGTCCGGAGCAGGTAAAACTACCCTACTCCAGATCATCGGGACACTCGACAGACCTACCCAAGGACAAGTGCTGATTGACGGCACGGATGTGTTTACCATGAAAGACCGCGAACTGGCGGCGTTTCGGAATAAGCATATCGGATTCATCTTCCAGTTTCATCAGTTATTGCCGGAGTTTACAGCCTTGGAGAACGTGTGTATCCCGGCGATGATCGCACGGGAGAAGGAGAGCACATACAAGCCGCGTGCGGAGAAGCTGTTGCAGGACTTGGGGCTGGGTGACCGCATGGATCACAAACCCAACGAACTCTCCGGAGGAGAGAAACAGCGGGTAGCGGCCGCAAGAGCACTGATGATGAGTCCGGATATCATCCTGGCCGATGAACCGACGGGTAGTCTGGATACCCAGAACAAGAAGGAGTTGAGCGAGTTGCTGCTGAAGTTACGGGCGCAATACGGGCAGACAATCTTACTCGTGACGCACGATAAGGAATTGGCGAATATCGCAGACAGAGTCATCGAAATCAAAGACGGTATCATCGAATGAAAAAATATATATACATAGCGTGTCTTGTTTTACTCTGCGGATGTGATAAAGGAAGAACATATTTCCCAAAGGAAATGGAGCCGCAGCAGATAGAGATCGTGCGGTTTGACAATGCATTGCTGAACGTACACGAAGCGACGGTGGAACAAGATATACGGGTGCTGTACGAGACCTATCCGGTGTTTATGCCGCTTTGGGTGGAAGATATACTGGGTATTCCGTCGGAAGACACAGCGTACCTGGAGCAACAGTTACCGGCTTTCCTGAACGATACGCTCTACGGGTTCAAGGCGACGAACCAACGGGAACGGGAGGTGTTTGCGGACATTAGCGACTTACAAAAGGCTATTAATAAGGCATTTACACGTATCGTATACTTGTATCCGGAGACGGAAATCCCTACTCTCTATCTCTTCGTTTCGGGTTTTCAGACACCTATCTATTTTGGGGACGAACTGATCGGTATCGGTGGGGATATGTACCTCGGTAGCGACTACGAGTATTACAACCGCGTGGTGTATGAGTACCAGAAACAGACGATGCGCAAGGAGTGTATCCCGGTGGATGTGATCAGTGCGTACTTGTTCCGCACCCTACCCTATACCAGCACCAAGAGCCGGTTGCTGGACCAGATGTTGTACCGCGGTAAGATTATGTACCTGACGGCGCAAATCTTCGATAATCTACCGGGTTATGAGATCATGGGATGGACGAAGGCACAATGGGATTGGTGCATACAAAACGAACGGGCGATATGGCATCTGGTGATGGATAAGCGGGACCTGTTTAAGACCGAGAGTCTGGTGCTGACCAACTACCTCAATGACGGTCCGTTCACCTCGGAAATATCGCAGGACAGCCCGGGACGTCTGGGCATATGGCTCGGCTGGCGGATTGCGCAGAGTTACATGGAGCATAATGAGAACGTGACGCTGCAGCAACTCATGGCAGAACCCGATGCACAGAAAATCTTAGAAGATAGTTATTATAAACCATAATATGCAGATTTCTAAACGAGTACAGAACATAGCGGCATCGCAGAGTCTGGCGACGGCGGCACGTGCGAAAGCGATGCAGGCGGCAGGGATTGATGTGATCAGTATGTCGCTGGGTGAACCCGACATGGATACACCGGAACATGTGCGTCAGGCGGCACAACAAGCGATAGATAACCACTGGTCGCATTACGGTCCTGTGGCAGGTCTGCCAACCCTACGTGCAGCGGTAGCGGCGTATCATAACCACGCAGCGGGCAATCAGATAGCATGGGAGGCTGCAGACACAATCGTGAGTGTAGGTGCGAAAATGGCGATCTACAATGCGATCCAGACGGTCGTCAATCCCGGAGATGAGGTGATCATCCCGCAGCCGAGTTGGGTGAGTTATTCGGAGATGGTGAAGTTAGCGGAAGGCCGAGTAATACCTGTGCAGACGCAGTTCGAAGACCGGTACTGCCTAACGCCGGAACAGTTACGCGCCGCGTTGACGAACAAGACGCGGATGCTCATTCTCTGTTCACCCAGTAACCCTACGGGTTCGGTGTATAGTCAGGCACAACTGGAGGCGCTGGTATCCGTACTACGCGACTATCCGGAAGTGGTGATCTTATCCGATGAGATATACTCGTGCCTAACCTATGACTGCGAGGCACTGAGTCTGGCTGCTTTCCCGGAACTGGCCGAGCGGTTGATCGTCATCAACGGCGTGAGCAAGGCCTTTGCGATGACGGGTTACCGGATAGGGTGGTTACTGACGAAGAACAAGGCAATTATAGAGGCCTGTACGCGTCTGCAAGGACAGCAACTCACCTGCGCCACGACCATCGCGCAGAAAGCCGCTGAGGCTGCTTTGACGGGTTCGCAGGGGTGCGTGGAGCAGATGCGAAATGTGTTTGCGGCCCGCAGAGCGTTGATCTGTGAATTGGCAGCAGCGGTTCCGGGATTCCGGTTTGCCCCGCCGCAAGGAGCATTCTATCTCTTCCCTGACGTGAGTGCAATCGGTTCCGGAGATGAGGTAGCAGCGATGCTGCTGGACAAGGCACACGTAGCGGTTGTCTCCGGTTCCGCGTTCGGTTGTCCGGAGTGCATCCGTCTGTCGTACGCCATCTCCACGCAGGAGATAGAAGAGGCCATGCGCCGCATCCAAAAAGCTATCCAAGAACGATGAACAGAGAAGATTTTGCGATATTGAAAGAGCAGGTGCACGAACGGGAGTTGGTGTACTTGGATAATGCGGCAACGAGCCAGAAGCCTCAACCGGTGATTGACGCGATCGTGGAGGCGTATACGCATTGGAATAGTAATATCCACCGCGGTGTGCATCACCTGAGTCAGGTGGCCACGCAGCATCACGAGGATGCACGGAAAGCTGTGGCGAATTTCATCGGGGCGAAGAGCAGCGATGAAATCGTGTTTACTAAGGGAACGACAGATAGTCTGAACGCGCTCGCTTTCTCCTATGGAGAAGCCTATATCTATGAAGGCGATGAGATCATCGTCAGCGGATTGGAGCACCACTCGAATATTGTGCCGTGGCAGATGCTCTGCGCACGCAAGAAAGCGGTGCTGCGGCATATACCTTTGCGGGCAGACCTGACGCTGGATATGGAGGCGTTTGCGGGCATGCTGAGCGATAAGACGAAACTGGTGAGCGTAGCGCATGTGAGCAATGTGTTAGGTACGATTCAACCCATAGAAGAGATTATCCAATTGGCACATGCACGCAATATACCGGTTTGTATCGACGGGGCACAGAGTGTACCGCATATGCAGGTGAACGTGCAGACACTCGACTGCGATTTTCTGGTTTTCTCCGGACATAAGCTATACGGACCGACAGGAATCGGTGTGCTGTACGGCAAACGGGAATGGCTTGAGAAACTGCCGCCTCACGAGGGTGGGGGAGAGATGATTGAGCATGTACGGTGGGAAGGAACGACCTACAATGAACTGCCGTATAAGTTCGAAGCCGGTACACCCAATTTCGTGGGCAGTTGGGCACTGAAGACCGCTACTGACTATATCAATTCGATCGGTTGGGAAGCTATCGAAGCCCACGAACGGGAGTTGACGGAGTACTGCGAACAGCAGTTATTAGATTTAGGGTGTACCGTGTACGCTGCAGGACAATCCAAAGCAGGCGTCATCAGTTTTAATGTGGGTGAGGTGCATCCGTTTGATGTGGGTACGTTGTTGGACCAACAGGGCGTGGCGGTACGAACCGGTCACCATTGTGCGGAACCGCTCATCGATACGATCGGTGTACCCGGCACGGTGCGGGTTTCATTCGGTTTGTATAACGATAAAGCGGACGTAGATGCGTTTATTGCGGCGTTAAAACGCGCACAAATGATGCTTTCATAAAATTTTTCCATAATTCTTTGTAGTTTTTGGGGTATTGTTGTTATCTAAAGAGGTGAATCAAAACTTTTACACCAATGACTGAAAAAGAAAAACAATTCAACATTCTGGTTAGAGAACAGAAGAAGAACATTTACACGGTATGTTTCCTGTTTTCTAATGACAAAGAGGAGGTGGCAGACCTGTTTCAGGATGTGCTCATCAACCTCTGGCAAGGCATGGACCATTTCCGGCATGAAGCGAAAGCAGGTACATGGGTATACCGCATTGCCTTTAATACGTGCCTTGCCTACGAAAAAAAGAAAAAGCGGCAGGAGACAGGTCTCCGTCTGACAATGGACATTGACCTGTTTGCTGAAAAGGACAACGAGACGAAACAGATTAAGCAGCTCTATGAGCGAATCAACCGTCTCAACTATCTGGACAGAGCTATTGTACTGCTTTGGCTCGAAAATCTCCCTTATGATGAAATCGCGGAGATAGTGGGCATAACAGTAAAGAATGTATCCGTCCGCCTTGTACGAATCAAAGAACAACTCAAACAAATGCATTGAATTATGGAAAAGAATATAACAAACGACCTGCAAGAAATGCAGGAACAATTAGGTTTATTACATCAGAAACTGGATAACCAAACGATATTGGATGATAAGCAACTGGCGCGTATTCCGCATATGCGGGTAAGTTCGATTAAAGCAGTATCTGTGTTCTGGCTGGTACTCGCTATCGTGGCAATGGTCATTTTTGACGGTTTCTACGGACTTTATTACTATAGTCTCAATCATTTCGACCAAGTGATGGAATATTGCGAAAAAAACATGACAATAAAGATAGACAGTACCAAAATATCGCCTGAAAAATTAGAACAGATAAATAAAGATCGTCAGTTTTTCCAAGAGAAAATAGATTGGGCGAAAGAGCTAAAGCAAAATGACCCTGAAAAATGGCAAAAAGCAATGGACGGGGTAAAAGAAGCCATTTATACCGGTTGGATGCTTGTGCTGAATATACTGATTACGTTCATTTTCATTACGGTTGCCATCACGCAAGTCTTCCATATACGATATCTCAAACGCGGCAAGATACGCGAGAACATCAGTACACTTACAGAACAGATGCGGAAAGTGAGAAAGACACATATGATCAGTTGTGCTGTCATCATGATGCTGATTGCATTCGTTATGCCGATTATATTAGAGTTCTATGAAGACCTAACATTAGGATGGAAGATCGTGCTGATTGCCGTACCGACATTGCTGTCCGCCGCAGAGTTCATCCAGTTCACATCGCTGACGCAATACACGGCTGTCCGTTATCTCGATTGGGGTAAAATATTCTATATACGCCACACATGTGATAGGATTATCCGCAAAATGGAAGGATGAAACGTGAACTCATCATATTGCTTTTATGTGCAGGACTTTCGGGGCATTTGTCCCTTAAGTCCGCACCTTTGCATATTGTGAGTTACAACGTCGAGAACTTGTTTCATCCGGCGCACGATAGTCTGAAGGATGATATCGAGTGGACAGCAGACGGAGAAAGGCATTGGAGTTACACGCGGTACTATAAGAAAGTGGATAACATCGCGCGGGTGCTGACGAACATCGGTGAGTGGGATGGGGTAGATGTAGTCGGACTGCAAGAAGTAGAGAACGCCCTGTGTGTCAAGCGATTATGTTATACGCTGCGGCGCAATGAGTATGATTTCGTGCATTACGAGAGTCCCGACCTACGAGGGATCGATGTGGCGCTGATGTATAAGAAGAGTAGGGTGGATACGATACAAACGAGAGCCATTCCCGTCAAACTGTCTCAAACTACGTCAAACCCTCAAACAACGCGTGACATACTATATGTCTGCGCACAGATAGACAAGCAGGACACGATTCATTTCTTTGTTTGCCATCTACCGAGTCAGCGGGGCGGAAAAGCAGAGAGTGAGTGGAAACGAGAGGCAGCCAAACAGGTCTTGGAACGGGCAATAGACAGTGTGTACGCTACCTATCCAGACGCAAAAATCATCGTCATGGGGGATATGAACAGCGGGGATTTGAAGGTGAAAGGATTAAAGGATAAATGGACCAATGACAAACGACCAATGACCAATGACCAATCCGGTACCCACAAATATCAAGGACGATGGACATTTTTAGACCATTTCTATGTGTCTCCGGCTATCGACAGTGTGTCGCAGGCAGAGGTGTATGACGCGGAATGGATACAAGAACCCGATGAGAAATACTTGGGACTCAAACCCAAACGAACATATAACGGATTTCATTACCAAAACGGCTATTCGGACCATTTACCGATAGTATTGAGAATTGAAGATTATTTTTGATAATTATTGATTTAGATTTTGCCAAAAATCGGAAGATTTATTTGAAAATTGATCGTTAAATTTATTTATAAGAGCAATTTGGAAATAAAGATTCGATGAAATAAAATCAATAATTATATTTTTCTTTAGTGAAAGCAAGTTATGCCTGAAATAGTACTGCATTACATATGGGAACGGTGTCTGTGGGCAGGATTGGAGCAGCAGACGACCGATGGACGGAAAGTAGAGATCCTGTCTGTGGGGGAGCATAACCGTGATGCCGGTCCAGACTACAGCCATGCGCACATACGCATCGACGGAAAAGAGTGGGTAGGGAACATCGAGATTCATGTGAATGCATCCGATTGGACCAAGCATCATCATCACCTGGATAAGGCCTATGATTCGGTCATCCTGCATGTGGTGCGGACGGCCGACAAACCCATCTATAACTCCCGCGGGGAACTGATCCCGCAGTGCGAGCTCCAATATCCGAGTGACAAGGACTACCTCAGTGCCTTGTTCGAAGCGGCACAACAGATGGACAGTGCAATCGGTCGGATAGGCTGCGCAGAACAGTTGATCCATGATCCGCAGCTACTGACCGAAGGATGGCGACGCACCCTGTTACGTAAACGCCTGGAATGCAAACGGGCATCCATCACGCGGCTGCTGGAGATCACCAAAGGCAGTTGGGAACATGCGCTGTATATCTCGCTGGCACGTAACTTCGGTTTTCATACCAACAGTCTGCCTTTCGAACAACTGGCCATCAACACCCCGCTTTCGTATCTGCAGAAACACCGCAACAACCTGTTCCAACTGACCGCATTGCTACTTGGTCAAGCCGGTTTGATCGACGATCCGGCGATGCAGAAAGAATACGATTTCTTACACACTAAGTTCGGATTAAGTCCCATGGACCCTTCTATATGGAAACATGCGCGTATGCGACCGCAGAACAGTCCGGAACTGCGTATTCGCCAGTTTGCACTACTGCTATACCAATCGGAGAACCTGCTGAGTAAGATTCTGGATACGGATGATCTGAAGGAACTGGAAGCCTTGTTTACCGTCGATAAGATGGGCCGTAGCAGCATCGACATTCTGTTGATCAACACCGTGATACCGTATAAATACGCGTACGCGTTGCATAAGAACAAACCGGCTGAGGCGGAGGCGGTAATGGCACTCATGGAACGTATTACTGCGGAGAACAACACCATCATCCGCCAATGGCGCGTGTTGGGTCAAACGATCTGCAATGCAGCCGACACGCAAGCGCTGTTACACCTCTACCAGAACTACTGCCAGCACCACGAGTGTATTAACTGCGAAGTAGGGTACAAAATCTTCCAGGACCGCCAACTAAAACTCTTCTAACATGAGATACCACGTCGCCCATATCGACCTGCATTTTGACGAAGAATGGCAAAACGATCTGTTCGTGCAGTCGCTTTTTGACGCAGGTTTTGACACCTTTGACGGTCAGGATGCCTATATCCCTTCGGAATTATGGACCGCCAATCAATCGGCGATAGAAGCGCTGTTTGCGAACACGGAGAAGGCTCAACTGCTGAGCATCGAACCGTGCCCGGATGAGAACTGGAATGCCACGTGGGAGGCTGAACATCCGATGCAGGAATTACCTCTGGGTGTGCGTATCATCCCGCATTGCGCCTTCGGTGCGGGGCACCATGAGACGACGTCGATGATGATCGATGCCCTGATGACCACCGACCTGAATGGCAAGCGCGTCTTGGACCACGGAACCGGAACCGGTGTGCTGGCTATCTTCGCCAAACGACTTGGAGCTGAATCGGTGCTGGCGCTGGATATCGACGATAAGAGTGTAAGCAACGCCAAAGAGAATGCCGCGCTGAATAACGAATCCATCGAAGTAGATCTCTGTGGACCGGTCTTGGATCCTTTAACCTATAACCTTTCACCTTTCACCCTTATCCTCGCCAACATCCACCGTAATATCCTACTCGCCAACATGCCCTCTTATGCCGCCTGCCTGGCTCCCGGTGGACAGTTATGGCTCAGCGGATTCTATGAATCCGACATTCCGGCACTTGTCGATTCTGCCGCTTCCTATAACCTTCATCCCATCGAAACCGTTTGTAACGGCGAATGGAGAATGGTACGATTTTTAAGATAAAAACTACTAAACGTCATATTTATCGACGTATTTTAGGTTTTTATTTACGATTTATATTAACCATTTGCACAATTCATAGAAAAGCAGTACTTTTGCAGTCGAATTAACAAAAAAGATTGTAAAAGTATGCGTATTTTATTTGTAGTGAATAGCTATTTCAGCCAAGGAAACGGGTTGGATGAGTCAGCAAGAAGAACGGTACAGGCACTGCGTGCTGCCGGTCAGGAAGTGCGGGTATTATCGGGTAAAAACTTCGAGAATTCCGATGGACCGCAACCGGAATATCCGATGGAGAAGTTTCATTTTCCGCTGATGCAACCGATGTTGGATTCGTTCGGTTACGCGTATGCCGATTGGCATGGATCACAGGTGGAGGAAGCGGTACGTTGGGCGGATGTTATTCATCTGGAAGAGACCTTCTTCTTGCATCACGCAGCGATGAACTGGGCACGCAAACTCGGCAAACCCATCACGGGCACGTATCACGTACACCCGGAGAATATCGTATATAACTGTCTCGGATTTACCGGTGGTAACCTGTTTTGTGAAGCACTCTACCGCTACTGGTGCCGCGTGTTCTACGATAACTATAGTTACCTTCAGTGCCCGACTGACAACGTGCGGGAACGCTTGGAGCGCCATCATGTAAAAGCCAAGTGTTTCACGTTATCTAACGGTGTGATTCCGGATAAGTGCATCCGTCCTACTACTCCGCCTGAAGACTATTTGGATGAGAACCGCCCGTTGGATCTGATCTATATCGGTCGCACGGCTATCGAGAAAGATCAACCTACGCTCTACAAGGCACTCCGCCTCAGCAAGTACGCCAAGCGTATTCGTCTGCATATAGCCGGTCGCGGACCGAAACTGGACGAGTACACGAAGATGGCGGAGCAACTCTATCGAGATGGTGTAGTGGGTTATCAACCTATCGTCGGATTTTACAACCGGGAAGGCTTGCGGCAACTGGCTGCGAAAGCCGACTTGGCGGTGCACTGTGCGTTCGTGGAGGTGGAAGGAATGAGTATCACTGAGGCCTTGCAACAAGCGGTAGTGCCGGTGATTGCAACCGCCAAACTATCCGGTACAGCCACGTACGCGCTGGACGATCGAAGCACGTATCCTGCCGGTGATGCACAAGCACTCGCTAACCGCATCGACTACTGGTTCGACCACCCGCAAGAGCGTTGGGAAATGGGTTTCCGTTATGCCGAATCAATGAAGCAGTATGAGATCGCTAACTGTGCACAAGCCCTGATTGACATGTTCCAAAAAGCCATCTACGAAAAGAACCATGCGACGTATCCTCTTATTACTCCTATGCCTGCTGCCGCTCATCATCCGCTCATCGGACACTACGGTCGTACGGCATAACATCATCCATACCCGCTGGTTCAGCCATCACGAGCAGATAGAGAGAAGGGTGGATATTTATATCCCACCTCAAATGGTAAATGGTAAATGTCTTTATCTCATCCACGGTATCAACGGCTATGAGGGTTCATGGCAGGACAAAGGTGACGCGATAGACACGTTAGAAGCGTTGATAGCAACCGGGCGTTGTGAACCCGTGATACTCATTATGCCGGACTGTAATAAATGGCCTTTCAAGCAGCGACCAATAGACCATGGTAACCTGTGGAAATGCGTGACGCACTACGGCAAGCTGACGCACGAGCACGTGTTAGAGTATGCCATCAGTGACCTGATCGACCATATAGATACTACCTATCAGGTCTCGGACTGTGCGATAGCCGGACTTAGTGACGGGGCCCGAATGGCAGCGAACGTAGCGAACCTCCGTCCGGACCGGATACGCACCGTGGGACTCTTCTCTCCTGTCTTGCATAAGGACCAGTTACCCAAGGACTCTACCCAGCATTACTCAGTTTATGTCGGCACCAAGGATATATTCGCACCCAGCGGAAAACGTTTTCACCGTCGCATTTCCCGTGCCGGTTATACCCACCGCTTCGTGCACTTCCACGGCAATCATAACTGGCACATGTGGCGGCTATGCCTGTCGGATTTCTTGGAGAATAGCTTAAAAAATCAACCAAAAGACTAAAATAAACAGCGATAATTTGCGTATTTCAAATAAAAGCAGTACCTTTGCAGTATCAAAAAAATGCTTTTATGAGAAAAATTTTACTTTTTTCGCTGCTGACTATCTGCTGTTGGGTGTCTGCGCAGACAGTGACCTTCACCGCACAGGACACGGAAGGGAATCATGTGGAGCTGGACCGCGTGGTGATTATCAACCATACGCAAGGTTGGCATGGTATGATGCTGTACACCGACACGGTGCTCACCAAGGATAATGCCGTGGATATCGCGGATTACAGTCAGGACAAAGGAATTGAGATCTATCAGAACACGCCCAACCCGTTTGAAGGAACCACCGAGATATGTCTTACCATCGAAGAAGAAGGTGATGTGCAGTTGGTGATGATCAATGTGAGAGGAATGATCGAGACCGCACATGGCATCCATTTGGAAGCCGGTACCCATCGTTTTCAGGTTACCGCAGCTGAAAAAGGCACCCATCTGTTTGCGGCGCTCTACCAAGGTAAACGCGCATCGTTCGTGATGTTCTGTAAAGAAAGATCGTACTCTAATCGTATTGATTATTACGGTTTTACTGAAAAGCCTGACCGTGAGATAAAAGTGGATAAGACCGAACTGTTGCAAGCCGGTGATAACATGGAGTATATCGGTTATGCCATCATCAACGGTACGGAAATCAGTGCGCAGGCCTCGCAGATAATCAGTACGGACGACACCGTCACTTTTGTCTATGACCGCAAGAAAGTGGAGGCAATGCAGGCCGAGAACGAACCTTTCCGTGTGGCGCTGTCCCTGAGTCCGTTCAGCCTTAATCAGTTCGAAGAAGGATACACCTTCGAGGTGGGTAACCAAACCGCTACCACACCTGAACAGTTACAGAGCATCTACCGCAGTCTGGGTTCTACGGAGATGTACGTCCGCATCGCTACCAAACGGCACCGCACCTTCAACGCAGACGGCACGCTGGATAACACCGTTGACGGCGAGAAAGATGAGAACGCGAATGCGCACACCTTCGACCAAGCCCTGGAGTTATGCCGCATCGCCAAGTCGCTCAATATGCCGATCAATCCGGAGATCATGGGCGCGTATATCTACATGGATATGGATAAGATTCAAGCACCGCGGTTCGAGGAATATCCTGCCATCTACGCCCTGCAGAATGGTAAGAAATGGGAGGACATGAGTCTCACGGAGATATGCACGGTGCTGGAAGCGTACGGTGAGTTCGTCGCTGACT
This sequence comes from Paludibacteraceae bacterium, assembly GCA_017447875.1. Lineage (GTDB taxonomy): Bacteria > Bacteroidota > Bacteroidia > Bacteroidales > Paludibacteraceae > Colicola. The sequence continues at coordinate 19,156 of JAFSMP010000016.1, read as the reverse complement.
CCATCCTCGCAACCGGTGTCACGGTGCGGAACTGGAATCTCGGTAACGAAGCCAACTTCGGTTTTGCAGGAGTAGGAATGGGTCAGAAGACTGCCGTGGATAAAAAATTAGGCAGTGCATCCGCGATGAAACGCTATATGTCTGCCGTGTTCTCCGTCTGGTGGTTGAAAAAACACGTATGGAAATACGAAGCCAAGACCCTTGCAGCGGTCAAAAAAGGGGTGCTCAAAGCATACAGCAAAGCCGGTATTGATGCTTCGAACGTCAAGTTCTCCACGCATATAGCAACTGTGGTCTTCACCCCGCGTGCCTGCGCCTCGTTCTTCCGCTATATGGCCTCACACGGGTATGACATGGAGACCGCCGGTATCAGTTATTATCCCTCTGCACCCGCTATGTCCTTCGATAAGAAAGAGCTGCTCACCAAGACCGTCACACGTATCAATAAGAAATGCCATATCCCCGTATTTATCGGAGAATTTGCGTACCCGTCCGGTCCGATGGACGGTCCGTTTGCGGGATGGAACAAGCAACTGGACGACTATGAGAAGACCCCGCAAGGTCAAGCGGATATCTACACCGATGTCATCGCGTGGGGTAAGACCAACGGGATGGCCGGTATCCGATACTGGGCACCCGACTACAAAGGTTGGTACTCCATGGCTATGTTCGATTTCAACGGCAAAAAAGGCACAGCAAAAACCATCTTGTTGAACCATAAGAATATCGTCAAACAATGAGAAAGATCTTTTTTATACTGGCTTTAGCCTGCAGCATAGCCGTTTTGGCACAAGATTCGATAAGCATCAAACGCGACCATAGATGGATCAAGGGTCTGAGTTTTGGACCGGGTATACCCTTAGAAGTGGTGGACCTCAAAGCAGGAGGTGTGAACGGACATATCGGGTATGACTTCGCCAAACCCATCAACGATCGTTTTGCAATGGGTATGTATATCAGCGGAGGAGCGGGATTTCTGCGGGAGTTTCATCCCTACCTGTACGGTAAGTTCGATAAGTACGATAACCATTTCATCGACGTCACCGTCTCGGCGGGTATCATGATGGAGTTTGGTTACCTTACTAATCAACCCTTCTTAATCGGTTTCTGTCCCGCAACCGGTATAGCCTTTGTCGATATGGACCTGGTGCTGCCCCTCGAAGTCCGCTTCGGCCGCATGCTCAAGAGTAACTGGTACATTATGGGACAACTCGCTTACTATGTGTCTTTAGCAAAAGAGACGGTCACTATCGAACCGTCTCTGCGCGTAGGCTATAACTTCGGTAAGAAGATCAAACCTAAGAAGAAAAAATAATCAACTCATCTCCAGCATCCGTTGGATCGAAGAGACGGCTTTAGCGGCTGTCTCTTTTGGTACCACCATTTCCGGACTTTCATTCAGCAGACAGTCATACAACTTCTCCAGCGTATTCATCCGCATGTACTCGCATTCGTTGCAACTGCAACCCACGCCTTCCGTCACTTCCGGTGGAACCGGAATAAACTCCTTATCCGGACACGCACGCTTCATCTCAAACAGAATACCGCTTTCTGTAGCTATTATAAAGCGTTTGGCGGACGATCTAATCGTGTGCTCGAGCAAGGCCTTCGTCGAACCGATCACGTCGCTCTGCGCCAAGATAGGTGCCTTACATTCCGGATGAGCTAACACCTCTACACCCGGATTGGCAGCTTTCAGTGCCAACAGCGCATCCAAACTGAAACGGCTGTGTACGTGGCACGCTCCGTTCCAAAGAATCATATTGCGTCCCGTTACGCTGTTGATATAACTGCCTAAGTTATGATCCGGACCGAAGATGATCTTGGCGTCCTTCGGTAACTGGTCTACTATCTTCTTGGCGTTCGAAGACGTCACCACCACATCCGTCAGTGCCTTCACCTCCGCACTCGTGTTCACGTAGGATACTACGATCGGCTTTTCACCGGCATCGCAATTTTGAATTTTTAATTTTGAATTTTTAATTATTAACTCTTTGAGTTCATCTGCCTTACACGAGTCCGCCAACGAACACCCTGCCTCCATATCCGGTATCAGCACTTTCTTATCCGGACACAGGATCTTCATCGTCTCACCCATGAAATGCACACCGCACATTACTAATATATCCGCGTCCACGCGCGTAGCCTGTTGTGCCAACGCCAACGAATCTCCGATAAAATCGGCACATTCTTGTATCTCCGGCCTTGTATAATAGTGCGCAAAAATAACAGCCTTCTTCGCCTTCGCTAAAGATTTTATTTTATCAATATATTCTTTATTTTTTAAATCCATAAATAGTATTACCTGTTAATTCTGTTAATAACTCATCAACTTCTCTCGATTTCAACGGATTAAAACACTTTTTTATTGAATACGAAATGTAGTTTGTTTTGATAACTGCAACGTGGAACAAGTTTTCTTCTGTGTAACATATACCTTGTTAACAACTTGTTTATAACCACTTTTTAAGTTTGAATATCAGCAAGATAACTACTACACTCATCACCATCAAACCTAACGCCCAAGCATAGCCGAACTGCCAGTGAAGTTCCGGCATAAAGTCGAAGTTCATTCCGTATAAACTACCGATCAGTGTAGGCGGCAGGAAGATGATGTTGATGACCGTGAATATCTTGATGATCTTGTTCTGCTCAATGTTTACCAAACCGAGGAAGGTATCCTGCAGGTAGTCCAGACGGTCAAAACCGAAACGCGTGTAGTCGAAAAGCGAGTTGATATCCTTGATAATCATCGTCAGACGCGGGTACAGCTCTTCCGGAAAGAAGTCGCACTTTAATATATTCGAGATAACGCGCTGCTTATCCATAATGTTCTGTCGGATAATAGTCACTTTTTCTTGCAGGTCCTTGATCTGAACCAGCAAGTCCTCATCTACGTGATCCGACTCCGCATTGATCTGTTGAGAAAGCGCGGTGATCATATCCGTCGTGTCCTCGATCAAGTCGGCATCCTTCTCCACACGGGTCTCAAACAGCGCAACCAACACGTGATAACCCGTCGGGAAATTACGCGTGTTCACGAATATTTTCTTGAAGGTCTCATTGAAACTGTCCAACTCATGGTCGCGGATAGACACCAAGATACCGTTCTTCAGAATGAAGTTAACCGGCTCCATCTCGAAGTTATTCTTCAGGAAGTTTGAGTTCGCCACAATCGAGTCATCCGTCTGCACATAACGACTCGAGAGCTCGATCTCCTCCATCTCTTCATCTTCCTGGATATCGATCTTCAGGAATCCCTCCAACGTATCCTCCGTCTTATCGCTCACATCCAGCAGGTCGATCCAGATAATATCTTTCTTATCCAGTTCCTTCAACGCGGAGATGGTGCGTGCTACCTTGATCTTCTCCTTATCTTTATAGAATATCTTGATTTCGCTCATAACTTTCAATTTTAAATTTTCAATTTTCAATTTGAATTAACTTGGTTAATTCGATGAACTCATCTACTGACAACTGTTCCGGCCTTCGGGTAAGGAACCAGGATAGTCGTTCATCCACTAATCCACTATTCCTCTCATCCACTAACCCCTTCAACGAATTTCGCATTTGCTTTCGGCGTTGATTAAATGAAGTTTTGACAATCGTCTTAAATAGCGCCTCATCGCAGTCCAACCGTCGTCGCTTGTTCCGTGTCATCCGTATCACCGCGGACTTCACTTTAGGCGGCGGGTTGAACACATGTTCATCTACCGTGAACAGATATTCTATATCATAATACGCTTGCAAAAGCACACTCAGTATCCCATATGCCTTCTTACCCGGTTTACTAGCCAACCGCTCCGCAACCTCCTTCTGTATCATTCCCGAACACACCGGAATACGGTCCTTGTATTCCAGTACCTTAAAGAAAATCTGACTGCTGATGTTGTATGGATAATTACCGATCACGTTGAACTCACCTTCCGGTATCAATTGATTCAGATCCAGCTTCAGGAAATCACCTTCCACCAGGTCCAATTCCGGATACCATTCACGCAGATAAGCCACCGACTCCCGGTCGATCTCTATCGCAGTCAAGTTGATATTGGGATTTTTCAGAAGATATTGCGTCAACACACCCATACCCGGACCGATCTCTATCGTTCGACCCGAGGTGATGGTATCAGCAATTTTTTGGGCGACCGTGAGGTCCGTCAAAAAGTGCTGTCCCAAAAACTTTTTGGCACGTACTTGTTGCATTCTCCGCGTGATAATCGTCCATAATAGATACTCCGTTTTCTTTTGCGGCTGCAAAAGTACTACAAAAATTTGGAATACGCAAGAATTTTGAAGAAAAAAAGCAAATTTATTTGAATTTTTTACGCCTGCTCCCCCACAATCTGCATTTTTTTCTTGCATATATAAAAAAAAAGCAGTACCTTTGCAGTGGATTTTGTAAAATACCATTTAATAAAATTGTAGTTAACTATAAAATATTATTTAATAAATATGGATAAGCAACTACTCAAACAAATCCTTCTGGACAATGCACAATTAGTGGAAAAAATAGAGGTACTGCCCCGTGCGTATGCTTTGGATGAGTCGGTAAACTACGTGTTCACCGGTGTGCGGCGTGCCGGCAAATCGTATATAATGTATGCCATCATTAAGCAACTGCTTCAAAACGGCTACACTATGGCGGATATCCTCTATCTCAATTTCGAGGACGAGCGTATAGATAACTTCACCGCTGCGGATTTCAACCTCTTGTTGGAGTGCCATCAAGAAATTTATGGATGTGAGCCGCAGATCTTTCTCGACGAAATGCAAAATATCATCGGCTGGGAGAAGTTTGCACGTCGTATGACGGATAGCAAGGCGCATATATGTCTCACTGGCAGTAACGCTAAGATGTTGAGCAAAGAAGTGCTGACTACCCTCGGCGGACGATTTATCCCCAAGGACATCTATCCGTATAGTTTCAAGGAGTATTTGAACGCCATGCAGGTGCCGTACGATGAGAAAGCATTATTGACCACTTCCGGTCGAGCGTTATTCTTTCAGCACTACCGAGAGTATTTCTTCTGGGGCGGTATGCCGGAATCAGTGGGAATGAAGATCAAACGCGATTACCTCAGCTGCACCTATCAGAAGATCTATCTGAACGACATCGTATCGCGTAACAAGATCAGTAATGTAGCCGCTTTGCGTTTACTGATCAAGAAGATGGCAGAGTCGGTAAAACAACCTGTTTCCTACAACCGCATGAGCAATATCCTCTCTACCATTAATGGCAAGATCTCCGTGCCGACTGTGCAGAGTTATATCACTCATACCGAGGACGCATGGTTCCTGCTGCGCCTACGAAACATCACCGGCGCGCTATCGGAGAAAGAGAGTATCTGCAAGTACTATTTTATTGATAACGGATTCTTGAACCTCTTCTTGCTCGATGGTGAGTCTTCGCTTCTAGAGAACATGGTCGCTTTGGAACTTTTCCGTCGTTACGGTCACGACCCGGAGAATGATACGGTCTATTTCTATAATGCCGGAGAGGAAGTGGATTTCTATGTGCCGGAAGAAGAATGGGCAATACAAGTAGCGTTTAACCTCTCCGAAGAATCGACTCAACAACGCGAAGTGACCGCATTGAACAAGATTGTTAACGCTCTTCCGTGCAAACGGCGAACTATTATTACCTACGACACCAAGGACACCATCACCGATGTGCATGGCAAGATAGAAGTCATCCCTTGTTGGGAGTGGTTACTTTCGTAAATTCCCTCGAATCCAAAAAGCCGGCAGGATACTGCCGGCTTTCTTCACCAATCTTTTTCGTTATCTATGAGGTTATTTGAATAACCCCTCTGTGTTGTAGTTGCTCGGATGAACACCATCTGAAGCTTTGATGGTCAATGACTTCGTACCCGATGCGGCGCATATCGTTCCATCCATTCACGTGCACTGCCGGAGATAACGAGGCTCGCTTCGTCATCAGCGCTACACCGATCAGCAAGACGCCTACGGATGTTGAGCCGCTCACCGCTCACCCCTCACCGCTCACCGTTACAAAGGTTCTTCTGAATAATCATATATACATCATCCGTGACGGTCGTATGTTTAGTATGGACGGAACGTTAGTTAAATAAGAAAGGAGGCACACTATGAACTATGATCAATCATACACAGTTGTAGCTCCTATTGCTACGTTCCAGTCCACGAGCACGATGCAAGGCTCGGGTAGTACTTATTCGTCTAATCCGATGCTCAATGCGGAAGGACAGGCTACTTATACCACACAAGAGTCCTCACCCGCGTATAGCCCCGGTGGCCCGCGGCGTATCATCACTCCGGGTGCCGGCGGAACCCAGCAACCCCTCGGTGATGCCCTCATCCCGCTTCTTCTCATGGTGATGGCTTATGCGACATCTGTCCTTCTGCGCCGAAGGAAGAGTCGCGTATAGCCAAGGACCTATTTTTTCATAATATTTTGTATTTTTGTCCCCGCCTCTCGTGAGAGCCGCGGGGATTTTTTGTAAGTATGTTTCTTTAATACAGGAATCCGAATCAAAAATGACTTTAGAAAGTCGTTTTTTATATGAAATTGCAACTTTTTAGGGTCTTTTTGATGACATAGAATCACTTTCGGGACTTTTTGGCATCTCTATACTCAGATGGCGTGAGACCTGTGGTGGCTTTGAAACTTGTAGCAAAGTAATGTGGGTTACTGAAACCGCAGGAGTAAGCGATTTCTTTGACGGAGAGGTCTGTTTGCTTGAGCAGAGAACACGCGTGCTTGATGCGTGCCTCTTGCAGGAAGTCCTTGGGAGAGAGGTTGAATAACTCATGCATCTTACGGTTAAGCGATGAGCGGCTCATTCCGGTAGCTGCTATCAAGTCATCGACAGTGATGTCCACATTGCCCATATTCGTTTCCATGAACGCAGTAAGTGTCTGCAAGAACTGCTCGTTCTTATTCAGATAACCGGCAACCATCACTTCGGGCACTTTATAAGTGCCATTGGTGATGGGTGATTTGTCATTTGTCATTTGCACCAACCGTTCCTGCACATCGAGATAGGCCTCCAAGGCTTCTTTACGTTTCTTCTTGAGGGCACGCATGTGCAATAGGGAGATGATGATAGTAAGCAGCGCCGCAAAAGCTCCGAAAAGCACGAGTGTTTGTCCGAGAGCGCTTTCCATGAAGGTCGGTTGGACGATGATGGTAAGGCGGCGCACGTTGTTTTGCCACTGTTGGTAGGCGTTGGTGGAGCAAATATCCAGGATATATTCTCCCGGGTGCAGGTCGGGCAGTTGTATTTCTGCCACCGACGAAGCGGCACTCCAAGGAACCTCCTGAGCATCTACTTTATCGAACCGATAGCGGTATAAGACAGCGCCACAGTTCCTAAAATCCAAAGCGGAGAACCACACGCCGAGACTGCGTTCCTTCGGCGAGAGGACGATCCGGCTTACCGTGTCCACCCCGTACTCCATGGGTCCGTTGCTACGTTGGAGCGCGCTGATCGCTATACGAACAGGTTTGGTCTCAGGTTGCAGATCCGCACGGTTCAGCAGCATCAGTCCGTCGTGCGGAGCTACCAGAAGTCGTGCGTTGCCAAGATCCAAGGGCGGTACTTCGCCTAAGATAAGGTGCTCATTGCCCGTATAATTGAAAAAGGCGCTTTCGAAATTGACGATGCCGGGTGTATGCGTATGGAGCAGACTTAAGGCATTATTGCCTTGCAGCAGTAGTGTACTATCGTTCCACGGCATGATCTCATAGACGATGTCACTGGCCAAACCGTCCTTGGTAGTCAAGTGTTCAAAGTTCCATTGACCGGCTTCTATATCGCTCAGCCGAATACTGCTTAATCCTCCACCTTCCGTACCGATAAACAGCTTCCCTTGATGCTCCGAAAGACACATGACGGCATTGCTGCTGAGCGAATGACTATTCCCTGTTTCGCGTTGGTGCAAGGCGATAAGTCCATCTCTCAATTCGAGCAAACCGGTAGTAGTGGCAGCAAACAAGGTCCCGTCCGTACTTTTTAGCAAACGCCGAATATACATCCCTTCGGTGCCGGGTACTTGCTCAAAAACACCGTCTTTCCCCTGCCACAATCCAAACCCATACGTAGCGACCCATAGTCCCTGCTCATCCGGCAGGATATCATACGCGTTGCGCACGTTCGGATAAGTATGCTGCTGCTTTCCGTCTATCTCGATGAGTGCCCCGGGTTTGGTACCTAACCACACATGTCCGTCTTCGGTCTCGCGGATACAATAGACAGGCGCACCGAAATCTTCCGTCCGGATCATATGCAGCGTGCTGTCATAGACCGTGACTTGATTCGAATAGCGTCGGGCCGTCCAGATCTCACCGTTCGAGCGTTTGGCTATATACCGCACTTCGTCCTCTCCTATCCGTTTTCCGTGCGGTATAACGGGCGTAGCGATATACAGACCATGCTCGTCTATCAACCATACATTCTCCGCCGGATCGACATACTTATAGCGGATGTTTTGCAGTCGGGTAAGACCGGTTTGGAAAGTGAGATCCTTACGTCTATAATTGGGGTCATGGTTCGCACGAAGCCGTTCATGCACCTCTGCCCGCTGTGCTGCTGTGAGCGTGTCGAAAGTACACGCGCGTGTATTAAATAGGAATATACTGTCTTCTACCAAACAATAGAGGTTGTTATCTTTGGTCAACTTGATATGCCGGAACTTATCCGATGGAGTAGAGATATTATCTCCCGGACGCGTCTTGAATGCTACAAAACGAGTCCCGTCGAAACGGTTCAGACCGTTCCAAGTAGCTACCCACACCATGCCTGTAGAGTCTTGTACCACATGCGACGTGAGCCAATGACTCAATCCATTCCTATCATCAAAAAAACGCAAACGGTACTCCGTAGCGGAAAGTGAAAGATGCAAAGTGAAAAGTGAAAGGATAATAACTAAGCGTCTCATGGTTCTTTTCAATTGAGGGTGCAAAGGTACTAAAAAAAACTGAATGTGCCAATATTTTTGTGTAAAAATTGATTGATTTGTGTGTTTTTTGTTATTTTATACGTCTTTGGTGAGTTTTTGTACGCCCCTATGCGCGAATTATTGTACTTTTGCCGCCGTATTTGAAAACTTTCAGTTTAACAATTTAATACTTTTATTCACCATGAAAAAAATCTTATCGATTTTCGTAGCTATGATGCTTTGCCTGCCGATGATGCAGGGAGCCATCAAAGTACACACCATCGGCGATTCAACGATGGCGGAGTATGATGAGAGTACAACGGATAAGAGAGGCTGGGGTATGTACCTCGGTTCGTTCTTCGATCCGGCTTTCGTCACAGTTAATAACCGTGGTAAGTCGGGAGCCGACACCCGTGGCTTCTACACCGGAGCTGCTTATTGGCCTTCCGTTAAGAGCCAGATGAGTGAAGGAGACTACCTCATCATCCAGTTTGCTCATAACGACGAAGGTACCGTGACCTACGGTATGGACAACTTGGAGTACGCTGCTTATTGTGCAGCCAATGGTCTCCCTGCTCCTTCCGATGCACGCGGTACGAACCCGCAGACCACCTATCGTGAGATGTTGGGTCATTTCATCGATGAGGCACGTGCGTTGGGTGTTACGCCGATCTTGGTAGGGCCTATCTGCCGTGCGTATTTTCAAGGTAATGATATCCGCCGTAATGGTCAGCACGACCTCGGCGATAAGTTCTCCAAGATCGAGAACGGTGTTCTCTACGAGAACCAGAGTCTGCCTGCCGGTGACTCCACGATGAGTTACGTGAAGGCAATGAAGGTGGTTGCGACCGAGAAGAAGGTGCCGTTCATCGACCTGACCGAAGAGACTCGCCAACTCTATCTCTCCTACGGAGAGACACAATGCCTGAGTCTGCTGTTCTGCGAAGGAGACAAAACACATACCAATGCGATGGGCGGTAACCTTATCGCACGTGCTGCTGCGCAACTGCTCAAGAACGCAGGCGTACTGGCGGAGTATATCACCATCCCGACTGACATCTCCGCTAATCCCAATGCTATCGAGATAGGCGATACCTATTGCGGTGTGGTGCAGAATAAAGAGTTCCTGCTCACCGGTTACGGTCTGGAGCCGGCAAGCGGTACGGTCGCTCTGACGGCGACGGCTAACCTGCAGATCTCATTGGATAAAGAGAACTATGCATCGACGGCTAATGCCAACTATAACGGCGGTTCGATGTTCCAAAAGGTGTATGTCCGTGCCAACTATACCACGGGTGGCGAACAACTCGACACGATCTTTGTTACCTCCGGCAAACACGTGGTAGCTGTTCCTGTCAGCGCTAACGCTATCTCGTTGGATGGCGGTGCAGCGGTTAGTGCTTCCTGGGCTATTAATGCCCGTCCTATTCCTGCTGCGGTCGTAGAAGGACCGATCAGCGCCGCATTCACCATGAGTAATATGATGGCAGCAGACACCAAGTCCGATTTCACCGATGGCGATGAGACGGGCATCACGATGGTGCGTCTTCATAACTCCGATGCTACAGGTGCCAAAATCGCATGGCCCGGAGGAGAGATAGATGAGAATGCTAACCGTTACCTCGATTTTGCGGTCACGGCTCCGGCTTCTGCCGAAGTACGCATCACCGGTATCTCCATGGATATCACAGCGCATAGCACGTCTACCATGTGCTACCATATCAACACCGGTTTCGGAGACGGCTTTACGAACGTGCACACTATTGCAGAGAAAGTGAACATGACCAACCTGGCTATTTCACATCTGGCCTTTACTCCGACCTTGACTATTCCCGCAGGTGAGACACTCCACGTGCGCGTTCTTCCTTGGCATAACTACGCGGATGCTAAAAGTGGTAAGTATATCGCGTTGCGCAATGTAGTCATCTCCGGGCAGGCGTTTGAAACCCAACCGACAGGAATAGAAAGCCAACAACTAAAAGCCAATAGCCGAAAGTTTATCAAGAATGGTCAACTGTTTATCATCCGCGATGGCAAGACTTACACTATAATGGGATTACCAATCAAATAACTATTATTCATGAGAAACTATCTGAAATTAGTTGCATGGCTGCTGATGGCAGTATGCAGCATGGGGGCGAAAGCTGCCACCGTGGACGATCTCGTGGCAATCGATTACGACTATGTATTCATTGCCGATGACATTACGAACAATGGCGTTGATAAACTCGTTGCCAATACACTCTATGCGGACGGGCAAATCTTTGCTCCGACAGCCAACGCGGTAGCTACCAACAAAGGAAATATTTCCTTTGCCGGCGGAACTCATCTGAACTCGCTCCGTTTGAAAAACGCACAAGACCGTTTGGCTTTCAAGGTTAGCGGTCCTTGCTCGGTGACATTCTACACCTTTAGCGATGCAGAGCGCGGTATCTATGTATCCAAGGCGGATAATGTGATTACCGATGAAGCCGCTTATGCCAAACAACCTGGCTCCACGCCAGTTTGGACGGTAGCGCTGGATGAAGCCGGAGTGTATTACCTGACGAGTTACAACAACGACTTTTTCTTCGCCGGCTTTGAAATTTCCTTCCCTGATGACCCTGCGGCTGTTGCTTTCGGTGTGACCCGCGAGGTAGCATCCGTTACTTCCATTTCAAGTGATGAGCTGGCTTCAGGTTACGCCGTAGCAGAAGATGTATTGGTAGATCCGTCGGTAGCAGGTATCAGCGTGGCGATGAACTATCCGAGCGCTAACGTATTGACCAATAAAGGTCGTGCTATCTATTGGTACGATGGTACAGCAAGCAAAAACTGCTATGTAGATAAAGGCGTCAAGAACTACCGCAACCAAATAGGAACGGATGTCTTCACCGAACTCAACGATGGTATCTATTTCAGTTTTGATCTGACGGTAGCAGATGGCTATAAACTATCTCTCCAGCGTCTTGTCTCCGACGTATTGAAAAGTAACAGTAATACGCACTATGTAGTGAAAATCTATAATAACGGTGTGTTGCTTCGTACCTTTGATGAAGTAGAAGCTACGGCTACTACCTCCGACATGAAGCGCAGCATAGGTATCGCTAAAGATGCGTCCTTGCAGGACTTAACCGGTACCATTACCGTTAAGCTGTTCTTCTGGAACACCGCCAGCGCGCAGTACGTAGCTATCAAAGACTTGCAGGTAAAAGCGATTGTTTCGCATATCACTGACGGTACGCAGACGTTCGGTCTGACCCGTACGGTGGATACCGAAGTGACTACTTCCTCCGATACGGAAGTTTCCGGCTATGCCGTTTCCGATGACGCGTTGGTGGATCCTTCTGTAGAAGGCATCACGGTTACCCAAAACTTCGGTTCGCAGAATTCATTGACCAACAAAGGTCGCAAACTCTATTGGTATAATGGCGGTATGCAGGAATGTTATGCAAACAACGGTACCCCTAACTACCGCAACTATATCTATGCTACAGATGAATACGTGAATGCACTGGACGAGCGTTGCTACTACGGTTTCGATATGACAGCCGAATTAGGTAAACAGGTATCGCTCAAAATGCTCACCTCGGACGTATTGTCGGATGCCGGAGATGCGTATTACCAAGTGAAGATCTACAACAACGGCGAAGTGATCAAGACATTGGATGTGGTTGGCCCGAATACTTATGGTACCTCCGATATGAAGCGTGTTGTTAACCTCTCCGAAGAGGCTGCATTGCAAGGTCTGAAAGGAACCGTTTCTGTCAAACTGTTCTGGTGGAGCGAAACCGACGGCAAGTACCTCGATGTCAAAGATCTGAATGTAGCGGCTTTGGTAGAAGACGCGGAAGGCGAAGGTGTCAAAGGACTCGTCTTTACGGACTTTGAGGCTTCAAAGAACCCGACCTTCACCGAGGGCGAAGTAACTGCTTCGTTCTCCAATGCCAATAACAATACCATCTCTCCTGCCTCGGAGAACCGTGGTGTACGCATGCAGTCGCAATATGGCATCACCAGCCTCAAAGTGGAAGTACCTGCTGATTCGTATATCAGCGAAGTAGTCTTCGTTTGGAATAAGAAAGGCAACCTGAACGGAGGTACGAATTTCCTGGATCTGCTCATTACCAACAGCAGTGACGTACAAGTAAGCACCTTGCAAGAATCTGAGCAAAAGAATGAAACCACATGGTCTTGCGGCGAAGTACGCGAATCGGAACTAACGTTTGCACAGCAGACTCCGGGCGATTTCTATTGCCATTCTATCCGTGTGACCTACCTCAAGAAACCGGCGGTTCTGCAGTACACCCGTACCCACGAGCATATGAACCTCAATACGCTCTGCTACCCCTATCAGATTGATTCGTACACCGGTGCAACCTTCTATACCATGCTCTACAAAGCAGGAGGAACGGCTGCTGAACCGGCTGAGATCTATCTCCAAGAGCACGTGGGCGCACTCGAAGCCGGCCAACCGTATTTCTATGTACCCGAAGGCAGCGAACTCGTTTGTAACTATAGTGGCGATTATACCGCAGCCGGCAATGACGGAAACGGCGTCTATGGCGTGTATGCCGACATGACCGCGATTACACCGGGTATGTATGTCACCTATAACAACATGTTCACCAAAGCCGGTAGCAATGTCAAGATCCGTGAGTACCGTGCGTATGTGGATATGAGCGAAGTAAGCTCCGAACCGCAAGGACCGTCTTATGTTCCCGGTCGCCGCCAACTGCGTATCGGTAATGCCAACGCACCGCAGAGTCCGACAGGCATAGAGCAAATTACCAATGACCAATCACCAATCATCAATAAGGTCATCCGTAATGGTCAGCTCTTCATTATCCGTGACGGGAAGACCTATAATGCAATAGGACAAATAGTAAATGGTAAATGACAAAATGGTAAATGTTATGAGACGAGTATATTTCTCTCCGATAGTGGAGACCATTCCCATGAATCCTGCATCCGTTCTCTGCGCCAGCGGTGCAGCAGGCACACCATTTGGTGTGGACAATAGCGCCAAAAATGACCTGATCATTTCGTAAACTAACAACTTATTGCTATTCAAAAAAGCGGTTCACGTTCAGCGTGAGTCGCTTTTTTCCGTAAGTATGCCGGAGGCACACTCAGGGACAGGTTGTCCCGAGCATTCCCGCCTTCCGGTGTACTTTATGACAAAATATGAATATTTGCTTAGCAAAAATGAAAACGGAGAGTTGAACATGCTCCAGCGTGAATTCGGTTTAGCACCTCATTTGTCTGGCTGGATGGAGTATTATGCATTCCATTTGGCTCATCCGGAGATGAGTAACGTGGAAATTTCGTACCGTTTTGCGGTTACCAAGAGTACCATTCAACGAGCTATCGCATTTATGGGATCTCCGATTGCATAGGCTTCTATTCACACAAATGCCGACCCTCATCAGGTCGGCATTTGCTTATTCATGAAACAAGTCGTCTAAAGTAATGGTGCGTTGGTAAACAGACGCATATCCGTTGCGCGACAAACCATAAGTGGTGATGAGGATAGGGTGGATTGTCTTTTTTGTCTCAGTCTTTGCGATGAAACGTGCGATACGCCGACGAAGCAACCGATCATCATCCGCTTTAACCACATATTCGTCCTCCGTAAATTTCATTTCGCAGATATTGATGATTTGGTCATCTCGGTCAATAAGCATATCTATGTGGAAGCCTTCCGTTTGTTCGTCTTTGCCGGGCTTATAGGTCCATGAATAGAAAGTACATACTACACCGGATATTCCTAGCGCATGCTTGATTTGCGGTGCATGTAATAGGCAAAGGCGTTCAAACGCCAGACCGGCCCACGCATCCAAGTCTCCGGACATTCTTCGGCTTGACCAATAGTGCTCATCTTGCGGTACATTAGCGGCTATATGCTGATAATGGAATAATGTGAAGTTGTCAATCAACTGGTATAAAGCATTTTTGGCTTTATATTCATACATATTGTATTTGCGTATAAAGCTGCACTCTTCCAATTCCCGCAACGCACGTTGGAATGCTTCGTTGTCATCCAAACCTGTCTCTCGCAGAATCTCTTCCCGCAGCAGACCTGCACGCCTTTTAGTAAGCGACTCCACGATCTGTAAATATATTTCCGAGCGTTTGAAAAGGGATTTATATAGCGCTTTGAATTCATCATGTAGTGGTGCATCTTGCGCAAAGAAGATACGGTCAATGTTCTGACTGAGCGATTCGCCTCGTCTGAGATAACTCCAATAATATGGCACTCCGCCCATGATCATATATGCCTCGGCCATATCCTTGCGCGAAAGCAGAATGTTGTTCGACTGCATGTACCGTTCACATTCGTGCAGCGAGAAAGGTTGCAAATGAATCCTACGCGTCAGACGATTGTGCAACCCGCCATGATTATTGACGATATTCTCCAAAATCCACGAAGTAGCGCTACCGCAGACGATCAAGAAGATATCATCGCGCATATTCGCCCAACCGTTCCAAAAATGCTCAAAGGCAGGTAAGAAGCGGCTCTTCGGCGTATCTAACCAGGGCAATTCATCAATGAATACGATTTTTTTTGCCTGAGGAAGCGTGGACAAATAGTCTTGCAGCATGTGAAACGCCTCAAACCATGTTTTCGGCAACTTGCATTTCTTTAGACCCGCACTGCGCAAAGACTCTCGGAATTCCCACAGTTGTTCTTCTTTTGTGGCTTCGCAAAGTCCCGTGTGCACAAAAGCAAACTGATTCTGAAAAGTCTGCTTCACCAAATACGTTTTTCCTACACGACGTCTGCCGTAGATGGCACAGAATTGCGACTCGTCTCTCTCTAACAATTCCAGCAATTCCTGCTGTTGTCTTTCTCGTCCGATTAGCATAATTGAAAGGGTTTTGTCAAAAATCGCTGCAAAGGTACAAATAATTTATGAAATATGCAAGGAAAATTAAAGATTTCAACTAAAAATAGGCAAAAATATGCCGATAAATAGTTGAAATCTCTATTTTTTAACCACATTTCATCATAAAAACAGTGTTTTATTGCGCAGTATAATATCCTATACCCCACACGACCCGTCATCACGGGCTATGTGTTTCGTAGAAAAGCAGTACCTTTGCAGCGAATTTCTTTTCTTTTCATTTCGGTCACATTTTGTGGCCGTAAGCCCTATCCCCTAATCTCTAATTCCCTAATCCCTAATCGTTTTTTTATAGAAAAAACTTGCATATATCAAATTTTCTTTGTAATTTTGCGCACTTTTTGTGTGCAAAGCATTAAAAAATCGATAAAAAACCATAATTAAAAATATGATATCCAATTTTACCCCCCCCCATGTTGCATTTTGTAACATAGGGAAAAATCAAACCAATTGCAACGTTTCAGACGGTGCGCATTGTTGTGCGTGTCGTCTGTTTTTGTGTCTGCTCGTTCTCCTCTTTGCGGGCTTAGTGGTCTTTACCGGCTATAAGAAAGGCGTGCGCCCCTCCGAACCGCAGCCTGTGCAGATCCGCCGGTCGCTCTTCTATAACGGAGATAGCCTCAGCTACTACGCAGCGCTCGCTTACAAAGACGAAGACCCCACCGCCCTCTATATCACCGCGGTCGCATCGTACCTCTCCGTGCAAGACCCCAACTTCCCGGACTCTATCCATACCGTCCCCGTCGATGAGGCAGAGATCATGCTCCTCCGTGCCGCCGAGTTAGGTCAACCCGACGCCATCTCCCTCATCCACTGCTTGGACGCCAGCGGATGTTGGAATCATAGTGTACCGCAAACGTTGAACGATAAAGAGGAGAGGAAGCCATGAGAACGGAGGATCAGGTGCGCGATGATGCCAAGAAAATCTTAGGCTTCCAAGATACAGAATCCGCCAAGTCCGATGTCGGACAACTTACTTCTTTCAAGACTTTAGGTTTCAAAGGCGAGGGTGCCAACTATCGCCCCGACGGATGGTATCTGCCCAATGAGACCTCTTTCCCCGCCATTATTCTTGAGGTCAAGAAAGAGGACTGCGATCTCAAACAGCCGCAGATAAACGAATTGCTCAAAAATTGCGATGTCGCTCAATCGAAATATAAAGATGTGATAGGCATTCTGTATAATGGCATAGATATTCTCGTTTATAAAAATGGTGAACTTTTGCCCGATGAGAAAGAATTGCATAATAAAGAGCACTACTTAGGCTTGTTTGCGCAGAATACGATCGACAAACAAAAGATATATATTCTCACAAAGCGCATCAATGATTCATTGCATTTCAATTTTGGCATAAAGAATCTTAATCACCGAATGATTTTTACTGCCTGTGCGCTCGTCGCGAAAAGATACGGAGCCAAATTAGATGCCGGCATGACATACAACACGTTCCGTAATTCGATCATTGACACTCTTTCAAAATCGTATGCGGACGCTATTCAACAGAATAACAAGTTAAATCTCCTTTTAGATGTTTATGCAAGCATCAAGATGAATAGCACGGACGATCAAGAGGCAATAGATGATTTTATAAAATGCGTAACGGAAATATCGGATAATATCAATTCGGATTTCTGGCAAGGAGAGGATGTGATGGCGATTTTCTTCAATGAGTTTAACCGATATAAGGGAAAATCAGACCAAGGGCAAGTCTTTACACCCGACCATATTACATCTTTGATGTACCGCTTGATCAATATCGACAAGGATGATATCGTATTAGACGCAGCATGCGGTAGCGGTGCTTTCCTCGTTAAGGCGATGTGTAATATGATTAAAGACGCAGGCGGTAACAATACGAACAAGGCGAAAGACATCAAGCAAAAACAATTATACGGTATAGAAAAAGATCCGGAGATTTATGCACTCGCCTGTGCAAACATGCTTATTCATAAGGACGGAAAGACAAACTTGGAGAATCTGGATAGCCGGAAAGAAGAAGCAGGTAAATGGATAGCTTCCAAAGGCATTACAAAGGTATTGATGAACCCGCCATTTGAGCACAAATACGGATGTATAGAGATAGTAAGTAATGTTCTTGAACATGTGAAACCGAATACGCTCTGTGCGTTCATCATGCCGGATAAGAAATTAGAGAAAGAGAGCGGTGGTAAGAAATTGCTCAAGAAACATACGCTTCTTAAAATCATTAAACTTCCGGAAAAGATCTTCACGGGCACAACAACATCTGTCTTCATTTTCCAAGCACAAAAACCACAGAACGATAAAGAGATTTTTGCATGTTATATCGCTGATGATGGATTGGAGACCGTTAAGAACCAAGGTCGCCAAGACATTCGTGACCGTTGGCAAGCAATAGAAGACGAATGGATAGAGATAATAAAAAAGCAGCAAGGAAGCGATACTATCCAGTGGCTCAAACCCTCTGAACACCTCTCATATCAAATGCCCGAAAAGCCCTTCGAGATCTATGAGGAAGATTTCGTTAAGACAATGATGGACTACGAGATGTTCAAACTAGGTATTGACGTCAAAGAGTTTAACGAACAACTCTTGCAGCAAATCCTCTATAGTAGCGAAATATCAGACAACGGTAGCACCACCCAAATCAGCCTATCAAAATGAAAAAGATAGATACTACATCTTGGAAAGAATTTCGCGTCGGGGATTTATTTACAATCATCGGTGGTAAAGGTATTACCAAACAAGAAATCTACGAGCATCCGGGGTCTCTACCTGCTATTCAAAGCGGTGAAGAGAAATTTGGATGTATAGGGTATATAGATAAAGAATATTGCGTGACGAAAAAATATACTTTATCGAAAGGAGAGTGTCTTACAGTCGCACGTAGCGGTTCTTCTGGATATGTTGGATATCAAACGTCTCAATGTGTTGTAGGAGACTCCGCCAAAATATTAGAGCCTAAATTCGAGGCAAATACGCTACGCCTTTTATTCATACGATCAGCTTTAATGGTGCTTAAGGCGAAATATGCTTATACAGATAAAGTAACTAACGAGAACTACGCAAAAGCAATTATCCTTCTTCCCTCAAAAGACGATTCTCCCGATTGGCAATATATGGAGGATTATATGAGCAATGTAGAGTTATGCGTACAAAGTTCTATATCTGCGATAAAAGATACGGAAATGTCCCGCCTAAAAATAGATCATTCTAATTGGAAAGAGTTTGATGTCTTTTCCTAAATTTAGTAGACATTTTTTTTGTTAGTTTTCTACGTCAGTAGACATTTGTCCTAATTTCATAGACATGTTACTGTCATTTCAGACATATTCCTAATATCTTAGTCGCTTTCCTATAAATTTAGACAT
>JAFSMP010000015.1 GCA_017447875.1 Paludibacteraceae bacterium | reverse complement strand
TAGAAACTCTCTTTGGGGATACTCATTTGAGCGTGGCAGTAGTCGCACAAAAAAGAGACGGAATCAATATGAGACCGTCTCTTCCATTGCTTGCAAAAACAAGAAGAATTACTCTTGCATCAATAATTGCATTACCACCTTAGCGGAGTAGGCAACCGGGGTGCCGGGACCGAAGATGGCGGCAACGCCGGCTTTGTAGAGGAAGTCGTAGTCCTGCGCGGGGATGACACCACCCGCAGTAACCATGATATCCGGACGGCCGAGTTTCTTGAGCTCCTCGATGACCTGCGGGATGAGGGTCTTGTGACCTGCCGCAAGCGAAGAGACACCCAGTACATGGACGTCGTTCTCCACCGCCTGTTTAGCTGCCTCAGCCGGAGTCTGGAACAACGGTCCCATATCGACATCAAAGCCGCAATCGGCATAACCGGTGGCTACCACTTTGGCGCCACGATCGTGGCCGTCCTGACCCATCTTGGCAATCATGATACGGGGTTGACGACCTTCTTTCTTGGCAAACTCTGCCGTGAGACGACAAGCTTCCTGGAAGTTATCGTCGTTCTTAGTACCTGAAGCGTACACGCCTGAAATAGTTCTGATGGTTGCTTTATAACGTCCTACGACTTTCTCGCAGGCATCGGAGATCTCGCCGAGCGAAGCGCGGAGGCCGGCGGCCTTAACGGCAAGAGCCAAGAGGTTCTCACCCTTACCGCCGTCAGCCCATTTCTGTACGGACTCGGTGATCTCAGCGAGGGCAGCCTGTACGGCTTTCTCGTCGCGGTTAGCACGGAGTTCAGCGAGGCGTGCTACCTGCTGCTCACGAACGGCGGTGTTATCAATCTCGAGGATGTCGATGGGGTCTTCGTGCTCCAGACGATACTCGTTGATACCGATGATCTTCTGTTTGCCGGAGTCGATACGCGCCTGTGTACGAGCGGCGGCTTCCTCGATACGCATCTTAGGAATACCGGTCTCGATAGCTGCTGCCATACCGCCGAGTTTCTCAATCTCCTGGATATGCGCCCACGCTTTCTCCATGAGTTCCTGCGTGAGGGTCTCTACGTAGTAGGAACCGCCCCACGGGTCGATCTCCTTGCAGACCTTGGTCTCTTCCTGGATGTAGATCTGGGTGTTACGCGCGATACGAGCGGAGAAGTCCGTCGGGAGTGCGATCGCCTCGTCGAGTGCGTTGGTGTGGAGCGACTGGGTGTGACCGAGGGCTGCTCCCATAGCTTCGATACAGGTACGACCGACGTTGTTGAACGGGTCCTGCTCGGTGAGCGACCAACCGGAGGTCTGGCTGTGCGTACGGAGTGCCATCGATTTGGGGTTCTTGGCGCCGAAAGACTTGACGATCTTAGCCCACAACATACGTCCTGCGCGCATCTTAGCGATCTCCATGAAATGGTTCATACCGATCGCCCAGAAGAAGGACAGACGGGGCGCGAACGTATCGACATCCATGCCGGCATTGACACCTGCGCGGAGGTACTCCATACCGTCGGCAAGCGTGTAAGCCAACTCGATATCTGCGGTTGCTCCGGCTTCCTGCATGTGGTAACCGGAGATGGAGATGGAGTTGAACTTAGGCATGTTCTGGGACGTATATTCGAAGATATCGGCAATGATCTTCATGGAGAACTTAGGCGGGTAGATATAGGTGTTGCGCACCATAAACTCCTTGAGGATATCGTTCTGGATGGTTCCTGCCATCTCCTCGAGTTTGGCACCCTGCTCGAGTCCGGCGTTGATATAGAACGCGAGGATAGGCAGCACGGCGCCGTTCATGGTCATGGAGACGGACATCTTGTTCAACGGAATGCCGGCGAAGAGGACTTTCATATCCTCGAGCGAGCAGATACTTACACCTGCTTTTCCGACGTCACCTACGACACGCATGTTATCGGCGTTGTAGCCGCGGTGGGTCGGGAGGTCGAAGGCCACGGACAGACCTTTCTGACCGGACGCGAGGTTACGGCGGTAGAAAGCGTTAGACTCCTCGGCGGTGGAGAATCCTGCGTACTGACGGATGGTCCAAGGACGCAGCGGATACATGGCGCTGTACGGGCCACGGAGGAAGGGCGGGATACCGGACACGTAGTCGAGGTGCTCCATGCCTTTGAGGTCCTCTTTGGTGTAGATCGGCTTGACGTCGATGAGCTCCGGCGTCTGCCAGTCGGCGGTGTTAGGTCCGAGGACCTTCGATGCCGAGACTTGATGGATATTAATCTTTGAAAAATCAGGTTTCATTGTTGTACTGATTTTGATGGTTAATTATTTTCGAGTGTTTTAAGAAAAAAACCTAAATTGACACCTCAGTTGTTGCTACTTGGGATTTTGGCCTACGCGGCCTGAGCGTAACCGTCTACTATCTCGCGTTTTTGAGCAAGCTCAACACGCGACCTACTATCCTGTTCCGCAGCAGCGAAAGCTGCTTTCAAATCCCAACTATCAATAACTTCGGACATAAACATAAAAAACAATTATTGTTTCACTTGCGAACCAGTTGCGTTGTAGGTCTTGCCGTTCTTCTCGATGAGGAGTTGGCCGTCAACGATGCGCTTAACAGCTTTGGTGTCAGATGTTACGTCATCCAAAGCCGTGGTACCGCTTGGCGCAGTCTGAACCAGACGGACGGACATACCGTAGTCACGATAATACTTGACATAAGGATAAAATTTACTTGAAAGGAAAGACACACAATAGGCGTAGTTCGTTCCTCCGGAAGAAGCGGACCAATAGAAGCCATGTGTTCCTACATCGTGCGGGTCTGCACCATTACGTTCGCCACCGGCAGGCAAAAAGACAGCACCTCTCGCTTCCAGAATTTCCCACTCATCAACAGTGTAGGTATTATCAGCATAGTGGTCGCTATTTTCTTCATAATAGTAATTATCATCCGTCCACACTAATCCTTGCGACGTGCCCGCATTGAAAGAAGCACCTGCCGGAGTCTCCCAATTATCAGGCAAGATAATCAGGCCATTCACTCCATTGACACTACCAAAGCCGAATAGAGTTGTTGCACTGGTTCTACTCCGAAACAGATACATCCATTCTTCTGTTGTTAACGTACGCCAAACGCCGGCTTCATCACCGCCGTTACTGATGGCATTGGCTCCCCAGTCGGTGAATGTAGAATATGAAGTAAAATCAATGCTAACCTTATTAGGATTATTGCCTGTTCCCCATCCGAACAAATCACGGTAGTTATTGATTTGGCTTGGTCCGATAATACTCCATTGATGTGGCGCAAACTGCCATGTGCCGACATACTGCAGGTTGCCCTGCGAGAAGACGATCTGGTCGCCATCTTCGTTAATGGTAAATCGACCGTTAAGCGCACCTTGGGTGGCGAACATTGGTGCGCAACAGAGGGCTGCCACAACTAAAGTTAATATCTTTTTCATACGAAATTGTTTTTTATGTTTATGTCCTTCGGACAGCTGTTACCGCCTTTGGCGGTGAGGGTTCGCTCTGACGAGCTACGGGAAATGTATTTACCAGTAGGTTGGCGGAGCGGGCACTCATGGGCGCTGCCAAGCGCTACAGATGTACGAAGGGGTTTTTAATGTTTTTTTCTTAAAACCAATTACTTTTTCAGTAGCTGTGCATTAAAGGCCTTGAGCGTTTCGAGGACGTTGCAGCGGACGTGGATGAAGTTCTGGATGCCGAGCTTCTGGAGGTCCTCCATGCAGGCCGGCGCACCGGCGACGATGAAGAGCTCCTTCTTGCCCTGCAGTTTTTTCCATGCCTTCGGCGCGAGGGTTGCGTACTCGTCGTCGGACGAACAGAGGACGATGATGTCCGCTTTCGCCTTGCGAGCTGCCTTGATACCTTCGGCGATGGTGGCAAAACCGTTGTTGTCGATGACCTTGTATCCTGCGCAGGCGAGGAAGTTACAACTGAACTGCGCACGCGCGATACGCATGGCGAGGTTGCCGATGGTGAGCATGAAAGCAACAGGTTGTTTCTTGGCGCCCTCGGTCTCCAAACGGAGCTGTTCGAACTCCTCTGCCGCTCTTGCGACTGGCAGCGTCGGCAGCGCGTTCTCGCAAGAACTACCGCAGCCGCAAGCAGCCTGCTTCTTATCCGTCTTGCAGGTGCAAATACTGCTGCAAGCACCGGCGTCGGCTTTTATCTTCTTGCCGGCTTTCTCGGTGAAGTTCGGGAACTGGTTCGAACCAAGGAGCACCTCTTTGCGTTTAGCGACGTCAGCGAGACGTGCTTTGAGGTTAGCCGCCATGTGCTCTTGTACCTTGCCTTCAGCAACGAGCTGGTACATACCGCCGCGCTCCTGGATATCGAGGAACTGCTTCCATGCCTCGGCAGCGATGGAAGCCGTCAGGTTCTCGAGGTAGTACGAACCCGCTGCAGGGTCAACGACCTTATCGAAATGTGCCTCTTCCTTGAGCAAGAGCTGCTGGTTGCGGGCGATACGCTCGGAGAAATCCGTCGGACGCTCATAGGTGATGTCGAACGGCGTAACGGTGATCTCATCCACGCCTGCAAGAGCAGCAGACATCGTCTCGGTCTGCGTGCGAAGGAGGTTCACATACGCGTCGAAGATGGTCATGTTGAAACGGCTGGTCTCGGCGGAGACGTTCATCTTAGCGGCGTTGCGGAGAGCGGTGGTGAAGATCGGGTCTTTGTATGCCTCAACGATCTTTGCCCACAGCAGACGGCCTGCGCGGAACTTAGCAATCTCCATGAAGTAGTTACCGCCGATACCCATGTTGAAACGGATAGCATTGGCTGCGCGGTAGTTCGGGATGCCTGCCTCGGTCATCATCGTCATGTACTCGGCTCCCCAAGCGAGGGCGTACGCCAACTCCTGAGCTGCATAAGCGCCGGAGTTATTAAGGATGACGCTGTTGACGCCTACTACGCGGTAACCCGGAAGCGACTTGGCGGCCTTGACGGTCTCGGCGATCTTCTGAGATACCTGCTCACGGGTCAGGGCTTTGCCCTTGAGGAGCATGTTCTTGATCGGGTCCACGTTGATAGAACCGATGAGGCCTTTGGTGTCATAACCCATACGGCCGTAGTAACGCACGAGGATGTTCGCCAGCTTCGGCGCTGCGCAGGCGCAGATGGAGAAGTTGATAGCTACTGCCGGTGCATAAACGCCGTTCAGCAGCGTCTTGATGAAGTTGTACGTCAGTTTGTCTTTGTCGAGACAGAAACCGAGCGACGTGATACCTTTGTTGAGCACCTCCAGCGCTTTCGCATTCGCCTTGCGAGCGTTCTTGCAAGCGCAGATGTTCTGGCGGATTGCCCATTCGTTGTTTGTACGCGTACCGCGGACGTAAGGGAACTGACCGGGCGCAGAGACGGTCGTCTTCAGGCCTTTGAGGTCCTCACGGCGGTAGAACGGCTGCACGCTGAATCCTTCCGGCGTGCGCCATACCAACTTCTTGTCGAAGTCGGCACCTTTCAGGTCAGCGATGATCTTGTCCTTCCACACTTGTGTGGAGACCGGAGCAAAATCCGCTAACATGTTTACTTTGTTGTCTGCCATGATAATAATTGTTATTGTTGTTTTTGATTTGATTTTTCTTTTCGTGATCTCGTCATGACGTGATCTCGAGGATTTCTTTCGTGACGACGTGAATCTCGAGGTTTTTTTCGTGACGACGTGATCTCGTGGTCTCGTGATTTCGATTTTTCTGGTCACGAGCCTTCGAATTTCCTCGTCCCGTTACAATCGGGATAGTCGCTGCAACTCCAGAACGGTTTGCCGGAGTTGACACCTTTCTTCGCCATCCGTTTGAGCATCGGTTTACCGCATTTGGGGCATAGCGGCGCGTCCTCGGTGAGGCTTTCTTCCGTCCGCTGTTTGAGTCGTTCTGCGGTCAATGCTTCGGTAAAACCGCCTTGCTCTTTGAATGATTGCAGGCTGGCTTCAATCTGCTTTTTGAGCATAAGGATGAGTCGGTCGCAAAGCACTAACATACAACGCGCTACGGTTAATGAATCCTCGGACGTAAGCCACGTGTCAAACTTGTGTTTCTGCGCAAGTATATGCAGGCTGCTTTGGTAGAGCACATCGTCATTGTACGGTATTTTATCGAGTTGGATAGCTTGTATCTGCTGCAATTCCGGCGCGTGGATAGACCACGGTGTCTGCTCGTGTTGCAGGATCCAGTTGGTGTAATCGTTGGCAAGTTCGGCGAGGCTGGCACGTGCCACGTCGGTCAGTTTCATCTCTGTCTCGCGGCTCGTGTAATGGCGCGAGGCACCTTCGGCTATGTTGGCGGTGCCGGAACGGGCAGCTTGCGTCATCTGGTCAAACTGGCGTCCGCACGGGTCGTTCTTCAGATTCAGGAATCGCTTGCAGAAATCCTGCGTCGCAAGCTGAATGATGTTCGCAAACACCCACGTGTCAAGCCAATAATAAGACAGCGTGCCGATTTTCATGATAATATTGTTTTTTGATGTTGTTATTTTTTTCGTGGTCTCGTGATCTCGTGACGACGTGATCTAGAGGATTTCTTTCGTGACGACGTGGTCTCGTGATCTCGAGATCTCGTGGTCTTTTCCTTAAAACCGCACAAAGTTACTGCTTTTTTCTGACACTTGCAAATATTTTGGCTAAAAAGTGCGAGAAATTTATCTTTTTTGCCGTTTTGGCGGTATTGGGAGGGGTTTTATGCGCTTTTTGCAGCAAAAAAGTCGCTGCACGAACTCGTCATCGATGCTTTTGGACCTTTTTCTCGCTCCGCATATCCGTTGTGGGGATATTTTGCGTAGTAAAAGTGTACGATTATTAAGATTTTGTTCCGTTCGACTCACATACGGGACAGAAACGGGACACAACCGAGAGAGAAGCGAGCTAAAAAAGCCGGTTTTTTGCCCCGAAAAGTATAAGATTATTAAGATATGGACAATCTACCAACATCAGTCTAACCTCTGCGCAAGGTCAGCGCGAAATATGCTGTTTGGAACGATGTTGGACCGACCTTGAAAGGTGTATGATTGTTAAGAATGCTAATAATGAAAGCAAGCAACCTTTCGGTTGCCTGCTCATCGTAAAGTTGTATAAAGATTACTTTACTTGCTGACCTTGCATGTTATATGTTCTTTCGTTGCTGAGGACGAAAACTTGACCATTGTGAAATATTTTTTTATATGTTTCTTCTTTGGCGACAGTTGATATTGCCGTTGGAATCTCCTGAAGAGAATGTATATTGTAAAAATCTTTCCACCCATAAGCATTTTTATAAAGGTTTACACTTTCAATAGGAACATACAATGGTATAGACTTATTGACCTCTGTAAAAACACCACTACTCAAAGTTGGAGGAGTTATCGCTTCACATATAATATATGTCAATGCCGAGCAATTAGCAAAAGCGTCTGTAGTTATATTAGTCAAACTACTAGGAAGATGTAGTGAACTAAGAGATGTACATTGCGCAAAGGCAGATGGTGCAATTCTTGTAAGAGTATTGGGAAAAGATATAAAATTTAAAGAAGTACAATTTGCGAAGGCTTCCCCACGAATCAGGGTAACTCCTTCCTGAATCACCACATTTTCAAGGTTATTACAACTTGCAAAATTTAAACGTCCTATTTCTGTAATCCCAGGCACAATATTTAATACTTCGATATTCCTACGATACTGATGCCATGGACATTCAGTATGAAATGTATAATCTCTCATCGCACCAGTACCACGGACAGTAAATAAACCTGATGTTAAATCTAACGACCAATTAACATAACTGCCATCAGCACCACAGGTTCCGCTAATTGTTTCTGCGTTAATTGTAATAACGCATAATAGCATTGAAGCTAAAAGTATTAATTTTCTTTTCATAATAGATTGATATTTAGAGTATACAAAAAGTGCGAACTTTCGTTTATATCGTGTCGTTCGGGCATCCACTCCCATGTACTCCAATATAGGCAGAAAGTCCACACTCACGGTGTGAACATTCGCTATATTTTGGAAGTACATTGCAATTTGTGGATGATCGAACGGCTCCTAAATAAAGCAAACGTGTATGTTTAGCGCAACGCTTTGCGCTTGTATGCAAAAATCTTTTGCGAGTGCAAAATTACTGCTTTTTTTTCAATTACGCAAATAATTGAGGCTAAAAATTGCATTTTTTATTAAAAATGTACGCGCACGCTTGCGTATGTCAAAAAAAAGTAGTAACTTTGCGCCCGCTTTTGAAGCGGGCTCTAAAAAAAGCCCCTCGAAAGTCTCGTGACCTCGAGACCACGTGATCTCGAAACCTCGAAAACAACAAAAAACAAAAAATATTAACAAACATGCAAACAATCAAACTGAAACGTGGATTGGACATTCCATTTGAGGGACAGGCGGCTGAGACGCTGGGTAGCGTACGGAGGCCGGAGGTCTTTCACGTAGTGCCCGACCAGTTCGCCGGCATCACACCCAAGCTGGATGTCAAAGTCGGCGATCGCGTGAAAGCGGGTAGCCCGCTGTTTCACGACAAGGCGTTTGAGAGCTTGTTCTTTACCTCGCCGGTAAGCGGTGAAGTCAAAGAGATCGTACGTGGAGACCGTCGTAAGATCCTCTCCATCGATATCGCGGCTGACCCCGTGATAGCTTACGAGAAATTTGACACCGCAGGTGACGTGAAGGAGCTGCTGCTGAAAAGCGGCCTCTGGGCATTGATGAAGCAACGTCCGTACGATTGCATCGCGATGCCGAACAAGCAACCACGCGCTATTTTTATTTCGAGTTTTGACAGTGCGCCTTGTGCCCCGAACTACGAGTTCGTGCTGAAGGGTCAGTTGCCCACTTTGCAGGCAGCCGTAACGGCTCTCGGTAAGTTGGCTCCGGTCTTCATCGGTATCCAGGGTGGCGCACGTGCAACGGAGTTCCGTGAGTTGAAGGATTGCACCTTGTATGAGGTGTTTGGTCCGCACCCTGCCGGCAACGTCGGTGTGCAGCTGAACAACCTCGCGCCGCTGGCGAAAGGTGAGACGGTCTTCACGCTCAACATCCAGGACCTCGCGCTTATCGGCCGGCTCTTCCAAAAGGGCATCGTCGATATGCAGAAGAAGGTGGCGCTGACCGGTCCGTTGGCGTACGGCAAGCAGTATTACAACGTCCTGCCGGGAATGCCGGTGAGCGCTGTGCTGACGAGCAACGTACACACGGAAGTGCCCTGCCGTTACATCGCAGGTAACGTGCTGAGTGGCCGTCAGATCACGCTCGATGACATGATTTCGATTTACGACAACCAACTGACCGTGCTCGACGAGGGCAGCGAGAACCATGAGTTCATGGGCTGGCTGTTGCCGCGGTTCAAAGCCTTCAACGCAGGTTGCACAGACCCCGCGAAGATGCTTGACAACTGCTTCACGCGTTGGTTGTTCGGACCGAAGAAGTACCAGTGGGATGCCCGCCTGAAAGGTGGTCGCCGTGCGATCATCGTCAGCAACGAGTACGACCGCGTCTTCCCGATGGATATCTACCCCGAGTACCTGATCAAGGCTATGATCGCGGGAAATATCGACCGCATGGAGGCACTCGGCGCGTACGAGGTGGCACCCGAAGATTTTGCGCTGTGCGAGTATGTCTGCACGTCGAAAATGCCGCTGCAGGCCATCGTACGCGAGGCGTTGGACAATTTAAAGAAGGAGATTGAGTAATGGAAAAGCTTTATCAGATATGGAAGAAGTTCGGAAAGAACTTCGAAGAAGGCGGTAAGCTGAGTTGGTTGAGCTCGTTCTATGACGCTTTTGACACCTTCCTGTTTACGCCGCAGACGACCGCTAAACGCAACGGTACGCATATCCACGACGGCAGCGACAGCAAACGTACGATGATCCTTGTGGTCATGGCGCTTGTTCCGGCGATGCTGTTTGGTATGTTCAACGTCGGCTACCAGCACCTGTTGGCTACCGGTCAGTTGGCAGCAGGTATGACCTGCGCCCTCTGGTGGAAAGCCTTTGGCTTCGGTCTGCTGGCTGTACTGCCGTATATCATCGTAGCGTACGCAGTAGGTC
Source organism: Paludibacteraceae bacterium (assembly GCA_017447875.1). Classification (GTDB taxonomy): domain Bacteria; phylum Bacteroidota; class Bacteroidia; order Bacteroidales; family Paludibacteraceae; genus Colicola. The sequence goes on along the minus strand of JAFSMP010000015.1, from coordinate 80,956 downwards.
TGGGTATTGAGTTCGTCGTAGCGCAGATCAAGCACGAAGAGGTGGCGGAAGGCTTCCTCGTAACGGGATTCATCATTCCGCTGATCGTGCCGATCAACACGCCGCTGTGGCAAGTAGCTATCGCCGTGGCTTTCGCGGTTGTCTTCGCGAAAGAAGTGTTCGGCGGCACGGGTTATAACATCTTCAACGTAGCGCTTATCACGCGTGCGTTCTTGTTCTTTGCGTACCCGAGTTCGATGACCGGTGACAAGCCGTTCATCCGCACGGAAGGCACGTGGGGCTGGGATGGCGGTCACGCGCTGGTTGACGGTTTCTCGGGTGCTACGCCGCTCACGCAGATGGCTACCGGCACTCCTGTGACCGAATCGTTCTGGGACATGGTCAACGGCCTTGTACCGGGATCGGTAGGTGAGACCTGTATCTGGGCTATCGCGCTTGGCGCTATCCTGCTGATCGCTACGGGCGTAGCGAGCTGGAAGACGATGCTGGCGATCTTCGTCGGCGGTGGTATGACCGCTTGGCTCTTTAACATCGGCGGCAACGAGGCTAACCTCGCAGCGCAGTATCCGTGGTACATGCACCTCGTATCGGGCGGTTTCGCTTTCGGTGCAGTCTTCATGGCTACCGACCCTGTAACCTCCGCTCGTACCGAGTGCGGTAAGTGGATCTACGGCTTCCTCATCGGTCTCGTAGCAGTGCTCGTGCGCGTTCTCAACCCGGGTTATCCGGAGGGAATGATGCTGGCTATCCTGCTCATGAACGCCTTCGCTCCGCTCATTGACTGGTGTGTCGTGCAAGCAAATATTAACCGTCGCGCAAAACGCGTCATTAAGTAAGGAGGTCCGCTATGAAACTGAATACGAATTCGAATGTGTACACCTTCGTCTATATGACGATTGTGGTGATTATCGTAGCGGTCCTGTTGGCGCTCGCTAACCAGGCGCTCAAGCCGCGTCAGGACGCTAACATCCTGCTCGACAAGCAGAAACAGATCCTCGGTGCACTCAAGGTGGATTTCAGCCAGGCTGATCCCGCAGAGGTCTACTACACCCTCGTGCAGGACACGCTCAAATACGGCGAAGCCGAGGTCTATGTAGCCAACCTCAACGGTGCTGTCAAGTACGTTTTGCCGCTGAGCGGTAAAGGTCTCTGGGGCGGTATCGGTGGTTATCTGGCACTCGACGAGGACAAGAACACCATTTATGGTGTTAACTTCAACCACGAGTCCGAGACACCGGGTCTGGGCGCTAAGATCGTGGACATGCCGTTCCGCGCTCAGTTTGAGGGCAAGCATATCCGCAACGCCGAAGGTCAGGTCGTTTCCGTGGCGGTCCTCAAGGCCGGTACACGTGCTGAAGGTCAGGAGCAGGTAGATGCCATCTCCGGTGCTACGATCACCTCGACCGGCGTCAGCACGATGCTCAACGAGGAACTCGTGAATAACTATGTTGAATTCTTAAACGAAAAGGAGGAAGACCATGTTGAGTCAGAAGACTAAGGACACATTGTTAGGTCCTCTTAACGCCAATAACCCTGTCGTAGTGCAGATCCTGGGTATCTGTTCGGCGCTCGCCGTAACGGTGCAACTCAAGCCTGCGCTGGTGATGGGTATCGCAGTGACGATCATCGTGGCTATGTCCAACGTCATCGTCTCGCTCATTCGTAACACCATCCCGATGCGTGTACGTATCATCGTGCAACTCGTGGTGGTAGCGGCGCTCGTGACGCTGGTCAGCGAAGTGCTCAAAGCCTTTGCATACGACGTGGCGATGCAGCTATCCGTCTATCTCGGTTTGATCATCACCAACTGTATCCTGATGGGTCGCCTCGAGGCGTTCGCCATGACCAACAACGCGTGGGATTCGCTCCTCGACGGTCTGGGCAACGGTCTGGGCTATGCCATCATTCTGGTCATCGTAGCTTTCGTGCGCGAGTTGTTCGGTTCGGGTCAACTGCTGGGCTTCCAGATCATCCCGCAATCGTTCTACGACGCCGGTTACGAAAACTGCGGTATGATGCTCATGCCTGCCATGGCCCTCATCCTCGTCGGCTGTGTCATCTGGGTACATCGTTCAATTAATGATAAGGAGGCTAAGTAATGGAACACGCTTTGAGTTTATTTGTCCGCTCGATCTTTGCGGATAACATGATTTTCGCTTACTTCCTCGGTATGTGTTCATACCTGGCAGTATCGAAGAATGTGAAGACCTCAGCCGGTCTGGGCGTAGCCGTTACTTTCGTGCTCGTCGTTACCCTGCCGGTCAACTACCTCTTGCAGACGCTCGTGCTTGAGCCGCTGCATCTGGAGTACCTCAGTTTCATCCTCTTCATCGCCGTCATTGCCGCTATCGTGCAACTGGTGGAGATGGTTGTGGAGAAATACAGCCCGTCGCTCTACGCGAGTCTGGGTATCTTCTTACCGCTGATTGCCGTGAACTGCGCCATCATGGGTGGTTCGCTCTTCATGCAGCAGCGTATCGGCCTGCCCGCAGTGGATGCCAAGGCTATCACCAGCCTGCTCGACGCGTTCATGTACGCGCTCGGTTCGGGTCTGGGATGGTTCCTCGCTATCGTCTGCCTCGCAGGTATTCGTGAGAAAATGGAGTATAACGACGTACCGAAGCCGCTGCAGGGCCTTGGAATCACATTCATCACCGTCGGCCTCATGGCCATGGCGTTCATGTGCTTCAGCGGCCTGGAGATCTAATAGGAGGACAACACTATGAATATGACTGCAATTTTATATGCTGTAGGAGTGTTCCTCATTGTGATCCTCCTGCTCGTGGCTATCCTTTTGGTGGCTAAAAAATACTTAGTTTCTTCCGGTAACGTCAAAGTCACCATCAACGGCGACAAGGTCTATGACGTGGCAGCCGGAGGTTCGCTGCTGAACCAACTCGGCGAAGCCGGCGTTCACCTGCCTTCTGCCTGCGGCGGTAAGGGTTCCTGCGGCCAGTGTAAGTGCCAAGTCCTCAGTGGCGGCGGCGAGATCCTGCCTACCGAGACCGTCCATTTCTCGCGCAAACAGCAGAAAGAAGGATGGCGTCTGGGTTGCCAGGTCAAAGTCAAAGAAGACATCACCATGAAGGTCGATGAAGCCGTTCTGGGTGTCAAGGAATGGGAATGTGAAGTCATCTCCAATAAGAACGTCGCTACCTTTATCAAAGAGTTCAAGGTGCAGCTGCCTCCGGGCGAGCACATGCACTTCGAGCCGGGTTCGTACGCACAGATTATCATCCCGGAGTACGACATCGACTACGACCGCGACATGGATAAGTCCCTCATCGGCGACCTCTATCTGCCGGCTTGGCAGAAGTTCGGGCTCTTCAAACTCAAACAGAAGAACACCCAGGCTACCGTTCGTGCTTATTCGATGGCTAACTACCCCGACGAGGGCGACATCATCACCCTCACCGTCCGTATCGCTACCCCGCCTTTCAAACCGAAAGAGCAGTGCCCCAACGGACCGGAGTTCATGGACGTACCCTGCGGTATCGCTTCCACGTATATCTTCTCGCTCAAACCGGGTGACAAGGTGCGCATGAGCGGTCCTTACGGCGAGTTCCGTCCTGTTTATGACAGCAAGAAGGAGATGATCTGGGTCGGTGGTGGAGCCGGTATGGCACCGCTCCGTGCGCAGATCATGCACATGTTGAAGACCCGCAACTGCCGTGACCGTGAGATGCACTATTTCTACGGCGCACGCGCTATCGACGAAGTCTTCTTCCTCGACGATTTCCTCGCTTTGGAAAAGGAGTTCCCGAACTTCCATTTCCACTTGGCGCTGGATCGTCCGGACCCGAAGGCAGACCAACTGGGTATCAAGTACACCCCGGGCTTCATCGCTCCTGTTATGGGCGACACCTACCTCAAGCAGCATGACGCTCCCGAGGATGTCGAGTACTACCTCTGCGGTCCTCCTATGATGGCAAAGACCGTCCTCGACCTACTCCACTCGCTGGGCGTCGATGACGCAGACATCCGCTTCGATAACTTCGGTGGATAATAATACTATAAGGATTGCGCGTATATGCGCGTGATTGTGAGAAACACGGTAGGCATCTAACCTGCCGTGTTTCTGTATCCGCTCTCTTTGTTATGACAAGCTTTTTTTCTTGCTCCGTTTCATTCCTCTGTGTTTTGTGCACGCTATCTCCGTTAGCGCGTTTCCCTTCTTTCGTTCTTTGTCCCGCATGGTATGCGGGTTATTTTGTTTTTGGGCTTGCGGTATAGGCAGATTACCGCAGCGCCGTCCTCTCTCCACGTGAGGACGTTTGTTTGCGCGTGTCGCCCTTCGTCTTTGTGTCATGTTTTGCACAAGGACTCAAACGTCGAAGGTCTGCCCGACACACGCTAAATGCGGGTGTTCAATTATATTCCGACGAAGCCTAATATACCTCGCGCTAATCGTATAGGGCTGCTATACCCTTGCTATATCCTAAGTATTATAATACATTCAAAAAGAGAGTGCGCCGGTCAATTTGGAGCACTCTCTTTTAATGTAACAGTATAATTTCTTTACTTAGCAAGGACGGGAGGTCGGCAGGTGGAAAATATCCTGCACATCCTTCATGTCCTTGTCGGTCAGACCCTCCGGTTCGCCATCCATATTGCGGGCGCACATGTAGATGTCCGCCGCCTTGTTGAGCACGTCCACTTGGTCAAACGCGTCCATGATATCCTGCCCGACTGCAAACACACCGTGCTTCTCCCACATGGCTACATCGTAGTCATGTATCTTCGCCAGCGTAGCTTTTGCCAACTCCAGTGAGCCGGGCACTTCGTACGGCACCCATCCGATGCCGAGCGGAGCGAATGCCAGCGTCTCGGGAATCATCGACCACAGGGTATGGGTCATCGTTTCGCTGTCCTTGAAATGCGGCAGGTGGCTCATTGCGACCAGTTGGATCGGATGAGTATGCAGCGTGGCTTTATAGCGCGAGCCGGACTCCAACAGGTAGTTCTGCACCATCAGATGCGACGGCAGTTCGGAGGTTGGCATGACAGCACTGTCGGCGATGATCTCATAGTGCGCGCAGTCGTCGCAGATACGGATAACCGAACCGTTCGCCATCGGGTCACGCGCGAGGTCGCGCATCCTTTTCTGCGTACCCTTGGCGTAGAAATAATGTCCCTTCAGATGCGGCAGCTCGCAGCCGATAGCAATAGGGTCGCTCAGCGCCGGCATAGATGCCCATTCGGGCGTGGCAAACTCGGTGAGACGCACGGTGATGTTACCGCCGTTGCGCTCGCCCCAACCTTTTACCCAGATATGGCCGGCAACCTCCGCCACATCCATGATTACGGCTTTCAGAGCCGCATTAGTCGATAGTATTTCCATAACGTTCTTTAGTGATTTGATCCAGTGATTTGCCGCGTGTCTTGGGCGCTCCGATGACACCCACGATGAGCGAGGTCAGCAGCAGTGCCACCATACACCATGCCGCCATAGTGAAGCCCTCGCCGTTCTCGCCGTAAATATAGGTGAACACAAGTCCCCAAATAGCCGATAGACCGCGGACAAGGAAGAACATCAGTCCCTGTGCCCCTGCGCGGAACTTGGCGGGGAAGAGCTCGGTGCCCCACAGGGCGTAGAACAACTGCACCGAGCAGCCGTTATTGATACCCCAGAGGATAGTGAACACCCACAACCACACGATATTGTTTACGCCGATGCCGATGATGATAAACCAAGCCGTCAGTGCGCAGAGCAGGCCGAAGATATAGAACACGCGGTGCGCCACCTTGTCCACGAAATGCGATACGATGAACGTGGTCAGTACCACCACCGCCCAACTCACACAACTGAGCATATTGGCGTCTTTGTTGCTCATACCGCCTGCCGACTCATAGATATGCGGCTGGAAGAATCCCATGACGGAAGCTACCAGGTTCCACGACAGATAGATGACCGCGAGAAAACAAACGGTTTTGACCGCCACGCGGTTGGTGAACAGCACTTTGATATTCTCAATCAGTCCGGCTTGCTTGCCTGCCGCTTTCTGCGCCTCAAACTCCGCACTCTCCTGCAACTGCCGCTGCAGGTTCCACGCAATGAAAGCTACAATGAACAGCGAGAAGAACACGATCCTCGAACTGAACACATGCACGGCTCCTATCGGTGCGTCAGCGCCGTAGAAAAACGCTGCCAGACCTTGCACCCAGCCGAACAGCACACCATCCGCCTCACCCGGGTTACCCGGCGCAAACAGCATACCAAGCAGCAGGATACACATCGGACCAATACCCCATGACATCTGCGAGATAGCGATGTTTCGCCCGCGGTTATTGACCTCGGAACTCTCGGATATATACGTCCACGATGCCGGTACACCCACGCCTACGGAGATACCCGTGAACAGGAATCCCGCCAGCAGCATCGGGAAATTGACGGCGCACATCACCATCAGCACACCTGCCATATACACCAGCAGGTTGTAGGTGAAGATGAATTTGCGTCCGTACTTGTCCGCCAGAAAGCCACCGATGATAGCACCGATAGCGGCGCCAAGACAGTTGGCGCTGATGAAATTGAGCCAACCCAGACTCACTTCGCTCAGACCGAGGTAGTTTTGCCAAAGCGTCAGACCGCTGGCTCCGGCTACAATCGCTCCGGCATCCAGATAATTATTGAGCGACACTGCCAGCGTGCTCTTCAGACTACTGCTCTTTGCCATAACAATTTAACAGTTTAACAATTTAACAGTTTAACGGCACACAATATCTACCTGTACATTGAATATCTTCGCCACCTTGAGGATGGTGTCGATATGCCTTCCGACCGCGGCAGCCATGTGATGAGTCGGCCCGGCTTCTGACCAGCGGTTGCAGAACTCACGCGCGCCGATAGAGAACCGCGTGCGCATGTTGGTGTCACCGAACATGAATATCTCGCCTGCCTCGTTCTCGCCTTCTGCCACCACGAACTTAAACACGCCGTTCTTGTCCTGGGTGATACCTAAATAGGTCACAGCACCTATTGGCGGATAGAACTGCGTCAGGTAGCCGCCTCCTGTCTTACCATGGAACACCGGCACGATCTTCATCGTCGGCTTGTGTGCCTGCGAGATTGCCGCATCGCCGCTGCCCGAGTGACCAATGATACAGATGTCTGCAGGGAAATCAATGGAGTACATCTCGCTCAGTTGACCGGTGCCGCTGATGGTCTTCAAGATACTCATCGCCATCGCTACTTTGATATCGCCTTCCACGGCGCAGGCGGTGTGCTGTTTGATGAGCATCGAGAACGCCGGAATGAGCATCGAGTCCAGTTTGCCGGCTACGCCCTGTGCAAAACCGTCATAGTGCGAAGCAATCAGACCCAACTGCTCGTCCTTCACCCACTGCTCGAACGCCACCACGTATTTCGCCATATCCCAAACGGTATCTACGGTCGCGCCGCCTTCTATCTCGAAGGTATCCAGAATATCCTCCGCCTTCGCGCGGATAGCAGCCTCGTCGGTCACATGGTCCGCTATCGCCCACATCTTCTCCCAGTCGAACTGCTTGGTATAGAGCCACATCCGGTGATAGAGGTTGGTCTCGTCGATATACAGATCCATCATACCCGGATACGGACGGCCGATCTGCGCAATGTTCGTGTCGCGGAAACGGCGGCGCACCTGTGCCGCACGGCACCAGTCTTCTATCTCATGCTGCACCTCGGGGTCATTACCTTGCAGACCGGTGATGACGGCATGCCGTTTGCCGGCACGCTCCAAGTCGGCTACCATCTCGCCTACGGCACCGCAGGCATACAACTCGCCCAGCCATGTAGCGGTTTCTGTGTGCTTGTAGTCCGGAGCCGGCAGTTTCTGCAGGTTCACCAGCACTACAGGCACATCCAGATCGCGCACAGCCGGCAGCATGTTGTACGAGGTGGCATAAGTCAGCAACTGCAAAATCACTAAATCTACATCTGCGGTGCGGAACTTGTCTCCCGCTGTCATGGCGAGTTCTTTGGTCGTCACGATGCCGCCGTCAATGAGCTCAACGCTCTTCGGCAGGCTCTTTTTGAAGGCTTCATACTGCGCCTCAAACTCCGGCACTAAGGTCGGAAACTGAGGCAGATAAGCGCCCAGAGCGATGGAGAACACTCCCACGCGGGCTTTCGTCTCTACTAATGGCTTGTTCATGATATAATGTTTAATTCTTAATTTTAAATTTGCACCATAACGTTGCCTATGGCGGTAGCCTCGGATGGACCCACTACCACCGGCACGCCGATAGCCTGCTCGGTCAGTTGCAGCAGGTAGGTATTCCTCACTCCGCCGCCAATGACGTACAGCACTTCGATAGGCCACGGCGCCAGGCGCTGTAACATGCGGAACACCTCGCCGTAGCGATGCGCCATGCTGTTGTAGATAGCCCAGATGATCTCTTGGTCGGTCATGACGCGCCCGTTTTGTATCTCGTTGAGCATAGAGGCAGGATTGGCAAACCGAGGCTCGTCGGGATTAAAGATAAACACCTCTTTACCCTTTGCTGACTGTGCCATCGCCACCAACTCGGGATAGGAGTACTCCTTGCCTTCCGCCGCCCATTCCTTGCGACATTGCTCTAACACCCACATGCCGGTGATGTTTTTCAGCAACCGCGTTGTACCATCCACTCCGCCTTCGTTGGTAAAATTGAGGACGCAACTCTCCTCGGTAATCACAGGCTTGTCGGTCACAATGCCCATCAGACTCCATGTGCCGCAACTGAGGTACGCGGCTCTTTTGCCGCCTATCACACGCGGACACGCGGCTACGGCAGAACCGGTATCGTGACCTGCCACTGCCACTACGCGGCAGTCGGAGTTCAGTCCTGTCGCTGCCAGAATATCCTCTTTGAGTGTGCCCAAATCATGCCCCGGCATGACCACTTCGGGGAACTGCTCACGGTTCAGACCGCAAGCCGCCAATATCTCCACGTCGAACTCCTTAGTACGCGGATCCATCATTGCCGAGGTCGAGAGTGCCGTGTACTCGCATACCATGCGTCCCGTCAGGTAATAACTGACCGCGTCGGGCAGAAAGAGAATATGTTTCGCCTCTGCGTAAGGACGATAGTTCTCCCGCCGGCAGGCGAAGAGTTTGAACACCGTATTGAAATCCATGAACTGGATGCCTGTCTTGTGGTAGAGTTTCTCGGCGGAGATATATTGTTCAAAGAAATGCCCGGTGACATCTGCCGTAAAAGGATCTCTATACGAGAGCGGCTCGGCAATCATCCTGCCTTCCCCGTCATAAAAGACCACATCCACACCCCATGTGTCCACTCCGATACTTTCATAGTGATAGCCCAGCGCAGCGGCTTTCTTCAAACCCTCCGTCGTCTCACGCAGCAGCCCTGTGAAATCCCAATACCAGTGTCCGTCTTCTGACTCGCGGATAGCATGTTTGAAACGATGTACCTCTTCCTGGTACATATTCTTCTCATTGATATTATCTACATGCGCCACCATCACACGACCCGACGTAGCGCCCCAGTCTATAGCTATATAGTGTTTCATTCCATTTGACGGGCGATGGCAAGCTCCATGCCCCGGATCTCGGCTAATTCGCGCATTCTTCCTAAGAGAGTATAGCCCGGGTTGGTCTTCTTTCCGTTGAGGTCATCGCAGATTTGGTGTCCATGATCCGGACGGAGTGCAATGCTACATCCGCGTTGTTGCTCTACCTCCAGCATGGCGCGGAGGAACTCGTATGTATCCAAATCACCCTCAAAGGTCCATTTCTCATAGAAATCGCCCTCGGCAGTCTGCTCTACGGCACGCAGATGGACGAAGTTGATGCGGTCTCCGAAACGGCGCATCATCGCTACTAAGTCATGCTTGCCTGCACCACCGAAAGAGCCGGTACAGAGACATAGACCGTTGCTCTTGCAGGGCACGGCGTCAATGAGTGCCTGAAAATCCTCCGCCGAAGAAAGTACGCGGGGAAGACCCATAATCGGCATAGGCGGATCATCTGGATGAATCACCATATCCACTCCAGCTTCGTCCGCCACCGGACAGATCTCGGAGAGGAAATAGATGAGGTTCTGCTGCAGTCTCTCGCGCGTGATTCCTTTGTAGCGCGCGAGTTGCTCCTTGAACTGCTCCAAGGTGAACGACTCTTCTGCGCCCGGCAGACCCATGATCATGACGCGGGTCAGACGCTGTTTGTCCTCGTCCGTCATCTGCGCAAAACGCGCCTTGGCACGTGCAACCTCTTCCTCCGTGTAGTCCTTTTCTGCACCCTCGCGGCAGAGAATAAAGAGGTCGAAAGCGATATATGCCGCTTTTTCGAACATCAGACCATGACTGCCATCGGGGAACACGTAGTCAAGATTGGTACGCGTCCAGTCCAAAACGGGCATGAAGTTGTATGTCACCATCTTGATTCCGCACGCCCCGAGGTTGCGCAGGGTCTGTTTGTAGTTGGCGATATAAGTCAGATACTCACCCTCTTGGGTCTTGATATGCTCATGCACAGGCACAGACTCCACGCCTGTCCATTCCAGACCGGCTGCTTCCACTTCGTGCTTGCGTTTCATGATCTCCTCCACGCTCCATACTTCGCCGTTAGGGATGTGGTGAAGCGCCGTTATAACACCGGAAGCACCCGCCATGCGGATATCCGCCAAGCTGACAGGATCCTTGGGACCATACCAGCGCATTGTTTGTTTACAGAGATACATAACTTAGATACTGAAAATGTCAAATCCTCCATCAACCACGCTCAGGGCACCGGTAACGAAACTCGATGCCTCGGAAATCAAATAATGGATCGTACCGCAGAGCTCTTCCGGCTCGGCGAAACGACCTGCTGGCGTATGACGGATCACATCCTCGCCACGAGCGGTGAGACTGCCGTCCGGGTTGGTGAGCAGCGCGCGGTTCTGGTTGGTAATCAGGAAGCCAGGAACGATGGCATTGACGCGGATCTTCGGACTGAATTTCTGCGCCATCTCGGTAGCCATATACTTGGTGTAGCTGGCGATAGCGGACTTGGCGCAACCATAGCCGAACACGCGGGTCAACGGACGCAGCGCAGACTCTGAGCAGAAATTGACGATAGCACCTTCTTTCTTCTCGCACAGTACAGAGCCGAAGACTTTGGTGGGCAGGATAGTACCGAAAAGGTTGAGTTCTACCACCTTGCGGATAGCATCGTCCGAAGCGTCCAGATACGTCTGATCCGGCGCGATATTGGCAGCCGCCATGTTGCCACCTGCGGCATTGAGCAGTACGTCGATCGTACCGAAACGGGCTAAGATATCCTTCTTGTTCTGCTCTAATACCTCAGCCTCCAATACGTTCGTCTTCAGGAACAAAGCCGGAGTAATAGCGGAGAGCTCAGCCTCGAATTTCTTACCCGCCTCCTCGTTCATATCGAGGATGACCATGTGAGCGCCTTGTTCGGCGAGATAACGGGCGATGCACTGACCCAGTACGCCGCAACCACCGGTAAGGACAACTACCTTACCTTTGATGTCAAAAAGATTTTTCATAAATTATAAAATTTCAATTATAAATGTCAAATATCAAATTACCAATTACTCGTTCCACATCATCTCAATAATAGAGAGCGTGTTGGATTTGCCGGCTTTGGTGGAGACATTCGTCTTGGCTGCGAGTTCGGTCATCGAGCCGAAAGCCTCTTTGACGGTTGCCGGACCCACCATGCGGATCTCATACCGGTCGGTCACTACGATCTTCGTGAAGTTGAGATAGCAGTAACCTAAGTTCTTGTCGGTATAGCCTTCCCAAACCAGTTCGCCGTTCGCATGAACCTGAACAGGATAGGAGGTGGAGCGGAAGTTATCCAGCCGCAGTACGAGCTGGCGGATCGCCGCGGGATGATCAAGCACAACCTTGACCCAAGCCGTCTCCAAATGTCCATCCGAACGCCATTTGGAGGGTTCAGACTTGCCGTTATACTCATTGTCGTCCACCATTCGCCATTTGAGGCTGTCGTTGACTGCCACGATGATGTCACGTACCGGCACGGTGGTGTAATGGTCTGTATAGGAAGGCGTAGCAGGTGTAGCACCGTGCTCCAGATAGTGAGGCAGCACGGCAGCCAAATCAGCTTCGACAGGCATGCCTTTACCGTCTGTGTAAAATCCGTTTTGCACGGGGCAAGCCTTCGACTCAATGGAAATCGAAACAGGTTTGTAGGCTCGTGTGGTAGCCGTGAGAGTGATCTTACCGGGTTTGGTGGTAGCACGAACCATGACACGGATGACACCGGCTTCCAGCATCAGCGTGTCGGATAGAATTCCGTTAGTGCTGTGCGAGTGCCCTCCCTCGGCGATGATGCCTTCTTCCCCTTCCGGCTGGGCTGCTGCGTTCAGAGCTTTTTCCTCCTCACTCACAATACCGCTCACGCCGCCAAGCCATGTGGCTTCACCATGGAGGGTGAAACGCAGCATGTCGTGCGCCAAGGGGCAGCGACGGCCTTGCTTGTCCACCGCTTCAATCTCCGCAATACGTATGTCGGCGCCATCGGCACGCAACTCCGGGGCTTCGATCCAATGCATACGCAGCGCTACCGGTTTGCCTGCTGTCTCTATTTGGTAGGAAGAAATCTCTTTGCCTTCACGATAGGAAACGGCGCGGAGAGTGCCGGCTTTCCATGCCACTGAGGGGAACGTGAAGAGGAAGGTGTGACTGCGTTCACCATGACCGAGCGACTTGCCGTTGAGGAACAGTTCCACATCGTCACCGGTGGAGCACACATAGACCGGTTTGACGACAGGATGCCCCTCTGCATCGCCTGCTTCGTAGTTCCAATGTCCGATAATATACGTATCATCAGTCTCTATATCCACCCATCCATTCCACATCACCCGATGACAGAACCACGAGTCTTTGGCAATACGCATGGCGTCTACATCCCCCGATGTGCGGTACGATTTCTCGCCGCGTGCGTGAGTGTTGCTATCCGAGAAGATGATTTTCGCACCGCCTGAATTGACGCGGTTGCCGGTGCCTGGACGAGCTAAGAAATACTCGTTCCAACGCACTATATTCTCTATCGCCAGGCCGTCCTGGTTATGGTTATAGGCAGCAGTGTGCGCACCGCGGTAAAGCGGACCTTCTCCTTCCTTGTGATACGGATAGGACCACTCGTCCCAATACCGGCGGATACCCTCGTCACGGTTATATTCCATCATGAACATCGGCTTGGTAGCAGAGCGGTTGATATAGAGCATTTCGCCGCCGTATTCGGCTACCTTGCTGTCTAACATATTGCGGCTGCCGATGGCTCGTCCGCCGTGAGGGTCATACAGGTCACGCACGGCTTTCAGTTCCGCCATGTGTTCCTCGCTAATCTGGTTATTACCGCCTTCGTAGAAGATGATCGAAGGGTTGTTGCGATTGTAGATGATGGCATCGCGCATCAGCATCACACGGTGCTCCCACCGGCGGTCATCCACATCTTTCTCCGCATCGCCGGCAGGCATCGCCATCATCAGACCCAAGCGGTCGAACGAACGGATGTCCTGCTTGCTCGGAGTGACGTGCATCCAGCGTACGAAATTGCCGTTGCAGCCTAAGATAAGCCGATTGCTGTAATCCGACATCCATGCCGGAAGAGAGATACCGACCGCCGGCCACTCATTCGTGCTACGTTGGGCGAAACCTTTCATCTGGATAGCGCGGTCGTTGAGATAGACAATACCGTCGTGGAAAGCGGTTTTACGGAAACCTGTCTCTATACGCTGCGAGTCAATCACCTTGCCGTTGCTGACCAGTTCGCTCACGACCGTATAGAGATAGCCGTAGCCCCATGACCAGAAATGCAGACCCGACAAGCGTTTCTCCGCAGCCAGAATAACCGTGTCGCCGGCAGCTATGTTGCGGCTCTCGCCATCAAAAGAGGTGACTTCTTTGTCGTCATTGTCCAGCAGCCGCACGCGGTACGATATATTCTGCGCGGTGGCAGAGGAGTTGATCACTTGCGCCTCCGCATGGATAGTAGCCGTTGCGGAAGGAACATCCATATCTGACGCATAGACATAGACTCCGGTTGTCCCGAGGTTGCTGTACAGCGGCAGAGTCTGATACACAGGATTCAGTATGTGCAGCCACACATTCTTATTGATACCGCCGTAGTTGCAGTAGAAATTCTTGTCGTTCCACTGGTAGCCGGAACGCACTTCCTTGCCGTCCTTGGCACGCGGAAACTTCAGATGCTCCTTGTATTTCCAGTCGTTGTCCACTCGCAGCGACAGGACGTTCTCGCTGTTATACTTGATATAGGGTGTCAGGTCCATGCCGAAAGCCATAACGCCGTTCTCGTGCCATCCTAACTCCTTTCCGTTGAGAAACACACGTGCACCGAAACGGACTCCCTCAAACTCTACCAAAATCTTCTTACCACGCGCAGAAGCCGGCAGCACGAAGTGTTTGCGGTACCACATGACGGTGTCGCTCAACTCCGCGCAGTTGCGAGAGAAAGCTTCTGTGGCGTTAAATGCGTGCGGCAGCGTAACAACCTCCCAGGACGAGTCGTCGGTCTTGGAGGACGAACCTTTCATCTCCTTGCCCAGCGCGAAACGCCAATCGGCATTGAAATTATAACGCTCAGCCTGAATACCGCTGACTACACAATGCAAAATGCACAATACAAAGAATATCTTTTTCATAACTATCAACTTTCAACTCTCAACTTTCAACTCTCAATTACCAGTCCCTGTTCTGCTGATACAATCCTGCCTTCACTTTCATCTGGGTGTCGGGAATAGGCAGATAATATTTGCCCGGCAGCACGGAAGGAATATAGTTGAGGAACGAAGGGTTCGATTGTCCGTGATACGTAAACTTGTCCACTACGCGCTGCTGCCACTCGCCCCAACGGACAATATCGTGGAAACGTATTCCCTCTCCCGCCAGTTCACAGCGGCGCTCTTTGTGTACCAGGTCGTTCCATACATACCCTCCCATGTTCTCAATATCGCTCAGTCCTGCGCGATGGCGGATCTTGTTGATGAGCGCACGCGTCTCACCCGTCTCGCCTTCTAATTCGCAAAGCATCAGCATCACATCTTCCAGACGGATGAGCGGGTAGTTAAGCGGAAAATACGTGCGATCAACAATCTGCCCGTCTATGTCGCTATAGCCGTAGCGCGCACGTTTGAGTTTGTGCTCGAAGAACTTGGTGATGTAGCGTCCGTGCGCCTGCGCGCCAAGAGGCGTGTAGAGCGCGTCGTTATTGACCGTGGCGTCCAGACGCACATCTGCGCCCTCGCTCTGCAGGTCTGTCATCAGCCCGTACGCGGCAAAGGCGTTCGTGGTAGCCAGTGTTACATTGGTCAGCGCGACATCCTTGCTCAGCGGCAGCTGGTTGGCGATAGCCGTATTGCCCATGCCGGACGCGCAAGCGAACTGAACCTCGAAAATATGGTACTTGTTATCGTTCTCGCTGAACCATATATGCGGCCAGATCTGTCCGTCTTTATCCATCGAATTGTCCGCCCATCTTCCCGCTGCCTCTGCAGACGCAATCACGTCTTTGCACAACTGTATTGCCTCCGTATGATGTTCGCTGTTATGAAGAGGAAAACCTTCCATCGTCAGATAGGCGCGGGCTAACAGAGCCTTAGCTGCCATACGCGTAGCGCGACCCGAAGCGGTTGCTTTGCCCTGGTAGTCGCAGACCGTGTCGCGCAGCAAGCGGATGGCTTCTTTGAGGTCGGGGATGATCAGACTGTCGTACACTTGTTGCGGCGTGGATTGCTTGATGGTCAACGCTTCTTCGGCAGTCACGGAGTGGTTCACCACCGGCACATTGCCGAAATAACGAACCAGATCCAAATAGGCGTACGCACGCAGAAAATGCGCTTCTCCCTTGAATACCGACTTCGCATCCATTCCGCCTTTGTAGTCTCCGAACTCTACCGCGTCTATCTTCTCCAAGAAGATGTTGGCGCGGTTGCTGATCTCGTATAGATCGAGCCAGAACGCATTCACATTTGCCAACGTGAGCGTCGAGGAGTGATACGAAGCGATTGTGATATAATTGATCACCTTCTCGTCATTCGGCGTGGCATAGACATCATCCGAACGCAGGTCGCCGAAGAGCGCATAGTAACCCGGCAAGGGCAACAGACCATTGTATATACCGTACAGCGCTTGTTGCGCTTGGTAAGGCGTTTGATAGAAGTTCTCCGTCACACGGGTGTCCTCGGGAGCCACGTTAAGCCAATCCTTGCAGCCGGTGAAGAGAATGGAGACACTCAGTATTGCTAAGAAAAATAGATGCTTTTTCATATCGGTCAATTATAGAAGGTGAATTGTGCGCCTAAGGTGAATGTACGCGGATGAGGATAACTGCCGCCATCTACTGCGCCTTGTGTAGCCTCTGCCGAGAAACCGCCGGTATAGCGATCCACTACATAGACATTCTCTACCGCTAACGTCAGACGGCAACCGCGCAGCGGACACTGTTTGGGCAGTTTGAACTTATATCCCAAGGTGATGTTCTTGATCTTGAAGAAATCTGTGCTATAGAGCCATCGGCTGTCCAAATATGTTGCCTGCGAGTCGATAGACGGAGTATGTCCGTCGCCCGGATCTTCTTCGCTCACCCAGCAGTGTGACCACTTACTGAGCATGTTATAACTTACGTTAGCCGGTTTATCGATCACGTTGCCCAAGGTCGAGTAGATCATTCCTCCCGTCTGGGCGGTGAAAAGCACAGAGAGGTCGAAGTTCCATATCTTGAACTGGTTGCGCCAGCCGAAAGTCCAGTCGGGATGCGCATGACCCAGATACGTGCGGTCGTCATCGTTGATCACACCGTCGCCGTTCACGTCGCGATACCGCACATCGCCCACTTTGCTGTCCTGCATTGTGGCATAGCGTTTAAGATCCTCCGAGGTCTGATAGACACCTACGGCATCGTACATATAGTAGGATGTCAGCGCTTGTCCCACGGCGTTGCCGTAGATAATCATGTTGTTCCAATACCCGTAGAGCGTGGTGTTGTCGTCGCCCAAGCTCTCTATCTTGTTATGGTTGTATGCGGCATTGAACGAGGTCGTCCATCGGAATAGCTTGGTATCTACCGGTGTGGCGTTTAACTCGATTTCCACACCGCGGTTGCGGATGTTACCTACGTTATCCCATATCTTGCTCATACCCGAGGCACCGGGAATAGACACTTGGTAAAGCAGACTCGTAGTCAGTTTATCGTAGTAGTCCACACCGAGTACAATACGGTTATTGAGGAAAGCCATGTCTATACCCACATCCCAACTGCTGGTCTTTTCCCAACCTAACTGGGCATTTTCCAGGGAGGTAGGAGCAAAACCGTTGACCAGCGAACCGTCCTGCGAGTAGTTAGCGCTGCCCAAGATCGCCATGGCGGCAGTGGCATCAATTCGTTGGTTACCGTTCATACCCCATGATCCGCGGATTTTCATCTGGTTGACTACCCTATGGGAGGGCCAGAACTTCTCCTCGGCGATATTCCATGCTGCACTGACAGCCGGGAACCAACCCCAGCGGTTGTTCCTACCTAACCGGCTCGAACCGTCCGCACGGATCGAAGCTGTCAGCATATAGCGGTTATTATAATTATATTGTACGCGCGCGAAGCCCGAGAGCAGCCGCGTCTTGGTACCAACACCCGTCGAGAATGCGGATAGCGTCTCGTCCTGCATGTTAAAGGAATTCCAGATACTGTTGTCCGGGAAATGGGTAGCGGAGGCATTGGTGTAGCCGGAGCGGTTCTCTTCCGCTGAGAAACCGGCAAGGGCTTGTACGTCGTGACCGTTGTCAAACGAACGTTTGTAGCGAACCAGCGCTTGCGCCAGCCATGACATTTTGTAAGTTTTGCTCGTTGTAGCAGTAGAGTAGTACCCTTCGCCGCTCGTCCAGTATTTGGTGACCGAACTGGGAATAAAACGGTTGTAACCGGTGAAACCGAAATTGAACGCGCCTAATCCTTCTAATGTCAGACCTTCCACCCACGGTGAGAAATCAAACGTCAGGCCTGCGCTGTTGTTCGAACCATAATCCTCTTTATCATATTTCACTTGGTTCATATAGGCAACAGGACTGATACTGGTGGTCGCCCATTCGTAATGATCATAAGGCTCTGCGCCGCTGTTGACACCCGCTTCGGCTTCCACCACCGGCACTCGCTGCAAGGCGGCGTTGGTCTGACCGGAAGAACCGCTTGTGGAGTTACTGCCACGGTAATGGCTATAAGTCGGAGCTACGTTGAGTGAGAAAACGAGGTGTTTGAGGAAACGCGTCTCCACGTTCGCGCGCGCAGTCAACTTGCGGTAACCGGTATTGATCACAATACCCTCTTGCCCCATATAACCGGCGGAGATACGATAAGTCGTGTTCTCGCTATTACCCGACACCGAGAGCTGGTAGTTCTGCATCGGCGCCAGGCGGAACATCTCCTCCTGCCAGTCGATATACATCAGATCCTGCTGGAACTGCGGCAGGACGTTTCCCTCCAAGTCATAGACATCTAATCCCTTACCGCCATTCGCCCAACGAGGATCGTTCATCATCTTGTTGTTATGTTTGCCGGTATATTGGAGCCGCGTGGTGTAATCATCCGTCACCTGTGCGCCCAAAGCGCCATATTTGGCGATGTACTGCGCGTCGTTGTAGCGCGTGCGGTAAGCAATCCATTCTTCCGCGTTCATCACATCCACTTTCCGTTCTACTTGCTGCAAACCCCAGTTGGTCGTCAGTTGTACCTTCAGTTTCTCACCTTTGGTAGCGGTCTTGGTGGAGATCAGTACGACGCCGTTAGCACCTCGCGAACCGTAGATAGCGCTGCTGGAAGCGTCCTTGAGCACATCAATCCGCTCTACATCGCTGGGGTTCAAACCGCTCAGATCCTCGACGGGTACACCATCCACGACATATAACGGCGTAGCGTCGGCGTTGATACTGGCTGTACCGCGGACGACAATCTGCATCGTGCTACCCGGAGCTCCGTCAGCGCCGACTACTTGCACACCGGCAAGCGCACCTTGCAGCACTTGGGTAATGTCATTGGCTGCGCTGACCCGATCCTCCAAATCATCGGCCTTAACGCGAGACAGCGAACCCGATATACTGGATTTCTTGGCAGTTCCGTAACCCACTACCACGGTCTCGTCCAGCGCGATCACATCCGGCTTGAGGTGAACGATATACTCCCTCCGCTTGTCCAGCGTGACCATTTCGGTTTGGTAGCCGACATAACTGATCTGTAACTGCTGTGTCTTATCCGGCACAGTGAGTTCGAAACCGCCGTCCAAGTCCGTCACTGTTCCGACCGATGTTCCGGGTATCTGCACGGATGCGGCAATCGCGCCTTCTCCTGTATCATCCAACACACGACCGCTGACAACACGGTCGGCAGACATTGCCGGCAGACTCCAAAGAGCCGCTAAAAACGAAATCAATATAAGAAAAACTCTTTTCATGGTCGTTAATTTTCATTTGACGGTGCAAAGATACTGCTTTTTTTTGAATGCTACAATATACTTTTGTACATATTTTAGGCTAAAATGTACATTTTTCTATGCTTATACGCGCATAAAGCAGTACCTTTGCGCCAAAATTCAACGAATCATGAAAAAACATTTCTTTTTAGCAATTTTGCTTTCCCTCGCAGTGGGACAACTCTCCGCCGCCAAGGTGCACATCATCGGCGACTCCATGTCCAGTATCTACGGCGATCAGTCTAATCAGGCGTCCGCGAACAAAGACTACACGGACGGAATGCGCGGTTGGGGGCAGTTCTTCGGGGAGTACATCAACGGCATGACCGTTCAGGACTGGGCGCACACCGGCACAACGGCAAAGGGTTTCTATTCCTCCGCCAACTACTGGAAAGCGGTTATGGGCATCACCGATTATAACTCTTCTGGCTATCAGACCTACCTGCTGGAGCGTCCTTACGTAGCGGGGTTCACCGCTGTGGAGGCTGGCGATTATGTCATCATCACCTTTGGTCACAACGACCAGAAAGGCGGTCCTTCTTCAGTACACAACGGCTATAAGACCGTCACGGAATCCGAATACCTGACCTATCTCACGCGCATGGTCAATGAGGTGAAAGCAGCCGGCGCGTACCCGATTCTCGGTACCAGCATCTGCCGTAGTCTCTGGAGTGGTAATACACTGACCGCACTCGGGCGTATAGACGCCGGAGATGCAGCAGGCGAACCCGGTAACAACGAGCTCAACTACCCGCTGCAAGCGCGTCAGTTAGCAGCGTCCTTGCAGATCCCCTGTCTCGATATGAACCTCGGTAGCCAAACCATCTGGGAGTCCTGCGGCAAGAGTATCACGGGCGCGGTCTTCTTCCCTGCCGGTGGTACCACCCATACCAGCGAAGCCGGTGCGCGTGCCGTGTGTGCGTGGGTGAATAACGACATTGCCTCATGGACTGCCGCGTCCATCAACGGAGCTGCTATCGCCGACTACCAGCCGCTTATTGATGCGATGAAACCGAACATCACTATCCCGCAGAAAAGTGATTTTGCGAGCCAGGAAGCCGTGGTGACGGATTCAATCGTCTGGCGTTTTGACAATCGCGGCTATGCCGACAAAGACACTATCGCCACCTCTGTCGTGCTTCTCGACGGGCTCTACCTGCGCGGACATAACACCCGCAGCAGCAACGGCAGTTATAACCGCTCTATCTCCGTCCGCAGCGGCAAATCCACGGTGGATTTCCTCAACGAGCAAACAACCATGTACGCCCGTGTGGCTGCCGGTAATTTCTCCGGCATCGACGCCGACGCTACGGCAGGGATAGCAGCCTCTAACACGACCACGCCGCTTTTTGCACTCAACACCGCAGGACAGGGTACGCTCTTCGTCTCTATGGCGCCGGAAAACATCACCACCGCCGGACGTTTCCTCAAGATCCTTTTCAACGGCGCAGACTCCGTGAGCATCGAGACCAACACTCTCTCCTCCGCCTCCACCCCGGCAACGTATCAGGTACACGCTTCTACCGGAGGTACTTTCTTCTTCGGAGCCACGGTAGCCTATCGCGTCTATGCCGTCAAATACGTGCCGGACGCTGATGACTCGGAGGATCGCTTGCATGAAGGAGGAGAGACGCCCGCCAAGACTCGTGTTCCCGTGATCATTACGGCCGGACAGAGCAATACGGACGGGCGAGGCAAACTGGAGACGCAGCCGGCTTATCTGACGGCTGCTGTGGGTGAGACAGGTATGGAGTGTGTCTTCTGGAGTTATGGCAACAGCGCCGGGTGGGACTACACCGGAGGGCTGGGCGCTTTCGCCCCTTTCATCCCCGCAGCCGAGGGCAGTAATGGAACAACGCTCGGACGATGGGCGTATGATGCGATTGTCTATTACGAACTGGCGCAACACCTCGCGCCTGCGCATAACGTGTATATTATTAAGGAGTCAGCCGGAGGCTCGTCTATCTCGCCGGCGTGTGCTTCTTCAGGCAACCGTCATTGGTCGGTTGAGCCTTCCTATCTGGACACAGCGGGTATAGTGGGGCTACAACCTACATCCTCCGGACTGGACGGCAAAGCACTTGCACCTGCGCTTCTTGCAAACGCGCGTGCGTGTCTCGCCACACTGGCGAACCAAGACCTGGACGCAGACATCCGTTGTGTCCTTTGGCATCAGGGCGAGAGTGACCGCTCGCCTTCGTCCGCCGCTGCGCAGTATGAACAGAACCTCCGCGACCTCATCACCTATATCCGCGACTCGCTGGTCGCTATCACCGGCAACACCGACTACGCCACGCTCCCTTTCATCATGGGAACGGTCAGTAAGCGTAGTTCGCTTTATAACGCTACTATCGAGCGGGCGCAATACAGCCTTGCCCGGACTATGACGAATGTCTATGTCATCGATATGCAGGACGGTACGATGCTGTCCGACCTCAAGCATTTTGACGCACCCTCGCAGGAACTCTATGGTCACCGCGCTTACAACCGTCTCTGCGAGCTCGGACTCCTGAGCGATTACGGCATCACCGTCGAGGACACCCTTCCCGGAGTACCCGAAGCACAACTGGGTATTGATTTCGGCGACGAACAGGTGGTGACCGATACCACCACTTGGACTTTCTCTGCCTACGCCAACGGCGATACGATTGCAAAATCGCTCGTCTGTTTGAACGGTCTCTACCTCCGCGGTTATACGGGTTCGCACGCTATCGTCAAGAAATCCGGCGCTGCTTATACCAACTCCAGTCCTGCCGGTTTTGTCTCTCCTACGAGCACGGCAGGCATGGTTGTCAGCTCGGCGAACGACCGCTGCTATGCCCTCAATATAGCCTATCCGGGTACCATCATCGCGGAGGTGCAACCCTCCAATGTCAGCAACACCGCCCGGCGTATGACCCTATGGATGAACGGAGACACCGTGGCTTCCAAGACCCTCGGAGAGATAGCTGCAGAGAGCGAGTCCCACCGCACTACCTTGCGTTTCACAACGGCTGTAGCCGGTGTCGTCTATCTCACTTCCGACAATGCCTACTATCTCCATTCCCTGCAATACTTGCCTAAACCCATACCCGACGGAGGAGACGATGAACTGCCGGGGGAAGGAGGCGGAGTAACAACAGACATCAACGCAGCCGTTGATACTCCGCAGACAACCAAAGTGCTGCGTAACGGACAAATATTCATCATCCGCAATCATGAAATCTATACTCTTACTGGCATCCGTGTTGCAACTGACGCTCTCCTTCGATGACGGCTTGGCGGAGCACGCTACGGTTGTCATGCCTTTGCTCGACTCGCTGGAAATGAAAGGGACGTTCTATCTGATTCCACGGAATATTGACCGCCGCAAAGAGATACGCGGAGCGGCTGCTTGTACATGGGAACAGGCTGCCTTGTTGTACCGGCACGGACACACGATCGGCAACCACACTTTCTCCCATCGGGATCTCACCAAAATGTCCCTCGCCGAAGCCGCGCAGGAAATACGGAAAGGAGACAGCGCTGTCTTTGCCCGTCTCGGAGTCCATCCTACGGCACTCGCTTTGCCCTACAACCATAAGTCCGACTCTCTGCTCGCTCTCTGCGACTCGCTCGGACTCTCCCCACGGCTCAAACAGTTCTCGTTCGGAGGAAAGAACGTGCCTTCCGTACAGGCGTTCCGTACATGGCTCGACAAACAGGTCAGCCGGGGCGGTGACATCACTACCATGACCCACGGCATCACAATCGGCTATGATGCGTTCCGCACGGACACCCTCACGCAACAATCCCCCCTGGACATCTTCCGAGATTGCCTCATCCTCATCAAACAGTACGAGAAAGAAGGTAAATTAGTACTGAAATAAGGACATCTGTACAAAATTACATGCCTTTTGAACGAGCATATACTATGAATATTCACAAAAAGCACTACCTTTGCATCGCACTTTGGAAATTTGCTTAATCTGTTTAATCTGCAACTAATAAAAAATAACAATTTTATATCATGAAGAAGATTTTTACTTTTTTTGCTGCCGCACTCATGGCAGGCAGCATGAATGCACAAACACTCACGTTCGGTGAGGGTTCTACGGGTAATCAAACCTATGGTGAAGGAGACTTCACAATGACAGTGGCTGGATGGGATGGTTCGCACAGTGCTACTTCCGGACGCTATTTCGGAACCGCTGAGGACAATAAAAAGTCTGTAGGTATGATTGCTTCCGGTTCGGGATCAATTGGCTCGGAATCTCGTACATGTACATTTACTTCTACTTATTCCGGAACACTGGAACTATACGTTTGCAGTGGATCAGATGCTGAACGTCATATTACGGTTGGCGATGTTACCAAAGATACCAAAAAAGAACACGATGATGTAAACAATCGCGATTTCTACAATGTGATTTCTTTCGACATCAAGTATGGTACAACCGAGCTTAAAAGCAACGGCGGCATCTATCTCTACAAAGTGGTATTCACCTCTAACGGAGAGACAGCTCCTGTCGTTTCGGACAGCATCTTCTATAGCTTCGAGGCGTACTCCGTTGACACCGTTTGGACCGACTCCCTCTTCTCCAACGGCGTACATGTTTACTCGGCAGAAGAAACGGATTCCAAGAACCTCATGAGGATTCATTCCGTAAAACGCAGCTACGAGTCGCTCTCTTTCACCAAAGCACTCTATTTCGCGGGTTCACCCAAGAGCAACGGACGCATCGCTACGGTCGATGTACAGTACCCTGCTACCGTTACAGTCTATGCGATGTCTTCTACCAAGAATGCTGACGTTACCCGCAGTCTCTATCTCTCCGAAGGCTCGCTGAGCGACAAGACGGCTGTCATTACCCATACTACCGATGGCACTGCGGACTCGCAGGTAATACAAGTAGGCACCTACGACTGTGCACAGGCTGCAACGCTCTATTTCAGCGTGGACGGAGGTATGTACCTCTTCGGCTTCAGTGTCGTCAAGAAAGCCACCGAAGAACCCGGTGATGACCCGGTAATACCGACCGCTATCGACAATACACCGGCAACACACAAAGCCGTTAAAGCCATCGAGAACGGACAACTCGTCATCATCCGTGACGGCATCCGCTATTCCCTCACTGGCGCTAAACTCTAACATAACCCGTGCATGCCTCGAACCCTAATCCAAACTGCTGTCTTCAACACAGGATTAACACAGGATTAACACAGCATTAACACAGGATTGCCGGAACGACTCCGGCACGAAAAAGGAACGGCAATCGGATAACATGGAATAATAAAAACAACTTAATACAATGAAAAAAACAATATTAATCGTAACAGCAGCACTTCTCTCCCTTGCGTTGAATGCTGCATCATGGACTTTCACGTCCATTGCACAAACGGACTTCTATCCCGAAGGAGCTACAGAAGTGAACACAGATTATTGGACCCTCAAAAGCTCATCTTATTATTACAAAAGTCAGGACACGGCGGAAGAACTCTACGTAGCCGACGGACAAAAGTTTGCTCCAACGGAAGGACTCAAGTTCTTGACTCGTGGCAACACGTTCCGTGTCTTCTTTAATGGTTCAGGTATTCGTCTGATTTCTCAAGCATCAGGTGTGAACCCTTCAATCGTTATTCCGAACTGCAAAGCCGGATCGGATCTCGCCATCACAGTAAAGCGCGACGGAGAAAATGCGGCTACGATGGCGGTGTCTAACGCCTTAACTTCTTCGCTTGCTTTGGATGGAAACAATCAGACATATACTTCTATGGTTCTCACTGATGGCAATGTAGTCATCAACATGAGTGCCGGTACAGGATATGTTCGCAGCATTGAAGTAACACCAAAATCCGTATATGCAGCTACAACAACGAAAGCAGTAGTAACCCTCTTCAAGGATGATATCACGGGCGTAGAAACAACTTGCACTACGCGCCGCGAAGCAAAAAACTACACAATTGACGGCACTGCCTATAACAATGTTCAACCATGGCAATTGGGCACAAACACTAACCTTACTTTCCGTGTAAAGAATGCAAAGAAAGTGACTTTTGTCGGTCGTGCAGCGAGTGAACGTGGCTTTGCTGTTTCGCTCAATGGAGCAGCCGCAGAGAACGTAACAAACTCAACAGGAAGTGAAGCAAACGTAGAGAAAGAACTGACGATGGTGGATGGCGTGGTAAATATCATTTCTATTAAAGGTGTTGGTGGAGCTGTCTATCCGCTTGCTTTCATTGTAGAGAAAGATTTGGAACCTATTGCTCCTGCCATGAGTGGTGAATCGCTATCTTTCGACAAAAATGCTGTAATTATCTATAGCGGCAATATCGCACTCTCTACGGTCACAGTTTCGCAGGAAGCAGGTAAACAAGGCTTTTCTACTGCAAATAACATCCTTCTATATACAAGCGAAAGTGATGCCACAGGAACAAAAGCTCTCCGTGTACAAGATGCTTCTACAATTACAATCGCTGCACCAAGTAATTATGTCATTGAGAAAATCGGTATCCGTGCTGCTACTGGAGCAAGCTCTGGAACCCGTACTATCAAAGTGAACGGTGCTAATGGTAAAAATTATGGCCCGGCAGTTGCGAATACGGAATCACCATATTATGAGTGGGAACTGGCTACACCGTCTAATCATCTGGAAGTAAGCACTTCCGGCACAATGTACCTTATCATTACGCTCTTCGGCTACGTAAATGATTATTACCCCGTTACCATCTCTAACAACTGGGCTTCCTTCTGCGCTCCGCAGGATGTAGAACTGCCATCCGGCGTGTATGCCTACGTAGCGGACATCGTTCGCGATGAAGAGGGAGACGAAGATGTACTCTATATCAACAAGGTGGAGAACTCCGCTATACCTGCGAACACCGGCGTATTCCTCTATTCCGAAACAGATGGTGATTATCAACTCCCATATACGCTCGGTGCACCCGCTATCGCGAAAAACCTCTTCACAGGTACCGTAGCCCGTACTGCGAACCCGAGCACTGATACCGAATCAGGCACTACCTATAGCCTCTATGATGACAACGGCACCGTGTGCCTCATTCGCTACACCGGTGCATACATACCGGCGAACAAGGCATACCTCAACTACGGCGGAGGAGGAGCTGCGGCTCCGAGAATGCGCGTGCATGTAGGACCATACAATACTCCAACGGCGATTGACGAAGTGCAAACTTCCACCGCGCAAACAAACAAACGCTTCGAGAACGGACAACTCATCATCATCCGCGACGGCGTGAAGTATAACGTACAAGGACAGATTGTTAAATAATGAATAGGAGGACACAACGATGAAAACAACAATCAATCATAAGAACGCTTACACATCTCCTCGTACGGAGATCCTTTCCGTCACTCCCTCTGCTACTATCTGCGCTGCCTCCGGCACCAAAACCCTGCAGATAGGAACGCCGGTGAATGATTACAACCCCGATGAGAGTTTATTCAAATAAACTCCCTCACTGCAACTTCATAAAAAGGTTGATATTAAAGTTAAAACGAAAAAGATTGGTAAGGAAAGCCGGCACGTACATGCCGGCTTTCTGTAAATAAACTATGAAATGTCTTCTTAATATCGCGCTTTTGCTCTTGCTGAGCGCGCTAATTGCGTACTCCCCGACATGACCATAGAATGCGAATGGGGACCCGAACTGCGCTCTTCCGAACGCCGGCAATCTCGCCACCGCTGGGTTTTATCTGCCGAGTAGATCGTACCATCTGCCGTTGTATTCAATGTACAACCGACCGTTCTTCAGCACTTTGCGTGCTGCACTATTACCGGAGTTCTCATTCGGAACTTCGGTTTCTTCTGTCCTCATACGCAACAGCGCAGGAGCAGCGGACGGCGAAGGAACATTCAGAAAAGCACTATGGTTACGAAGCGTGACCGTACTGCCTAACGTGCCGTAGAGGTATAGCCCTACATCCTCGCTGTTGGTGGGCGAGGACGAACTGAGCACATACGTCCTACCGCCTGCTACGATACTGTCTGCCAATGTTCCGGACAACAGATTGCCTTGTACAACTGCCGTATCTGCCTTATATGCCGTAGCGACGGCATAAGGGAGTGTCAGCCCTGCAGCCTCTTCGCTATGCAAGAAGACAGGTGTCTCTCGGTTCAGAATACACCCTGCCGGCAAGCGGCGCATCGTCGCTACGCTGTCCATCTTAATCACATAGTACGCCTCTATCGCTTGAGGCAGACGCACCGGGTGCTCCAAGTACAGCGATGCCCATGTAGTCTCGCCAATACTCAGATCATACGCCCATGGCGTATAGGCATAGCCGGCACCTGCTTGTTCCAGTACGCCTCCTAAAGGTGCTACCAGGAATGTCTGTTCGGGCAACCGTCCGTCCGCCTCTCGCGCTGCAGTCAGGCTGATCTTGTACATATTGCTCGGACTGAGACGTGTGGCATTGATGAACACGTGTTCATCGCTCACTACGTGGTTGTTCCTTAGTTCACACTTCGCGCTGTCGATAGACCCGTAGTCTAACCCCTTATTGGGATTGTACGACACGTTATTGATCAGTATATGTCCGTAGCCGCTTACATTCTCCGCCGGAGTACTGTCTGTATTAGCCGTCTTGCGGTTGGTCATACTGAAGTTGTTGGAGTTGTACATCGCCGTGTTGTTGGCTATCAGCAGACCGCCTAAATGGTGGTTGGCGTAAAAACCGTTGGCGCGGTTGTAGAACGCTACGCAGTTCTTCACCTCGTGCATAGGAATAACTGCGGGATTGCCGCTTATGGGCGAAGACATTCCATACCCTCCTGCCTTGAAGCCGTTACCGTCCGCAATCGCCTTGTTGCCGTTGGGGATATAGCCGTTGTAGAACGACCAGCAGGAGTCAATCACCACTTTGCACTTGCAGTTGATGAGGTCAAAACCGTCATCGGAATTCCACCATGCGCGGCAACCGCGGAACACATTCGCCGTATCTTTTGCCTCGTTGGTGACATGACAACCGAAACCGTCCACGTTGCCTCCCAAGGTCTCTCCGCTCACGCCCTTGGCAGACACGGTGTCGATATTGCAGTATGCATCGCAGTTGAGCACTAAGTTATTATGACCCGAAGTCTGATAGTAACCGATCGCCATGCCGTCGTGCATCGCAATGTTCTCCACGATGCAGTAACTGCCTTTGCGCGCAGAGATACACTCGCTCTGCGCGTGACCCGTTACCGGTACTTTGACACCCACTATCTCAAAATTTCTCAGATGCAGATAGTCCCCCACAAGACTGAAAGCACTCACACGAGAGTTGGGCAGCACATGACTGAAATCAAACACAGGTCTCTCGCCCGGATAACCGAAATAGCACGTCCTGCGCGTTTCGTTGATACCGGTTTTGTTGAGCTGATAGACGTATGAGAATGCGCTGGCACCTTTGTCAGAAAGCGACATAATCTCGCTCATAGCTACCTGATACGTTCCCCCGCGCATATACAGCGTATCGCCCGCAGAGAGCAACTGCTGGCCTCCGCCCAGTGTGGCTCGCGGAGCGGACTCGGTTCCCGGGTTACTGTCGCTGCCCGTAGGTGCGATATAATAACATGCAGCCTGTGACGAGGTCGTGAACGCCAACGCCAAAGCCAATGCCAAAGTAATGAAAGTTCTCATCGGCGGGGAGGAAGTAATTGAAAGTTAGTACTCTGTTCGCTGACCTGCATGAGCGAGATAGTAGGATCGCTCTCAGGACCAAATGCTATTTCATAGCGGTAACTGCGTCCCGCTTCGTACTGCTGATCCGTGACGGGCGTTACGCTATAGCTGTTTCCTGCGTATTCGTAGGAGATAACGGGACGCGCACTCTGTGCCGGTATCTCTATCAGAATCGGTTGCCCGGGCTGTGTGCTTCGGGTGATAACAGCTTCGCCCGACAGCGTCTCTGCGCCGTTCAGTACGTTCTTCTCCACCTTCGTCTGCATACCGCTCAAGACGAACGACAGCGTCCCGTCCTGCGGATACTCGGCGGATGGACGGAAGACGCACTCGATACGCGCCAACACGTGGCGGAACCTTAACTCGGCCTGCATTCCGCTGCTGCTCATCGTCAGCGTGTCCGCAGCCCACAGGTAATCGGTATAGCCATCAGTACGCGTGTCGATAGTGATTGTCGGAGCCGCTTCATCCAAAGCCGCCTCATAGGGAAAATAAGCACTCAGACGCAACTCGCTCCCCGCTTCCACAAGGATACTGTCTGCACTCGTAAACACGCCGTTGCTGTACTGCCATGCCTGATTCGTGCAAACGGGAACATTGAACTCCCGTGCACTGACGCCTATCCGGTCGCCGTCGTGGAAATCCGTCGGAGCCGAAGCCTGCGCACTCATGCGCGTGCTGATGCGCGCTCCCACGTCCTTATTATTCGTGCATGCACACAACGCCGCTACTGCCAAACCATATAGAATGAATTTACTACGCATGTAATTCACAATTCACAATTTTCAATTAGCCAATTGTTCCCACGAGTTGGTCAGACGGAAACTGCCGACTGCTCCCTGATACGCATTGCGGTTGCGCAAGGTCAGCGTACGAATAGGCCATTTGCTCAACATGTTCTCCTCATCGGAATTGACGCTTACTAACGCTTCCGGTTCAGCAGCACTCAGATCCGGGTTGACAAACAGACTGACGCTGTTCTTTGTGTAATCCACCTTGAGCACAACCAACACCGTCTCGCCAACAGCAAACGCCTTCGGACTCATCACCACATTCTTACCCAGCGAAGCGCCCCAATGCATCACTTTCTTGTTCTCCTCGTCGCGAACGATCATCGCACGCACTTTGCCGGCTCCGCCGGTGCGAGAGGGAGTAAGACCGAACAGTTCACTGTCTCCTGTATTACCCACCTTGTCCATGCGGACTACCGCACTAAGGTAATATACACCCTTTTTCTTGTTGTCACCTAAGGCACAGCACGAGTGGCGACTGCCTTTCTCTCCATTACTGAAACCTAATTGGATAGCAACGCCTTTCTCTGGATAACCGGTATATTCAACACCGGCGGTGATAGTAGGAGAAGGCAGAGCGGCACTCTCTTCCTTGCTGGTAAAAGCACCCATCCAGACACCCTCTTTAGGAGCGTCTTCCTTGCTCGTATATGCGCCTTTCTCCAATACGTCACCATCTGCGTAACCGTTCAGCAGATCCTGTTTAACCACTTGTGCATTCAGCACGCTACTTGCCATCAGCATGGCAGCCATAATCATCTTTTTCATAGTATTCTCAATTATCAATTGTCAATTATCAATTATCAAAAGTTCAGCATCATCACCACCGGATAAGTTTTGGTGTGGATTGCTTTGCCCAGACCAATAGTAGCATTTCCCTCGCCGTTCTTGAAGTTAACGGTCATGGAAGCCTGGCTGCCGTTATTGAGACATGACTCAGTACTGCTCCATATAGATTGACCGTAAGGCAATGCCGCCCCTAACTCATTGAGTGAAGCCTGCACGGTGGGATCAATAGACGCATCCACCAGCAACGCACTCAGGTCGCCTACCGAGGCTATATACCATCCGGTTGTACCGTCCGGTGCACTCATACTGCCGAGAGCCGACAGAGCGGCGTACGTGGTAGTTGAACCTACATGTTGTTTCCATAACTTGGTGTTATTATAACCTTGGCATACCTTGTCGCGGTTGGCGCTTGCGGAAGACGAGATCATACCCTCGGCACTCGCATCTTTCTTGTATCTTGCCGGCCAGAGGTACTGGTTCTCCAGTCCCTGATTGATCATCCATGCGCACATGGTGGTGGATACACTCTCGGTGTTCCATGCGCGAGCCGTAGCGTCGTACAATGCAATGACTTTACCGGTGGTGCATGCGGGAAAATCCGCCAAGCGGGTGGAGTCGTCGGAATTAACCCCTAACTCGCATACTACACCGATTACTTGTGCTTTCTGCGCTGCGCTCAGCGTACGCAGGTGACTCACCGTAGTACCGTCCGCCAAGTAATAGTCGCCTACACTCAGATCCGGCTCTTTCTCGGTCACTACCAGTTCGCCTCCGTCCACTTCTTCCCACGGCACGATACTGCCGCTGATACCTTCCAAAGCGATAGACTCTGTCTCCTCGTCTAACGTGGCACGGTACGAATACCGTTTGCCGGCTTCTAATGTCATGTTGAGACTGACGATGAACGTGCGCTCACCCCATACAACATTCGCCGAGCCGTTTATAGTCTGCCCCGGTACCAGTATATCCACTTGTTTGCCGCTACCTGTAATCTCCTGCGGCGAACCGGTAACAGTAACCGCTCCGGTAGCCGTATTAATCTTACCGGACTGCACGATACCGAATATCTGATAGTTTACCTCTTCGGAAAACTGTATCGTCAGACGCGACATAACGTGGTGGAACTCTAACTGCAAAGCGGTATGTCCCCTGTCCGCAGTCGTCTTGGCGAAAAGCCAATCTACCGGCTCTTCAAATGCAACCTCCGGCGCACTCTGAGTCGCAACTGCACAATACGGATAATAGGCAGCCACCTCATGCTCCTGCGTACCGACGATATACACCGGCGAACCCACCGCGCTGAAAGCGCCGTCACCATCCGTCCGGTAAGGCACATTGAAATTGTTGTTCACCGCCGGAATACTGACACCTATCGTGTCTCCGGCACTCCATGACTCGCTGTTGCTCTCAAAACCCATTATACGGGCTTTGACACCTAATGCCTCACTGGCTACCTCTTCCTGTTTCTTGCCTTCGCAAGCAACAAGGCTCAGTACGGCGGTACAAATAATAATGGATTGAAAAATACGTTTTATCATAACTTTTAATATCAATTGTCAACTATCAACTAATTCACGGTGCAAAAGTATAACTTTATCTTGGTTTGCACCCCGTATGATTGTTCAAATGATTTAGTTTTTTGTACATTCTTTCTGATAAGCGGAAGGAGCCATGCCAAATTGCTGTTTGAAGCACTTGGAGAAATAGAACGGATCGCTCATTCCCACGGTGTAAGCTATCTCGCTCACACTCAGCTTACCCTCCTGTAGCAGTTCGGCGGCTCGCTTCAACCTTCGTACCCGCAGATACTCTTTCGGACTGTAACCGGTAACTTCCTTTACTTTTCGGAAGAACACCGTTCGCCCTAATAGCATCTTCCGGGCAAAGACATCGGCGGAGATCTCGCTATTGTCCAAATTCTCATCCACTAAAGCATCCAATTGTTCGAAGAATGCCTTATCTGCATTGCTGGTAGTTACCACGGGATGCAACATACTCAGGTCATTAGAGAACTTTTCTCTCAGTTGTGCCCGCTGGTTGATCAGGTTGACAATTGTCGCTACCAACAGACGCGTAGAGAAAGGTTTGGTAATATAGGCGTCAGCGCCGCTCTGCATACCTTCTATCTTGCTGTCTACGCTGTCCTTGGCGGTCAGCAGCACTATCGGCAGATGGGAGATTGCGATATTGTCTCGGATAGCGCGGATAACCTCCATTCCCGAGATACCCGGCATCATCAGATCGGTCACTACCAAGTCATAGTGCTCTTTCTCCAGTGCCTTCAATCCGCTTTCGCCGTCGGGAGCAGTCTGCACTTCGAAATAGGTGCTCAACTCCTGCCTGACAAACTCGCGCATGTCGTCATCGTCCTCTATCAGCAGAATACGCTGGGTGTTGAGCGGCTTCTCTACAACGGCATTCTCCGTTTCCTCTATCAAACGCTCGTTTGTAGTGTGTTGCATGATCTCCGACTCGCTGTACGCACTCCGCTCTATCGGGATCTCTACGATGAAGACACTTCCCTGAGGCGAATTGGGCTCCAGACGGATAGTACCATGGTGTACATCCACCAACGCGGCGCATAGATTGAGACCTATACCCATACTCCTCCTCAACTGCATACTCTGTACAAATCGCTGGTCGAAGATATGGTCGCGCTTGGCCTTATCTACACCCACACCCGTATCTTTCACCGCTACGCGCAGCCACCGGTTGCCCTCATCGTTGCGGAAGATGATGCACTCCATGCTGACTTCTCCTCCAGCCGGCGTGTATTTGATGGCATTGCTCAGCAGGTTATAGAACACCTTGTCCAGATTACTCCTATCTACCCACGCCTGCTGGGCATCCTGACTGCATACAAAGCGGTATTGCAGATTCTTGCTCTCCGCAGTCTGCCTGAAACTCTCGCCTAACTCCCGGAGCAATCCGATTACCTCTATGGGCTCAACGCGTACGGCCATCACCTTATTCTGCATTCTGCGGAACTCTAACAACTGGTCTATCAGCCGCATCAGACGGTCGGAATTGCGTTTGAGCACCTTCAGTTGAGATTGCTCGTCTGCCGGTATTCCATCCGCTTTCTGTAGGTGTTCGATAGCGCCGTGAATGAGCGTAAGCGGTGTGCGGAACTCATGGCTGATATTGGTGAAGAATACCAACTTCGCTTCGGTGATCTTCTCGTCCATCTTCATCCTGTCGTGCAGTCGCACTCGCGACCATGTCAGGTAAATAAGCAACGCCAGTACAATCAATCCGCCTACCCAGTAAAGGGTGATAGCCAACCGGCTTTCCCACCACATAGCAGGTACTACAATCTTCATTACGACGGCTTCGCTCCATTGCCCGTCTTCATTCAATGCTTTTGCATAGAGCTGGTACTCTCCCGGCTCTAACTGGGGATAAACAACGCTGTTTTGACTCGAAGCAGGTGAGAAAGTAGTTTCTATGGGAGCCAGACGGAAGGCATACTGGTCGCGTATATGGGCGGCGTAATGGAATGTAGAGAAAGAGGCTGTCAGTGTGCCGTCCTCCGTTACTTTGTAATCCACTATACGGGGCACAACCGCGGCTTTCACGGGAGGAATCTGCGCCGGATCAATCATCATTAATCCGTTGCTGCTACCAAAGACCAGTTTCCCGTCCGGCAGACGAAGCGCACTCTGCTCCGAGAACACCATATTGCTCATCTGCCTCATCGGCATGTAACTCTCGATGGCTTTGCTCTGCTTGTCAAACCGGCTCAGTCCGTATTCCGTACTCATCCATATATTGCCCTCTTTGTCGGAGAGAAAACTCTGTACCATGTTATTGGCAAGCCCCTGCGTCTGGTTATAGTGCTCGAATACCAGATCCGTATATTCGGCTTTTTCGGGCACCCGTGTACGGGAGAAACCCTCGCCGGCCTCGGATAGATAAACCTCTCCGTCTGTGGAGATATATACGCATCGGATCTCGTCCGATCGGAGCGCACCGCTTCGGGTCGTGTATTGCCGGTAGGCGGAGGGATTCCGCAGAATACTGTCCGGGTGAAGGATGACCAGACCTTCACTGGTGCCTGCCCATAGATAGCCGTGCTTGTCTTCCTGTAGGGATCGGACACGCGACAGACTGTACCGTTCTGTCAGATACGTGCCGATTAGCTCGCCGTTAGGGCTGTAAGCACTCAGTCCTTTCCCTAACGTGGCTGTCCATAAACGCCCCTTACGGTCGGTTAGAAAATCATAGATGTCGTTCTCATTACGGATACCATAGACCGTCTTTCCGCGGTGGTCCTGTGCGGAGCAATACACATTGCCGCTCATCTTTTTGTGTTGCACAACTTTCGTCATTGTGCTGTCATACACCACAATATCGGCATGGTGGTTGCCCGTCTCTATCCGGTCCCCGACGCGGCTCAAGTACCGCCAGTTGTCATCATCGCTATGCGGATCATTCGCTTTCTTTCCCATCGGGTGAAGCACAGTAGCCCATTGCTGCTGGTAGTCCACCAACTGCTCACAACCGAACTGTTCCGTTCCTACCCACACCGATCCGCTGCGGTCACGTATCACATATCGTATTGCGTTTACCATCGTTGCGTGGTCTCCGCCCAATGCCGAATAGACCGCAATAACCGAATCCCGTAGCGCGGCGGAGTCCTCGGGACGCAACTCATGTAGGTCGTTCATCAGCCAGACAACCGTATCTGCTCCTTGCGCCAGACGATACACCTCACCCCGGGTGGTCACGATGGCGATACTGTGATCCGCCTGCTCGCGGGTGTAACTGATGCGAACGTCCTGCAAACCCTCTGCACGGCGGTAATTACGGATGGAATAACCATCATATCGGCTCAGACCGTTTGTTGTAGAAAACCACAGATAGCCGTAGCTGTCCTGCATGATATGGCGTACCGTGTTGGAGGGAAGACCATCCGCCGTAGTCAGATGACGCTGAATAACCAACTGCTGACCGCTTGTCGTTTGTATGAAAACGAAAAGCGCAGAGAGAAACAAAAAAAACTTCTTTTTCATGACTCACATGATTTGCCTGCAAAGATACGAAAAAAAAATGAAAGTAGAAAATTATACCACTTATTAGGGGCAATTTTGAATAAAAAAACAAAGTTTTGTACAAAATTACATATGAATGTACGATATTTTTTGTATCTTTGCGCAGTTTTTGAAGTTTGCTATAATGAAACGTCTTGCCTCAATAGTGCTTATATGCCTTTCGGTGCTTCCCTTGTGGGCGGAGTATAGAGGGCTGGTGGTGATTCCCTCCCCGCGGGGGAATGTAGTCTCGTGGCGGTTGCTCAAGTCGGAGAAGAATGCCGAGTTTGCCGTCTATCGGGATAACCGGCTTTGGCGTATGGTGGGCTCCGACCATGCTTCTTGTCTTGTAGATGCGGAGGGAAAGCCGGATACCGAATACCGGGTGTGCCGCAGGATGAAGGGCGCTAATGTGGATTCCTCCCGTGTGGTCAGAGCCTGGCAGGACGGGCGGCTCACTATCCAAACTTCACGTCCGGAAGGAGAGGGTGAGTATGCCTACTATCCGGGCGACTGCTCGGTGGGCGACCTTGATGGAGACGGCGAACCCGATATAGTGCTCAAGTGGGATCCGCGCAATGCGCATGATAACTCCCACCGCGGACTGACAGGCGAGGTGATACTCGATGCCTACCGCCTTGACGGAGAGCAGTTATGGAGGATCCGGTTGGGGCAAAACATCCGGGCGGGTGCTCATTACACCCAGTTCTTGGTCTATGACTTCGATGCGGACGGCTGTGCCGAGGTGGCGGTGCGTACCGCTCCCGGATGTATTGACGGAACGGGCAAACCCGTCTTTCTGGGCGAGGACAAGGTGACGGATGACTACCGTATTACGGACACCCTCAGCCGCTCATACGGGTATATTCTTACCACCCCCGAATACCTTACCGTTTTTCGCGGACGCGACGGGGCGAATATAGCTACCGTACCCTTCGAACCGCAACGTGGAGAAGTCGCCTCATGGGGAGACTCGTATGGAAACCGCTGCGACCGTTTCCTCGCGTGCGCTGCTTCGTTGGACGGACGCACTACCAGTATCGTCATGTGCCGTGGTTATTATACCAAGCAGCATCTGGCGGCTTATGACTTCGACGGAACGACCCTCACCCTGCGCTGGCTCCGCCGCTACGACGATCCTTCTCAGCCCGGTTACGGTGCAGGTAACCACAACCTCTCGGTGGCAGATGTGGACGGAGACGGACGCGATGAGATCATCTATGGTTCTTGCGCTTTTGACGATGACGGCAGTCTCCTTTACGATACGGGACTCGGACACGGCGATGCCATCCATGTAGGCAAACTCATCCCTTCCCGCAAAGGGTTGCAGGTCTTCGATGTGCATGAGAACCCCAAGGTTTATGCTACTTATGGCGCGGAGGTGCATGATGCACGGACGGGTGAGATAATATGGTATATGCCGTCTCCTATAGATAACGGACGCGGACTTGCTGCCGATATAGATGCTACATACCCCGGACATGAGATGTGGTCATGGGCGGCAAGGGAGACTTTTGATTGTAATGGCGAGAAGATAGCCGACTCCAGACCCAAAACCAATTTCCGGATTTATTGGGACGGGGATTTGCAGGACGAACTGCTCGACCATAATAAAATCTATAAATGGAAAGGAGCCGGCAAACTCAACACCATTGCGCATTTTGAGTCGGACAGCACGTGCAACTGGAGCAAATATACCCCCTGTCTCATGGCGGATATCATGGGCGACTGGCGCGAAGAAGTGCTGCTATTCGATAAATCCGACCCGTCGGTCTTGCATCTCTATGCCACGCCGTATCCCACCGACTACCGCATCTTCTCCCTTATGGAGGACCACCAGTACCGAATGTCTGTCGTATGGCAGAACGTGAGTTATAACCAACCGCCGCACTTGAGCTTCTGGCTCGGGGCAGGAGCGGATAAAATACCCTGGAAAAAATGAAACGATTCCTTCTCTTCACCCTTGCCCTGAGTCTTCTTGCTCCGGGCTTTGCCAAGAAACGCCAACCTTCACCCGAACTGTGGCCGGACGCAACGCCGATGGATGCGTGGTTCGCGGATACGACAGCTGTCTCGCTCTCTGCGCTCGGACGCCAATATCGGCTGACGGATTATGGTATTTTTCCGGATGGTACTTTGCATACCGAAGCCATCCAGTCCCTTATCGACCGCATTGCTGCCGAAGGCGGCGGAGTGCTGGTCGTTCCGGCTGGTACCTTCGTTACCGGCGGCATACACTTCCGGCAGGGTGTACACCTCTGCTTGATGCAGGGAGCTACCTTGCTCGGCTCGGATAACATTGCCGATTACCCGATAGGAAAGACCCGTATCGAAGGGGAGACCTGCACCTATTTCGGCGCACTCATCAACGCCGATGGACTGGACGGCTTCACGATCCTCGGCCCCGGTACGATTGATGGCAACGGACTCCGATACCACCGTGCTTTCTGGCTTCGCAGACAGTGGAACCCCAAATGCACCAACAAGGACGAGCAACGCCCGCGGCTTCTCTATATCAGCAACTGCCAAAACGTCCGGATAGAGAACGTGCGTCTGCAGAACGCTGCTTTCTGGACCACCCATATCTACAACAGCCATCACGTCCGTCTGCAAGGCGTCAGCATCTTCTCCCTTGCCGAACCGAAGACCCACAAAGGACCTTCCACCGATGCTATCGACCTGGATGTGGTGCACGATATCCTCATCCGCCGCTGCTATATGGAAGTCAACGATGATGCAATCGCCATGAAAGGTGGCAAAGGACCTTGGGCGGACAATCCTTCCAAATCCGAAGGCAACGGCTCCAACGAAAGGGTCCTCATCGAGGACTGCGTCTATGGTTTCTGCCACGGCTGCCTCACCTGCGGATCCGAATCCGTGCATAACCGCAACCTCCTCATGCGCCGTATTCAGGTCAATAAAGCCGCTCGGCTCCTTTGGCTCAAAATGCGTCCCGACACACCGCAACGATATGAGTACATCACCGTCGAAGACATTACCGGAGAAGTGGCTTACTTCCTCTTCATCCATCCCTGGACCCAGTTCTACGACCTCAAAGACCGCAAGGACATACCTATGTCCTATGCTGACCATATCACCATGCGCCGCTGCACCATGACCTGTTCGCGCAAGGACTTCGATATCATCGAGCAACCCGACCAATACCTCCTTACCAATTTCGTATATGAGAAAAACATGCTTACTGTTCTTCCTGCTTCTAAGTAGTATCCTGCCTTTGTGTGTAAAGGCGGAAGAAGGACTTGATGTGGCTACGCGTGTCAACGCGTGGTTCATGAACTACTGTCCCGATCCGGCGGCAGTCACTTTCGTGCGCAATAAGAAACGCCCTTCTTCCCTCTGGACGCGCGCGGTCTATTACGAAGGACTCATGGCGCTCTACGAGCTCGATCCGCGTCCTGAGTACAGGGACTATACGCTCACATGGGCAAATGCACATCATTGGACGCCGCGAAACGGTATCACCACCCGCGATGCCGATGACTACTGCTGCTGTCAGACTTATATCGACATGTACCGCCTCGGCTATGGTACGCTTGACCATGTCATCGAACACGCGAATCTCCTCTTGGCGGACACGACGGACGATGACTGGTGGT
This sequence comes from Paludibacteraceae bacterium, assembly GCA_017447875.1. Taxonomy (GTDB): domain Bacteria; phylum Bacteroidota; class Bacteroidia; order Bacteroidales; family Paludibacteraceae; genus Colicola. The sequence continues at coordinate 41,647 of JAFSMP010000015.1, read as the reverse complement.
GGATTGATGCAATCCAGATGGGTATGCCTGCTCTCTATAAACTATCGCGCACAACGGGCGACACCCGCTATGCCGACAAAGCGTGGCGCATGTACGAATATACCCGTAACAGGCAGGACGGAGGCCTGCGAAACCCTGCTAACGGACTCTGGTGGCGGGACCGTGATTTCAATCCGCCATACCAGACTCCGGGCGGAAAAGACTGTTACTGGTCCCGTGGCGACGGATGGGTAGTGGCGGCGTTATGCCGCGTGCTCGACGAGATGCAACCTTCCGATCCGCACTACAACGAATATGTTTCCGATCTCCTCTCCCTGCTCGAAGGACTGCGTCCATTGCAGCGGCAGGATTATTTCTGGAACTGCTCTCTCGCGGACTCTACCGATTTCGGAGGTAAAGAAGTGACCGGCACCTCGCTCTTTATCTATGGCTATGCATGGTGTGTCAACCGCGGGCTGCTACCGCGTGCGGAATACGAACCGATGATCCTTGCTACCTGGGAGGCGATGGTGCGGGACTGTGTCCACCCCGATGGTATGTTAGGCTACCAGCAGGGTACCGGCAAGGAGCCCAAAGACTCACAACCTGTCACCTATGACCGCTTGCCCGATTTCGAGGACTATGGAGTAGGATGTTTCCTTCTCTGTGCTACGGAGGTGCAGAAACTCCAGACGTCTATCGAATCAGCCCATAACAGAACGCTCCCCGGTACCTGCTGGTGGTGGCTCGGTTCGGCAGTTGATTCAGCCGGTATCACTTACCAGTTGGAGACCCTCCGCAAAGCCGGTATAGGCGCGGTGGAGATTACCCCTATCTATGGCGTCAAGGGTAACGAACAGAACGACATCCCTTATCTCTCGCCGCGGTGGATGAATATGCTCGGCTGGTGCGAGACCGAGGGTGCACGGCTCGGCGTGCAGATAGATATGAACAACGGCACCGGCTGGCCTTTCGGAGGACCGGAGATCTCCGCCCGGTATGCCGCCAAGAAAGCGGTCTTCCACCGTGAGGGAGACTCTATCCGCCTTGAGATTGTGCCTACTCGCCAGAAAGTCAAACGGGCTGCACCCGGCGGCGAGGGTTTCGTGCTTGATCATTTCTCACGCGAAGCGGTGGAGTTTTACCTCTCCAAGTTCGATACCGCTTTTGCCCGCTCCGGCGTACCGTTCCCCCATACCTTCTTCAACGACTCCTACGAGGTCTATGGCGCCGACTGGACAGACAGTCTTCTGGTGGAGTTCGAGCGGCGGCGTGGATACCGGCTGCAAGATCATTATGCCGAACTGCTGGACGAGCAGGAGCAGGTCAAGATGGATTACCGGCAGACCCTTGCCGAACTGCTCATGGAGAACTTTGCCGAGGTCTGGGTCAACTGGTGCCATAGCCACGGCGTGCAGGTGCGCAACCAGTCCCATGGCTCGCCGGCGAACCTGCTGGATATGTATGCCGCAGTCGATATTCCCGAGATAGAGGGCTTCGGACTCTCGGATTTCGGGATCAAGGGTCTCCGTACCGACACCCTCACACGGCCCAACTACTCCGATCTCTCCATGCTCAAATACCCCGCGTCCGTCGCGCATTTCTATGGCAAACCGCTTGTCACGGCGGAGACGTTCACTTGGCTCACCGAGCATTTCCGTACTTCGTTCAGCCAATGTAAGCCGGATTTCGACCTGATGATGGTGGCGGGTGTCAACCGTTGCTATTTCCACGGTACGGCTTATTCGCCCCAGTCCGCTGCATGGCCCGGCTATCTGTTCTACGCCGCTATGGAGATGAACCCGCAGAACACCATCTGGCGCGACGCACCGGCGTTCCTCTCGTACATGCAGCGTGTGCAGGAAGCGATGCAGTCCGGCACACCCGACAATGATCTGTTGCTCTATCTGCCCGTCTATGACATCTGGGCGGAGTATCCCGGACGGCTGCTGCTTTTTGATATCCATAAGATGGACAAGGTCGCCCCGCGTTTCATCCGGGCGGTCAATGAGATATACAACGCCGGCTATGACCCCGACTATGTGTCCGACCGGATGATTGACTCCATCCGCGGTGTCGATGCAGAGGGCAGACTCATCGCTCCTTCGGGCGTTACCTATGCGGCACTCGTCTTGCCCGAGGTCAAGCGTCTGCCGCCCTCTACTGCGGCACGTATTGCCGCGTTGGAGGCACAAGGCGCCAAAATCATACGTGTCTCCGACGGCGATTACCAAGCCGCCCTTGCGCGCACATCCATCCGGCCCGAGACGATGAAAAACCTCGGTGTCAAGACTATCCGCCGCCGAACGGATAACGGTTGGCTCTATTTTATCACGAACCTGCAACCCGTAGCGGTGGATACGTTTATTCATCCTTCGGTCACTAACGACAGCGTTCGCCTCTCCCTTCATAGCGGCGAATCCTGCTTCCTCACCGTCTCACCCGATGGCTGCCAAATCACATATCCGCTCCCGCATGCACCTATGCTAAATGACCATATGGTAAATGTCCAAACGGTAAATAATTGGACCGTGACCCCTGTTGACGTGCGTTCTTTCCAAAACGTAAATCCTAAATCATCAATCAAAGATCCTCAATATTGGAGTTCACTCTATCCCGATGCCGTCGGTACGTTTGCCTATGAGACTACCTTCCGCCTAAGCAAGAAAATCGTAAATCGTAAATCGTCAAATCGTCAATTACTTGACTTGTCCGGAGTCCGCGAGTCGGCGCATGTATATGTCAATGGCCACGATGCCGGTACGCTCTTCTGTGCCCCCTTCCTGCTGGACATTACTCCGTACCTCCGTCCCGGCAAGAACTCCCTTCGTATCGAGGTCTCCTCGCTGGCGGCCAACTACCTCGCCGAGATGGACCGCCGCGGCATCGTCTGGCGCAATTTCAAAGATGCCAATATCGCCAACCTCAAGGGAGGCAAAGTCTCCTATTACGGCAATTGGGATGTCATGCCCTGCGGACTTGATTCCGTAACCTTGCGTCTGATCCAACCAAACCGCTAAAACCCATTTATCATAGTTGGCTGATACAAGCTCACGCTCATTGCGTGGGCTTTTTTTGTGTCTTGTCTTTTCCTAAATTATCATCTGTTCCCCGCGCACCGCCAAATATTGTTGCTGTATATGTTTATAATGCAGCATATCATGCAGCTTATTATAAATAACGATTAAATATCAAGTGATTTTATGGCAAAATACAATGGCACAAGTAAAACCCGGAGCGTCCTTCTATGATGGCCAAGACCGTCCTCGACCTACTCCACTCGCTGGGCGTCGATGATGCAGACATCCGTTTCGATAACTTCGGGGGTTAATCCGCATCTAAATAGAAACAGGGGCGCTCATTCGAGCGTTTCTGTTTTTATTGACCCTATGTCATTCTTGTAGTTTGGTTATGGTGATGTCGGGTAAAGCATATATTCGGCATATATTGAGCATATATTGAGCATATATTGTGACAAGGTGGAAATAAGGTGGAAATGATGACAAGCGCGTATGTACGCGCGTTCGTTAAATGTATATAGTATAGGTAAGAATAACCTGAGAATTAAGCGATTTCCTCACCCTTTTTGAGTGCTACGCTCACCTCGTGCCGCACATAATCGCACAGTCGCCCTTGAATCGGCTTGTTATATTTGCGTGCTTTCCGCTTTGCCTCATCATATTTGGCTTGCCATGCCGCCCTGCGCTCCGGGTCATGGAGAATCTCCTTGCATGTCGCAATCAGCGCGCCAAACTCCTTTACATGCGGCAGACTTGCTTTCTTTTTCTTGGTTTTCTTGCTCAGCTCCGGCTTTTCACACACAGCTGCCCATTCCCCATTTCCGGGAATCCTCCGTGCGTAATGTCTTTGATCCACATGTCCCCGCACCTCATCTGCCAAACTCGTCCATTGTACTTTCATAGTTCTCTATCGGTTTTTATTTCACTTTTCAAATTCTGTGCAAATATACAACAAAATTTTAACATATGCAAATTTCTGCCCTCCGTTTTGTGATAAAAATGATATTTCCTCGTTTTTTTCTTGCATATATCATTTTTTTTTAGTACCTTTGCAGCCAAAAGTTGCAAAGACATGAACGAACAATATCCGACAGCGATATGCGTAGCCGACAATTATCTGGAAGACAGAGGCTGGACAGAGCTGATTGATCCGCGCTGGGCTCCGCAGTTATTGGAGGAGTTTAGACGTTCAGGTCTTGGATGGACAGACGAGGAGATAATTGAGGTTGTTAATGAAGTGCTCTTCGGGGAAGCCGAATGGAACTCAACCGATCGAATAGAAATGAGTGATGACATGTGGCCTACGCGCCAAGAACAAATCAACACCTCTATCACCTACAACGGTTTTTCGGAGCACACGCTCCAATTGATTGATAACTATATAAACGATATACTCAATGGAAGAACAAATCTTGATCGATTTAATCAACAAGAGCATGCAGGCCTCTGCCTTGCAGATTCGCCGCTCATTGGGGCGTACACCGTATGTGGCTACGCGCGAACAAGCTTTGAACCAGGTCGCTTTTCTCTTAAAAGCAAAACAGGCAGCCCAGCAAATTGGGAAATAGACGCCAAACAAGAGGAGGCTGTTGAACAATGGGCTCGTGCTAAAGGTATATGGTTCTCGAATCCCGAGAAGGTTTTCACGTCCGTCTATGGACCTATGATTGCCAAAGGAGCGGAAGCCAAAGTGTATTACAAGGCAGGAGATACGTCTGTCATCAAAGAGCGCACGTCTATCTACTCCACGTTGGACAAAGCATTGGAAGCTATCGTGCTCCACAATGCCTTGTTCCCGGAAACGCAGATGACTACTATTGGCTTCACTCGTGATTCAGACGGATTGTTCAGAATCATCCTCACACAGCCTTATATTGACTGCCAACGACTCGCTACTAAAGTAGAGATAGACGAGATGGTAGGCTCGAAGGGCTTCCATGACAATGGTGACGGTAACGGAGTAAACTATATCAGCGAACGCCTGCACCTTGAAGACATGCACCCTGCGAACGTCTTCATCGACCCGCAATCCGGCAAACCAATTTGTATCGATTGTATCGTTAAGTTTATTAAGAAATAATCGGGGTATTAGCTCATCTGGCTAGAGCGCAACACTGGCAGTGTTGAGGTGAGCGGTTCGAGTCCGCTATACTCCACAAAAACAATCTATCGGTCAAACTTGACCGATCAACCAAGCGCAAAGCGTTGCGCAGCAAAATTAGTTCTATGATACTAATTTGGTATCACACGTGAAATTATAAACGCTTCTAGTATAACGAAAATTAATAACCATGAATTAAAAAATCTACCTATGATTACTATAGATGAAGCTCGACAAATTGTTTCTATGATGAAAGATGAATTTGATTCTCACGATTTCATTTTGGTTTATGCTTGTGCTTATACCCTTTCGTATCTCAATATCTTATGGGAGTATAATGGTGATGCTCGCATAGCAGATGGGCAAATCGCGAAACGAGTTTCTTTATGGAGCACAAGGCTTTCTCTCTCAAAAGGAGTTAAGACAATTTCCATGAACATCAAAGGTTATAAAAGCGAATGCACAAAATGGACTAAAGTAAAATAATATTTAGTTATGAAAAAGATTATCCTGTTCATTTTTTCCATCCTCGCACTTTCTTTGAGTGCAGAAGAATATTATGTTTTTAAGACATTAGAAATGTATAAAGGCGCTTATGAACCCCGAATGAAAGAACATTCGATAGAATCAGATTCGGTTGTTTGTAAAGTTTCTTTTTCTCCATGTGTATTAGGAGGATCCGCAGGATTGGCATTTATTTTGAAGGGTAAAGGGTTTGATAATATTCCTATTTTCTTCGCTCAAAATGTGCACATAGTTCGTACCGATACGTTAGATACATATTTTGGTATGATGTACGATGGAGTACGATTCACAAACGAAGCAACGTTAGAAGCGCATAAGAGTGGTGAAGAATATACCGATTTTTATCTAAGAGGGGACGGCTTTTCTGTAAGTTTATTGAATGCTTATGAGGTTAGTTCATACAAAATACTGAAGAAAAATCTCAAGGAAATAAAACAATACAAATCAGATAGTATATCGGGCTTAACGGAAGTAGGAAATGCTTCTCAACTTTTTGTGGATATAGGTGCTCTTTTCCAATATATGAAAGAAAGCAAGGAAAATGAATATACTATTTATTGCAAAATTGACACAACAGGACGTGTTAATTTAGACGAGGGGAACAATATAGAAAGTGCAAGGCTATTTGAGTTAATTTCTTTCACTAAAATAGTACCTTTGAGGAGAGAATACAAGGCAATTAATAAAAGTTTACCTGTTGTTACGAAACACACCATTAAAATAAATAAAGCTAATCTTGGTTCTTGCTTAAAAGAGAAGGGTAAATATATAAATGTAAAGACCAAATTCGACAAGAAGGCTAACAAATGGATTGTTTCGGTACCGGAATTAAATGAAAAGAATCTAGACTTGAATAGAATATCTATAGTATTTTCTTTACCAATAGAAAATATCGCACCAGAGCTGACAAGTTTTGTACAAAATTATTTAGAAAGCCATAATGATTATAAGGCTAATACTTTGCGTGTTGATATAAAGATAAGAGAAGTAAAGGTATCTGGAGTAAGTTGTGAAATCAACGGTTTCGACAGGAAGAATTATTCGCTTTATTATATGGAGTACATAATCGTAGACAAATCGTAAAAAACACATCGCCGCTACTGTTAAGCGCCGTTTCTACAGAATCTTGGACGACACCGATGATGAAAGTTTTTCTCGAATTACACAAGAAAAATCTTCTGATTTTTTTACATAAGAAGTAAAACATTTGCATATGTCATTTATTTTTTGTAATTTTGCAACGCAAAATGGGATAAACTATGGATACATATCGATTCAGGAAACAGATTCACCGATTGCCAGGGAAGGTGATACACGCCATCCCACTGCCGGAACCGGAGGTGACAGCAGGTCAAGGCGCGCGTCGTGAGATCGGCGCAATGTGCAAGAAGGCAGGTTACAAGCAAGTGCTGGTAGTAACCGACGAGACCTTGCATCGTTTGGGCTATGACGAGGCGATATTAGAGTCTTTGAATGAGGCGGGAGTGAACGCTTCGCTCTTCTGCGACATTCACTCCGAGCCGACGATCGCCATTATTGAAGCAGGGCGTCAGCAGGCATTGGAGACCAAAGCGGAAGCGATCATAGCGTTAGGCGGCGGGTCGGTGATGGATAGTTGTAAGATGATAGCCGCGGGTTGCAAGATGCCCCATGTGCCGGTGAAAGCGCTGCTGCTGAAGTTCCTGCCGGTTCCCGGCAACTCGCTGCCGCTAATCATGGTGCCTTCGACTGCCGGAACAGGTGCGGAAGTAACCGTCGGCGCCGTGGTAACGAACGACCACGGCGCTAAAGGCTCGACCGTGCTGATCGGCCTGAAGGTGACGCATGTCGTACATGATAGCGAGTTGACCGAACATGCACCGAAGCCTGTGATTGCGGCGTGCGGTATCGACGCGCTGAGTCATTGTATCGAAGGGGCGGTGAGTGATACGGAGGTCGATGAAGAAGATATGCGCATGTCCATGGAAGGCGTGAAGTTGATTCTGGAGAATCTACCGTTATTAACGAGTGAAGGAGTGAAAGAATTAACGAGTGAAGGAGCAGAGCAAGCACGGTTGAATATGGCGAAGGCGGCGATGTATGGTGGTAACGCCATCAACACGCAACTGGCTGGATATGTGCACGCATTCGCACACAGTATAGGGGCTATGTACCATCTCTCGCACGGGCAAGCTATCTCGCTGATGCTGATGCCGGTGCTGGAGTTTCAGAAAGAAGCTTGCAAGGCGCACTATGAGGCCTTGGCGAAATACTGCAACGTGCCTGATTTCCTGCAAGCGATACGCGAACTGATGGCAACATGCGGAATGGACCAAATCGTCTCGCCGGTACGCGCTTGCGATCACGAACAACTGATTCCGATGATTGCCGCCGATTCGATCAACTATTCGGCGCCGGTGACACTCAACAATGCGGATATCAAGGCGATACTTGACCAAATCACCAATGACCAATCACCAATCACAAATAACGAATCGCAGATTCGTGACATCGTGGCAACGCAGAGAAAGTTCTTCCGGACCGGCGAGACATTGCCGATTAAATGGCGTATCAAACAACTCAAGCGCCTCAAAGAAGCCGTGGTAGCTCATCAAGGCGAGTTAATCGGCGCGTTATGCGAGGACCTTGGTAGAAGTGAGATGGAGGCGTATCTGTGCGATATAGGGCCGATTATCACCGAAGTGAATGAGATGATTGCGGGTCTGCGCAGATGGTCGAGGCCGGAGATCCATTTCAGCGGACTCATGTGTTGGCCGAGTATCTTCACGAAGGTCTATAAAATGCCGTACGGCGTGACGCTGGTGATTAGTCCGTTTAACTTCCCGATTCTGCTGACGATAGGCGTCGTAGCTGCAGCCATGTGCGGCGGTAACACGGTGGTGATCAAGTCCAGTTCGAAGTCCGCTGCCAGCACGGCAGCGCTCAAGAAGTTCTTTGCGGAAGTGTTCCCGCCGGAATATATCACGCTTATCGACGGCGGTCACGACGTGGCGGATATGTGTCTTGCGCAACGCTTTGATAAGATTTTCTATACCGGTAGTCCGTCGGTAGGCAAACACGTACTCGCCGAAGCAGCGAAGAACCTCACACCGGTAGCGCTGGAGTTAGGCGGCGAGACAGGTAACTGGTGTGTGGTACGGGCAGACGCAGACCTCAAAGACGCGGCACGCAAGATAGCGTTCTTCAAGCTCCTCAACGCAGGGCAGATTTGCATCAACATCAACCAGATAGCCGTGGCTGAAGAGGTGGCAGAGGCGTTCATAGAGGAACTGAAAGCGGCTTTTGTGGCGCAGATCGGCGAACATGCGGAGCAAAACGAGGAGTACCCGAAACTGATTACAGACACGGCGTACGACAAGTGCGCTAAGTTAGCGGAGGCTCATCGCGAGCGTATCGTCTTTGGCGGAACAGGGGACAAGACTGCACGCAGATACGCTCCGACCATCATCTATCCCGTCGATAGCAACGAACCGATCGTGCAACACGAACTCTTCTGTCCGCTGTTGCCGATTGTGCCGTTCAAAGATGCCGAAGTGGACAGCCTCATGGACGTGATAGCCGACCGTGAGCACCCCTTAGCGATGTATGTGTTCACGAAAAACATGAAATGGGCCAAACGCGTCATGCAGACCCAGCAGTTTGGCGGCGGTTGCATCAACGAAGTGTGTGTACATATGATGGTGAAGGGTGTTCCATTCAACGGTACCGGTCATTCGGGCATGGGCGCGTACCACGGCGAATGGGGTTTCCGCGAGTTCACACACCCGCAGACCGTACTAAAAGGAAGTTCGCGCTTCAATCTCTCGTTGCGCGAACATCCTTATACCGGTAAAGCCGGTGAAACGAAAATGCGTCTGTTACGTCTGTTTGAACGCTAATCAAGCAGCCATGCTCTTAATATAAGCAAGTATCAGCTCCACCGCCGCGTCCTCGTTTATTTCGTCCATGTTGATGACGAGGTGGTAATTACGTGTGTCGTAACGGGACGTGCCGGTGAACTCCTGCACGTAGTTCTCACGCATTTTATCGACCTTTTCGATGGTGAGACGCGCTTCCTCTTTGCTCATGTTCTGCTCACGCGCCACACGCGCCATGCGGCAAGGCATCGAAGACTGAATGAAGATACTCAGATGGTTCGGGTGCTCACGGAAGACGTAGCACGCCGTACGGCCGGCAATGACGCAGGACTGATCTTTGGCAAGGGCCTTGAGCACCTGAGTCTCTGCGCGGAACACATCCTCGGTCTCGATGTTCATTTGGTTGAGCTCGTACTCCGATTCCGAGAAGGTCATCTTGCGCTTGAACTGCTCCCACCAACCGGTTTCCTGACCTTTGAGCTGCTCGATCTGCTCGACAGAAAGATTATACCGCTCCTGCAGGGCGTTGATGACGGCTTTGTCGAAGTACTCGACACCTAATTTCTCGGCTAACTTACGACCGACCGTGCGGCCGCCGCTTCCCAATTCACGATTGATCGTGATGATGAATTTATTATTGATATTCATAAAGACATTTAATTATTTTCTCATTTTCACATTTTCTCATTTACTCCTTAGAAGATCAGCAGGGTCAGGAGGTAGGCGACAATCGTGGATACCGTCACGCAGATGAGGCCCGGCATCATGAACGAGTGGTTGAGTAGGTACTTACCGATGACGGTTGTACCCGAGCGGTCGAAGTTAACGGTCGCAATATCCGACGGATAGTTCGGGATAAAGAAATACCCATACACCGACGGCAGTACACCAAGCAATACGACACCCGAGATTCCGAGTTTATATGCCAGCGGCAGCATCGCTACCACTACCGCACCTTGCGAGTTGATCAGTACTGACACTGCAAAGAACACTAAGGCAATCGACCACGGATACTTAGTCACGACCTCGTCTAACATATCTTGTATCTGCGGCATGTAGTTGCCGAAATAGGTGTCTGCCATCCACGCGATACCGTAGATCGCTACGACTGCCACCATACCGCTTTGCCATACAGGGCCTGCTACCGCTTTTTTCGGGCTTGCCTTGCAGAAGATGATCATCAGCGCCGCCGCGGTAATCATGATAATCTGAATGACGAGGTTCATCTTGAGCGTCACCATGCCCATCTCCGTAAAGTTCTCCGCTACGACACCGGCTTTTGCCAGTTCTTTGGCGGTAATGGTTACACCACTCGCCAGCGTGATATCTCCGGCTCCTTTGACTGCTTTGACTACCTCAAAACTCGGCAGGAGTTGTGGGAAAATAGCGAACATAACGATGACAGCCAGTGCGCCGAGGAAGATAAACACACTGTTCTTGGCTGATTGCGGAATCTCGCGATCGAGGGTCGTCGCCGTATTACCATATATATACGCGCGTTGCTCGGGATCGGCTATCTTCGCTTGGAAGACCGGGTCTTTGTCGAGGTCCAAACCGCGTTTGTAGGACGCTGCCGCCGCTGCCATCAGACCGCAGATACATGCCGGAATCGTGATCATCAGCACTTGCGGAATCGTGATATCAAAACCGTTCGCATTGGAAATACTCACAAATGCCACCACCGCTGCTGCAATCGGCGAACAAGTGATACCTACCTGCGAAGCGATAGAGGCTACGCCGCACGGACGTTCCGGACGGATTCCTTTCTTGAGCGCAATATCGCAGATGATTGGCATCAGCGTGTAAACCACATGACCTGTACCTACCAAAACCGTCAGAAAGAAAGTAGTCAGCGGCGCAAGGAACGTGATACGATCCGGGTGCTTACGCAACATCTTCTCCGCCAACTGAATCAACCAATCCATACCGCCCGAAGCCTGCATGATACCGGCGCAGGTGACGGCAGCGATGATGATGTAGATGACGTCTGTCGGAGGAGTACCGGGCTTCATGCCGAAGCCAAAGACGAGGATCGCCAGACCGATACCGGAGATAGCGCCGAGCGCCAGACTACCGTACCGTGAACCGACCCACAAGGCTCCCAACACAATGAGGAGCTGAAGAATCATGATCCAACTCATAGTATTAAATTTTTTTGATTATTCTATAACTGTAGCAGGTTTGCCGATCTTCTCGAACGCCTTGAGCAAGGTCTCCAGGTCGGTCTTACGCGTGTCGTAGGTCATCGTGACGGTCTTGGTCTTGAGGTCGCAGACAAGATCTTTGACTCCTTTCTCGAAGGCGATATTCTTCATAATCTTGTCGCAACAACCCTGGCAATGCAGGTCGCACGATAGCACCACCGTCTTTTTATAGGACTGTTTGGTGGTTTTTGCCTGCGGTTCAGCAGGTTGGTTATTATCTACCGCATAACAGAGCGGCATCACACAAAGGGCGAGAAACAATACTATCTTTTTCATATCATTCGGGTTTTTCTAAATCATATCGGAAACCAAGGTACACTTTCCATCCGGTAGTAGGACCGCAGACCATCGAGGCATCGAAATCCGGGCCCCAGGGGTGGTAACTGTCCACGATGGAAGGGTCTTGGCGGAAGTTCGTCATGTTCTCCGCGCCCAAGTAGATGCTGCAGGTACGGAAATACTTGGTGATCTGCGCCATGAGTTGCGGATACCAGGTGAAAGGTTGTTCAAAACCGTCCGGTACCCTACTCACGCCGTTGAACTGGGCCGTTACATCGAACTGCCATTTCTTGAGCGGCGTCTGGTAAGAGGTTGTTACGACACCTTTGAAACGGTTCGTCAAGGCCTTTGGCCTTAAGCGCGCGATACCATCGGAATTAATCGTGGTCTGCTCTACATCGGTATAACGGAAAGCAGCCGTCCATGTCCATCCGCGCAACACCTCCATCGACAGTTCAACCTGCGCGCTGTGGGCAAACGATTTGGCAGCTGCGAGGTCGGTCTGGTTGTAGATATAGACGGCATGTTTGTCTTGGTCCATATCGACGATGAGCGAGTTGAGGGAATGCGTGTAGTAATACTCCATCGACAATTGTAACTCCTTGCTGCCCAGCGGGATATAGAAGGTGGTTGAGAGACCGGTATTGACCGCACGCTCCTGTTTGATCTCGTCCGCCAGGTGCAGTACCCTACTCGACGGCAGGAAGAACGCATTATCCGCGATGGCATTCGGGCTGCGGTAACCCATTCCTACACTTCCACGGAGCGTCCACCACTCGAACGGCGTATAACGGATGTTCATTCGCGGAGTGACAAAGAACCCGTGCCGCGTACTGTAATCCGCCCGTACACCGGCTACCAGACTCAACATCTCGTCGTATTTGAGGTTGTACTCCGCGAAGATGCCGGGAATTACTTCGTAACGATTCAAGTTGAAGGTTGAAGGTTGAAAGTTGAGATTTTCTTCGTAGCGATCGAAATTGACAGATAGACCGGTCGTCAAACGATGGTCGTTGTCCACCTCTCCGCTGCCTTCAAAATTGAGTTGACAGAGCGCATTGAGGTAGGCATTGAGTTGGTTGGCTTTCCAATTTCGCAGACCATAACTGTTGTTAAGATCATGGTAACTGACCGCGGTAATGACAGCTACAGATGAACCGCTCTCCTCGTCAAACACATAGCCGTTCTTCATGAATCCCTCCACACGCCACGTATTTAAATTAATTAAATACGGATTGGTAATCGTGTCCGCCATATGCCCTATCTGTCCACCTCGGCGACGATCATAGAGCCCCCGCACGAAAGCCTGGAAGGTATAGTTGCCTTGCTTGTAGAACCAACGGTTAGCGAGGTTGGCATTCTGGGTCTTCGGCATGTCCGCGAACGAGTCGTGGTTACCGTCCATCGCCATGAACCCACCGCCATAATGGGCCAGAATGCCGGTATAGAGGTGGTCTTTGAGTTGCCATCCTCCCATGATATTTGCCTCTGCCATCGCTTCGGAGTTAACCATGAGATTGAGACTCAGCGGATTTTGCGTTTGGGGCTTAAGCAGTTCCACATTGATCTGTCCGGACGTTGCCTCGTAGCCGTTGATGACCGACGAGGTACCTTTGCTCACCTGGATCGATTGCATCCACGGACCGGGTATATACTCGAGTCCGAAATTCTGCGCCAGACCGCGTACACCGGGCGTGTTCTCTTGCAGCAGCTGCACGTACGTGCCGCTCAGCCCCAACAGACGTATCTGCTTGGCACCGGTCGCCGCATCTGAGTACGCCACATCCACCGAAGCGTTGGTCTCAAACGCTTCACTGAGGTTACAACACGCCGCACGGCATAGTTCCTCACTGTTGATTTTCTCCGTATCAAACGCTTCCACACGGCTTTTCACTTTCCCTTTCTTGCGCTGCACAACGGTCACTTCCTCTATCTGGAAGTCACTCGCCTCCTGCGCCCAAATGGATGTCGCTATCGCCAATGAGAAGACTATCTGCAACCAACGTTTCATCGGAATACCCATTTTTTAATCATCGTTAATATTGGGGTATATGAGTTGTGTGCGCCAAGACGTGAAACGAAGTCGAACGGGGAGCATGATCCGCTCGATTTTTTGCGTCAGAGGTCTCTCCGGATCCGGGATAATAGCACATGCCACTTGTTCGAAAGTATTGGCATCGACCGCATAATAGCGCGAGTCCGTTGCCGTATATTCGGTGATAGTCCAATGAAAAAGATCACCGGTGATCGTAATCTGCATTTCCTGCGGGTCGTAAGCACCGATACCGATATGTGCCAACTCTCCGTTCGAACGTACCGCATAGAGTTGGTAAGCATCGTCCACCACCAATCCGATGAGTTGCCTATTCGCCGGCTCAAGAGTGAACACTTGAATATAATTCATAATTTTAAATTCTTCATTTTTAATTTCTCTAACCCAAGGCGTGCCCTTGACCATTTTGAGTTGGAAGAGGCGGTTGTTGGCGTCGGTGAGCAGGAAACCGTTATCATAATCTTTGCGGGTGGTGCCGTTTCCCCAGATTAGTTGTACAGGGAAAGTAAATCCGTGTTTGGCTAGTTCGCGTGAGAAGGAGAGCGATTTGGCTCGGTTAGCCGCATTCGTCTCGCAATCAATAAATTCGAGTCCCTCTTTGGTAAGCCGGAAGACATCAGGAGGAAGGGTTAAATCTACCCTACCCGACGCCGATTCAAGCATGGTGTAAAGACCGACAGCTGGTTTGTTGAGTTGTTTAGGCGAAGTCTTAAAATGGAAACTATTCTGTTGAATGAGTTTGGGTGTAAGGGCTACCCCATACAAGGAATCAGGCAATCGTCCTTCAGCTACCAGTTGGCGGAAAGCAAAGAGCGGCAGGAGGCTGTCGGCTTCGGATTTGGTGAACTCTTGTCCACGGAAGTCGATATAATGCACTTGTTTGTCCTGTACTTCCATCTTGATGAACGTGCTATCCAAACAAGAATAGACGACAAAGGGAGTCTTGTCGGTACGCGGCGAGACTAACTCGTATAAAGCAGGTAACATCCATGCTAACACGATGAATCCCAAAGCAAATATGACGTATTTTAAGTTCTTCATTGTTTTCCAAGTTTAAAACGATAGACCGAATAGAAAGGCAAGCAAACGGTAGCAAGCAACGCCAACAACAGCCACGGCCACATAGTGATGTAGCAAGCCGGTTGAGCGGTCAGGAAACAGAGTGCTACGAGCGGTGCTCCGATTAGAAAATCGACACAACGAATCTTCCATTGCGGTTCAAGCAAACACCAAGACGTCACGCTATATCCTAATAGTCCGCCTATATACCAAGGTAAGCAAGTCAAAAACGTCCGCCAAACGAGCTCTCGCGGCAGCCAAACCTGCTCCACAAGTGCCAAAACCACCGAATCCATCGAGAAAATAACAGTCAGACATATCAAGCTGCTGAGGATCATCGCCCCGATACTCATCGTGTAATCAACCGGCAAATGCAACGTCAGACGGATTCGTTTGACTTGCATCTCAGGCAACCATTGACAGAGGGCGATACAAACACCTGTGATGAGCGGCAGGTACATCAGCGCGTTCACCATCAGTACATCGCGGCCGATCATTGTAGCCCAGGTCTCAACGATTCCTGAGGCCAAGAGTGTAGAGCGAAGGGACAAAAGCAGATAGACGATCAAACCTATATGTACCACTAAGGCAAGGCACCAGAAAAGCCTCAGTTTTAACCATTCCTTATAAAATAGTGCGCGCAACATATCAGTATTTTCCTGTTAAATCAATAAATGTATCTTCTAATGTTTTGTCCGGTGTGATCAGTTCTGAAACAGGACATTGTTTGAGAATTCGTCCGTAGTCCATAATGATGCAATCATCGACGAGTCGCTCGAGGTCTTGGATGATATGGGAAGTAAGGAAGACGGTCTTCTCGCCTTTCTTACAGAAGTCCCGCAGATACTCCACGAACAGACGTCTGTAACCGGGATCAAGACCAAGCGAGAAATCATCCAATATCAATAATTCCGGGTCTTGCGCCATGAGTAAGCCTAACGCAACTTGGCTGCGTTGACCGTTAGACATCTGACTAAGGAGTTGATAGTCTTTGACTTTCAAGAGCCGCATTAACTCATAGTACGCGTCCTTGTTCCATTTGGGAAAGAAAGGTGCATAGAACCGCTCGATCTGGGCGATAGTCATGAACGGATATTGGACATGTCCTTCGAGTAACAGTCCTATCCGTGCCCGTTCTTTCGCCGGCATCGTGCGCGTGTCATACCCCAACAACCGACACGAACCTGCGTGCGGCTGAATAAAACCCGATAAGATATTGATGGTAGTGGTCTTACCGGTACCGTTCTTGCCCAACAATCCCAATATCCGACCACGCGGCACGGAGAAGGACAGGTCTTCATAAATCAACCGTTTCCCGTAATAGTGCGTCACATGATCGTATTCTATCATTACATCCTGTGTCATAGTGCCTTTTATAAAAAACGCTGCAAAATTACAAAAAAAAATCGATATGAGCAATAGTCGGAAGCAAAATCCCTAAAAATAGGGATTTGTGCACTTATGCTTGCATATGTCAAAAAAAAGCAGTAATTTTGTGCCCGATTTGGTAAAAAGGTGGTTCATATCAGTGATTATCGCGCATATATTCGCGATGACGAGTCTGGCGCAAACTACGCGTCCGGATTCTTTGCGTTTAGACAGTGCCCAGCAGGCGTTGCTGGATAGTTTAGAGCGGATGTTTACCATTCAAGAAGTGGTAGTAACAGCCGAAGAGAAGATAGAACGCAGTAGTGCCTCTATCATCAATAAAGAGGCCATGCAGCATATCCAACCTTCTTCTTTCACGGATATCTTACAGACTCTTCCCGGAGGAACGACCAAGGATCCGAACCTGACCAGCACCAACACCATCCGTTTGCGGGAAGCCACCAATGGTGCCGCCAGTAGCGAGTACGATGCTTCGTCCTTAGGCACCTCTTTCGTGATCGATGGTGCGCCGGTGAACACAGATGCCAACATGCAGTATGTGCAGTCCGACGTCAGTGGTTCAGATGCCAAGCGTACCAGTGTAGGAGCCGGTGTAGACATGCGTACGATTTCTACCGATGACATCGAGAAAGTGGAGATCATTCGTGGTATAGCGGGTGCAGAGTACGGTGATGTGACTTCCGGCGTGGTGAAGATCGAACGCACCAGCAAACCGACTCCTTGGCGGGCACGATTCAAAGCAGACGGGTTCAGTAAGTTACTTTTCCTCGGCAAAGGTCTCGGATGGAACAATGAGAACACCGTCCTCAATTTCGGTTTGGACTACCTGAACGCCAAAGCGGATCCTACTAACACCCTCGAAAATTATCAGCGTATCACGGGCTCCGTGCGACTGCAGCAGAAATGGCAGGCGGAGGATCTGCGCATTCGTTGGCAGAGTCATCTGGATTATACCGGCAGTATCGACAACGATAAGATAGACCCGGATATTCACCGAAACCGTGAAGACAGTTACAAGAGCGAGTATCATAAGCTCAGTTGGAACAACACCTTGCGTTTGCATCAGGCAGAGGTACATTGGTGGTGTTTCTGTACGCAAGCGAACGTGTCCTGTGAGATGGACCGTATCCGTCAGACGCGTTTTGTACAACTGACGACTCCAAAGAATCCGGCTATCGACAACATGCAGGAAGGTGAGGCAACTGTCAGTCTGTTGCCCTACAAATACGTCGCGAATCATGAGGTGGAAGGTTTACCGATGAATGTGTTCGTGCGACCTAAAGCGGAGTTTTTCTTTAACACATGGAAACTCGAACACAAAGCCGGTGCAGGTATCGAATGGCGGTACGCCAAGAATTTCGGTAGAGGTCAGATATATGACTTGAGCCGACCGCTGAACTACTCCTCTTCGTTGCGACCTCGTGCGTACTATGACATACCGGCCTCCAACCAGTTGGCATGGTATATACAAGACGATATCTCATGGCCGATACACGAACATTTCGGTTTGGACCTCAATATCGGTTTGCGAGGAACGTCTCTTTTAGGCCTCAGCAGCGAATATGCCATCAGCGGCAAGTGTTACCTGGATCCCCGCGCGAATATAGGATTCAACTTCCCGTTCTCGGAGGGTAAGTTCTACGTCGCTGCGGCGATAGGTCAGCACACGAAGATGCCGACATTGCTGCAGTTGTCACCGAATCTGCTGTACATGGATCTGCAAGCCACCGATATCCCTATCGCGCCAACGGACACGACTATGCAGATATACACGCATATCATCAATCCGACCAATTACGACTTGCAACCGGCGCGGAACCTGAAATGGGAAGTGCGGGCAGGATTCGACATCAACAAGCATAAACTGAGCGTCACCTATTTCGAGGAAGATATGCGGAACGCGTTCCGTGGCTTGATGCAAGTGGAGGCATTCGATTATACCATCACCTCCAATGCGTATGACAAACTACTCACCTATTCTACCACCACCAACGGCAGCCGAATCTACAAACAGGGCGTAGAATGGCAGTACCAGAGTCCGCGTATCAAGGCGATATGTACGCGTTTCACGATCAACGGAGCCTGGCTACGAACGGTCTATAGTAACAGCGAACGGATGTTCTCCACCGAGAAGAGTCCGGGTGTCGTGAACGGCATCAATGTGCAAGACCATTATATCGGTCTCTACAACTGGACGGAAGGCTATATCCGTGAGAGTCTTAACTCCAATATCGTAGCCGACGTACATATCCCGAAGATCGGTCTGACGGTTAGTGCTACGTTTGAGATGACTTTCTTCACCGCCTCGAAGACACTCGAGAAGAACGGTCGTCCGGAGTCGTATATAGCATCGTCGGACGGTCAACTGCACCCTTACGATGCCGCGGCGGAACAGGATCCGATTCTCAAGACGCTGATTTTCGATTATAACACGGGATTGTTTGAGCGGCGTACCGTGCCGTTTGAGGGCTACCTGAACCTGCGTGTGCAGAAAACGATCACCAAGTACGCCACCATCGCGCTGTATGTGAACCGACTGTTAGACGTGCTGCCTGATTATAAAGTGAGTGGTGCCAACGGAAGTCAAGTAACGATTCACCGCACCGCAAGTCCCTATTTTGGAATGGAAATAAATTTATCTATATAAAGGTTATGGGTTATAGGTTAAAGGTTATAGGTTTCGCCTTATGCGCGATGCTGATGATAGCTTGTGAGAAGAAAGGGCTTACCGGTACCGCGCAAGTGACGGTCGTGTTACATGCTGACGGTATCTCTGAAGTGAGCCATATTGCGTTCACGGCACACGATATCAATATGAATAAAGATTATACGGATAGTGCGTTGGTGATCACCGTGCCGGTAGGTTATTATGACTTGTCAGTCCATGCCTTAGGAGACGGTCAAGCTATCCGTGCGTACAAACGAGGCGTGAAAGTGGAACATGACTGTACGATCGAGATGAAAGCATCTTTCGTTCCGCAAGGAGACGGTAATTTTGTATTGGCAGAGATCTTCTTTGCCGGAACAGAGACACCCGAAGGCAAACGGTATATAGGCGATAAGTACTTCGTTATTTTTAATAACGCTACTGATACCTTGGCTGCAGACGGGTTGATCTTAGTAGAAGCAGATCTGAACTCGGTACAGAAATATGACCTGGGTGATCATGATTTTCGAGATACGTATTTCGCTGTCGATGCTATGTATCGTATTCCGGGTGATGGTCAGACCTATCGCATGGCACCCGGTCAGATGATACTCATAGCCGACAACGGTATGGATCATACCCAAGCCAATATCAATTCTTTTGACTTGAGTACGGCAGATTTTGAGTGGTACGATGTGTCTTCGAGTGCCGGAGCAACCGACGTGGATAATCCTGTAGTGACGAACTTGGACAAACTCTATTGTTACACGCAGACCATCTGGGTGCCCCATAACCAAGGACATAAGTCCTTTGGTCTGGCACGTTTCCCCGAAGGGATGACCGCCGAAGACTATTTTGCGGACGACACCTACCTGCTCCAATATAATTATGAACTCGTGACAGCTGCCGGTACGTTCTCGCAATCAAAGAAATCCTATGTCTTACCCAACGAGTGGATAGTTGATGGCGTGAATATGTCGCCCTCCGAGACCTTTCAATGGCTTACGTTTAGCGATAAGATCGATGCCGGTTATGCCTATGTAGCACCAACGGGTAGCGATGTGACGCGCTTCGGCAAAGCCGTTCGACGCAAGACCAAAGCCATCATGAACGGTGTGCGTGTATTACAAGATACCAATAACTCCACCGATGATTTTGAGATGGGCGTAGCGGCCAATCCGTTCTATTTTAAGAACTGAATGCTGAATACTGAATGCTGACAACTATTCTCGTCATATTAACTGCCTTGGTGACCGACACGGCACGCACGGACCTGTTCCTTTCCGGACAGTTCGGGCAAGGTACGCAAGTGCTGGAAGGTCGGCAGACGGCAGGTTTTGCGGTAGAAGCACGATCGGTGTATGACATCAATCCTGTCAGCCGCGTGTTCGGTGAAGCGTCATATACTTGGCAGGACTGCAAGCAGATGCGCGGAGTCGATAATGCCGATTATCGGATGATCGCTCCTTACTGGACGATGGATACGGTTGGCGGTGACATGCGTCGGGAGACCTATTATTTCCGAGGCGGCTATCGTATGCTTAAGAATCATATCTTGTGGCATGCGGCGCTTCAATTCCGCGCTGAACAGAGTTATCGCATGCGTGACCCGCGCGCGAAGAATAAGGTGTCGGACTTACGCGTAGAAGCCAGTATCGGGTATCAATGGAACAAATATGCGCTCAGCCTTATGGGCTACGGAGGACGCTATAAACAGAATAACGAGATACGGTTCTATTCCGAACTTGGCGAGACCACCATCTACCATATGGCTAACGATACCGAACCTTACGCACGGTTCTCGAGTAATAACAAACAGAGTTATTATAGCGGCTATCGAGCAGGCGCCGGACTACAACTGCTGCCTACTACCGGTTTTATGGCAGGTGTCCAGTACGATTGGTTTACCTTCACCAAAGAGTTGACCATCAACACCCAAGTGCCGATCGTGCGATTGAACTCCCACACGGTATCTGCGCAGTTTGGCTATGTGGCACAACGTTGGCGGTTACACGGAACGGCCGGCATGGAACTCAAACGAGGCGAGCAGTACATATACGGCGACAACTCCAACAACTATTACCAGCTGCTGCTTGTCACGCAGAACTACAGCAAGAATTATATCTTTGCGAATATCTATGGAGACTACCGCCTGCCGCTACCGATAGGCGATATGCTGTTTGTCGGAATAGCGAACTACGATCAGTTCTTGCAGCATTGGACCGAACAGGTGCAGATCCGGTATACGTTCCCTATCAAGAACCGCTACTCGTGGTTCGTGGCACCTCAAGCCGCGCTGCATCAGTATGACCACGCGCAGGCTTGGCAAATCATTTTAGCAACAGGTTTAACTTTTTAATATTTTAAACATTTATGAAAAAGATCTTATTTATTTTGGCAGCAGGGCTGTTTGCTCTGACTGCTTGCCAGAAGGCAGAAGTAGCGCCTACCGTTTATTCGGTGGACGAAGTGTATGCACAAGCAGACTCGCTGGGTCTGGTAAATGACACGATTTATGTAGAAGGCAACTGTTTGCATCTCTGCAAGCACGGCGGTAAAAAAGCTTTCCTTCAGAGTAGCGAAGAAGGTGAGTTCATTCGCGCGAATGCAGTGGACTTCGAGGCTTTTGCCGGTGAGTGCATCAACAACAAGGTTCGCGTGTACGGTGTTCTCCGTGCTATGGAGATCCCGGTAGAGCAACCGAAAGTAGAGGCCGAGAGCGGCGCTACGCAACAGGCTGCAGCAGAAGAAGAGCATCACCATGAAGAAGGTGAAGAGGCTTGTGGCGTTTGTTCGTCCGTCAAGAAATACTTCCTCGATGCCGTTTCTTACGAGATCATTGCTGAGTAATCCGTATTCAGCGATCCGTATTCAGAAAAACGACCCGTCTTTGCAGGCGGGTCGTTTCGTATAGACAAAAGAGATTTTTAGAATCCTAATACGTTATATACTTTACCGTTGTGACGGATATAGAGTTGTCCGTTTTGGATGAACTTAACGGTCTTGCCGTTAGCCTCTATGTTCTCAATAGCGGTTGCTTCTTTCTTTACAATTGCTTCCTCGGAAATCGGCATAATGAACCAGCCGGTCATGTAGTGTAGGCAGATACCGGTGATAGAAGCGGCTTCGGCAGGCCATACATATTCACTTGAAAGCACGCCGAACAGGTCACGCGCTTTGATGGTGTTCTCATTCGCATCGGTGAGGGTCTTGTTGCGACCACTGCCGGAGATCGTGACGTTCTCGATCGTGATAAGTTTCGCATAGTTGACTTGTGCGGATGCTTCCGGAATAGTCATTACGGTCGGAGTGAGTGTGGTCTGTGTGGCGGCAATACCCGTAGCGTCCGTAACGGTCAGTTTGTGCTCTACATAGATAGCCGGTTCATTGACATAATCCACACTACTGATACTCTTTGTGCCCGCTATCACACCATTAAGCGCAGTACCTACGGTAAGCGTAGTACCTGTAATAACGGTAGCAGCTGTTGCATCCTCTACATAATAATCATCAAAGAGATCATTAGATGCGTTCACTTTTGCATTCGTCAGAGTCAGAGTAACCGTTACACCATCCGGTAATGCATTGAAGGCTGCGATATTGGCAGCGGTAGCGACCTTTTTATCGGTGATAGCGTAGAAATAATCACCGATCCAAGCAGTCTTGCGATAGGCTTCTACAGCTCCTTCCGGCACAATAACCACAGCTGTTTTAGCGGTGTTGCAAACGTTGGTGGTACTGATCTGCCACGGATTCTGCGTCCAAGTAGCGGTCTCTTTGGTAGCGATACTCGGAGGAACAGTGCCCTTAAACACCAGGGTATCCAGTTGCGGCAGGCAGATCGAGAAGAGCGCCAACGAGTCTACGGTAGACGGCAAAACAAGTTTCTTGATCTGCATAGGGTTAGTAGCTGTCGCATTGTGGATACCGGTCAACGGAATCAGTTTGATACCTTCCGGTAACTCTAATTCTTGAAGATTAGCTGCACCTTGGAAAGCCTGCATACCTAATTCCTTCACTTGACTGCCTTCTGCAAAGATAATCGCCTTGGCAGTTGTGTTACGGAGTGCTCCCTGACCCAGCGCTACCACCGGATACTCGCGACCCTCTTTGCTTACCGTAACCGGAATTACGATGGTATCCATCTCATATTTGGAATTCGCGTTGTAACGAATCAAGGTAGCTGTTTGCGTTTCGTTATTCATCTCATAGTAGATACCATCCACCTGAACGGTATCCTTGTGCGCATCAACGATAATTGTGAAATAATCACCGATCCATGCGGTATTGCGGTAAGCCTCTACTGCACCCTTGGGAACAATTACGACAGCAGTTTTAGCGGTGTTGCATGCATTACCTACATTCACCTCCCACGGATTTTGTACGTATCCCGTAGCAGCCACCGTGAACGTATTGATAGACGGTGGAACAGCACCCTTAAACTCCAAAACTTTTAATTGCGGCAAACAGATAGAAAGACGTACAATAGAATCCAGCGTACTTGGCAGCACCAGTTTCTTCATCTGCATAGGATTCGTTGCTGTCGCGTTGTGGATACAAGTCATCGGGATTAAATTAATACCCTCCGGCAATTCCAATTCTTGCAGGTTAACGGCAGCCTGGAAAGCCTGCATACCAAGGTTCTTTACTTTGCTGCCTTTCGCAAAAGTGATGGTCTTGGCAGTTGTGTTACGGAGAGCACCTTGGCCGAGAGCAACGACGGGATAAGATACTTCATCTTTTACCACGTTAACAGGAATCACGATGTCTTCGATCTCATACTTAGAGTTTGTATTGTAACGAATAAGCGTTGCAATAGAATCCTCCGCATTGATCTGATAGTAGATACCATCCACTTGAATAGTGTCTAATTTTGCAGCTTGCAGACCGATCGTCAATACAAGTGCACTAACAAATGTAAATAATTTTTTCATAAGCTTAAATTTGTTTAATTAATATCCTAAGATGTTATATACTTTTCCATTGTGACGGATATAGAGGTGTCCGTCGCGGATGAACTTGACGGTCTTTTCGTTCTCACTCTTCACTTGCTCACAACCTTGCTCTCCGCCCTCTTTGAGTACCGCCACGACGCTATACCAGTTGGTATTTTCCGGCTGCATTTTGATACCCATAAGGTCAAAGACCGAACTGCTTTGAGCACGAAGCCCCAGAGCCGTTTGAGCACCATCTCTACTTTGAGCGACGCAAGTAGTGATAGAAAGACCACCACCCGTTGCTAACGTATCCTGCTTCACCAGATTCATGTCCGCATCATAATGGAGCTCCATATTTTTACCCATCGGACCATAGTAGTATGCCACTACTCCATCCTCTTCCGGATAAGCAGCGATGGTCAGTCCAAACACATCGCCTTTAACCGCAGCGGCAAGCGCTTTACCGTCTGCCTGGTTGATAACGAATACCAAACCATTGTTATTATTGGCATTGCCGGTTGTGATTGTTTTGTCACCGATGGTAATACTGCCGTTCTTTCCCAGGCCGCCACAGACATATATCTTACCATCCGCGAACTTGGTCTGAAGCAAATGGATCGAACCCGTTACCGGATGATATTGGATATTCTCCAACTCCAGATCAGTATTGTAACGAGCCGCATAGAAACCACTATCCGTCTTATTGTTATACACGCCTGCTACATACAATTTGCCTTCTTCGTAGTGAATACCACTCGGGCGATCGTACGCCAAGCCTTCGATATAACTCGTGGCACCGACAAAAAACATATTCTTGTCATACTTAAGAATGACCGTATTGGCGAATGAACTTTTCTTACTGCCATCACCGTTCCATTCTCTCGTACGCGCAAGTACCGTATCTTTATTCGCGCGCGGGATAAGATCCCCTGCCTGATAGCCGGCAAGATAAGTATTACCCGCTGTGTCCTGTACAAGACCTGTCCATGCATAAGTATCTTTGGGCTCCTTTGTCATAAAGGGCTTCTGCTCATAATCGGCCATTACGTAACCACCGTCCACGAACTGACCGGTATTGGAATAGATATTGATATAGGTCCAATAACGCCCTTCAGCATCTTTGCCTTTTTCCGCAAAGACAGCCCCTCCGTTCTCGGTTGGCATGATAGCGCTGGCACTAACATCATAGTCGAACGTCGAATCAACCACCGCCCAAAGCAGTTCACCCTGGTTGTCCAGTTTGGCAAAGAACGCATTACGGTAGTTCTTCAATTTATAACGGGATCCCCCATTCCCTTTCCTGTTTCCCAAAGCCGCTCCGTACGTCTTTCCGGCAAATTCCATGACGCCTTCTCCGGCAGTAGTGTCAGTCTGGTAGTTAGCCAACAGCAGCAAACTTCCGTCGGTGTAGTAATCCAAACCAAACACATGCGACTGTCCCGTGGGTGCAGCCTGTTGTTTGGTTAACAACGTTTGGTAATAATCCAAACCGGCAGCGTGTACCGTGCTAACTGACATAGCTACAAATGCCATCGTACTAAGTAAAAACTTTCTCATATCCATAACTTTTCAAATTCCGGTGCAAAATTACTGCTTTTTTGCAACATACGCAATACCTAAAAATTGGGAAAAATAGTATGCTTACTTGCATATATCGATTTTTTTTTGTAATTTTGCAGCCAAATTTGGTGATTTTTTATGTATAAAGCTACCGATAAGATATGCGATTTGATGGCACACGAAGAAGATGCCATTCAGATCATCAGCCGTTTCGGGCTGGAGATGGGTGTAGGTGATCAGACGATAGAACAGGTCTGCGAGGCACATGCTGTACACACGCCTACTTTCCTCGCCATCGTCAATTACAAGGTCTTTCATCAGCGGGCTATTCCACAAGATATCGACCTCCCTACCCTGCAGCGTTACCTGCAGAATGCCCACACCTATTTTCTGGACTTCCGTCTGCCGCGTCTGCGAAGGGCACTTATCGAAGCGATCATCCCTGCGGATCCCACGACCAAGATTCCGGGTTTGATCTTGCGCTGTTACGATGAGTTCGTGGAGGAGATCCGTACCCATATCGAGCACGAGAACGAAGGACTCTACGATGAACACGAACACGATGACCAGCGTATCACGGACAAGTTGACGGAGATTAAGAACCTGATTATCAAGTATTATCCCGGAGCGTCCTCCCGACAAACGGGAGGAGCGGCATCCGCCGAGGAGGGCACTATCACCTATCTTTTGATAAGCGTCATGTCTGACCTCTGGCACACCCAACAGGACTTCGAAGACCATTGTGCCATCGAAGATGACATCCTGCGGCCGGCCCTCACTAAGATTCAGTCTGCCGCCAATCGCCGGCACCAACTGCCGCAGACCGAAGAGCTCTCGGACCGCGAGCAGGATGTGCTCGTGCAGGTCGTACGCGGTCTGAGTAATAAAGAAATAGCTGACGTGCTCTTTATCTCCACCCATACCGTCATCTCGCACCGCAAGAACATCGCCCGCAAACTGAACATCCACTCCACCGCCGGTTTGACCATCTATGCGATCGTCAACAAGCTGGTGGATATCAATACCCTTGAATAGATCATGGCCTATCCGAAATTAATCAACCGCCCGTGGAAGGTGGTCAAATCCGAAAATATCCTGCACCTCGGACCCTGGTTGTCCGTTCGGCAGGAGTGTGTCGAGTTACCGAGCGGCAAGCAGATACCTACGTGGTTTGTGATGGGGTTTCCCGATTGGATCAACGTCATCGCTATCACCAAAGACGGTAAGATGGTGATGGAAGACCAGTACCGCCATGCCCTCGGTGAGACCCATTACGAACTGGTGGCCGGTGTCATTGATCCGGGAGAGACGCCCCTTCAAGCCGCCCAACGCGAGTTGTCCGAAGAGACGGGCTATGAAGGCGGCGAGTGGCAACTATTCATGACGCTCTCCCCGAATCCGACGAACCATAATAACCTCTCCTATACCTTCCTGGCAACGGGTGTGGAGAAAGTGCGTGACCAGCATCAAGAAGAAACCGAGGACATCCATGTCGATGTCATGGAACCGGAACAGGTGCTGGAGATGCTCCGCGACGGCGAGATTATTCAGGCGCTCCATGCCGCCCCGCTTTGGAAATATTTCGCGGAAAACGCAAATAGAGAATAAAACCATGAACAGAAAATTATTTATATCAATTGCGAGTTGCCGCGCGGGGCTGAAGGAAGGCGAAAAGGGATACGGAAGTTTGTACACCTATACGTACGTGCAGATCTACAGGGAGATGAAAGCGGCGGATTGAATCCGCCGGAAATGGAAGAAAGAAAAGACGGGGACGTCAAAATAGACGTTGCCCCGTGATCGTATAGAGTTGGTTGCCATGCAGGATGAAAAGTTGTCCGTTGAGGAACATTTTTCCGTGCTGTCCTTTGGCATCTTCCGTGTTCTCCAAGTCCGTTGGAACGGATGCTTCCGGGTTAGACGGGATGATCGGCGGAGTCGGAATGATTTCGTCACCTCCTCCGACCGGCTTGTCGCCCGTATAGCCCGTAGTGGCAAACGCACCGGTATAGACGTGTATCGGCGTGCTGTTTGCATCGAGCGTAGAGAGCACGTAATTATATCGCGAAGCCGCATCCAGACCGGTGACTTTGAAGGAGAGGGTATATGACTGACTATCGTCAGCATTTGAGATTTGAGATTTCATATTGGACATTTTTCTGCCCGGCGCGGAGAAGGAGATTCCTAACAGCTGTCCTCTGTTGCCTAACGTCAGTTTGCAGAAGACTGCTCCATCCTTGTAAATATCAATTTGGTAAGAATGTGCAGCACTATCTGTCGGCCATGTAAAGTCGGCTGTCGTCTCTGCGGCATCGACGGTCACAGTACGTTGAATCATCGCCGAGTCCGGTACATCCGCCATGCGGAAACGTCCCCAGTACGTATGTTCGCGATAGAGCTTGCGGCTATCGGGCAGCACGGAGAGCCAAGCGCTATCCGGGATGTCAGCGAGTGTTCCTTCTGATACCATCGGCGGCACAGCTGCCCAAACAGTGATTTTCTTAATGGCGCTATCCCCTTTGAAGGCATTGTCTGCAATAAGTGTGACATTCTTACCGATTGACAGATATTCGAGTGAAGACCAATTCTCAAAAGCATTGCTACTGATAGCTACCACTTTGTCTGGGATAACGAGCGTATCCTGCAGTTCAATGCCCGAGAAAGCACTTCCGCCGATCATCGTAAGTTCTGAAGGTAACACGATTGAATCCAATGCGGGGCAGCTCACGAAGGCACTCTCGCCGATAGTCGTCACGCCTCCTGGAATATGAATTCGCGTCAGACTCTTACAGCCGTAGAATGTAGTGCCATATATTTCGCTGATACTTTCCGGCAATTCCAATGACGTCAACGCAGCGCAATTATAGAAGGCTGCATTGCCGATAGATTGTACATTTTCGGGAATGTTGATATATTGGAGTTTCGTACACCCGTTAAACGCATTTTGCCCGATGGATTCGACACTTTCCGGCAACATAATGGTGTCTATCTTCTTCTGATCGCGGAACAAATTATTAGGAATAACTTCTACCTCGTCTCCCACGATAATCTCATCATAACTATGATAGTAGTTATACAGCGGACCCATCCCGCTTCCTTCAGGACGGCGGGCATTCCATACGACCACTTTGACGTTCGTCTTACAATCGAAGATTGCATCCATGGAACGGAACGTTGCCGGAAAAACCAATGTGTCCTGCAAAGGAATCTTACCGACGTCAGAAGAAGAACCGGAGCCCCAGGAAATGAAACACCCGCTGCCTATCGTCTCCAAGCAATCCGACCATTTGAGGGATTTGAGCGCAGTACAATCCCAGAAACAGTTCTTGCCGATATGCTTTATACCTCGTCCCAAATCACAAGAGGCCAGTTGTTTGCAGTTGCTAAACGCTGATTCCTGCACTTCCGTGACACTATTGGGCAACACGATGGATGTGAGACCTGAATTGTAGAACGCATCGGCTTCTATCACCGTTATACCATCCGGTAGGCTGATGGTCTTGAGATTTGTACAATTGGCAAACGCCCAGTACCCGATTGAAGTCACTCCGGGTTCTATCACTACCGACTGAATAGTAGTGGTAAGCTTTTGACCCTGCCAGTGAAGAGAATCGGAAAAGTGGCCGTCATGGTACATCTCACCCGTCCCGGATATAGTGAGTACCTTGGTCTCGCTGTCCAGCGTCCAGCTCACATTCTCACCGCACACGCCGTTATAAACCGTTGCGTACATGCTGCTTGCCATCCAAATCAGGCAAACAAGAATAATAGATACTTTCGTTTTCATAATCGTATATTATCTCGATAAACTGGCTGCAAAATTACTGCTTTTTTTTGACACGCGCAAATAAATCGCTATTAAATCATTATTTTCTATATCATTTCATCATTGCGCACATGCATCGCCTGCGTTGGACGGTAGTCTGACCGGGCCAAAGAGAGATTGCCACTTTTACCCCTGCTGACCAAGGCCGGACAGCACTGGTCTTATCCGTTCCGACCAAGCCTTGATATTCGCTCATGAAGGTATAGTGATTGCGCTCGGTAGCAAAACCGATAGGAATATGTTTGCCCGATTTCATCGCTGCAAAATCCATCGGCATCCATTGTACATAAGCTGCCACCACCAGCTGTGCCCTCTCTCCTAAACGCATGACCATACCTGCTTCCCCGCACGCCGATAAACCCAGCGGTCGGATCCTGGAACCGAACGAAGCCTCATGGCGGGGATAGCTCTCTGTCTCGAACCGTCCGGGCAGGTCATGGAGCAGCAGTCTCCATTGTTCATACCATCCCGTATGGGTCACTTCGCCTGAGAGGAGGGTATAGGAGGATCGCAGCGGGACAGAGAGCAAAGCTCCTACTGCCGCATGTAGCCCGTAGCGGGCGTCGGTACTGGCGAAATGGCGGAAACGCAGACCTATCGGTATCTGCAACAACCACATCTGCTCACGCTCTTTCCATTCGTTGAAGGATGCCCGGTGGGTGTATTCTTCGCCCATGTAGTCTCGCAGTCGTCCGTCATCGGCACCGGTACGCCATTCCATCGGTTCGGTCAGCATGGCGGTGGTGGCGATACGCGTGAGCCGGACTCCTGTCTGCAGACCCGCTATCGGAAGGAAGAACCACGTATAGCCCGCGCCGACAGAGAACGAAGGAGAGACAAACGTCCTTCCGCCGTCTAACTCATAACCCAGGCCGCCTATGCCGCCACCGATCTCTATGTCGATATAATGACTCGGAGAGAACGCGTTTTGCGACCAGCTCATGCCTCCTCCGGTTCCTAACAACCAGAGAACAAGCGCCCATATCCTATGACTTGCACGAATTTTCATCGGTTATACTTATTGTATCTTTTGCCCCGTTGCCGTATATCGTTGATCGCCTACCACCAGCACTAATTGCCCGTTCTCGATGATTTTTCTACATGGCCGTTGGTCGCTTAGCACCTCTTCTTCCCCTTGCGTGGGGTACATCGCGTAGAGACAACTGCGATAAACGATACCGTCCGGCGTCGTCATCTCCACCTGATAGATCCCGTCCAACGAAGGGTTCTCATGGAGAAACTGGTCGGTCTCACCACTTAGCATCACCCCGTCGCGGTACCACTGATATGCCACAAAAGTGAGTTCACCCTCGGTGTGCATGCCGCTGTTATCTACGTATAGTACGTCCTCGCCCTTGCGCCGTACGTAGCCGTCCAGGTTAATGGTAAAGGTCATCTTCTGCGGCTTCGCCTGCTTGCATTTCTCCGGCACGTCTTCATCGGTATAAAAGCGGATTGTCACCTCCTGCGGCCCCAGGGGCACACGCTTGGGTAGAGGTACTTCTATGACATCCTCTTCCGGCAGAAAAGCACCGATGGAATCGCGGAAACCTGCTTCTTTGGAGGTTTGCGGGAAATAGAGATCGAAGCGTTCCGGCGTACCGCTGACGACCGTGTAGGCAATCTTCAGATGGTTCTCCGTCTCGCATACCGACACTTTCGGTACGACCTCCACTGCCGGCACCGGCAGTACCTCACTCACCAGCGTCACATCCATCGGGCAGCCTTCGTGGGTCTCATCTGCGGCTACAAATTGCTCTTCGTCTCCTGTAAAACGGAAGGTCTGCGTATGTCCGTCTGCAAACGTATAGGTGTACTCGTACGGCAGATCGTCTGCGCAGATAATAATACGCTCTGTCTTCTTCTCGGCTCTGCCGAAACGCCATGAGGCTTTGCCCTCCGAGACTTGCCATTCGCCCTCGCAGAGGACGTTCTTTACTGCTCTTTGCAAGAAGATACTCATCGGCGCCGTTAGGCGATATTTTTCTAACGGGATAGCTGTGTTCAGTATCGGCGCGTCTATATGGAGTGTGTCAAACGGCTTCGTGTCCGTACTGCCGCGATAGAGCAGCCAGCAATAGGTGAACACACTGCCCGCGCTACCCTGCGCCGACTCCTCTTCGCGGATATGGGCGGTCACTTCGCTCGGTACGCCGGCATCTGAGCAAACCTGCAAATCAAACGGCTCAATACTGCCGGCGCTATATCCACCGTAAACGGTGATAGTAACACTGCCCCTTGAGGTCAGCCAGTCCATCAGACCCGTATCGTCTTTTACTTGGCGAGTGAAGACATACGTATTACCCGCCTCCATTAGTATGTTTTCCAAGGGAAGGGAGGTCGTGTCGCTCTGAGGAATCTCCTCTCCGTTGCAGAGCCATCGGTAGGAGTAAATCCCGTTTCCGCCGGAGACGGTGTCTGTCTCATGAATCGTTTCCAGACATTCCGGTGAGCACAGGTTTCGGTTGAAACTCTCGATGGAACCGGGGTTTATTGCTTCAAAAACCACCACTACATGCGGATTCCGGGACTCGGTCATACTGGCCTTGCACGCCTCTTCCCGGACGCTTCGCGTGAAAGTATATGAGCCGGGTTTGTCGAAGCTATAAGTCATCGAAGGTGTTTCCACTTGTTCTCCGTCGATATACAAGGGGTTTCGGGTGTCTTCCGGTACGGGTTTCCAGGTCCGTTCTTCTACCATCCATTCGCTTCTTTTGAGCATCCATTTATAGTGGAACACCTCTCCTCCTCCGGACGCGTCTTGAATACTCTGTATAGTAGTCGTCATCGGCAGTATGCCGTAGAGCGTGTCGGGTTGCTCTTTTAGTTCTCCCGGGTCGAACTCTTTTCTCACGGTCAGGTACAACCTCCCTTGCGAGCGGGTCCACTCTGTCTTGCACTGTACGTCATGTACATCGCGGCGGAAGGCATAGTCGCCCGGCACGTCGGTCGGCATTGCCCATGCGTTATAATCCTCTTGACAGAGTCGGATAGTATCCATCGGCAGGTAGGTCTTGGTGCCGTCTTCCGCGGTGATCACCGTATCGCGGATGAGCCGGTATTGGTAGCTGTACTGCCCGTCCTTCTGCTCGTCGTCTTTGCCGCCTGTGGCTTCCTTGCCGTTGTTGTTCTTTTCTTTAAACTTTACCTCCTCCTCATTCCAGCAAGCCGTATAAGCCCCGCTCAAGATGCCGGCATCGAAGGCTTCGTAGCCCTTCACGATGGTATATACCTGCTTCACTGCCGGACCACAGCTAATGGTCAGGATCACCTCCTGATTGCCGCAGGGACGCTTCACTTCCGCCGACGCGCCTTTGGGGTTTGCAATATAAATGACATCCGGACTCGGCGAGTACCATTGGCCGGAACCGAAAGCACTGCTGTTCTGTCTCTCCAACCCGATACCGGTACGGGGGGAGTTTCCGTCAGTCGGAGCGCCAACGCCCTCGGCACGCATGATTGGTACGCTCTCTGCATCCAGTATAACGGTCTTGACCGACATCTCCGAGGCAATGTGGTTGGCAAAACAAACCAACTGCGGGTGGCTCTCATACCCTCCGGCAGAGCAACGCCATTCGTTCTCAGGATTCTCATAATAGGGGCTGTTACTCCCGATGAAATCGGACGATTTGGCTATCGCGTATCGGGTGTTGTCCGTGAGGATAGGATCCGCCCCTCCGTACCCTGTGGCATACATACGCGTTAACTGCTGGTCGAAATAAACCATCGTCAAGTTGTCTTCCGGCGCTTCGTTCTTGCCGAATAACGCTCCTACATGGTCGGACCCCTTGCAATAACCCATGCTATAGCAGTTGTTCAGGACTGCCGAGGCTTTGTTATAGCCCACTAACCCGCCTACATGATTATTGCCGTCGGTGATGATGCCGGCGTTGTATGAGAAGCTGATCCCGCCGTAGTTAGTACCCACCAGACCACCGATATCATTGCCGTTGTGCGCGATGATCTGCGTCATATTAAAGCAGTGGTGTATCTGCCCGCGGTTCGTTCCTACCAGACATCCTACGTTACTTGCGCCATCCGTCATGATTTGTCCTTGCGCGATGCCTATATGGTGAACGACCGCCGCGTTTCCGCTTTCGGCTATCAACCCTGCGCCGGAGGGGAGGAGCGAAGAGAGTATATACAGGTTATAAATCACATGGTTGGCTCCGTCTAACTCGCCCTGAAACGGTCTGGCAGCGCTGCCTATCGGTTCCCAACTCGGCGGAGTCGCGCTGCTGCCGCCTAAATCAAGGTCTGCAGCCAGACGAACGGTCTTCCCCGCAAAGTCATCCGTACGGCTCGCTGAGGCTATCCAGGCTAACTCCTCCGCCGTCCGGACAGTGTATGTTTCTCCGTTGAAATCGGGCATTTGTGTACCTCCGCTCCAAGGGGTCAGACTCTGCGCAGAGGTATGGGTCGCCCCTAATACCATGCTTATCAGCACAGTATTGATCCACATAAATAGGCGTGTCATAAAATCTTGCTTACTCGATGCGTTTTCCGGTTATATCATAGATACCTTGCGGTGTAAAAAAGAGAAGTCGTCCTTCAATAATGGCTTTTTTCTCTGAGCCTTCCGAATCGGTTTTTTCGATGCCGGTAATGACACTCTGTCCATCCG
Source organism: Paludibacteraceae bacterium (assembly GCA_017447875.1). GTDB lineage: Bacteria > Bacteroidota > Bacteroidia > Bacteroidales > Paludibacteraceae > Colicola. The sequence continues at coordinate 7,587 of JAFSMP010000015.1, read as the reverse complement.
GATCGCCCGGAATAATCGGTGGTGTCGGGATAAGTTCGTTACCGTCGTATTGCAACTCACCCTCGTATCCCAAAGTCGCAAAATCTCCCACATAGACGTGCAGCGGAGCATCGTTCTCATCCAAAACGGATAATACATACGTGTATCGCGAGGCCTCATCCAGACCGGTGACTTTGAAGGAAAGGGTATATGACTGACTACCGTCAGCATTGGTCATTGCTGATTGGTGATTGGTCATTTTGCGCTTCGGCGCGGAGAAGGAGATACCTAACAGCTGTCCTCTGTTTCCTAACGTCAGCTTGCAGAACACCGCGCCGTCTTTGTATATATCTATCTGGTAGGAGTGTGCGGCAGAGTCGGTGGGCCATGTGAAATCTGCTGTCGTCTGTCCCGGATCGACCGTCACGGTCTTCTGAATGATTTCTTCCTCATCCAAAGCCACGATCCGGAACCGCGACCAGTACTGCGCTGCCCGATAAGCGGCTACGCTGCTTGACATGACATGTACCTTCGCTGTGTCCGGCACGCCGTTAAACGTACTATCGTAGATCAGCGGTGGTTGCGCGGCGTAGCAGGTGATATCCGTTACCGATGAATCCGCCAAGAAACAATCTTGACCGAGGATTGCTACGTTCTTGCCGATGACGATACTCTCCAGGTCGCTCCAGTTGGCAAAAGTACTCATACCGGTGGCTACCAACTTGTCGTTCAGGACCAGGTGCTTTGGGCTGGTGGTCAAGTTCAGCTGGTTAAAAACAGCATCGCCTAACACGTTGAGCGAAGTAGGCAAAACCACCGTATCCAACGGACAACCGGAAAAGGCGCTATTGCCAATATTCGTCACCGAGTTAGGTATTTTTATCGATCGTAAGGATGAACAACCGGTAAATGCTTTTTGGGGAATAACCGTAAGCCCTGCAGGCAATTTGACGGAGTCCAATGCTTCGCAAAGGTTGCATAATTGCTCCGGTATTTTCTGTAATCCGGATGGTAGAACCAGTTGTTTCAACTTCTTGCATCCCGCAAAAGCACTCGCTCCAATACTCGTTACACCTTCAGGAATATTGATTTTCTGCAAACGACTGCAGTTGGTAAAAGCACTCGCTCCTATCTCTTTGACCGTCTCCGGCAGGGTAATGGAGTCGTTGTACATAAACTTGCACAACATATTTGGGATATATTCCACCGAGTCGCCAAAAATGATATAGCTGAAATGGCACTCTCCCGGGACGTCCGATTCATACCGAACGAAATCATTTGCGTGTATCGCTTCCCACACCATCACCTTGGAGTCGCTGTTGTAATTCTCCGATCCGAAAGCTCCCCATCCCATCGTCTTGAAGGTTTTCGGAAAGAAAACGGTATCCCCTAAATTCGTGCAATTGTAGAACGCCATATCACCGATGGATTCGAGACAATCCGACCATCTGACCTTCCGCAGGTTTGAGCAGAATATGAAAGCCTGACTGTTTATGGTCTTGATTCCTTTTCCCAAATCGGCGCTGGTCATCTTGGTGCATTCCTGAAAAGCATAAGCTCCGATAGTTGTCACGCTGTCCGGCAGCACGACCGATTGGAGGTTATAGCACCCGTGGAAAGCGTTCGCGCAGATAGAAGTGAGCCCTTCCGGGAAGGAAACGGTCTTCACATACTCCCTTTTCGGATAGTTACTCAAATCGTCCGACGTCATTGCTCCGCGGCCTTCGATCACTACATGCCCCGTGCCGGAATCCAGCGTGTACGTCAACTCCGGTCCCAGACTGCCGTTATAGACCGTCGCGTAGGCGCTGCTTGCCATCCCAATCAGGCAAACAAGAATAATTGATACTTTCGTTTTCATGATCGTATATTATTTGATTTTGTTTCCTCGTACATCGTACATCCGTCCTTCGTACATCAGATAGATGTGTCCGTTGCGCAACACCTTTGTACATTGTACATCGTCCCTTTGTACATCGTCTATGTTGGTCGGCATGTTTGCTCCGAGCGTAGCAAAGGATCCGGAGGCATTGAAGAGTTCCGTATCATTGGCATCGGAAGCTGTCATCGTGAACCAATAGTCGGTGCCCTCACTCAAACCGTTGTAACGGAACGAGAAGGAAGCAGCGGTGTTCATCGCCCGACGTACAGGTGCGTGCTTGGAGAAGTCGATCTCAACGAGCTGTCCCATGGAGTTGAACGTCAGCGTACAAATCTTCTCCGTACGCTCTTCATTCGCCCAGATGATGAGTGTGTAGTAACTGGCTCCTTCCACGGAAGGCCATGTAAAGTTAACTGCTGTTTCTGTCGTCTCGGTTGTAACATGACCAGGTTCTTGATTCTGCTGAATGCGGAAACGTCCCCAAACCTCATCGGCAGTGTATTCCTCTATGCTTTGTGAGGGAACAATCAATGTCGCCGTGTCGGGCACTCCGCTGAATGCACTGCTCTGCGCCAACGGGGGAACAACGGCATTGCAGGTTATTTCAGTCAGGCGGTTATCTCCCTTGAATGCATCAGTATCAATCATGGAAACTTTTCTGCCGAACGTTACATTCTGCAAAGCGGTACACCCTTCGAATGCTCCACTCTTGATCTGACGAACTTCGTCAGGAATGAACAATTCCTTGAGGTTTAGCAAACGCGAAAACGCATTTTCACCGATTGATAGCAGTGATGCAGGAAAGTCGAGCGAATCAATTGCACAATCCTGAAATGCTCCTTCACCAATGCTGGTCAACGACTTCGGGAAATGCACCTCTCTCAGGGATAAGCAAAGGCTGAAAGCACAGTCGGATATACCGGTTATACCTTCTGGAATAGAGACTGAAGTCAGAGAACTACATCCTGCGAATGCAAGCTCCCCGATAGACTGCACACTTTGCGGTATATTGATGTTTGATAACGATTTACAATGATAGAATGCATAATTTTCAATAGTCGTTATTCCTTCCGGCAAAGTGACAGATTTGAGTGAACTACATTCGGAGCACATAGAACTTGGGATGTTTGACACATTCTCAGGAACAATCAGAGAAGTCAATGATGCAGCTCCGTAAAAAGCAACCGATCCAATATATTTGAGTGACTGCGGCAACTCAATGTACTTCAGGCTGCACTTGTAAAATGCATAATGTTCGATTGTATCCACGCCATTGGGCAATATAACCGTATCCAACGGTGCACTACAGAACAAATAGGAACCTATATATTCCACATTCTCGCCAAATATGACCTTTGTGAAATGACTCATGGGTCTAGCTCCGCTCTTACAATGCCTTGCTTTCCACACGGCTACGGCATTTGGTCCACTCGCTCCCGCGAATGCATTATCTCCGAGAGAAACAAGAGATTCAGGGAAAACAACGGTATCAGTAATCGCACTGCAACCGTCAAAGGCATGAACGCCTATTGTCTCAAGGCTGTCCGATAAGACCAGACGTTGCAGTGAAGTGCAGTCACGAAATGCATTCAGTTCAATAGTTCGGACATTTTTCCCCATATGGAATTCCTTCAAACCGGTACATTTCCTGAACGCATAGTAGCCTATTGACATTACGCTATCAGGCAAGGTAACTGATTGTAAATTGTAGCAATACTCGAACGAACGGGGAGATATGCGAGTTATACCTTTCGGGAACACAACACTCTTGACGTAAGGCCTTTTGTCTTCATCGAACTGGAAGTTGGACATTTCTCCACGTCCGGTGATAACAACGATGCTGTCATTGGTGTCAAGCCTCCATGATAACTCATTACCGCACACGCCGTTATATACCGTCGCGGATAGGCTGCTTGCCATCCAAATCAGGCAAACAAGAATAATAGATACTTTCGTTTTCATGATCGTATATTATTTCAGTTGATTTCCTTGAATACTGTATTCTGCGTCACCACGACGGATGATGATTTGTCCGTTGCGGAGGAATTTGACAGGAGTATTTGTACCATTTTCCCCGATAAAATCGATACTTTCCGTATTTTCGCCCTCTCCTTTTGTGCGGAATGAACCGTGGGTGGATTCAAATGCTTTTTCCTCAGCATTGCGGCCCACAACGGTGTACCAATACTGCGTTCCGGGCATCAAGCCGTCCAAGGTGTAGGTGAATTGTTCCACTTCGGCATTTCTTTTCGGTGCATGACGTACAAAATTGATAGAAATCACCCTTCCTGTTTTGTCAAACACCACATAGCAAATCTCTTCTGCTTGCGCTGCGTCTCTGTACACATGCAGCACGTATGTCTCCGCGCCTTCTACTGCTCCCCATGTAAACATCGCACTCGTCTCTTCCGGCTCGATGGATACGGGCATTCTGTCTTCTTGGAGACCTTCGCGCAATGCCGTGTAATGATACTCGCTTATCGAGTTGGCGTAATGGTTGGTAAAATCAACATATTGGATCTGTTTGATACGTCTGTCTGCTACGGGACTGAAAGATGGTCTGTTGTTTATATTGACGCGCTCTTCTTTCATGCCGTACGATGCCGGAGAAAGTACCGGTTCCTCCGACAAAGAATTGCCGTAACTGAACGCCCATTGTTGCGCATCTTCTATTCCGCGTTCGCAGGTCCCGCCTTGTGCAATCAGAGACAGCACATTGCCCTCCTCGTCAAACTCCGCCCGCTTGCTATAGGCATTGTTGGACACGCCGGAGCAATAGAACTCGTTTTTAACTGTGTTCCAAGTGTAGTTGTCCGCCGTCGTCCAATCCTCTGCTTCGCCGGGATAGTAATAAACGACTCGTGCATCAGGTCTCAAAGCAGTATTGTCCGCGTTAAGGGCAAAGGTCGTTCGCTCCACCACGCGCTGCAAATCGTCCAATACGACATAGTCTTGATACTCAGGCACATGCTGCGATTTCCATGTTTCATCATTCCTGTCATATGTACCCCACTGAATCACACCATACCATTTCGGGTCTTCGTCATTGCGATAGTAATAGACATATCGCATGTTAGGCACATTATATCCGATATTCGCTGTGTAATATGTGATACGCTCTTTTATTCGTCCCTGTTCATCGTAAATCACATCATTGTGGTGCATGGTTTGCGTTAGAACAATTTCGTCTCCTTCCCAGCCGTAGGTATCTACGTACAGCAGAATACCTTCCTTCGAATAGGTACTATAATCTTTGGTATATTTGGTATCCTGATAGACACTCCATGTGCCGGAAGCCGTGTCTTTGCCTTGATAGAACATCCTTGCTACATCTGCGGTTATATCATTGGGGAAGTAGGTGAATTGTTTCCAGCGCAAGGTATCTCCTAACTGGCGATTTATGTCTATGACATACTCAATGTTTTCCGTTGTGCGGTTGTAGGCATCTTTTTTGACAACTGTGAAGAATCCTCTGTTCTCCCCATACGGGCTGTAGAAGTAGCCCAGATACTCACCAACCGCATTATAATAGGCGCGGTTGTTGACGTGGTAACCTTCATCATAATCTACTATCGAAATGCCGCTTGTCGTTGCAACAGGAATCCGCTCATACGCCTGCAGCGCTTCGTTATATGTAAAGGTATATATCAACCCCGTGTTCCAAGTCCCGTTATTGCTTAGTCCGTCGTATCGGATAGAGGAGATGGGTTCGCCGTTTTCACCGAAACTTACCTGTGTATAACGACAGGAATTATACGCGGTAATCCATTTTTGTAACTCCGCATTCCACGTCTCACGGATGGAATACTCATTGTCAAAACCATAGTGGTATTTTTTTGTCGTGGTACGCTGTATCGGGCTGTAATTCCATTGAACGCTCGTGGTGAGCGTGAATTCCGGTGTCCTTTCCGAAGTTGTAATCCATTCGTCTATAGCTTCACGTTTCTCCTGCGTCTTGGAATAAACCACTTCACCCTCGTTGCCATACTCTGTGCGCTTGACCGTCCATGTGCCGTTTTGCAGAGTTGTGTCTAATCGCAAGGTGCAATGGTGGTCCGCATCGTATGTATAAACGGAGTTGGAATAAGCCGTCAGCACACTATCCTCATTATATCTCCATGAACGCACGTGTTGCGGATATTCCTTGTTGCCGGTTGCGGTTTTCTCCACCAGATATTCCTCGTCGCGCTCATCGCCCGTCACCGTCTTCTGCGTAAACACATCGTCCAGATACATCTCTTTGGTTGTGGTCTTTACGCTGGATCTGGTTGACCATGTGGTTTTTCCGATGATACGTCCGCTGCGGTAATAGGTCTCGTTACCGTTATAGCTGTCGCCTTTGTATGTGCGAATCACTCCGCCATTCTCATTATACTCCGTACCGCTATCTACACTTCCATTGTAGTCCAATACTTTTTCCTCTATCCACAACCGGTGATTGCGATATTTGCTGCGACCGTATGTACCCCATTGGTTTTTCCATTTCTGCTCGTTCGTATTGAAATAATAACTGATGGATTCCAACGTGCTATCCGTCTCCGCATGGTAATAGCGCGAAGACGGTAGCCAGTTTCCCGCAGAGTCCAAACGATAAACCGAGTAATCATAGTTACGGATTTGTCGGATCAGATGACCTTCCTCGTCAAAAATATTACGATAGGTGTCATACGCATAGTCATAACGATGGCTCAATTCAAATGCAGCCTCGTCCGGTTTCTGCAAATCGGAGATGTTGAGCGCGGAATCTACTATGTTTTCTGAAGTCCAATGGGTAACCGGAAACGAGTACTCATACGTAGTATGCTTTCCATCTTTGCCAAAATCACGATACACGTATGTAGCGCAATATGGATTGATGCGGTAGTAATACTCTGTCGCATTGACATAATAGATGGTAGTATTGGTTTCTACCATACTATCCGGCGCGTAGAAATAATTCACGTGCTTATACTCTGTTCCTCCGCCTTCGCCACCCGTCAAGAGCGTGTTAATACGGATACTGTCCAAACGCCATGCGTAACGATCGGATATATCCTCCTGCGCGTACGCACACGTTCCTTTTAATAGTAAAAAGGCTACAAAAAGCAGACAAAAACAATTTTTCTTTTCCATAATTTGCATATGTTAAAAAGTTTTACTAATTTTGCGCTCCAAAATAAATTTTGAAATCCGGTGCAAAGGTACTGCTTTTTTTTGACATGTGCAAATTTAGGTGTTGTACGAGTGCCGATTTTAACAAAATAAAGACCATTGATAATCAATAACTTACAAAATATGACTAAAAATAAAGTTGTACGCGTTTCAAAAATAGCGCTTTGGGGCTTGATTTTTTGCTTGCAGAGTTGCCAATTTGGCTCTACAAACGTAGAAAATCGGCTTGAAGAAGCGGAGGAATTATATCGTCAGGGAACATACTCCAACAGCAGTAGTCAGTACGAGAGTTCAACCGAATACTTGAAGCGTTCGGAGGAGATTTTGCTTACTATTCAGCCTTCCGACATCAACCATCAGCAGTCCGAGAGGAGAAACCGGTTATTGGGATTAACATGGTTCCGATTAGGCAACACCTCGGAAAGCGAGATGTTGTATGACATCGCACAGAGTTATTACCGCAAGGCTATTCCGCTACTGAATCCGGACAGCAACACCATTTATTTGGCTTGCGCTTATCGCGATATAGCCCGCACGATGGCACTCACCGGGCGGCGAACAGGACAGCGTCCTTT
>JAFSMP010000061.1 GCA_017447875.1 Paludibacteraceae bacterium | reverse complement strand
TGACTTCCACGATTTCATACACGCCCGGCCACAGTTCATCCGTCAGAACGGACGCTTCCTCGCCGGTGGTTTTCAGGTTTTCCATCACCACAGCGCCTTTTTCGTACAGGATATTGCCCTGGCGGTCAGTTATGTCCTCTCCTGCCTGCACCGTGTATACCGTGCCAGTCAGGACACCATCGCCCCGCGTACCGGGCAGCGCGCTGAGGCTTCGCTTGTATTCATCCTTATCGCGCTTGTATATCATCAGGCGGGTCATGATGGGTTGATTGGTGGCGGTCAGATCGGTGACTTCGTCGGATTTCACGGTACATTCCAAGGTGACTTCCTCAAAGAGATAACCGGGGGTCTGCCCGTGTTCCTTGACGGTGTACTTCCCCTTCCGCAGCGGTTCGGACAGCGCCACGCCATCTTCGCCGGTGGTCATGGTGGCGGCCAGCCCTTCCCCGTACTGATCGTTATAGTAAATATCGAACTGTACGCCGGAAATGGGATTGCCGTTCTTCCTGTCCGTCTTGGTCAGGCGAATCCAGCCCTTAGTCGGCTCGTTTTCCACAGGCACGTCAATGGTTATCAGGTTTTCTTCCCGGATGGTCACTTCCGTGGAATAGCTGTTGTCCACATAATGAGCAGGGACGCCGGTTTCTTCCACTTTGTAGATACCCCAGGTGAGCAGAGGCGTCACAGCGATTCCGTCCGCGTCCGTGGTGATCACCGCCACCACTTCGCCATTGTTGCTGCCGTTGTGGGAGGGCAGGCCGCTGATCCGAGTGATCGTAAACTCCGCCCCTGCCAGGGCTTCCTTGGTCAGTTCATCCGTTTTGATGATCCTGATCTTTCCCTGGATGGGCTGATTGGCAGCGCTGGTATGGGTGGTTTCGTCGGACTTGACCGTACATTCCACTGTTGCCAGATCGGACACATAGCCGGTGGGATTCTCATGTTCCTTCACCAGATATTTGCCTTTCCGCAGGGCGGGAGATTTCGCCACGCCGTTTTCATCGGTGGTCATTGAGCCTACCAAACCGCTGCCGAATTCGTCATTTTCATAAATGTCGAATTGCACACCAGCGATAGCGGTACGATCCAGGGCGTCCGTCTTGATAAGCTCAATCCAACCTTTGGTGGGTTCATTCTCCGCCGTGATCTCGTATGTTTTCTCGTTTTCCTTGATGACGACCATGGCGAAAAAGTGATTGTCAACATAGTGTTCAGGCACTCTGGTTTCTTCTACCTTATAGGTGCCCCAGGTCAGCAGGGGCGACACCGCCTTGCCGCTGTTATCGGTGGTCAGGACGGCCACCACTTCACCGTTTCCTTCTCCGTTGTGCGAGGGCAAGCCGGATACGCGGGTGATCGTAAACTCCGCGTCCGGCAGCAGCGTTTTGGTCAGCTCATCTTTCTTCGTAATTTGGATTCTTCCCCGGATGGGCCGGTTGTCCGCGTTCATGAGGGTTGTTACGTCAGAAAACACTTCACATTCCACACAGTATAGATCGTTGATATAGCCAGTGGGGTTGGCTCGTTCTTTGACCGTGTATTTCCCCTTGGGGATCGGTTCAGACACCGCCACGCCGTCCGCGTCGG
>JAFSMP010000014.1 GCA_017447875.1 Paludibacteraceae bacterium | reverse complement strand
GCTGCGGAACTGCAAGGGCGCCATCGCCGGCATCTGCTTTGATTACTGCGGCGAGCTGGATGAGGCCAGCGCCGGCACTCCTGTGATGGTGCAGGGTCGAATGGGCGCCTACAAGGGCGCGCCCCAGATTCGGATTATCGACATCTGGCCTCTGGATGCTGACGACGCGCAGAACGACATCCGGACGCTGCTGCCCCACGGGTTGCTGTCGGGGGAAGAGGGGTTTAAGAAGTTCTGGGACGCCATGGTGGCGAAGATCCAGGACGGGGATTATCTCCTGTTGTGCAAGGCGTTGGTGGACGAAAACAAGGAGGTGTTCAGTTCCTGCCCGGCGTCCACCGGCAGCCATCACGCCTGCGTGGGCGGCCTGCTGACCCACACCTACGAGGTGATGGAGTGGGCGTATAACTTCGCTGAATACTACAATGATACCTATGACTTTGGCATTGACAAGGAGCTGCTGACCGCCGGGGCGGTGCTCCACGACATCGGGAAGGTGCGTGGGTATGGCTTTGACAGCACCGGCGCGGCGATGCGGCCCACGGATGCCATGAAAGAGAACGCCCATGCGATGGAGGGCGCCATGATGATCCGGCAGATGGCCCAGGAGCTGGGCACGCCGGAGGATAAGGCAAGGAAGCTGGAAAACCTGGTGGCCAGCCACCACACCGCCTATCCCTTCCGCGTTGGCGTGAGTCCCATCACGCCGGAGGCCAAGCTGCTGGCGGTGGTGGACAACCTGGACAGCAGTGTGAGCAGTAACTTCGGTAAGGACGTGGTTTTCCTGGACGGCAAGCCGGTGCACACCGGAGACGTAGCGTAAGAAAGGACGGGGTATAGGATTTCTCCTGCCGCAAAAAGAAAAAGCCTTCGTGCACCGATTTCATCGGGCATGAAGGCTTTTCAAATTACTTTTTGGCTTCGTCAATCAGCACCTCCACGACGCGCTTGATTCGCTGCTGTTCCCGCGGGGGAAGCTCTGCCAGGGCCGGCGATATTTGCCTGCTCTCGTCGAGGGAAGTGACGGTGACAACATCGGAGAGAAGTGCGTTTGCGTCGCATTCCAGGGCGTTCATAATGGCCACCAGGGTTTCCAGCTTGGGGGTTTTGAATCCGGTCTCGATGTTGCTGAGGTAGTTGGTGGATAGGTTGACCATTTGCGACAACTGCTCCTGGGTGAGACCACGCTGCTTGCGGATTCGCTGAATCCTCTTTCCAATCTGGCGGGCGTCCATTGCATCACTCCTAACTGACATATTCTTTACAATTAGAAGTATATTCATGCTAATGGATATTGAAATATTCCAATAGAAGTATATAATGCTATTAGAATTAATCATAAACCAAAAAGTCCGGTTTTGCCATGGCCATTCCACGGAAGCCTTTGCGAAGTGGGACGTAAACATGGGAAGAAATGGGTTATGCAGGAAACAATATGCGGAGAAAACAAGGAATAATTAAATTAATAAAGGTTTTTCCGCAACAATATGCAAGCGGCATATTGCTTTGATAGAACAAATGTGCGATAATGCGTAAACCGATCCATGGGTGATAGTGCCAACATTACAATGCGCACTGCCCCCAAAAGAAAAACCGTGGCAAACGCCACGGAACGATGACCATTTGCGTAGAACTTTTACTTCTACGAATCTCAAAAAACGACGGATTTCCCCATGTTCCTTTCAAGTATACCATATATTTCAAATTGCTGTCAATTATTCTCCAGCATAGTATTGTGTAAAAAACGTGTAAAGAGTGCTAAATTTGGCTTGGATATTTTGGGCGATATGCCTATACTACCATCGCAAATACGTCTGATTGTGGTCGGAAAAGTGGTCGGTCTCGGCAGCGGAAACACTGCTGCATTGAAGAGAGGTCTGTGAAATGGCAAAGCGCGGAGATCGCATTCACAAACGAATAGACGGCCGCTGGGAGGGCCGTTATCCTTCCTGCGTGAATGAGGCGGGACATGTGGTGTATCGCTCCGTGTACGGGCACACCTATGGCGAGGTCAAGCGAAAGCTGTCCGATGTGGCGCAGAGCCAATACACAAAGGGGCGCAGCAGGCGGACGCTGGCCGATGTCGCCGCCCTTTGGCTGGAGCACAACCGTATTCATCTTAAGAAATCCTCCCAGGATAAATACGAGACCATGTTTCGGAATCACATTATTCCAATGCTGGGCAGTAAGGGAATCAGCGATATTACAGCCACAGATATCAATGTCTTTCTTGCAGAGAAAATGGAAAATGGCCGGCGGGATGGAGGCGGCGGCCTGGCAAGCTCCTATGTGCGCACCATGATGGTACTGCTGCAATCGGTGATGCAGTTCGCAGCCCAGGAGCAGTGGTGCCCGCCGCTGCGTTCCGCCATTGAGAAACCACTCGGAGAGAAGGCAGAGATCCGTCCCTTTACCCGGGACGAGAGGGCAAAGCTGGAGCGATTTTTACAAAGCCGGGAGGATCTGACTGCGCTGGGCGTCTTTCTGTCGCTCTATACCGGGCTTCGCATCGGTGAGGTGTGCGCGCTGCAATGGGACAACATCGACATGAAGGAGGGATTTCTCTCCGTGACGCAAACCACCGTCCGCGTCAAAGAGCAGGGCCGTTGCTGCTGGCGACTTGAAAGCCCCAAAACCAGTGCCTCCGTTCGACGCATCCCGCTGACGCCAAAGATGATTGCACTGCTGCGCCGCTATTACGACACCCGCACCTCGCCGTTCGTCATCTCGCAGACGGATACCTTCGTCAATCCGCGGACGTATGACTATCGTTATCACCGGCTGTTGCAGGATTGCGGCCTGCCCGCGTTGAAATACCACACCCTTCGCCACACCTTTGCCAGCTGCGCCATAGAGTGCGGCATGGACGTGAAAACGCTGAGCGAGATCCTTGGCCACGCGGACACTGCCATCACTCTGCGCACCTATGTCCACACATCCATGGAGCAAAAGCGGGCCCAGATGGAGAAACTGAAATACCTGTCAGCGTAGCCCTGAGAAGAATATGAAAATGGTCAAAAGCATGGTCAGCTTTTGGCCATTTTCTTTTTGATTGCAAGGTTTTCACGAAGGATTTCGTAGAAGTAAAAGTTCTACGCAAGTAGATGCGGTCTATGCTGATACGTGCTCTTACTTAATCCTATTATACCACATCTTTGCGAAGATAAACAGCGGCTTGCCCTTTGATAATCCAAACCTGAAGCGGCTGACTGTGACCGTGCGACTGGGCTGGATGGGATATTGTTTATTCTGAAATATTATAAATAGGAGGATTCAAAACCATGAGACAAAAGTTTGGAAGTAGCGCTGTACTCGCAATTGTGCTGGTACTGTGCATGTTGCTATCTGGCTGCGGTAGCAATGCAGCGACATTAAACACGCGAGTGTATGATGCTGCGTCTGCCTATGGCTATGCAGTCGAAAACGGATACGATGGCACAGTAGAGGAATGGCTGGCGTCTCTCGCAGGCGAAATTGGCGGAAACGGTAAATCTGCCTATGAACTTGCCGTTGAGAACGGCTTTACGGGCACGGTAGAGGAATGGCTGACATCGCTTATTGGCGCAAACGGAAAGTCGGCATATGAGATTGCGGTGGAACATGGTTATGCCGGAACGGAGCAGGAATGGGTCGAAGAGATCATTGGGGCAGGCGGCAAGAAGGACTCTGCTGGCTTGTCTGCGTATGAGATCGCTGTGAAAAATGGTTTCCGTGGTACGGAAAGCGAGTGGCTCCAATCCCTCGTTGGCGCTACCGGCCGCGATGGCGCCGACGGCAGAGACGGTCAAACCGGCGCAACTGGCCTTTCTGCCTACGAACTCGCCAAAAAGAATGGATATACCGGGACGGAAGAAGAGTGGCTTAATGCCATTCTTGAAAAGCGGGGCGAAGATGGTACGGACGGCAAATCTGCCTATGATCTGGCCGTTGAGAATGGTTACCAGGGCAGCCTCTCTGACTGGCTCAGCTCGCTTATTGGCGCTGCAGGTACCAATGGCAAGAGTGCCTATGAAATTGCGGTCGACAATGGCTTCGAGGGAACCGAATCCGCATGGTTGGCCTCTCTTGTCGGCGCGAATGGCACCAATGGTACGAACGGTACTAACGGCACAAACGGCACGAATGGTAAATCTGCCTACGAGATTGCCTGTGATAACGGCTTTACGGGCAGCGAGGCGGAGTGGCTTGCTTCCCTGGTAGGTGCAGCAGGCACTAATGGCATAAATGGTACTAACGGCACGAATGGTAAGTCTGCCTATCAGCTGGCTGTTGAAAAGGGCTACACCGGTACCGAGACAGAGTGGCTTGCATCCCTGAAAGGTGATGCCGGTGAAGACGGTACAGACGGCAAATCCGCCTATGATCTGGCCGTTGAGAATGGTTACCAGGGCAGTCTTTCTGACTGGCTCAGCTCGCTAATTGGCGCTGCAGGTACGAACGGCAAGAGTGCCTATGAAATTGCGATCGACAATGGTTTCGAGGGATCTGAGTCTGAATGGCTGGCCTCCCTTGTCGGCACGAATGGCACAAATGGTACCAACGGGACAAACGGCACGAATGGTAAATCTGCCTACGAGATTGCCTGCAATAACGGCTTTACGGGCAGCGAGGCGGAGTGGCTTGCGTCCTTGGTAGGCGCAGCGGGCACCAATGGCACGAATGGTACCAATGGTACCAACGGGGCAAACGGCAAGTCTGCCTATGAAGTTGCCTGCGATAATGGCTTTGAAGGCACTGAGGAGCAGTGGCTTGCCTCACTGATCGGTGCTGCTGGCAGCAACGGAACAAATGGTTCGAATGGTAAATCTGCCTACGAGATTGCCTGTGATAATGGTTTTACAGGCACTGAGACGGAATGGCTCGCCTCTTTGATCGGCGCAGCAGGAGCCAATGGTACCAATGGCGCGAATGGTAAGTCTGCTTATGAATTGGCTGTCGATCATGGATATGAAGGCACAGAGGAAGAATGGCTCGCATCTCTTAAGGGTACTGCCGGGGGTGCGGTGAATGGAATCAACGGGAAGTCCGCTTACGAAATTGCCGTTGAGAATGGCTATACCGGAACAGCGGTTGAGTGGTTGGATTCTCTGAAGGGAACCGCCGGCTCCAACGGCAAGTCTGCCTACGAAATAGCCTGCGAGAATGGTTTCACGGGCACAGTGACTGAATGGCTGGCCAGCCTCGCCGGTGCCACCGGCGCATATGGGGCCGATGGTAAATCGGCGTATGAGCTGGCTCGTGATGTGGGTTTCACGGGAACGCTCTCCGAGTGGCTGGATTCTTTGATTGGTTCTACCGGCGCAACCGGCGCTTCTGGGGCAAACGGAAAGTCTGCGTATGAATTGGCTTGCGAACAGGGCTATAGCGGCACACTTACCGAGTGGCTCGCGTCTCTCGTCGGTGCCCAGGGCGAAAATGGTTCTGCCGGCAAGTCCGCGTACGATATTGCTGTTGAGAATGGTTATACCGGCGACATTCAAACCTGGCTTGCATCGCTTGTCGGTGCCCAGGGTGCAAGTGGCGCGGATGGTAAATCTGCCTATGATTTGGCTGTAGAAAAAGGCTATCTTGGCACCGAGGAAGAGTGGCTGTCCAGCCTCGCCGGCAAAAATGGTAAATCTGCCTATGAGCTTGCTGTCGAGAATGGCTTCACAGGTACGGTGCAGGCATGGCTGAAATCGCTGAAGGGCGATAAAGGAGACAAAGGTGAGAAGGGCGATGCCGGTGTAGGTGTTGCGAGCGCCAGCATCAACAACGAAAGACATCTTATTCTGACGCTTACAGACGGTTCCACTATTGATGCCGGGTATATCGGCGGCGAAGCATCTACAGGATTCGCAGTTACCTTTGTGGACTACGATAATAGTTTGCTGAAAACAGAGGTGGTTTCTGCCGGCGGCAATGCAACGCCTCCGGCCAATCCTTCCAGAGAGGGCTATGATTTCGCAGGATGGGACGGCACATTTACCAATGTGACGCAAAATATGGTTATCACAGCCACATACACTGCGAAGCAGCCCACGACGGTCTACTATACTGTTCGGTTTGTTGACTATGACGGGACTGAATTAAAATCTGAGTCGGTTGCAAGTGGCTCAAATGCTACTCCGCCTGCTAACCCCACTCGAAGCGGGTATGCCTTTACTGGCTGGAGCGGCAATTATACGGGCATTTCTTCTGACACGACCATTACTGCTACATATGAGGTAGATACCACTCCTGCCATCTATGCGAACAATGTCTCCGCTCATCTTGGTGATACCGGCATCGAGGTGGTTATCGCTATTCGGAACAACCCGGGCATTGCGGGCGCCACGCTTAAGATTGGTTATGACAACTCTGCACTGACATTTACGAAGGCAACGTATGGCAGTCCCTTCGGTTCTGGCGGAGAAGAGCCGAATACAGCGGCAAACCCTGTCCCCATAACATGGACTGATGTTAATGAGGTTACGAGCGATACAACCTTTGTCACTCTGGAGTTTAAGACCGCTGCAGGAGCAGTCCAGGGTAATACATATCCTATCTCCGTGAGCTATGATGCGGGAGATATCTTCGATATTGACGAAAACGATGTTGCTTTCACGACTGTGAATGGCAGTATCACAATCGACTGATCAGAAGATTGTATAAGCATAGGAGGACGTTTTAATGAGTTTTACGAAAAAAACTTCCCGACGCATCCTTTCTGTGCTGCTCACTCTCGTTATGATCGTGGCGCTTATTCCCACGTCTGTTGTAGCAGCAGACGTGGGAACTCCCACGATTCGGATTGAGAGCAGGACGGCACGCCCCGGAGGCACAGTTGATGTAGAAATTCAGCTCGAGGATAATCCTGGCATTGCTGGCATCGCGGTCAACGTGGCATATGACGCATCTGTTTTGACAATGCAAAACCTGGCCTATGGTCCGGATTTCGCTGCAGATGGTGAAGCACCGGAGGACTATGATAGCCCGATTCGCTTGGTGTGGAGCAGTCTTTCAAGTGTTTCTGGAGACGCTGTCTTTGCCACACTGACCTTCTTGGTTAAAGAGGAGACAGCGGCGGGCACAGAGACCGGTATCAGCCTGTCATATACCGAAGGTGATATCATCAATATCGATGAGGAAGATGTAAACTTTGAGGTGCAGAACGGCGGCGTTGAAGTTGTAAACGGTATCCCGGGCGATATCAATGGCGACCGTATTGTTAACACAAAGGACTTGCTTCGCCTGCGGAAGTATTTCTCTGGTTGGGGTGTGGCGGTAGACCCTATCGCAGTTGACGTGAACGGCGATGGTATCACCAACACTAAGGATCTGCTCAGACTTCGCAAATATTTCGCTGGCTGGGATGTCGAAGTTTATTATGGTGATATTGTAGCCAAAAAATGCACACATAAGCTGGAGGCTGTTGCCTACAAGGCTCCGTCCTGCGAGGAAGCGGGTTGTGCCGCCTACTGGCATTGCACAAAGTGCGGTAAGTATTTCAGCGACGCAACAGCAAGCACGGAAACCACCCTGGAGAGTCTGACTATTGCGGCCACCGGGCATATGCCGGTTATCGACGAGGCAATACCGGCGACCTCGCATTCGACAGGTTTGACAGAGGGCTCACACTGCGGTGTGTGCAACGAGATCCTCGTGGCACAGGAAATCATTCCTATGCTCAAGAAAAATGAGTATGCCATTGAATACAAAATATCTGGTACGGATTCCTATCTGAAAGAACTGGAGAGGCTTGGGAAAATCGTAAACAATCCCAATAACCCAAGTGTTTATGAGCAGGGGAAAGGCGCCGTAATTGAGAATATTATCGACGATGTTGAGCAGTACGGATATCAGTTTTTGGGCTGGTTTGATAGCCCGGAAGGCGGAACCCGGATTACTCGCATTTCGGAGAATCAGACGGGAACCTGTGTTCTGTATGCCCATTGGAAGAGCAGCACCTATCAGATTTTCTTCAGCTATGACCCGGTGCTGGAGGGATTGATAGATACTTCTGCGCTGAAAAATGTAACAGGAAAGTCCAACGAAGTGAAAGAACTCCCAATCCTTTTCCTGGATGGATACACTTTTGTGGGATGGTCCGATGAAGATGGCAACATCTGCCGCACAGTTCCAGCGGGTAATACAAAGAATAGAACCTTCTATGCCAACTGGCTGAGTCAGAGAAATCGTGCCTGGGAGTCCAAAAAATATGGAGATCCCATTATCTATGAGGATGATTCCACCATCATCTTCAATTATGAGATTGGAAAAATAACGGATGTTCCAGTCTATGAGATATATGATTTCGGATATCTCAACAAATCGAGTGTTTCTGACACAGTGACTAAGGAAGTATCAGTTCAAACTTCTCGAGATTACATCGAGGCGTTTTCCAAGGCTGTTGAGGCTTCTACGACCGGAAATGCAACCTGGACATTAAGCAGCGGCTGGACGGACAGCATCTCCATTAATAATGAGTATGCAAATTCGCAACAAAGAGATCGAGAAGTAATCGAATCGGAAAGTAAAACTACGAACGACGAGTGGTTCGTCAATAAAACAAGCGGCGGTAGTAATACTTCCACCGTTGTCAATAGTACGGACACATATGATTTGCATACCACGACCAATAACACCAAAACGCACGAGTCAACTGACACCACAGAGTACGATAATAAGACGAATCTTCATGGATACGATGTAAATGCTCAACTTGAATTGAAGCATAAGGAGTCTGTGAAAACCGGTGGTGTAGTGAAAGCACTTGGCGCAGATGGGGGGTTGGAATTCGAACAGAACCTAACGATTGGCGGCGGATACGAGAACAAGACAACAGACAAAACGGGTACAGATACTGTTACAAAGAAAGCTACCGATACCGATTCAGGCAGCAATGAACAATCAGGTACAATTAAGACACATAGCTCCACAACATCTGAAACAACTACTTGGGGCGAGGATTCCGGACAAAGCGGCGGAGAATCGTTGACTTCAGGTAAATCCGTGGCGGAGTCTGTATCGCGGATAATCAATCAGAAGTCGTCAATTGGCAACTCATATTTAAAAACGGGCAGTGATAGTAGTACTCGCGGTATAGTCAGCACAAATGGTAATAAGGATGAGTTTTCTTCTAAGGTAACCTACTCTGAGCTGACTTATGAGAAAACCTCTGTGACGTATTCCACGGGAGCTGCTGTGACTGGTTATCACAGAAGAGTAATGGCGGCGACCGCCTATGTGTACGGTGCAGTGGGATATGATATTGCCAATGAAAGCTACTTCGCATACACATATTCTGTTATGGATGATGATTTCCATAAGTTTGAGGATTACTCGTTCTCTTCATCGAAATACGATGACAACCAAAGCGGAGTGATTGATTTCTGTATACCTTCGACCATTCACGACTATCTGCTGGCAAAAACTTTCGCGACAGATGGCCTCGAATTTGATAAGAACGGTATGGTAACAGCATATAACGGAACGGACAGCCTGGTTATCATTCCGGATTATGTATCTATTGACAACCACGATGGGGAAAAGACGGCGGTGAAGGTTACCGGAATCATGGACGGTGTGTTTACTGGAAATGAGAATTTGACCGGAGTCGTTCTGTCAGATTACATCACAACAATTCCCGACGATTGCTTTGCTGGCTGTACAGAGCTTTGGGAGTTTACCGCACCCGGGGTTACAAGTATTGGAGACGGTGCTTTTGCGGGATGCAGCAAGCTACACAGCGTCAACTTCTCTACGGCATTGACCGACCTTGGTACAAATGCATTTGAGGGAGTTGGGTTTGTTGAGATCGAAGCTTCGACACCGAATGTAGTTAAGGCGGCTGTTCTGTCAGGGGCCAAGGAGATAGTTGTCAGTCTCAAATCCATGGAGGATACCCTGGACGGCGAGACCCTGGTAATCCCTGCCGGGACGGAATCGTTTACCATCCGTGGATTTGGAAAAAGCTTTTATAATCTCTCTGTAATCTCTTATGCAGATTCGACAAAGCTGAACCGCATTTCTATAATCTCGGATTCTGCTGCCCCGCTGCAGATTTATTCCGATGAACTCAGCTTGTCTCAGGTAAGCGTTATTGCGCCGGATGTTGTGCTGGATTTGGGCGCGGACGCGACGGATATCTGGCTATACGGTGCCGTTAATCTGCAATCGAGCAGCTATGGCGTGTTTGGCAAACAGGCTACATTGAACCGGGTGGATGGTAATTTGTCCACAGGATTGAATGTGGATGGT
Source organism: Paludibacteraceae bacterium (assembly GCA_017447875.1). Lineage (GTDB taxonomy): Bacteria > Bacteroidota > Bacteroidia > Bacteroidales > Paludibacteraceae > Colicola. The sequence goes on along the minus strand of JAFSMP010000014.1, from coordinate 10,795 downwards.
GGTATCGTGCTCAGCGGTGCGCTGATAGACGAAGGTAATTTGCTAAACCACCGGAGTGGGGCACTGCTTGTCAATCAGGGTGAGGCGAATTTGGCCCGTTTCCGTGAACCGTACACCATCTTCTTCAATACAAATGGCGGACAATGTGGGACAGATAGTCTCGAGGTGCCGAACGGAAAAGCTGTTGGCTCGCTTCCGACTCCGACAAAACCTTATGCCAGCTTTGCTGGATGGTTTACTGATCCTGAAGAGGGAGACTATGTCACGACGGATTCTGCATTTCTCCGGCTGGAGAATCTTCAGCTCTATGCGCATTGGGCGGAAAAGAGTTGTTCTGTTGTGCTGGACGCAAATGGAGGAACTGTGGGTACCACGAATATGCCTTTGATTTGTGGCCAGACATATGGACAATTGCCAACGCCCTACCGTGAAAACTATACCTTTGACGGATGGTTTACGGAGAGCGAAGGAGGTACAAAGATCCAAGAAGACAGTATAGTGGGAGATGCTGAGGAACTTACGATATACGCCCACTGGACGTCGAAACTGTTCACCGTATACTTTGATGCCAATATCGACGGTGCAACTATCAGCGAGTCAAGTCGGGTTGTTACCTATGGTAATGCCATGGGCACTATGCCTACCGCTTCGCGGCCTTATTGGCATTTTGACGGATGGTACTCTGAACGGAATGGCGGCGTAATCGTACTCGATACGACCACTGTGGTCACGGACGGCGATTTTACCCTTTATGGCCATTGGAGCCAGAATCCGGTAACGGACTGGGTACATGAAAGCCAGGTTCCTGCAGGGGCACAGGTCGTGGAGGAGAAATGGAGCTATTCTCAGGCGTTCTACACTGAGTCTACAAATTCTGCCCTGGATGGGTGGAACCAGATCGGGAGCTACTGGCAGAAGACCAATGAGGGCTCTACAAATTACGCTTCCTTCCCCAATGGTTTTGACACCGGACACTGGATATATACCAGTTTTGCTAAAGAACCTTATTATCCTTATGACAATGGTACCACTAAAAGAGAAGTGAACAATCAGTGGAGTGGCTTTGTGTATTATAAGTGGGATTATAACGCTTCTTATTACAATGTAATAAATCGGGCCATATCACCTGTTAGACTCTCAAAGGGGACGGACGGATATTCGTATACCTATTTCCGCGCCCACCTGTCCTCTACGGATCATCCATATTTGAGTAACGATCACTGCAACAACTACAATATGCCCAGTTATAACTGCAGCAGTGAGTTTAACACGACTGAATTTGCAGGACCGACCCCGAGATTCTTCCGCTTTGACTACTATACCAGCTATTTCACTGACTACCAGATGGTTTTCCAGTTCCAGCGCTTTGAGAACAGGGAGAGTGGCTCACCGGTTGCGGCCTCCAATGATATCAGCAATGTGCGGCGTTGGGTGCGTTATCGGAACAGTTAACAAGCGGTACCTATTTGGCTTTCTATTAAACAATGTGAGTAGATAAAACGATTGGAGGATTAATTGATGGGATTCACGAAAGAGTATTCCCGGCGTATCCTATCCGTACTGCTCACTCTTGTTATGGTTGTGGCACTTATTCCCACGTCTGTTATAGCGGCAGACGTGGGAACCCCCACAATTCAAATCGAGAGTAAGACGGCTTCACCCGGAGGTACAGTGGATGTACAAATCCGGCTGAAGGATAATCCGGGTATTGCAGCCGTAGCAGTCGATGTGGCGTATGACTCATCCATTTTGACGCTGCAGAACCTCACCTATGGCCCGGACTTTGCAGCCGACGGCGAAGCGCCGGAGACATATAAAAGTCCGCTGCGCTTAGTTTGGAGCAGCCTTTCAAATGTTACAAGTGACGCCGTTTTTGCTACGCTGACCTTCCTTGTGAAGGAGAGCGCGGTGGCGGGAACGAAGACCGAAATCAGCCTTTCGTATATCGAAGGCGATGTCATCAACATTGATGAGGAAGATGTGACCTTTGAGGTACAGAATGGCGGTATTGAGGTTGTAAACGGCATCCCGGGTGATATCAACGGAGACCGAGTTAGAAATACAAAGGATTTGCTTCGCCTGCGGAAATATTTTTCCGGTTGGGGTGTGGAGGTAGATCCTATCGCTGTTGATGTGAACGGCGATGGCACCGTTAACACAAAGGACCTTCTGAGACTTCGCAAATTCTTCGCCGGCTGGGATGTCGAGATTTACTATGGTGATATCGTCGAGAAGAGATGCATTCATGAGCTGGAGTATATTGCCTATAAAGCACCGGCATGCGAGGAAGCGGGCTACAATGCTTACTGGCATTGCACAAAGTGCGACAAGTATTTCAGCAATGCAACCGCAACCACGGAGACCACTCTGGAGAGCCTGACTATTGCCGCTACCGGGCATACGCCGGTTATCGATGCTGCCGTGCCCGCGACAACGACCGCAACCGGCTTGACCGAGGGATCCCACTGCGAGGTTTGCAAAAAGGTTCTTGTGGCACAGGAAATCATTCCTATGCCCAAGAACACGGAATATAGCATCAGTTATAATATGGCAGGAAATGATGAGTATCTTGCTGGGATGACTATTGATAATTCTGCCAATCCAACGACGTTTACATCCGAAGCGGGCGTTCCGTGGTTCGAAGAACCTGTGGTGCCTGGTTACACATTTGAAGGATGGTATGATGGTCAAGGAACCGCGGCTTCCAGAGTGACCACGATACCGATTGGCACAGCCAGAAACATTACGCTATTTGCAAAATGGACGAAAGAGGTATACACCATCACATTTGACAACTCGTCTATGAGCCTGCCTCAGTCCTCCATGCAATATACGGTGGACCAGAGAGTTACTCTGGACAAGCCCACTGTAGATCGCTACGTATTCCTGGGTTGGACTACCGACAAGGACGAATTGGTGACGGAAATCAAGCCCGGCACTACCGGCAATCTTACACTTCACTCCAACTGGACGAGCAAACGTAATCTGACAAAGCCGGTTGCAAAGCTGGGAGATCCCATAATTGTGGAGGACACAATTAAGGGAAAGATTCTCTTCACTTACGAAATCGGTCAAATCGAGAATGTTCCGCTGTATACGATTAAGGAGTTGCCTTCTGCCGGCGGTGTTGTATCCGTCTATACAGAAACGGTGAAGAAATCCATCGCAAAGACAGATGCGACAACAATCGCGGAAGCGATTGATCACGTGACAACAGATTCTACCGCTTGGACACTCAGCGAGGACTGGAATGAGACGACCCATATTGAAGATTCTGTCCTCCAGGAACATGGGCTTGACAGAAAGAGCGGCCAGTCTGTTGGCAAGACCTCCAGTAACACCTACACGCTCACAACAAGCGAATATGATAACACGGTTGTGAAAGCAAATGACGGATCGGTCTCAACCACAACACAGTATAACACGAAAGATGTTGACAGCAGGGAGACTTGGGAATCCAAGGCAAGTCTTAGTGTTAGCGACACGGAATCTGTTAAGTACAAGGATTCCGCCAGCGTTAGTGCTGAGATAGGTGTTGGCTATGGACCCGTCAGCGCAAAGGCGGGGGCAAGTGCCGAGACCTCCACTGAGATAAGCTCGTCTTCTACCGCGGGCGCATCTGCAGAGACGACCGTTGCGCATGAAAACAGCTCACATTCGAAGACCGGAACGGATACTGTTACTGTTACGGATAAGACAACGACCACTACCACAGACAAGGGGTGGAACAAGTCGAGCTCAAGCGCCAGCTCTTCCTCCAATAGCCTGACTGAATATGAAGAAAAAGTGCTGTCTGAAAAAATAGCAAGCAAGCATGGATATGGTCAGAGTTATGCCAAGGGCGGAACGAATAGTGCTTCTGCAGATTGGTCAACATCTACTGGAAAGAGTGAGCAGTATTCAACGACTCTGACATATTTCAGCTCGGAGGAGACCACAGAGGGCGTATCCTATACAATCAACGGTGAGTCCGACGGAAGCTATCGCCTTGTTCGCGCTGGTGTTGTCCATGTCTTCGGTGTTGTTATTTATGACATCGCAAAAGCAGAATACGGTGTAACCACTTATGCGGTTTTGGATGATGAAACCTACACGTATATCGATTATTCCGCCACATCCGCCGCAAAGTATGATGACAACCCAAACGGCGTTCTTCCTTTCGAGATACCGTATGCAGTCAACGATTATGTCAACGGAAGAATTGTTGCAACGGAAGGCTTAAAATATGACGAGTCCACGTTGTCTACTGGAGAGTATGAGGGCAGCAACACTTCTGTAATTATTCCTGAGTTCTTTATGGTTGACAACCATGATAATTCTTGCTCGGCATATACTGTACGACATCTGTCTCCTGCAACATTCAGCGGTGACAGTGAAATCAAGAGTGTCTTCCTCAGTAATTATATAAGGGAAATTCCGAGCGCGGCGTTTGCGGGGTGCAGCTCCTTGCAATTCGTATATGGATCGGAGATTGCCAAAATTGGCGACTATGCGTTCAGCGGCTGCACATCCCTTGGGGAGTTTAAGGTTTCACCCACAGTTACTTCGATTGGAGAAAACGCTTTCCAAGGCGTTGACTCCATAATTGTGAATGCTTCCAGCAAAGACGTTGTACTTGGCGCCATCGAGTCTGGCGCGAAGCGGATTACCATTAATATTTCGGGCATTGTCGAGGACATGAGCAATGCGACGTTGGAAGTGCCTGATTCAGTCGAGTACTTTGAGCTCCAGGGTGGAAGAAAGACATTCAGCGGATTGAAGATTCATTCGGATGCAGGTACTACCGTCTTGAATGGAATTACCATCACGGATAGCACCTCGATTCCCTTGGAGATTTCGTCCGAAGCAATCACACTTAACCAAGTGATGGTGGAATCGCCCAGCTATACGCTGCTTCTAAAGGGCGCTGCGCCGACGCTCTCTCTGTATGGCACGTCGAGATTCGTTTCTTCGTCTGTGAATGCTATCGTTTGCCGAAATGTGGCATTTGAGAAAATCAGCTCCACCGTTAGCGCTAAACTTGAGGTTACGGGTAACCTTTTGGCGTATGGTGAGCCTTCCAATGCTTCACTTGTCAGTTTCCCTGAGCGGGGCGAAATCGTTCCTCTGACCGAAGACGAGTTTGACAAATACATTAAGGGTAGTTTCTCTGTAACGTTTGACGCAAATGAAGGAACCGTCGATGAGAACAGTATGGTTGCTTATATCGGTTCTGAAATCGGTGCACTCCCGATCCCTGAACGCGATTACTATGCTTTCGCGGGATGGTTCTTGTCAGATGGAACGACAGAGATTACTAGCGAATCTGTATTTACTTCTGGGGAAAATGTTATACTGTACGCCCATTGGACACTCAACCCCTTGTCTGACTGGGTGAAGGCGAGCGAGGTGCCCGACAATGCGCAAGTAGTTGGGAGAAAATGGTCCTATAATTATACTACAAATTCTGCGCTCGATGAGAGTCCCAACTACACAATTGTTGGGTCTTCAACCAGTTGGAGCGATTATGGTGCGTGGAGCAATTGGTCCAGTACCGCAGTAACTGGAAACGACGCAAGGCAAGTTGAAACCAAATGGGTTGAGGCTGTCTATAAAACGCAGTACCACTATTATCGCTATGTCAATTCCAAGCATAATTCGTATGGAACGAAGGGATATAGTGACTGCACTATTCTCGAAAGAATCACTCTTGATTACGAACTTGGGTACAAACATACTGTTGACGGAGTAAACTTCTATGGAACCTATAACGGTATTTCGTACTACCAGGATTGTTGGATGAAGGAGGACGGGAAATATGGCGGCCCGAGTCCGTATACAACGCAGGCTCTTGTCACTGCGGCGCATACCGAGTACCGTTATCGTGACCGCTCGCTGATTTATAACTACGATTTGGAATCTGCTAATGAACCTACGGGACAGAGCAATGTTTTAAATATTGTAGAGTGGGTGCAGTATAGAGTGAAGTAAAGTGAATCTGGAGAATACAGGCTGTAGGGATAGGACCTATGGCCTGTATTCTTCCATCTGAGAACCCTAAAATGAACAAGAACAATAGATGAGCTGAATATGAATATGAGAACAAAAAGAATCTGCCTCATTGCAGTAGGCATTGCCCTGTTTGTGGCGCTTTCCCTATGCCTGCAGGTGCCGGTTTTTGAGAATTATTACCTTTGCCTGGGCTATGTGGTGATGGCTGTATACTGCTATTCCTTTGGCGTGACCGCGGGAACGCTGGTGGGTTGCTTCGGTGTTATTCTGTACTGCCTGCTGATAAATGGCCTTCGCGGTATGCCCGGCTGGGCGCTGGGCAACGTGGTCATAGGCGTGATTCTGGGACTGACATTTCGCCGGACAAAAGGACTGGCAAAGCCTCTGATTCGAACGGCTCTCAATACGGTCGCCATTGTCATTGCGGTGGCACTGGGCATCCTCGTGGTTAAGTCTGAAACGGAGAGCCTGCTGTATGCTCAACCGTTCTTAATCAGAGCAGGGAAAAATGTATATGCCTTTGTGGCAGATACAGTGGTGCTGATTGTAAGCCTTCCTATTTGCGCGATACTGGATATACAGGCAAAGAAAATGCTCCCCAACTTGGCAGAATGATGGCAACAAAAAATGCCCTCGCTTTTTCTTGCAATCGGGCGGGAAAACCCGTATAATGCGAAGGTAGATACAAGTAGTCGGAAGAGGGGAGTGGGGGACATGCCGCAGACGGATGCGCAGCGGGAGGCGGTGGCGCGGTATCATGCCAAGTTCGATGAGTTCAAGCTCCGTGTCCCGCGGGGCGAGGGCGACGCCTTACGTGAACACGCCAGATCCCAGGGCGAGACCGTGAACCAGTTTCTGGTTCGTGCGGTGAAGGAGACCCGGGAACGGGACCTGGCCAAACGATAAATGATTTGGAGCGACACGCTGCCGGCCCTTTACAGGCAGCGTGCCGCTCCAAAAACGTGATGAACACTATCGCCGCACTCTTACATCACCGTGGGGGAATGAGGACACCCAGACGCTGATTGACATTTTGGCCCGGTACAACATCAAGACCACGTTTTTTGTGGTGGGGGACTGGGTGGAGAAGTACCCGGAGTCGGTGATGGCGCTGCATGAGGCGGGGCATGAGGTGATGAGCCACAGCGCCCACCATGACCACTACAACCAGCTCTCCGCCGACCAGATCGTGGCGGACGTGACGGCAAGCTGCGACGCCATCGAGAAGGTGTGCGGCGTGCGGCCCACCCTGCTGCGCCCGCCCTACGGGGAGTATGACGACCACGTGATTGCCGCCATACGGAGCCTGGGGATCGAGCCCATCCAATGGGACGTGGACCGTGTCCAAAGAGAGGAAAGCCCTGTATTCATGCGGGTTTCAAGAAATAGTTCTGACTCTGCCGGTTCCGCGTTCTGATTCTTTTTGCAGCGATATCCCGATGGATGAGGAGGCCGGTATCTGATTCCCACTTCGGCGCGTTCTGCTCTCCTGGGAGAGCGGTTCGGATTGTTGGCGTAGAGACAATCCGATAATTTGTGCACCCGGTTTCCGATGGAGCGAGGTAGTCAATTCCGGCATTTGCCGGCAGCAATCTTGATTTTTCCAAAAAAATCCCGTCAGAAAATTTGGCCTGCTTTTGCCACTTTTTTCTGACGGGTATTTATTATGGAGTAATGCTCGTGAGATATCTGTACGGAATGGGCGGTTTTGAAGGACGGGGGACGCGCTGGCACTACTCCTCCACAACAATGACGTTGACCTTGCCGCTATGAGCAGTACAGGCATCCAAGGCTATTATGCCGGGTCCCACATACGGGGTGAAGATTGCATCCGGACCGAACTCTGAACCGGTTTGCGCATATTTTGCGTGTCCGTAGGATGCGTGCCAGTGCCCGCAGAGGATGGTTTTTTCCTCCATACATGTTTGGACGGCATCCATACCATTATACCATCGAGCCTTACGCCAGCTGTTTTCATCCGCCTTACGCCAGTCGGCACAGTAACTAAAGCTGCCATCTCGCTCACGGACACAGGGAATCCATCCGTGGACAAAAATGTAGTGCCCTGTTTCAAAGTAGTTCACCGTTGATGGAATGATTTGCTGGAAAAAGGGCGTTTCGCGGGCGGCAGCCGCAAAGTCCAGATTGCGGATACGGGCAAGGTTTGGATCATAGCCTGTTAGTTGCAGTGCCGTATCATAGGTGCCGTTGCTGACATGGTGCCTAACCGGAAGTCCATCATCTATAGTGATAAGTTCTTCAAAGAGATCCTCGTGGTTCCCTCTGATAAGAATGACCTCGTCCTTTTCCATGAGTTGCAGGATGAAGGATTGCATGGACAATGCCTCCTTGCCGCGATCAAAAAAGTCGCCAAGGATAACAAGTTTATGGGGCGCCGAATCACGGAAGAAGCCAGCCTCATCCAACGCTGTATGCAACTGCGTATAGAATCCGTGCGTATCGGCGGTGACATAGTATTTCATGCTACTCTCCTTTTTCGGGACGCACTCCCAAACATATGATACCATATATAATATAGTATTGCCGGTAAATTGTAAAACTCTTTTTGGGGCTTAGCTGCGTGCGGTACCTGTGTATTGTTGCAATGCGGCACAAGAAAGAAAACAAAACGCAAAGAGACCTCTCGGCTCTTTGCTGAGAGGCCTGTTTGCTATCAAGTTTTATTTACTTGTAAATGTAATGAAAAAGAAAATATTATTCCAAGCAGCAAGCATTATACACCATGTCTCTGTCCCATTGAACGAACAAAAAGACGTCCTTGGGTTATACTCATGCCCAAGGACGTCTTTCTTATCTGTGGATTTCCCAGTGGCCGAAACGGTTTCCGCCAACGCGAACGATCATTCCGGCACTTTTCAGTTCCTTTATTGCCCGCTGTAATGTTCGAAGCGGTACTGCCAGTCTTTCCGCCAGCTCGCCTTGCGTTATTCCCGGTCTTTCTATCATAAGTGCCAGTATCTTTTCCGCCAAACCGCCATCTATCCCGCTAGCGTGGCGGATTGGCGAATTAGGCTTTTACCGCCTTTGCAACTTCCAGGTCTTGATTTGAACCGTAGGTCGGGATCTGATCCCGAACACTATGATAATACTGTGAATTCACAGTATTCGGGTTAAACATCTGATTATTGAAATACATGCTTGTCCCTCCGTTTGGTCAATGATTATTACTCTTTGAGTTCTGCGTACAGCAGATTTGAATAACGCTCCATGAGCGAGACAAAGTCATCCCCAAAGAAGCGGTGGTTTATTGTAACAGCTTTCCAGACACTGTCGATGAACTCCCGATCCTTCCACTGATTGTCCCTATATGAGGACTCGGTCATACGCATATGAATCTTATCTGAAAATTGGCCAAGCTTTCTGTACGTTTTATCTACAAAATGTTTGGCATCTTGGATGTATTTCTCTGTTTCCAGCCCTTTTACCGGGCAAATTTCAATCAAATACTCCAGCAGCGCATACATGCTATCGCTGATTGCTTCCTGAGGTGAAAAGGGTTTTGAAATCGGAATTCCGCCTATGCTGGTACAATCCTTATCCCCGTCCAGGTATCTGCGAAAGTCTGAGGCTATTTTATCCAGTTCGGAGCGGAATGCTTCTATGTCCTTTACCCTGACGATCCTTCCATAACCGGGAATGCTGGCGGAATACTTTCGGAAGACGGCATCGCGTGCTTTCCCGACGATACCCTCATCCATGATTTTGCTCAGCGTTTCCTTTTCAAAAAGGCGCCAGCTCCCTTTCAGACGTCCCTTTGCAATCCCATGCTTTTGATAGAATTCCGAAAGGCTGATCGTATTGTTTTCAAACGATACTCCTTCAAGTTCCGCCCTAACAACCGCAAACTGCTTCTCAAAAGCCTCTTTCAAGGCCGTACGAACAAGGTCAGCCTTTGAAGGTGCCTTTTGCTCTATCGTCCCGTCTCCGGCAACCTCTGCTTCAGCCTGCGCCGGGATAGGCTGAGCCGGAACGGAATCCAGGCTCAGCACCTGCGAAATCACACCCATGTTGATGGAAAGCTGCATTTCGACATCCTGCCGATGCACCGGAGAAATGCAAACGGTATTCGGGACAGCGGCTACTTTCCCCTCTGCCGGAAACCCACCGAACGCCAGCAGCGTCTCACCAAAGTGCAAATAATCCAGTCCGATAGATTGAATCCTATGTATTTCTACGCTGCTTTCAAGATTCTCCTGCGCGTCCAGTTCTTCCAGCGTTTCCGGCTGTGAGGTGAATACGGCGCATTTTCCGGAATACGTTTTGAGCCGCTGCGCATCCTCCGCCGTAATCCGGCGCTTGACCAACAGCAAATCTCCCGTTGCCATGTCATAAAGATCCGCAACATTTGCAGCAGTAAGATACCGAACCGCGACTTGCGTTTCCGGTGTGATCTTGATTTGCTTTTGCCGGAAAAATTCAAAAAGGCTCATAATCATTCTCTCCTGGAAAACAGCTATTAGCTCAATCTCTGAATGTATGGTACATGATCTCAGCCAAGGCATCCTTTAGGGCAGCATACTTCTTGGGATCACTGAACAGAGCGCCAAAGGTCTCGCGGCTCTCCTTATAAGAATCCATCGCCGTCTTGTCAAAGGCCTTCGAGAAAACGCTGTTGACAAAAATCTGTTCGCCGTCTTGCTGTGCAGACTTGCGAAGGACATCGTCCTTGGACATCTTATCCATAAGGATACCGGCAAGGATTCGATCGCCGTCTGTGATCTCTCCGGCATAATGTTCGTTGAACTTTTCAATGACCTCTTCCAGCTGGCTCTTCTTCTCCTGC
>JAFSMP010000013.1 GCA_017447875.1 Paludibacteraceae bacterium | reverse complement strand
GAGTATTTCCTCAATGGGGAGTTTGATATCGACCATGCCACAAAGCATATTTCTTTCTGCTTCTCCAAAGAAGCAATAGAGGGGGCTGGTACAGTTGAGTTAACGAACGTCGTGGACGAGTTCTCCTCAACCGTGGAGGATGCAGGTTCTTGTAAGTACAGGGAATACGTCAACCTCAAATTCTCGGAGTGTAGCCATCGGAAATGGAAATACTACTCCTGCAAGTGGTTCGTTGACATGATGAAAACGCAGGACGTTATCTTTTCGTGGGAGTTAGGCACCTATAACTACGGCAAGTTCTATAAGGAAGTTAATGGGGCGCAGCGGCTCTATATCGAGATGGCTGGCGCAGCTGACTACGTGCAGGTGTATTACAACGGCTGGAACCCGGAGTATCTGTATTATTGCAAGGCAGAGAATACGTATTTTATTTTGCGAAATTACGGGTCATATATCGTGGACTCTTCGCAGCCTGCTAACTTGGAGGGTAACACCCGCTATCTGAACACCTTGGAGCCTATCAATATGTTCGGTGACTCCATCGTAGATGAGAGTGCAGAGACGATTGAGATCAAGATAGTTCCGGTGTGGATAGATGAGGCATACGCCGACGGAAATTTCAAGGGCGATGCCTTCTTCTTGGAGTGTGGCGAGTACGTGAATAATTCCAATCAGTCCATTCCTTGGGACTATGCCGACAAGAAGCTTGCGGCAGGTGAAAGTGAGCGGTCTGTAGAGTACTATGATAAGTTGTATATGGGCTTCTGGAATGGCGCTACATATAACGCAATGTACGGGAAATATACCCATCCGGTCATTGACCATGTGCTGACCTATCCGCGTCAAATGGACTTTGAACTGACGTATTTCAGTATGCGTTTACGGTCGTCAATCTTTGCCACCAATGGCAAGACGCACGCTATCGCTTCTAATAAGAAATATAAGTTTAGCTTCCTTGCGAAGGACATTCCCAATGTTCGCTCACTGTTCATCATCCATGGTCAGCGGTATATCTGCGAGAAGATAACCGCCAACTTCACGGAAAATGGTATGTCAGAGCTGATGAAAGGGGAGTTTTGGCTGGTCGAGGACTAGTCCCCGACCGCCAATCTTTTAGAACTTAGCCGAGTGCTTGCGGACTTTCTCAACAAGGTTGTCATCCACGTGATCACAGTAGATGGACGTAATGTTGAGGTTGTGGTGGTCTGCTGCTCCCTTGACAGTATTTGCGTCTGCTCCATTATCAAACAGGCTGATAATACCCGTGTCACGGAGGGAGTAGAGCTGCATGGTGTCCGGGAGGTGGCACTGCTTACGCATTTTGTCCCACGTCTTGCGATACATGCGGGAACTGATAGGCTCTTTGCCGGGCAGGTAGCCGTTACTGATGAGGTAATCATCTTGGTTCGCTCCTTGGATGTTACGTCCAAGTATCTCAATCAGTTCGTCACTCAGCACGGCTTTGCGCGAGTACTTTGTCTTGGTTATACTGCCATCCAAGTGAATTACCTTGTGCTCCAAATCTACGTCACTCACGCGCAGTTTGCTGATTTCGGTCGGACGGATCAGCGATTGGAACACCAGTTCACAGATGAGCAGATAACCTGGGTTATTATTCATAAACCATTCACGCATGATAGCACGAGCGTCTGCGTTAATTACGGTACGCTTCTTGGCTTCTTTCTTTTTCTTGGAAATGCCGTAGAATGGGTTCTTCTCGATGAACTTCTTCTTCACACACCAAGTAAAGAATGCTTGGGCGCTCACAAGGTTATTGTTAAAGGTGGCATTTACCCAATTGTTCTTTTGCCGCTGCTCGTCCAGATAGCGGACAGCCATTACATCCGAGAAGTCCTTTAGTAGCATATCCGGGCTTCTCTTGTCACACCACTCAAGAAGCCTACGGCTGAATGCCTTATAACCGCGTAGGGTATCAGGACGGAGGTCTTTTTCCACGTCACGGAAATACTGCTCGTAAACAATCTTAATAGGTACTGCACCGGGGTTCTCCGTTTTGACATCCTCGTTAAAAGGATTCCATCCGTTAGCCAGCTTCACATTGAGTTGGCTACAGATAGTGTTCGCCTGCACTTTGAACTCCATTGCAGTGCGACAACGCTTGCGCAGATTGTTTAACCGGAACTTGCGACGCTCTAAAGTTTGGGTGAAAGGATTGGTTACGTAATACTCAATAAACCATCCGGTCGCAATGTGTTTCACTACCGCTGGGGCATAGCCCGTAAAGAGCGGTGAAAATTGACTAAGAGTTGACATTTTTTTTTCTCCATTTTCTTTGCTGAAAACAGAGTTACGATGCCAGATATTTTTAGTGCTTTTGCTCGTTTTTTTGCCCGAATTTTTTAATCAAATTTTCGGGACATTTTCGGGACACTTTAACCGAAAATCCGCCGTAACTTATTCAGTTACAACGGATTAGAGTTTTTGTCTTAAGCTCCCAACGAACAGGAGTTCCAGCAGTATGCGAAGGCGAGTTATTGGATCCTGTTGGCTATGGCAGGCGGTACGTTGCTCAGTTGGGCACTTGCCAAGACAGGCGTTACGTTCCCGTCCTATTTCGGTGCTTTGATATTAGCCGCCGTTATGCGTAACACCATCGGCTTCATCCCCTACAAGGAAAACGGCAAGTGGGTAAAAAGCGAGAAACAGTTTGATATGGATCGTATCATCAGTGTGGGCAATATCTGCCTGTCACTATTTCTGGGTATGGCGATGATCTCCTTGCGGCTGTGGGAACTGAGCAGTCTCGCTCTGCCGTTGGTGGTCATCCTCGCATCCCAGGTGGTGATGATGATCCTGTTTGTCTATTTCATTGCTTTCCCGCTCTTGGGCCGCGACTACGATGCCGCTGTCCTCTGTGCCGGTATATGCGGCTTCGGCTTGGGCGCTACACCCAACGCCATGGCGAACATGAGTGCGGTGTGCTATAAATACCACTATACGGTCAAGCCATTCCTCATTGTCCCCATCATAGGAGCGATGTTTGCCGACCTGATTAACACCGCCATCATCACCCTCTTTCTGAATTTAATGTAAGCATAGCAGTCACAATCAAAAATCTATAAAACATGAAAAAGTTCTTTCTTTTAGTAGTATCCGTAGTTGCTTTATTCGGGTGCTCGCAGGGTGCCGGAGGGCAAAAAAGTTCGGGTTTCCAAAAACTCGACGAGTGGACGCAGATCTGGAAGGAGGGTCAGCAGACCTATTTCGGTTATCCGGCGAACCAAGAGTCAGCCTTGCAGGATTTCTATGAATGGTACGTACGAACGGGTATGGACCGGGTGAACCTGAACAATGCCGGCGATCCGATGACGGATAATCCGTGGAACATGTCCACGCAGGCGTTCGAGAAGGAGGTGATCGAGTTCTTCACGCCGCTGTACGGTTTCGACAAGGACGACGTATGGGGCATTGTGACGCACAGCGGTACGGACGGCAATAACCACGGTATCTATTTCGGGGCGAACGATCTGTATAACAGGACGGGTAAAATGCCGATCGTGTATGTGAGTGATGAGGCGCATTACTCGAACATACGTCTATGCGACCTGCAGAACCTAGAGGTTAAGTTGATCAAGAGTGATCCGATGGGTAGGATGATCCCGGAGGAACTGGAGAAAGCCTTGGACCCGACGCGGCCGGCTCTGATGGTCTATGCGATGGGATCGACGTTCAAGGGAGCGATAGACGATATGGAGGCACTGAACGCAGTACTGGCGAAGTATCCGGAAATGGCGGTATATCGGCATGTCGATGCGGCGCTGTTCGGGGGCTATCTGCCGTTCACGGAGCACCGGAAGATGGTGAGTAGCAAGGAGATGCATTTTGAGTCGATCGCCATCAGCGGACATAAGTTCTTCGGTATCGATTCGCCTTCGGGACTTTTCCTCTGCACCCGCAAGGTGTATGACAACCAGAATAATTACAACGTGACGTACCTGAACAGCAACATGAAGATGATCAACTGCTCGCGTGACGCCGTGCAACCGCTCAAGTTCTGGTGGTTGATTCAGAAAGTGGGTTACGACAAGTGGTCGGAGCAGGCGAACGCGATGATGGATTGTACGGCGTATCTGCAGCAGGAGTTGACAAAAATCGGCTGGCCGTGCTGGCGGAACGAATATAGCAACACCGTGTTCTTCAAACGTCCGGCGAAAGAGATATGCAGCAAGTACAACTTGGCGTTAGGTTATGACGAGAACTTCGGCGGCGAGCTGGCACACGTAGTCGTGATGCAACATGTGACGAAGGCAAAGATAGACCTGTTTATCAAGGAGTTGAAATAGATTCTTTATAGGCTTGCGGATAGATGCCGGTGGCACGCTTGAAGTAACGGCAGAAATTGGCAGTAGTAGGAAAACCGAGTTGGCAGGCGGTTTCCTTTACTGTTTGTTTGGGGTTCGCGTCCATGAGCAGTTTGGCTTGCGTGCGCACCTCCGCAAGATCCAAAAGGATCGAGGGTCTGGCCTACGACCAGCAGCATTCGTAATCCGATTAGCGATTATCGATTAGGGAAAAGGGCTCTTTTTTTCATTTTTATTTGCGTATGTCAAAAAAAAGCAGTAACTTTGCCCCCGATTATGTTAGAAGATTATATTATAGACACTTCCAGAAAGCTTCGTTCAGCGTGCATTACCAACCGACGACATCGCTTTCTATGGCGAGCGTGATCCGATGGAGCAGGACAGAAAACAATAGTAATATGAAAAAATTCTTTACATTTGCATGTGCGGTACTCACTTTGGCCGCCTGCAGCAACCAACCGAAAGTTATGAACAATCAAGCAATCAACAACATCATGACGCGCGTCTCCGTACGCGAGTTCACCGGTGAGAAAATCAGTGAGGCACAGTTGGATACCCTCCTGCGTGCCGCCATGGCCGCTCCTTCGGCGATCAACAAACAACCCTGGGCCTTTATCGTCGTGACCGACGAAGCGAAGATAGCGGCTTTGGGTGAGGCCCTTCCTTACTCCCGCTGCAGTAACAAACCTGCCGTAGCGATCATCCCTTGCGGTGACCTAAGCAAAGCCATACCCGGTGAGATGGGGGCTTTCTGGGTCAACGATGTATCGGCAGCCACGGAGAACCTGCTGTTGGCCGCTCACGCGATGGGGCTCGGTGCCGTATGGACCGGTCTGCATCCCGACATGAACCGTGCCAAACTGGTGCAAGAGATGCTCGGTTTGCCGGAACATATTGTCCCGCTGTGCGTAGTGCCCGTCGGTGTGCCGGCTGAGCAACCGGAGATCAAAGACAAATACAAACCGGAGAATATTCACTATAACGCTTGGTAACACATATGAAACGACTCGTATTGGCACTCCTTTGTGCCGCATGTATGACCGCTATGGAAGCAAAGACACTCGTGGCGTATTTCTCTGCCACCGGAACTACCAAAGCCGCAGCAGAACGGCTTGCCAAACAGCATAACGCCCAACTTTGGGAGATCGAACCGGCTCAACCGTATACGGCCGCTGACCTCGATTGGCGCAATGACAAGTCCCGTTCGTCACTCGAGATGAACGATCCGGAAGAGCGACCGACCATCAAACAATGCACGAACGTCGCACCGTACGACACGATCTACGTCGGTTTTCCGATATGGTGGGGCATCTGTCCGCGTATCATCAACTCATGGCTCGACAACAACGTGCCGCAGTTGGAAGGCAAAACCCTCATCCCCTTCGCTACCAGCGGTTCAAGCGGTATCGGCGAAGCGGAGGCCTACCTCAAGAAGACCTATCCGACGCTGAAGTGGAAGAAGGGATTACTATTAAATAAACGATAGAAGTGATCAAATACTCACCATCCCTATGCTATCTCGTCTTTACGGCGTATTACTGCCGTTCTTTGTAGCTTTCCTGTTGGCATGGTTACTGGATCCGCTGGTCAACTTCATTCAGCATAAATGCCGTGTAAAATTCCGCGGTTTGTCAGTGGCTATCACGCTTATCCTGTTTGTCGGCTTGATGTCGTTGGCGGTGTACCTGATCATCCCGGCGATGGGTAGGGAGGTAAAGTCAGCAGCCGTTGCCGTGGAGCAGTATTTCGCCCATTTCGATGCCGACAAGTATTTTACACATGAGCAACAAGAGAAGATCCATTCGACGCTCGATGGACTGAACTTAGAGTCCGTACTCTCTTATCCGGAGGTGCGCGACGGTATCAAGAGTTTTCTGCCTAAGTTAGGAGGCTGGATTACCGGTGGATTGAGTTGGTTGAGCGAGTTGTTGGTCATCTTCATCGGACTGATGTACCTTATCTTCCTGATGCTCGCTTTCCCGTCTATACGCGCCAACTGGCGTAAGTACGTGCCGAAGAAATACTATTCGCAGATTACCACGCTTGTGCATGAGATGAGTGTCAATATGAATGCCTATTTCCGCGGACAGGGACTGGTAGCATTATGTGTGGGTATTCTTTTCGCGATCGGTTTTTCGATTATCGGTATGCCGATGGGCTTCGTCATGGGACTGATCATCGGTGTGCTTAATCTGGTGCCGTACATGCAGGCACTCGGTATCCCTCCGTGTATCCTGCTGTGCCTTGTACAGTCGGCGCAGACCGGTCAACCCGTGTGGCTGACGATCCTGCTGATGGCGATCGTGTTCATCGTCGTGCAGACGTTCCAGGATATGTTCCTTGTGCCGAAGATCATGGGTAAAGTGACCGGTCTTGGACCTGCTGCTATCCTGCTCAGCCTCAGTTTCTGGGGTGCGTTGATGGGCGTCATCGGTATGATCATCGCGCTACCGCTCACTACGCTCGGTATCTCGTATTACAAGCACTATGTACTTCATGAACCGTTCATGTCCGATCAAATAGAAGCAGAGAATATTTAAGATAAAATGTACGATTATTAAGAAAATATTTATATCGCTTGCGACATTAAAATATTTATTGTAATTTTGCGTCGTGAACGATATAAATCGCGCTGGCGGTCACGATCCACAACCTGCCCGAAGGCATGGCGGTCGGTGTGGTCTATGCCGGTATGCAAGACGGACAAGCGGACATCTCGCTCATGGGCGCACTGGCGATGTCTATCGGTATCGCCATCCAAAATATCCCCGAAGCCTCCAACGGCACACACTCCAACCTCAGTACCATCGGTTTTGCCCTTGGATTTGTACTGATGATGGTTCTAGATGTGGTCATTGGGTAATTGGCATTTGGAAAATAATCGTGCTACCTCAGGCTAAGAAATCGACGCAAATGAAGAAAAAAATGAGAAAGAAGAATTAAATAAGGTATAAAACGAAATATGAGAAAACTAATCACCATACTCATAGTGGCATTGTGTTTCGCGTCATGCGGGCAGAAGAAAGAGATTCCATTCGTGAAAGCGCATAACTACTTCGTGCGGAACGATGTGACGGAAGCTGTTCCGGCAAAGATCGGTTCGCAGGATGAGTTCGAACGTTACTTCGGCATGGCAGCCTTCATGGGAAAGAAAGGGCAACCGACACCTATTGATTTTGAGACGCAGTTTGCTATAGCTGTTGTACTGCCGGAGACGAATCATAGCACTGAACTACAAGCCGAGACTCTGATTGATGACGGACAGAAACTGACGTTTATCTATCACGTCGATGTCGCTCGAGACAAAAACACGTGGACGCAAGTTCCGGTGCTACTTATCTTCGTCAATCGTCAGTACGAACGTGATAGTGTGGAATTGAAATACGAGTTAGTAAATGTACATTGACGAATATAGAGAATAAAAGACGATATGAGAATGAAAGCGTTACTAATCATATTAGGTGTTATCTTGTTGCTTGCAGGAATGGGTTTGGCTGTACTCTCCCACCCGGCTTTCGGGTTGTGGCGACATGTGTCGAAAGAGCGGATACAAGCGTCACCGAACTACCGAGACGGGATGTTTCAGAACCAAGAACCGACACCGCAGTTTACCGGAGACTCCGCAAGCACGAAGAGTACATTGTGGCGTTTTCTTACGAACAAAGACACGCTGCGTGTGCCGCAACAACCGATACCTGCGGTTAAAACTGACCTCAAAAGCCTGCCGACCGATAGCGATTGGTTGGTGTGGTTCGGGCATTCGTCGTACCTGTTCTGCTTGAACGGCAAGCGGTACTTGGTCGATCCGGTACTCAAACCCGAATGGCCTGCGACGCTGATGATGAAACCCTTTGCGGGCACAGACATCTACCGACCGGAAGACCTGCCGAGCATTGATGTGCTTATTATCACACACGAACATTGGGATCACATGGAGTACGCAACACTGCGCGACATCCGCAATCGTGTGAAACAGGTCATCTGTCCGCTCGGCATCGCCGATTACTTGCGTTATTGGGGCTATCAGGACGAGCAAATCATGGAGATGGATTGGTATGACAAATCTTCAATCTTCAATCTCCAATCTTCAATTACGGCTCTGCCGTCTCGCCATTTCAGTAATCGTCTTTTAGGCAAGCGCAATCAAACGCTGTGGGCATCGTTCATGGTGGAAGCCGGTGGACGTAAGGTCTATATCGGTGGTGACGGAGGATACGACAAGCGGTTTGCCGAGATACGCGAACGTTTCGGATCGGTTGATTTGGCGCTATTGGAAAACGGGCAGTACAATGCCAATTGGAAATATATCCACACCACACCCGAAGATCTCGAAAAGGTCATCCTCGACCTCCAAGCCAAGCAGGTCTTCACCGTCCACCATGACAAGTTCGCTTTGTCCGTACATCCGTGGTACGAGCCGGACAGCGTGGCACATGACATAGCAACCAAGCACAACATCCTCCTATTAGATGCCCTGATAGGAACAGTAGTAAATTATTAGCCGATAAACGCCCCAATGTACCTCACCATCATTGACCATATAGAGATTGACCGCGAACAGCGGAGTGTGCGCAAGGACGGACAGGAAATCCACCTGACCGGACTGGAGTATGGGTTGTTGGATTATCTCTCCGCCCATGCCAATCGTATCTGTCCGCGAACTGAGATACTCGATCATGTGTGGGGCACACGGTTTCAGTATGATACCGGTACCATCGATGTGCATCTCAATGCGCTCCGTCGTAAACTCGGATGGTCGGCTAAAGAACCTATCGAAGCGGTTCGTGGAATAGGTCTGATCTTGCATGCTGAGCGTTCCTCAGAGGATCTGTCTCCGCTATCCATTCTGGCATACGATTGGCTCCGTGCCAACGAGAACGAACTGAAAGCGCACGGCTTGGCCGTTCAGTTGCAACTCACCCCTTGGGTGAATACACTCACCATTCATCCCGATAGTCTGCGTAAGTGGTTGGATGCTTCCCTTGAGACACTCCTACCCTCCGCACAAACCGGTTCTTTGTGCCTTTCTTCCCGACTCACCATGCACCATTTCTCCCTCTGTTTAGACATAAACGGTACCGTTACGGAACTGCGGATACCAATCTTAAGAAATTCTTAAGCGACATTTAAGAAAATTACAGTACCTTTGCCGCCGCAATTTGATATGCGGATAAAATTACCCGATGTAGAAGTATCGGCTTGCAACTCGAAAGACAAAAACGAGCCGGAAGATCAGACCCAAGTATCGTTCGCCAAGGCTACGTATTTTGAAGCCGTAGGCACGATTTCTCCTCTAAGATGCCCGTTACCATCGACATGGTTATCCCGGGCGCTAAGTACTACGCGGGTAAGATTACAAAAATAGAAGAGAGACAATGAACTTTGAAGGCATTCTTTTAGGCGCAGGGGCGTTCCTGTGTATCGGACTTTTTCATCCGCTGGTCATGAAAGCGGAGTACTATTTCGGTGTCAAGTCGTGGTGGGCGTTTCTCATCATCGGACTCCTGACAGCAGGCGGCTCGTTGTTTGTGGAGAACACCTATATCTCTATCTTCTTGGGCATCTTTGCCTTCTCCTCGTTCTGGAGTATCGGCGAAGTCTTCAAACAGCGTGAACGTGTCCGCAAAGGATGGTTCCCGATGAACCCCAAACGCAAAAATGAGTACTAATTTACGTGCAAAAACAAAAATATCCCGTATATTCTTGCATATGTGGGATTTTTTTTGTATCTTTGCAGCGGATTTTGTAATTGCATATCATGTCTTACTACAATTACATAAACCACTCGTGGTTTATTATCTGTTTCTTGATTTTCAGTCTCCCTGTTCGTGCGGCGGAAAGTCAAGACAGTCTGCGGACGGTTGATCTGCCCGAAGTGGTAGCGACAGGCACCCGTGCGGATGCCGATCCTCGTCTGCTGCCTATGACGGTCAGCGTCATCGGTCAGGCACAGTTGGAGGAGCGCAACGAGATCAATGTGCTACCTACGCTGACCGCCGAAGTGCCGGGTCTTTTCGTTACCCAACGCGGCGTGCTCGGCTACGGCGTAAGCACCGGAGGTTCGGGTGGCATCAAAGTGCGCGGTATCGGCGGTTCGCCCAATACGGGCATGCTGGTACTTATTGACGGTCTGCCGCAGTACGCCGGTCTGTACGGTCATCCGATAGCCGACAATTACCAGACGATGCTTGCTGAGCGGGTGGAGGTAATCCGTGGTCCCGCTTCGCTTTTCTACGGTTCCAACGCTTTGGGAGGTGTGGTTAATATCGTCACGCGGCAGCCGAAGAACGACACCGTGCTGACCGACATCCATGCACGGGGTGGCTCGTACTACACGGTGGATGCCGGTATCTCTAACCAGTTCCGAAAGGGTCCGTACAGCCATGCGGCAGGGTTTAACTACAGCCGTACGAAAGGTCATCGCGATCATATGGGTTTTGACGAATACAACGGTTTTGTGCGGTTGGGCTACGAGTTGACCGACCATTGGCGCATCGGAGCGACGGGGAATGTGGCATATTTCAATTCGCAGAACCCGGGTACCGTGGATGCTCCGATGCTGGACAATATGATGCATATCCTGCGCGGAACGGCAGCACTCTCGGTGGAGAACCGGTACGACAAGACTTCGGGTGCCATCCGTCTCTATTACAGCGGTGGGCATCATACGATCAACGATGGTTACGCTGCCACCGGAGGCAAGCCACAGACCGCTCTTTACCATCATACGGACTTCATGGCGGGAGTATCCGTATATCAGTCCGTCGCTTTCTTCCGTGGCAATCGCACTACGTTTGGTTTTGACTACCAGCATTTCGGAGGTCACGCATGGAACGCAGCGATAGCGGATGGTGCCAAGACCGATATCATCCGCAAGGCGCAGTACGAGTTGGCAGGCTATGTGGATTTCCGGCAGGAGGTGGTGTCATGGTTCGCTCTGGATGCAGGCATCCGTTTCGACTGGCATTGCCAGAGCGGTATCGCCTATATTCCGCAAGGCGGTCTGTCTTTCCTGCTGCCACAGAACGCCGAACTCAAAGCGTTTGTCAGCCGGGGTTTCCGCAATCCGACTATTCGTGAGCTGTACATGTACAAACCTGCCAACGACTCCCTGAAGGCGGAGAACGTATGGAACTACGAACTGTCGTATCGTCAGTTCCTGTTGGATCGCCGGATACGGATTGGTGCCAATATCTTCTATCTGCAAGCAACGAACATGATTGCCACGCAGATGACGAACGGCAAGCCGAAGAACGTCAATACGGGAGAGATGAAGAACTGCGGTCTGGAAACAGAGTTCACCTATAACGTAGTCAAAGGGCTGTTTCTGACCGCCAATTACAGTTTTCTGCATATGTCGAACCCGCAACTCGGAGCACCGGAACACAAACTTAATATAGCCGCCCGTTACCACCATGACCGATTCCGTGTAGGTACCGACGTGCAGTACATCCACGGCTTGTATTTGGCTACCGGACCGCAAACCGAGAAAGAGAACTATGTGCTTTGGAACGCCCATGCGGCGGTTCGTCTCTGGCGGGAATTATGGGCAAACATCACCGTGGATAATATCCTCGGACAAGAATACGAGATTAACAAAGGTTTCCCGATGCCCGGCACGACCGTTCTTGCCGGACTGAAATGGACTTTCTAACCACATACAATAATGAAAAAACGAATGAAACAACGAGTGATGAAGACGGTAGGATTACTGGCGTTATGCCTGATGATGCTGTCGTGTACATCTTCCAACCGTCCGCACAGCGAGCAGGGTGCAGCCTTGCTCAACATCCTCAATGCCGAGCATGCGTCCTTGGTAGTGTTGAACCATGACAGCCTGTCTATCTATACCGACCGGGGTGTACAGGATCTGCTGCAACTGCTACTTGAAGAACCGGAACGGCTTCGTGGCGCACAAGTGGCGGACAAGATTATCGGTCGTGCTGCTGCATCTCTGATGGTGGCAGGCGGTGTGAGCGAGGTGCATACGAATCTCATCAGTACGCCGGCACTGCAACTGCTGCGTGAAGCAGACATACCGGTGTCTTTCGATGAAGAAGTGCCGCAGATTCTCAACCGAGACCGCTCCGGACAATGCCCCATAGACAGCAGGCTGAATGAGGCAGAGACGGTAAATGAATGTGTCACCATTTTGCAAGCAGGACTTGCCCACTAGCTTTATGTTACGCAAGATACGAATCATACTCGCCGCTC
Source organism: Paludibacteraceae bacterium (assembly GCA_017447875.1). Classification (GTDB taxonomy): domain Bacteria; phylum Bacteroidota; class Bacteroidia; order Bacteroidales; family Paludibacteraceae; genus Colicola. The sequence goes on along the minus strand of JAFSMP010000013.1, from coordinate 94,863 downwards.
TTTTTTACATCGCCGTGACGCTGCTATTTCTCGGCGTGAGTTGGCGAATCAACCTTTGGTTGGGATGGGTCGCTAAGATCCAGTTCTTACCTGCTCTGATGGCACTCAATTTCGGTGTGCTGGCAGGCTTGATCATCCTCACGCTCCTTTTCGGACGACTCTATTGCAGCATCATATGCCCGTTAGGCGTGATGCAGGATATCATCAGTTGGTTCGGCCGGAAAGCAAAAAAGAACCGCTACAGTTATTCGCCGGAGAAGAAATGGCTTCGGTACTCCGTGTTGGCGGTGTTCATCGTGTGCCTTATCATCGGTTTTGCACCGGTGACCACGCTGTTAGCTCCCTACTCTGCTTACGGTCGCATCGTTAACTCACTCTTCCGTCCGCTGTATGATTTGCTCGTCAACGGTCTGGCAGCGATTGAGAATAATTTTGACAGTTATATGTTCTCCGAAGCGGAAATTTGGATGCGAAGTGTAACGACCTTCATCGTAGCGCTTCTGACGCTGGGTATCATCGGTGTATTGGCTTGGAAACACGGACGTACGTACTGCAACACCGTTTGTCCGGTGGGTACGATCCTGAGTTTCTTCGCCCGTTTTTCGCTTTTCCGCATTCAGATTAACGAAGACAAATGCCGCAAATGCTCGCTCTGCGCGAAGAACTGCAAAGCTGCAGCGATCGACTTCAAGAACGGAACAGTCGATCTGACCCGCTGTGTCACTTGCGGCGACTGTATCGACAAATGCCATGACGGAGCGATAAGCTATAAGACCGTTTCACTGAAAGACCGCTGCGCTGTAGGACCGTTACACTGTAAGACCGCTAACGCTGAAAGACCTATTGACGAATCGAGACGCACATTCCTGACCGGTGCAGCGATTGCAGTAGGAACGGCGGCTTTCGCGCAAGCGAAGATAAAGGTCGATGGCGGTTTGGCAGAGATAGAAGATAAGGTAGCTCCGCATCGTGAGACGCCAATCACCCCTCCGGGTTCGGTGTCGGCACGGAACATGCAACGTCATTGTACGGCGTGTCAGTTATGCGTGAGTGCGTGTCCGAACAACGTCCTGCGTCCTTCGTCTGACCCGATGCGCTTCATGCAACCCGAGATGTCTTTCGAGCGCGGTTATTGTCGGCCGGAGTGTACGCATTGTTCGCAGGTTTGTCCGACAGGTGCAATTCAGGCAATCAAACAAGAAGATAAACCCTTCATTCATATCGGTCACGCCGTGTGGATTGAGCAGAACTGCATCCCCGTGACCAACGGTGACCATTGTGGGGCATGTGCCAAACATTGTCCCATGGACGCTATTCAGATGGTGGAACACACAACGGCTGACGGACGAACGGTTCTTGTGCCGGCTATTGACAAGGAACGCTGCATCGGTTGCGGTAAATGCGAGCATTTATGTCCCGCACGCCCGTTCAGTGCTATCTACGTAGAAGGAAACAGTACACACCAAATCCATTGACGATCATGAACAGAAGAGATTTTATCAAACATAGTACAGCAGCCGTAGCAGGAACGTCGGTATTGCTTTCGGCATGCCGCAAGGAATCAGGAATCAGGAGTCAGGAGTCAGGATTGAAGGAATCCGATCCGGCGCAGATGACCTATCGTATCAACCCCAACTCAGGGGACAAGGTATCATTATTAGGTTTCGGAATGATGCGACTGCCGACTACTGCTACGGGTACAGCACGTGAGAATAGTGACGCACCTATTGACCAGCAAGCCGTCAACGAATTGGTCGATTATGCGCTTGCGCATGGCGTCAATTATTTTGACACGTCGCCCGTTTATTGTCAGGGCCACTCGGAGGAAGCGACGGGTATCGCTTTGAGTCGTCATCCGCGCAGCAGTTATTTCATTGCTACCAAACTGAGCAATTTCTCCGATGCAGCATGGCCGCGTAAGGAATCGCAGGCGATGTTCGAGCGCTCCTTGGAGTACCTGCGCACGGACTATGTAGATTACCTGCTGCTGCATAGTATCGGTGGCAGTGCACGAGGAAAAGACGCCTTTGAGACCTTTAACGCCCGCTATATGGACAACGGCATCCTCGATTGGCTCGTGGAGCAGAAAAACAAAGGACGTATCCGCAACCTCGGTTTCTCGTATCACGGCGATGTTCGTGTCTTCGACATGCTGCTCAAATGGCACGACGAGGGCAAGTACCATTGGGACTTCGTGCAGATCCAGCTCAATTACCTCGACTGGCATTACGCCAAGCGCAATAACCCGCGTAACACGAACGCTTCGTACCTGTACGATGAGTTGGCGAAACGTGGTATTCCGGGAGTGATCATGGAGCCACTTTTGGGCGGTCGTCTGGCGAAACAACCCACACATATCCTGAAGGAGATGAAGCGTGCGGACATCAACGCCACGCCTGCCGAATGGGCTTTCCGTTATGCCGGTACACCAGAGAAAATACTCACCGTCCTGTCGGGCATGACCTATATGGAGCACCTTCAAGAGAACTGCCGCACCTTCTCACCGCTGCGACCTGTCACCGCCGAAGAAGACGCGCTGCTCATGCACCTTGCGGACGAGATATGCAACCTCAATGCTATCCCGTGTACTGCCTGCAACTACTGCATGCCCTGCCCATACGGGCTCAATATACCGGCGATCTTCAGTCATTACAACAACATGCTCACCGAAGACCATGTGCCTGCCAAACGGTGGCTCAACGGTTATGACCGCGCAGTACCCAGAGAACGGCAGGCTGACCACTGTATAGGTTGTGATCATTGTATTCCGCATTGTCCGCAGCGCATCCACATCCCGGAAGAGATGCAGAAAATAGATAATCTTGTTGAACAACTTAAACAATCATAATTATGTTAGGAACTTGGGAAATTATTCTTATCGTACTCGTTATTTTGCTGATTTTCGGAGGCAAAAAAATTCCTGAACTTATGAAGGGTCTTGGTAAGGGCATTAAGTCCTTCAAAGACGGCGTGAACGGAAAAGCCGACGAGGAGGAGAAAAAGTCTAACAGCGAGCAAAGCGAGCGGTCTAACAGTGAAGCGGTCTAACAGCGAGCAAGGCGAGCGGTCTAACAGCGATAGCGGTCTTTCGTTCTGGGATCATCTGGACGAACTGCGGTCTGTGCTCATCAAGTCTCTCGTGGCGTGGTTGGTCGCGTCTATAGCGGTGTTCTGCTTCAAGAAACCGCTCTTTGACCTGATCTTTCGCCCGTTGGAGCAAGGACAGCAACTGATCAACATCGATGTCACGGCGCAGTTTTTTACGCATGTGCAGGTTTCGCTATGCGTGGGATTCGTTGTGGCGCTACCGCTGATGATCGCATGGCTGTACGGCTTTGTGGCGCCGGCATTGTACAGCAACGAGAAACGCTATTCGGTCATCTTTGTTCTGAGCGCACTGGTCCTTTTTGCTGCCGGCGTGGCACTGAACTACTTCCTTATCTTCCCGCTCTCGTTCCATGTGCTCAGTACGTATCAAGTCAGCGACATCGTCGTCAATCAAATCAGCCTTTCTTCTTATATCTCCCTGCTGCTGGTTCTGTCGATCTTCTTGGGGTTGATGTTTGAGATACCGGTATTAACGTGGTTGCTGGCGAAGCTCGGCATCCTTCGTCGCGAACACCTCAAACGTTACCGCGGACATGTGTTCGTGACCATCCTCATCATCGCGGCTGTCATCACACCTACCGGTGACCCGTTCACGCTACTTCTCGTTACACTACCTATTTACCTGCTCTACGAATTGAGTATACTCATTATACCCGCTACTTATCAAATAAGCAAGAATAATTAATATGACACTCAAACACATCTATTTAGCCGGAGGATGTTTCTGGGGCACGGAACATTTCTTCAAACAGATAGCCGGAGTAGTCGAGACCGAAGTGGGTTTTGCCAACGGGCAGACGGACAACCCAACCTACGAACAGGTCTATACCGATACGACCGGCTACGCCGAGACCGTGCATGTGACCTATGATCCGGACAAGGTGAGTCTGGAGTTTCTGCTGCGAATGTTCTTCGTAGCCATCGACCCGACCAGCCTGAACAAACAGGGACACGACGAAGGCACGCGTTACCGCACAGGCATCTATTACACGGACACGGCAGATCTGCCGACTATTGAGCAAGTCTATGCCGAAGAGCAAAGCAAGTACGCACAGCCCATAGTCGTGGAGAAACTGCCTTTACGCAATTTCTATCCCGCGGACGAATATCACCAAGACTATCTGGACAAACATCCGGATGGATACTGCCACTTGCCCAAAGCGTTGTTTGACTTCGCTAGAAAAGCAAAATAGAAATGTTATTATGATAGACCAAATTATTGATTACAACAAGAATTTCGTAGCGCAGAAAAGCTACGAGCAGTACATTACCGACAAGTACCCCGATAAGAAACTGGCGGTACTCACTTGCATGGACACGCGTCTGACGGAGTTGCTTCCGGCTGCGCTGGGTCTCAAGAACGGTGATGCCAAGATCATCAAGAACGCAGGCGGACTGATCATCACGCCGTTTGATTCGGCGATGCGTAGCTTGATCGTCGCTATCTATGAACTGGGCGTAGAGGAGATTATGGTAGTTGCCCATTCGCAATGCGGTGCGTGTCACATGAGTTATGCGCATTTCCACCATGTCATGAAAGCGCGTGGTATCAAAGATGAGACGCTCGACACCATTCGTGAGTGCGGCATTGACCTCAACCATTGGCTCGAAGGCTTCCGCGATACAGAGACCTCCGTCCGCAAAACCGTCAAGACCATCCAAACTCATCCGCTCATTCCGAAAGACGTAACCGTTCGGGGCTTTATCATCGACTCCGTGACAGGAGAATTACAAGAGATTGCATAATGGAGTAATATGAATATCGAGATTACAACAACTGAACTCATCCGCACGTCGCAGAGTTGGGATGGCGTGCAGTTGCCGAACTTTCCCGAAGGCAAACCGGAATTAACCGTATTGCGTATGACGTTCCCTATAGGAGCCGTTACCGGCTGGCATCATCATACAGCGGTGAACTACGGCATCGTCGAACAAGGTGACTTGACTATCGTCTGCCAAGACGGTAAGGAACGCACATTCCATGAAGGCGAAGCATTGGTTGAGGTTGTCGGTACTATCCATCGAGGCGAGAACCGCGGATCCAAACCCGTCATCCTCGATATGTTCTACTTCGCCACCCCCGGTCAAGTACTCACCATTCAACATCCGGAGATTGCATAATGACTACCTACTGCAAATCCCCGCGGTAGTTGTAGATCTTTGCACTTATCTTTGCACTTGATTTGGAATTCTACATTCTCCGTGGAGACAAAACCTATACTCTCCAAGGACAGGAAACAATCGTGCCATGGGCTAAGAAGTTAAGTAATGTGACCAAGTTACCAAGCACAAAAGAAACACACGGGCGGCTCATTGAATGAGCCGCCCGTGTGTTTTATGATTGTAAGCCTTTTTGCAGGAATTGGAAAAGACCGATGTACATTATGCCATTTTCATCCGTCCAGGGAGCTATGTCATCACCTACGATAACCACCTTCCGAAAACTGTCATCTATCCGTTTCAGAGATTGCAGTTCCTGTTATGACTTTCACTTCACCATTGTTGCGCCGGGCAATCAATTTGTTCAAATAAATCTCACGTCGAATGTAATCCATAACGCATCTATGTTAAAAACGCCGCAAAGATACTACTTTTTTTTGAATTGTGCAAATGTTTATCCGTATTTTTGTGCAAGTTTGCATTAAATAACGGTTTTTAGAGTTATTTATTCGTATTTTAGTGCAAACCTGCATTAAATTATTGTATTCGTACACGGCTCGGCTGTTTCTTCTTTGTATTTATTTTGCATCTCCCTTTTAACTTTTTCCCGTTTGTTGCATCTTATAGGAAAAAACATCTTTTTATAATTTTTTCCCCCATACATTTGCGTATGTGGGATTTTTTTTGTACCTTTGCCACAAAATTGACGCAGATATGGAAATAGTTGATCTGTTGGAATATAGCGAACGGGCACAACTTAGGGAGTGGTTCGAGCAACATGCGGCAACCGAAAAATGCTGCTGGATTGCGATGTACCGCGGTAAGAAGAGACCCGAAGGCGCGTGTCTGCCGTATCTGGATGTAGTCGAAGAATCGCTCTGTTTTGGATGGATTGACTCGACACTCAAGCGTCTGCCTGACGGACGATTGGCGCAACGCCTCTCTCCTCGTCAAAAACGCAGCCATTGGACCGAACTGAATCGTCAACGCTGTGCCGATTTGGAAGCACGTGGCCTCATGACCGACCTTGGTCGCACAGCAATCCAAAGAGCATTATGAAATCCTACAAAGCCATATTCCTCGATTGGGACGATACGATCGGCGATTGGACGACCGCAGAGCACCAAGCGCTGCAGGATATCTATGTCCACTATCAGCTGAATCGGTTGTACCCTACGTTTGAGGACTACCTGAACGCGTACAAGCCCTACAATCTGGAACTATGGGGCAAGTACGGTCGTGGCGAAGTAACGAAGGAGTGGTTGCACTTGCAGCGGTTTTTGAGACCGATTGAGGGGTTATCGGTTACGGGTGACGGGTTACGGGACTTGGCGCACGAGATGGGGGCGGAGTTCTTGCAACTAACCAACAAGTACTTCTGCTTATTGCCGGACGCGGAGAAAGTGGTGCGTTACCTCGCCGCCAAATATCCGCTGACGATTATCAGCAACGGTTTCAAAGAGGTGCAGTATTACAAGTTCGAGCACTCAGGTCTGGCTCCCTACTTCACCCACACGCTCATCAGCGAAGAGGTAGGTATCAACAAGCCTCAGCCGGGGATTTTTGAGATTGCGTTGCAGCGCAACCATATCTCCGCTGACGAAGCCGTCATGATAGGCGACAGTTATTCCTCCGACATCGCAGGCGCCAAAGCGGCAGGTATTGATCAAGCGTGGATTCACGAGGGCGAGGCAGAAGAGACAGCCACCTACATCGTGCCCGGTATCACAGACATAATAAAGATACTATGACCCCACATGTAGCGCGCTACGTTGCCTAAAGTCATTAGGCGTCATGCCGGTAAGGCGTTTGAAGAAACGGCAGAAAGAGGAGGCATCGGCATAACCAAGGTGTTCACCTATTTGCAGTACAGACAAATCCGGACGAGAGGAAAGCAGGTTTTTCGCCTGCGTAGCAAGGTATTGCTCGATGTAATCGCTGGCGGAGAGTCCCACCACCTCTTTGATCACCACCGAGAAATGGCGCGTCGTGAGATGCGCTTTTTCTGCGTAGAAAGCCACCTCGTGCTGCTCGCGGTAATGCGTAGCAAGAAGGTTGCAGAAGTCATTGAAAACGACGTTATGGTGGCTGAGCGCCTTGGTGTTTTCGTCCAATTCACGGCGGAAAGCATCTAACATCTCCGTCATGATGTCGGTCTGAGACAGGAGCATGTCGTGCCTATGCGGGAAACGGGAAACAGGTGCGTTGCTGATGATCTCCAGCAGCTCCACGGCCTGCATGTATTGCCCCATCTCCTCGTCCGTCAGCAGGCAAGCAGGGAGTTTGTGAAACTTATTACGGTCATGCGTCATCCGCCTCCGGGTCATCTCCTGCTCAAAAGCAAGGGAGTGCATAATGATTGTAGTGGAATAATCCGGGCTGCGCTCGATGGGAGATATGATATGATTCGGAAGAACCATCGCTACTTCGTTCGGACGAAAGACCACTTCCTGCATGTCGTATAAGGCGCGCGAAGAACCGGAATGGCAGATGAGCAGGGTCAGATACGGAGAGATGATATGCATGTCCCGCTCCGGAAAACCATGCACATTGCGAATGACCGCTACTTCTTTCTTCTCAAGCGTACGAAACGCCTCTTCAAAAACACGTCCTGAATCCATAAATCATCATTTTGGGCACAAAATTACTGCTTTTTTTTGACATATGCAAGGCTTTTTTTGTAAAAATCTTACTTTTGGCTAATATCTTCCCATAAATAGGTAATGCGTATATGCGAAAAAAGCAGTAATTTTGCAGCGATTTTTAGTTCGCCGAATTATTTACCAATTACAAACCAATAAAAAATAACGCTTGTGAAAAAGATTTTCTTCTTTGCAGCAGCCGTACTGACGGCGCTTAACATGCAGGCGCAACCGCCCGCAGACAGTACTCCCACTTATCCGCAGGGTGCTACATACACCCACAGCAGCGGAACAGCTACTATTACCAGTGACTACTCATCGTCCACCCAGTATTACAATGTGATACAATGTACGGGCGGTACACTGACGATGAACGGTTGTACGATTACCAAATCCGGCGACGGTTCTCAGGGAGACAATTCGTCATTCTATGGCAACAACTCCTCCATTTATGCCGGTGCCGCCAGTTCGTCCAATTATCAGAGCACCACGGCAGCCAGCGGCGCGAAGATTGTAATCAAGAACGTTACTGTAAACGGAACGGCACAGGGTGCCAATGCTGTGATTGCCACCAACGGAGCGAGTGTAGAGATAGATGGCATCACTATTGTCAATTCGAATAGTGTCAGCCGTGGTCTGCACGCTACCTACGGCGGTATCATCACCGCTTCCAATGTGGACATCACCACCAACGAAGCCACCTCATCCACTATCGCAACTGACCGTGGCGGCGGAACCGTGACCGTCAACGGCGGTACAGCTACCGCCAACGGCAGCAAATCGGCTGTGATCTATTCTACCGGAACGATGGCTGCCACCGACCTCGTCGGCACTTCTGCCAAAGGTGAGATAGCGGTTATTGAAGGCGACAACAGCATCACTATGACCAATTGTACGATGACCAGCGGTTCGTCCGAGCGCGGTTTGCTGATGATGCAATCCGGCAGCGGCGATGCATCGGGTGTCAATCCGGTAATGACCATCACCGGCACTTCGCTCACCATGACGGACAGCAGCGCCCCGCTGTTAGAGGTGGCTACTTGCGTAACGGCTACTTGCACGCTGGATAACTGTACGGTGACCGTACCGAGTGGAGTGCTGATGTACGTGATGGCGGACAGCCAATGGTCCACATCCGGAGCTGTCGGCAATCTGGTTCTCTCGAACGGCACTTATACCGGAACGGTGAAGTACGACAGCGGTTATACGGCTAACGTGACCGTGAACAGCGGTGCTACATGGGTGCTGAATGCCAACACCTCTATTTGCGCGTTGGTGAACAACGGAACCATCATCACCAATGGTTATACGCTGACAACTACCTCTTCCAGCGGCAGCGGTTCACAGCAGACCGCAGGAGTAGAGGAAGTACTAAGTGACCAAGTACAAAGTACAAAGGTAATCCGTGACGGACAAGTGCTTATTGAGAAAAACGGAAAGACATACAATGCGATAGGAGCAGAAATAAAATAAAGAATATACAATATGAAGTGTATGAAAAAGATTGGTTTATTATTGGTAGCGGTTGTCTGCGCAGTAATAGCGCAGGCTGCTGATTACCCGTATTTAGTGTTCACGAACACGGCAGGCACAACAACGGCATTAACGGTAAGTAACATGACGTTGACGGTGAATGGCAGCGAACTGAGCGTGACGAACGCAGAGGGAACACAGGCATTTACGCTGACTGATTTGGCTGAGATGCAGTTCTCTAAAGACGGCAGTGTTACGGCTATCGAGAACGTGATAGACGGAGAGAAAGCAGTAGAGGTGTATTCCGTGACGGGTGTCGGACTTGGTTCGTTCAGTAATTTGCATGAGGCAGCGGCTGTTCTTCCCGCGGGCGCGTACGTGATGAAACAAGGTGGTAAATCTCAAACGGTTGTAGTAAGATGAAAAAGATTTTATTGGTCTTCAGCCTTCTGTTGTCAGCGATCAGTTTGTTTGCGCAGGTGAGTATTGCTGACACAGCGTACTACGTATTGGTGACGTATAACGGCAACTCGGCTACGGTGGAGATGACGGACGATGTGAAGAGTTATGTCACGGCGAGTGTGAACGGCGCAGATGTAACTATCACTTCGACGGCTTCCGCAGCCATCAATGAGATTACGTATGGTCTGACAGGTAGCACTACCGATGGTTCGTTTACGATGGTCGGCACGTACAAAGCGACGATGGAGTTGTTCGGCGTCACTATCACCAATCCGACAGGACCGGCGATAGACATTCAGAACGGTAAGCGTATTGAGATAAGTGCCAAGAAAGAGACGGTCTCCACGCTGAGAGATGGTACTTCTACCGCTACCGACGCATGGAAAGGGGCTCTTCAATGCAAAGGACATATTCAGTTCAAAGGCAAAGGCACGCTGAACGTCTATGGAAATTACAAGCATGGTATCCATGCGGGCGAGTCTATAGAGGTAAAGAATTGTACTATCAATGTCTATTCTGCGGTCAATGATGCCATCGACTGTAACTGGTTTTTCGCCATGGAGAGCGGTGTGATCAACTTGAGCGGCTTCGGTGATGATGGTATCCAAGTGGAGAAGGAAACAGATAGCACTTCTTCGGAGAATACCGGAAACTTCAGTATGACAGGCGGTACAATCAATATCAATATGTATGGTGCAACAGGCGAAAGCGTCAAAGCGGAAGGCACCAAATCGGTAGCCTCAGCAGCATCGCTCAATGTCTATTCGACGCAAGGCGTGGAAAGTGTTCAGCCATCAGCTGTCAGTAGTCAGAAAGTGATCCGTGACGGACAGGTTGTGATTGAGCGCGGAGAGAAACAATATAACCTGCTGGGAGCAGAAATAAAATAAGGAGGTAAATTATGAAAAGAATATATATATCGGTACTTTGTACCTTGTACTTTGTCACTTTGTCCTTTGCCCAGACGCTGAATGTGCAAGTTGGAAATGTGACTTATCAGTTCCCTGCAGCGCAGGCAGGATCCATGCCGTACGAGAACGGGACGACCTTGACCGTCATGGGAAAATCATTCACCTTAAGCGAAGTGAGCAACATGTACGTCGATGAGACCGTCGTTCGGGACAGCGCAGTCAATGTGGTGTATAACGGCAGTTCGGCGGCTATTACCGTAGCAGGAAACATAGCCCGTTACGTGACCATCGCGCAAAGTGGCGCGCATGTGTCGATTGCACAAAGTAACGATTTGGCAACCGAGATCACCTATAACCTCTCGGGTACGAGTACGGATGGTGAGTTCTACACCTCGGGTGCATATAAAGCGACCTTGGAGTTGAACGGTCTGACGCTGACCAACACGACTCCTGTTTATTCGGGAGCAGCGGTGCATGTGCAGAACAGCAAACGTATCAAAGTGAAGGTCATTACCGGCACAACGAGCACGCTGCGCGACGCTTCGACGGGTTCGCAGAAAGGTGCATTGTATATCAAAGGTCATGCGGAGTTTGCCCAGAATGGTACGCTCAATGTTTATGGTAACGTAAAACACGGCATCAAAGCGGGTGAGTATATCACGGTCAAGAATGCCACCATCAATGTGCTTTCATCGGTAGGCGACGGCATCAACTGCGAGCAGTATTTTGCTATGGAAAGCGGTACGGTAACGCTGAGCGGTATTGGTGACGACGGCCTGCAATGCGATATTGAAGATACTACCACCGGTTCAACGGGACAGACTACTGACCATGAAGGCGAGGACAGCGGCAATGTATATATATCCGGCGGCACGATCCAAGTGAGCGTCTCGGCTGCGGCTGCCAAGGGCATCAAAGCAGAGGGTGATATGTATGTTACCGGCGGAACGGTCACTGCCACCACTTCCGGTGGCGGTGCATGGGACAGCGATGATCTTAAGACCAAAGCCTGTGCGGGTCTCAGTGCCGACGGCAACATGGTTCTCAGCGGCGGTACGCTCACGCTGACGAGTACCGGCGCAGGAGGCAAGGGTATCAGCGGTGACGGTACATTCGTGGTCAGCGACTCGGCGGTTATCACCGTGAAGACCAGCGGTCAGGCTGTAGTGGCTTCATCTACCGGAACGATCTCTACCGTTTCCAATTCCAGTACGTTGGATCGGTACTCCACCAACTATAAATCTTCTCCGAAAGGAATCAAGATAGATGGCGCTATCACTATCTCGGGCGGTAAGATATCGATTACCACTTCCGGCGCAGGCGGCGAAGGAATGGAGAGTAAGAGCACGCTGAATATCTCCGGTGGAGAGGTGGCTATCAATGCCTATGACGATGCGATCAACTCCGCTTCAACATTGACCGTCAGCGGCGGACTCGTTTATGCGCGCGCTACCAATAACGACGGTATCGACGCCAATGGTAACTGCTACATCAAAGGTGGTCTTGTATATGCTATTAGTGCGACGAGTCCCGAAGTGGCGATTGATGCCAATACCGAAGGCGGTTACAAACTCTATGTGCAGGGCGGTACGATAGTAGCTATCGGTGGTTTGGAGAGCGGCGCAAGTCTCACGCAGAGTTGTTACAAAGCGTCCTCATGGAGCAAAAACACCTGGTATGCCTTGACGGTTGGAAGTAATGTCTTTGCCTTCAAAACCCCGAGTAGTGGTGGCTCAACGATGGTCGTTTCCGGAGCATCTACGCCAACCCTCAAATCCGGTGTCACCGCTTCCGGAACAGAGATCTTTGACGGCGTTGGCTATTATCCCGCTACAGCGACAGGAGGCTCGACTGTATCGCTCAGTTCGTACACCGGTGGTGGTGGAGGTCCCGGCGGAGGCGGTGGCAGATGGTAATGAAAAGCCCGATAGAAGATATTATCCGCTCCTTTGAGCCGATTAGTCTGGCGCAAATGGAGAGCGTAAAGCTCATGAACCGCATCGACACCAAATATGCCGTGCCGATGGCGGTTCTGCCTGCTATCTTAGAGGCGGCACAAGCGGATTATTTTGCGCAGGAGATTGACGGTAAGCGGATCGCTACCTACGACACCATGTATTACGACACCGAATCGCTCGACATGTACGTTCGCCACCACGACCGCCAACTCGTGCGTCAGAAGATTCGTGTTCGGCAATATGTGGACAGCCATCTGACCTTCCTCGAGATCAAGCGCAAGAATAATAAAGGACGTACCAAAAAGAAACGTATCGTAGTACCGGGATTTGACATCACAGCCGACACGCCATCCGTGCTCAAACATAAGAAAGGCGAAGATGAACCGGTAACGGTGGAGAGTTTTATTGACGCCAAGAGCCGGTACGAATGGTCGGATATCTCTCCGCACCTGTGGACAAAATTCCACCGCATCACGCTGGTCAACAAAGCCAAGACCGAACGGTTGACGATTGATATGGACCTTGTTTGGGACAATGTGGTGAGCGGGGAGCAAAAGACGTTTGAGGACCTCGTCATCATTGAGTTGAAGCGTGACGGCAATGTCCCTTCCAGGATGACGCATATCATGTTGGATCACCGTATCCACCCGCTCAAGATCAGCAAGTACTGTATCGGTACTGCCCTAACGACACCTGAGATAAAAAAGAATCGTTTCAAATCAAAGATTCGAAAGATTGTTAAACTGTTAAATTGTTAAATCGTTAAATTGTTAAGAATATGACCCAAGTTGATTTAGCCAACCCTACTCTGGAGTTCTTGGAGAACGACCCGGAAATCGCTGCCCGTTTCGGTACCAGCGACAGTATTTCGTATGTGATGCACTCGTTCGCCGATTTGCTCGGTGTGAGCGAGAACCTCATCACCATGCCGCTGATGTTCCTCTTTAACCTGCTGGTTTCGTGGATCCTCATCTACGGCATCTACTACCGTTACAGCCGTCGCCGCGATTACTATGTGCAGTTTATGCTCTTCTCCAGCGGCATGTTCCTGCTGCTGTGGTTGATGCAGATATTGGACATCCAAACCGGTTTCGTGCTCGGTCTGTTCGCTATCTTCGGTATGATCCGTTACCGCACGGAGACTGTGCCTATTCGCGAGATGAACTATATGTTCCTCATCATCGCCCTTTCCGTCATCAACTCCCTGAGCCTCAAAGCCGACGGTCTGGCATGGTATTTGTTGCTTTTGGCAAACCTCATGATGCTGGCTCTCGCATGGTTCTTTGAGTTGTGGAACGGTCGTAAGAGACTCTCCACCAAGATCATTCTCTACGAGAAGATTGAGAATATCAAGCCCGAGAACCGCGCAGCACTCATCGCCGACCTCCAAGAGCGCACGGGGCTCGAAGTGGTAGATATCGAGATCGGACATATTGATTTCCTACGAGACGTGGCGTATATCAAGATGACCTACCCGCTCGAGCACGGCAAAACAACCAATAGTATTGACCAAATAACGAAATTCAAATAATATGAGACCGCTTCGCTCAAAGAATAAAGACCTTGCTCGATTCGGACGGCCACAGGCAGTCCTCCGTGCTCAAAGACAAAAGACCAATATGATCCGACCGATAGTATTATGTCTATGTTCTTTATTCCTTATTCCTTACTCGTTGTATGCCTGGGATTACGACTCCGAGACAGCCACAGAGATGCAGGCGGCACAACTGCGGTTAGGAGCGGAGTTCAATAAGAAATGGCGGAACGGTCTTCGTTTGGGGATATCGGAAGAACTGCGCTTCGACCTCTATAATTCTGCCGTCGGTCCGCATTTCCGCAAGTCTTACACCACCCTTGAGTTCGGCTATAAACCCATCGACTACGTCAAACTCGATGTGGGGTATACGCTGCGCATCCTCGGCGCGGACAGTACATGGTCTGCTACCAAGAAAGCCGACCCCAACGAATGGATCCGCCATCGCGTGTTCTTTTCCGTAACGGGTTCTTACACATTTGATTACGCGAAGGTGTACCTGCGTGAGCGAGTGCAGTTGGATATGCGCACGGACAGCGTGAACCTCTTGGAGAAGAACAAATACAATGTGTTACTGCGTAGCAAGATAGGCACGGAGTTTATCGTACCCGGCAAACCCGTCAAACCCTATCTCTGGCTCGAACTCATCAACACCCTCAACGCGCCAGAATACCAGCAGAAGGACGGCCGGCAATTCATAACCGACATCCGCACGCAAGCCGGTGTCAAATGGCGCCTCACCAGACTCAGCAGCCTCGATTTCTTCTATCGTTTCTCGTACGGATACGACCGAGACATCAATATCACCAAGAAAAAGGGCTATATTGAGCTGACCGAAGAAAAACAATATATGCACTCTATAGGTATAACATATAATTTAGACTGGTAAATATGATAAAGATTTGGAAAATTCTCCCTTTGGCACTGGTAGTGCTAATGGGAACCGGTTGTAACAAAGAAGAGGAAGTCGAAAGTGGTAGTACTGCCGCATCAAATGAGACTTTTACCGGCGATGACAGTTCGGATTTTGTGGAAAATGAGACTTGGTCGTCCACGATCAATATCGTCTGGAACGGCACGGATGTTACCGTGACCGGGTCTGCAGACGGAGTGAGTGTAAACAATACCAACGGCTATGTAACAATCACGTCCACCGTTAAGAATATCGAATACGTCGTTAGCGGCTCCGGTACGGGACAATTGAGTATCTACAGCGATTACAAGTTCAAATTGTCCTTCGAAGGGTTGACGCTGGCTTGCTCCGATGGTCCGGCGATTAACAATCAGTGCCACAAGACCTGTTACGCTGTTTTGGGAGGCACCAACACCCTGAGTGACGGCAGTTCGTATGCATCCTCATCCGAAGACCGCAAAGCGGCGTTCTTCAGCGAAGGACAGATATGCTTCTCCGGCTCGGGTAGCCTGAGTGTCACCGGTAACTACAAACACGCATTGGCTTCCGATGATTATATCCGGCTCTGTTCGGGTACCGGAACAATCGACCTTACCGCAAAGGTGAGTGATGGTCTGCACACCAACGACGGTGTCATCATCAATGATGGTACACTCACCATCAACGCCGTTGGCGAAGGCATCCAGTGCGACACCTCCAGCGTTGTCATCTCCGGCGGTACAATTGACATCACCAGCACCACCGACAAAGGTATTCTTGCCTATGCCAACATCGATATCTCCGGTGGTACGACGACCATCACAAGCAAATATAAATGTATCAAGACCGAGAGCAATCTCACTATTTCCGGAGGTACGATTACTGCAGTTGCAACGGGTTCCTCTTCTTCTTCCGGCACACCCGAAGGCATCGAAGCTAAAGGTACGATTGCGATCTCCGGAGGACAGGTCTATGCGCAAGCGAATGATGATGCTATCAATGCTGGCGGCGACCTAACCATCAGCGGTGGTTATGTCATGGCATACTCAACCGGTAACGACGGCATCGACGCCAATGGCAACTGTTATATCCAAGGCGGACTCGTTTATGCGATTGGAGCATCCAGCCCCGAAGTGGCGATTGATGCCAACTCTGAGGAGCAGAAGCAACTCTATATGCAAGGCGGTACGCTGGTGGCTATCGGCGGATTGGAGAGCGGTGCCAGCCTCTCACAGAGTTGCTATTCCGCTTCGTCTTGGAGCAAGAGCACCTGGTACGCCCTGACAGTAGGCTCCCAAGTATTCGCCTTCAAAACACCGAGTAGCGGAGGCACAACACTCGTGGTGTCCGGTGCTTCTACACCGACCCTGACTTCCGGTGTCAGCGCGTCCGGAACGAGTATTTTTAACGGCATGGGTTATTATCCTGCTTCTGCCAGCGGCGGTTCATCTGTTACCCTGTCCTCTTATTCCGGCAATTCCGGTGGAGGTCCCGGCGGTGGTGGCAATCCCGGTGGCGGCGGAGGCCCCGGAGGACACTAAAATATTTACCAATTACTATTTACCATTTGCAATTATGAAACGATTATTTAGTATATCAGTCTGTCTGCTGTACTCTGTATTCTGTACTCTTATGGCGCAGAGCCTGCTCACTCCGGAACAACTCGCCAAACGCGAGCGGCATAAGAACCTCACAGTCAAAGAGTGGAATACCGATTCCAAAACCAAAACCCGTTGGTTGGACCGTATCAAAGTGTATGACAATCAAGGACGTTGTGTGGAAGAGATTGAGTACGCCACCTATGGTCAGAAATGGCGTGTTACCAGCAAGTATGATGACGTAACCGGCAAAGTGGTTGAGGAGGTGGAGTATAACGACCGAAACCGTGTGACGCGTATCAAAAAATACGAATGGAACGAAAACGGTACCAAAGCCAAACAATACAACTACCTGCCCAACGGCAAACTCTTCTCCGTCAAGGTGTACGAATATATCTTCTCGGATAAATAAATCAACTATTCCACAAAATTATCCTGCATATGGTGACATATGTGGGATTTTTTTTATTTTTTGTTATAATTATTTGCATAAATCAAATAATTTTTGTAATTTTGCAGCCGAATTTATTGTGCACAATTAAAAACAATCAAATATTTTACGTAAAATGAAAGAATTAGATCTTACCAAGTATGGTATTAAAGGTGCGACCGTTATCGCACACAATCCGTCCTACGAGTATCTGTTCGCGGAGGAGACCAAACCGGAGTTGACCGGTTATGCAAAAGGTCAGAACACCGAGCTGAACGCTGTGAACGTTATGACCGGTATCTACACCGGCCGTTCGCCGAAAGACAAATACATCGTGATGGATGCGAACTCGAAGGACACCGTTTGGTGGACCACCGAGGGTTACAAGAACGACAACCACCCGATGTCTGAGGATGTTTGGGCTAAGGTAAAAGAGCTCGCTATCAAGGAGCTGAGCGGCAAGAACCTGTACGTAGTGGACGCTTTCTGCGGTGCTAACAAAGACACCCGCATGGCTGTTCGTTTCATCGTAGAGGTAGCATGGCAGGCTCACTTTGTTAAGAACATGTTCATCCAGCCGAGCGAAGAGGAGTTGGCTAACTTCGAGCCGGACTTCGTGATCTACAATGCTTCGTTGGCAAAAGTAGAGAACTACAAAGAACTGGGTCTGAACAGCGAGACTTGTGTGGCATTTAACACCACGAGCCGTGAGCAAGTTATCCTCAACACCTGGTATGGCGGTGAGATGAAGAAAGGTATGTTCTCGATGATGAACTACTACCTGCCGCTGAAGGGTATCGCATCCATGCACTGCTCGGCTAACACCGACATGGAAGGCAAGAACACCGCTATCTTCTTCGGTCTCTCCGGTACCGGTAAGACAACCTTGTCCACCGACCCGAAACGTCTGCTTATCGGTGACGACGAGCACGGATGGGACGATCAGGGCGTGTTTAACTTCGAGGGCGGCTGCTATGCCAAGGTCATCAACCTCGACAAAGAGTCCGAGCCGGACATCTACGCTGCTATCCGTCGTAATGCCCTCCTCGAGAACGTTACCGTTGCTGCTGACGGCAAGATCGATTTCGCAGACAAGAGCGTAACCGAGAACACGCGTGTAAGCTATCCGATCAACCATATCGAGAAGATCGTTAAGCCGATCAGTGCAGGTCCGGCGGCTAAGAACGTGATCTTCCTCAGTGCTGACGCTTTCGGCGTACTGCCTCCTGTATCGATCCTGACTCCGGAGCAGACCAAGTACTACTTCCTCTCCGGTTTCACCGCTAAGTTGGCAGGCACCGAGCGCGGTATCACCGAGCCGACTCCGACCTTCTCCGCTTGCTTCGGTCAGGCATTCCTTGAGTTGCATCCGACGAAATATGCTGAGGAGCTCGTTAAGAAGATGGAGAAATCCGGTGCGAAGGCTTACCTTGTGAACACCGGTTGGAACGGAACCGGCAAGCGTATCTCGATCCGCGACACCCGTGGTATCATCGACGCTATCCTTGGTGGCGACATCCTCACCGCTCCGACGAAGAAGATCCCGTACTTCAACTTTGAGGTACCGACCGCTCTGCCGGGCGTTGATCCTGCTATCCTCGATCCGCGTGACACCTACGCTGACGCTGCTCAGTGGGAGGAGAAAGCCAAAGACCTCGCTGCTCGCTTCATCAAGAACTTCGACAAATATACGTCGAACGAAGCAGGTAAGGCACTCGTGGCTGCTGGTCCGCAGTTGTAATCAGAAATCAGCCATGCATGGCTGATGCATAATAAATCAGGCATCCATTCGGGTGCCTGATTTTGTTAGTCTTCTTCGTTAGGGTGTTTCTCCATCGCCTCATCGGCTTGGTCGTGAATCTGCTTGATGACGTTCTGCCGTGTAAGCACCATCATCTGACACACGATAGCCGGCCAGATAACCATCCAGTTGGGATAGAGCGTGGCATAATGGTTATCCGACATCTTAATCGCATAATAGACCAACAGCACGTAGTATAAGCCGGCTATCACCGCCGTGACGGTCGCGATAAGGATACGCCAACGGTTACTGAAAAAGCACAGCAGACACAAGACAGCGCCCCATAACATCGCTTCGTTGCACCAATATAGTCCCGCTACGGACATCGTGGCGGTAACCTCCGGAACGTGGTCACTCAAGGTCGTCTGCGTGACATAAAAAGTCTTCTGATCCATCGAGAAACTGCGGATATAGATGATACCCTTGTCTTCATTGAAATTGAGCACCGGCCGCGTCTGCAAGAATGCAGCAGCAGCGATCGCTATCGCCATGTATATCCATCGACGATACATGAGCGAAAAAAGACTATTTTTCTCCTTCTTTTCCATAAATCGGGTGCAAAATTACTACATTTTTCTCAAATAAACAAAAAAAATGCGCATTTTTTTGCGTATATCATTTTTTTTTTGTACCTTTGCGCACTTTTTGTGTGTCGTGCGCGAATAGGCGCATTACGTACGCACGGAAATAATGCATATATAATTAAAAATAAATACAAAAAACTATTATGCAGAACAAAGGACTTGTTAGAATTTTGGCAGCGTGCCTTGCGTTGGTATGCGCCTTCTACCTGTCGTTCTCTTTGGTGACGAGTCACTATGACAAAGCAGCCAAAGAGTACGCAGCCGGTGATGCAGTGAAGGAGTATCAGTATCTGGACTCGATTGCTGCGAAGAAAGTTTGGTTTGGTTACACGCTCAAAGAGTGCCGTGAGAAAGAGATCAACCTCGGTCTGGACCTCAAGGGCGGTATGAACGTAACCATGGAGGTAAGTGTTCCGGACATCTTGGATGCATTGAGCGGACACAACGAGACTCCGAATTACAAAGAGGCTTTGGCGCTTGCCAAGCAAAAACAAAAATCGAGCGGTGCAGATTTCGTAACGCTCTTCATTGAGTCGTATCGTGAGGTGAATCCCGACGGCCAGTTGGCTTCTATCTTCTCGACCTTCGAGCTCAAAGACAAAGTGACGCTGAACTCGACCAATGCAGAGGTGGAGAAAGTGATCCGTGAGGAAGTGGACGGTGCTATCCAGAACTCGTTCAACGTGCTCCGTACACGTATCGACCGCTTCGGTGTCGTTCAGCCGAACATTCAGAAACTCGCTCAACCGGGTCGTATCCTGATCGAGCTCCCGGGTATCAAAGAGCCGGAGCGTGTTCGTAAACTGCTCCAAGGTTCCGCTAACCTCGAGTTCTGGGAGACCTATGAGGCTTCTGAGCTCCTGCCGATGCTCGCACAAATCAACCGCGAGTTTGCCGCTACCGCTCCTGAGGCAGCAGAAGAGGCAAAGGCCGAGGAAGTAAAAGCAGAAGAGGCTCCGAAGGCAGAGGGCGACGAACTGGCAGAACTGCTCGGTGACAGCACCGCAACTGAGGCTGACCAGGCTGCTCAGATCGCTGAGTACAAGAAGAACAACCCGCTTTTCGCTATCCTCAACCCGTCGGTTAACCAGGCCGGTCAGGCTTACCGTGGTCCGGTGGTAGGTACCGTACATTATGTAGATACCGCTAAGGTGAACTCGATGCTCAACTCGCAGATCGCAAAGGCTGTTCTGCCGCGTGACGCTCGTTTCTACTGGACAGTGAAAGCTATTGATGAGGCGAACGCATACTATCAGCTCGTAGCCCTCAAGGCACAGCGTGACGGTCGTGCTTCGCTCGAAGGCGACGTGATCACCGACGCTCGTGCAGACTTCAGCCAGATCAGCGCTTATGCTAACGTGTCGATGTCGATGAACGCAGAGGGTGCCAAGACCTGGCAGCGTCTGACCAAAGACAATATCGGTAAGTCGGTAGCAATCGTGCTGGACGGATATGTTTATTCGTTCCCGACCGTACAGACCGAGATCGCAGGCGGTAACAGCCAGATCACCGGTAACTTCACCGTAGAAGAGGCAAAAGACTTGGCGAACACCTTGAAGTCCGGTAAGATGCCGGCTCCTGCTCGTATCATCGAGGAGAGTGTGGTTGGTCCGTCGCTCGGTCGTGAGGCTATTCAGTCGGGTCTGTGGTCCTTCGCACTCGGTTTCGTGCTGATCCTGATCTATATGATCTTCTACTACGGCTGGATCCCGGGTCTGATCGCCGATGCTGCATTGGTTTGCAACGTATTCCTGTTGGTAGGTATCCTGTCGTCGTTCAGCGCTGTACTGACCTTGCCGGGTATCGCCGGTATCGTCCTCACCATGGGTATGGCAGTCGATGCGAACGTGCTGATCTACGAGCGTATCCGTGAGGAACTTCGTGGCGGTAAAGGCATGCGCAAGGCTATCGAGGACGGTTTCAAGGGTGCCATCAGTGCCATCGTGGATGCGAACGTAACGTCGTTCCTGACGGGTGCTATCCTGGCTATCTTCGGTACCGGTCCGATCAAGGGCTTCGCTGTTACCTACATGATCGGTATCATCTCGTCCTTCTTGACGGCTGTGTTCATCACTCGTCTGTTGCTCGAGGACTATGCGAAGAAAGAGAATGCGAAAGAGTTGACCTTCACCACTACGCTGATGAAGAACTTCTTGCAGAACGTACATTTCGATTTCGTAGCTGCACGTAAGATCGCTTACTGCATCTCGGGTGCGCTGGTTATCTTCGCTATCCTGGGTCTGGATCCGCACTTGTTCGGTAAACTGAACCTCGGTATCGACTTCTCCGGTGGACGTAACTATGTCGTTCGTTTCGACCGCAATATCAACACTCAGGATGTACGTGAGAGTCTGGACAAGACCTTCTCCGCTACGCTGGAGGACGGCGAGCTCTTCTCGCTCAACGTCATCACCTACGGTAACGACGCTAACCAGGTACGTATCTCCACCAACTACCGTATCCACGAGGATAACGCCGAGGCAGACGAATATATCGAAGGTCTGCTCTATGAGGGCTGCAAACCGTTCCTGGGCGATGATATCACCTTCGAGGACTTCCACTCTACCGAGTCGAACGCCAACGTAGGTATTATGTCCAGCCAGAAGGTAGGTCCGGCTATTGCCGATGATATCACCACCAGCGCTGTTTGGGCTGTGCTCGCTGCGCTCGTTGTGATCTTCCTCTATATCTTGATCCGCTTCCGCAACTTCGCTTACTCGGTAGGCGCATTGGTAGCCCTGGCTCACGATACCGTGATTATCCTCGGCTTGTACGCTATCCTTTGGAAGATCATGCCTTTCTCCATGGAGATTGACCAGGCATTCATCGCGGCTATCCTGACCGTTATCGGTTATTCGATCAACGATACCGTGGTTATCTTCGACCGCGTTCGTGAGTACAACACTCTTTATCCGAAACGCGAGAAGAAAGTCAATATCAATGACGCGTTGAACAATACGCTGAGCCGTACGTTCTCAACCTCCATGTCCACGTTCGTGGTATTGCTGGCGATCTTCGTATTCGGTGGTGAGACCATCCAGGGCTTCGTATTCGCACTCCTCATGGGTGTAATCGTTGGTACATGGTCGTCCCTGTTCATCGCTTCGCCGATTGCTTATGACATCCAGTTGGCACAAGCAAAACGCGCAGAGGCAAAGGCTGAGTTGAAGAAGTAATTATGCAAAATGATTTTCTAAAATACGCCGTTTCGCAGGGTTTGAACTCTATGCATGTCGAGAACGTGATGTCTCGCAGCATGGATTCAACCCGCGCGAGCTACGGCTATATATCGCCCACTATCCTGGAGGAGCGCCAGTTGAACGTGACGCAGATGGATGTGTTCAGCCGTCTGATGATGGACCGTGTCATCTTCTTAGGCACTGAGATCAATGACTATACGGCGAATGTCATTCAGGCACAACTGCTCTATCTGGACTCCGTGGACAGCGATAGGGATATCAATCTCTATCTGAATACGCCGGGTGGTTCGGTGTATGCCGGCCTGGGTATCTACGATACCATGCAGTTTGTCAAGGCGCGTGTGTCCACGATCTGTACCGGTCTGGCTGCCTCGATGGGAGCCGTGCTGCTCGTAGCCGGTGAACCCGGTATGCGTGCCGCCTTACCGCACAGCCGCGTGATGATTCATCAACCGCTCGGTGGCATCCAAGGACAGGCATCCGACATCGAGATAACCGCCAAAGAGATTCTCAAACTCAAAGAGGAACTGTATCAGATCATCTCTGACCGCTCCGGTAAGTCCATGGAGCAGATTCGTCAGGATGCCGACCGTGACCACTGGATGACTTCGCAGGAAGCACTGGAATACGGCATGATTGACCGACTCTATATTCATAAAGAGTAATGGGAAGAAAGAACGCCAACGTATGCAGTTTCTGCGGACGCTCCATGCCTCAGATGTATCAGGGCATGGAGGAGAACGTGCTTATTTGCTCGGAGTGCATCGAGATGGGGCATAACATGGTAGCGGCGCTGCCGAAGAAGAAAGACCTCAAAAGCGAATCGCTCAGTGCGGATAACCTGCCGACACCGCAGCAGATGAAGGATTTTCTGGACCAATACGTCATCGGTCAGGATGAAGCCAAACGCTTCCTCTCCGTAGCCGTCTATAACCATTATAAACGATTGCTGCAAGAGATTACGAACGATGATGTGGAGATAGAGAAGAGCAATATCCTGCTGGTGGGTTCGACCGGAACGGGTAAGACCCTTCTGGCACGCACCATCGCCCGCATGCTCAAAGTGCCGTTTGCCATCGGAGACGCCACCTCGCTTACCCAAGCAGGTTATGTCGGCGAAGATGTCGAGACGATCTTGGTGCGCCTGCTGCAGGACTCCGACTACGATGTGAAGAAAGCCGAACGCGGTATCGTCTTCATCGATGAGATAGACAAGATCGCCCGTAAGTCCGAGAACCCCTCTATCACCCGTGACGTGAGCGGAGAAGGCGTACAGCAGAGCCTGCTGAAGATGCTCGAAGGCTCGATCATGAATGTGCCGCCACAAGGAGGTCGTAAGCACCCCGATCAGGAGTGCATCCATATGGATACAAAGAATATCCTCTTTATCTGCGGTGGTGCTTTTGACGGGATCGAACGTAAGATCGCGCAGCGGATGAATACGCAGACCGTGGGTTTTGCGGCACAAGCGCAGGCAGCCCACGTGGATAAGAATAACCTGCTGCAATATATCGCTCCGCAGGACCTGAAGTCCTTCGGATTGATTCCCGAGATCATCGGCCGTCTTCCGGTAATAACCTATCTGGAGCCATTAAACCGCGAGGCATTGCGAAATATCTTGACGGACCCCAAGAACGCACTCACCAAACAGTACAAGAAACTGCTGGCGATGGATGGGGTAACGCTGTCTTTTGAAGACGAGGCACTCGATTATATCGTCGATAAGGCACTGGAGTACAAGCTGGGCGCACGCGGCTTACGAGGACTGATGGAAACCGTGATGATGGATCTGATGTTCGATCTGCCTAACCATAAGCATACGGGAGGGACACAAACCTTCACAGTAACCAAAACTTTTGCACAACAGAAACTGGAAAAGGCAAACCTCTATCGATTAAAAAACGCGGTGTAGAAACCGCGTTTTTTCTTTAGTCGTCGATGATAACCGGTAGGGCAAACCCACTGTAGACGATCTCTAACTTCATACCGTTCTGTGCCGAGAGGATCTTCGTGGCCGACATCGTTTGTTGCTGGCGAACCGATGAGTACACAGACTCCGTGGTACCCGTTCCCGTATTTACCGTCACCGGGACTAACAGCATCTTCAACTCCGTGATATTGGTCTGCTGACGTAACTGGTTAGTCAGGAAATCCGACAGGTCGTAGGTGTAGTAATAGATATCTTCTCCTTGCGAGTCCTGTCCCTGGAGCAGCGCACTGAGTAAGGCGCAGGTGTCGGAAGGCAACTCACGGTTATCGAAAAAACGCTGCATGCTCTCCTCTTTGATAAGCAACATATACGAAGCGGGCTGTAACCAGTCATTACGGGTCTTGGCGGACTCCGAACCGCTGTACACATTCATCACGTTGATGCGTACTTCGGCTTTATTGACATAAGGCTGCTTATTCTGTATCGTATCGCCATCGATCACCTCTACCATATGACGCATGATCGAATCGGTCATACGTGCCATCGGGAACGTGATACGCGTGTACGCGCCCGCGGGTGCGATAATATAATTAAAGGAGTCGGCTTTCTGCTGCAGCTTCTCAATCCACTCTTTACGGTCCGGATAAGAGAGATGGTTCACCGTACGCACCTCGGAATTGGCGTAGAACGCTTTCATGTCATAAACCGTCGTATCCTTACCGGCTTTCGAGTAGTCAAAATGGTAATACACTCCCAACGCAATATCCGAGACGTTGAGTACGGTGGAAGAACCGAAGGAACTCTCGATAAGCAGACCGTGGAACTGCTCGTTGAAATCGTCTTGGTCGCTAAACGACTGCATGGTCCAGAAATAGTCCATGAAATCGTCATTCACCCGCATACGCATCATCGGGATATAACTGCCATTCTCATCCATGATCGAGTCAAACCGCTCGGATGCCACCACGATATGGTGATTGGTCAAGATCGGTTTTGCGCGCGAGCAGTAGTCATCTATAGTGAGGTCCGTGTAGTACTTACCCGAATAGGTGAACGTACCCTTATCCATCAAATATGCATTGATAGCCAACGGGGCATTCTTGTCTCCCACACAACTGGAGTAGTACATAAACAGGCACACGGAGTCCACAACTGCCCCCTGCGGATATAAGAAACCCTCCGGGCAGGCGAGCTGCGTCAGTACGGATGCACGTAACATGCCGTATTCGGTCTCTATCTCACCCAACAGAAACGAGTCCGCCTGTGAGATGATCGCATCACAACTGTCAATAGCCGAAGTTAAAGGAAACGTATCCACGAGCACAATGATCTCATCTTCCTCACCCAGTACAGCTTTACCCGCACTGGCCACATCGTCCTTGCATGCCGTCCAGCAGCATGCGATGGCGATCAATATCCACACTAACGATATACGCCTATTCATTCGCCTCTAATAATGTCTGGTAGAAATCCCACTGTCTGCGACATTCTTCATTCAGATCTTCTGTCGCCTCGTACGGTAGAATCGGTTTACCTTTCGTCTCTGCATAATTCATCAGACGCTGGTTCACTTTCGGCGAAGCATAAACGATGGCATCCGAGAAATCAATCGCCAGACGCATCAGCTCTTCATAACCCACCGAGAAACCGGCTATCGAACGCACATCCGTATTACTGATGCCGTTGATACGTAATTTGTCCGTGAAAGCAGAGGGGAAGGGGGATGTATATTCTTTGTCATCCAGCATCAGCACAATCTTCGAGTTAGCAAAGAAAGGCTCATCGCCGAAGGCTTTCTTCAGATAAAGCGGTGCGAGCGCACTCATCCAGCCCGAACATAAGATAATATTCGGCGTCCAACGCAGTTTCTTCACCGTCTCAATCACACCGCGGGCATAGAAAATGACGCGGTCATCATTGTCAGCGTACTCTACGCCCTGCTCATCCATTACTCCTTTGCGACGATGGAACAAATCATCGTTGTCAATGAAATAGATTTGGATACGTGCCGACTGAATAGAGGCTACTTTGATAAGCAACGGATGATCCGACTCGTCAATAATCAGGTTCATTCCGGAAAGACGAATCACTTCATGTAACTGGTTACGGCGCTCGTTAATCTCACCGAACTTAGGCATAAATGTCCGAGTCTCGAATCCATGAGACTGGAAATACTCCGGTAGCTGACGGTTGAGCAACCGAATCGGCGACTCTTCGGCCAGATAGGGGTATATCTCCTGAGAGATAAAAAGGATACGTTTCGGCTCTTTCATAACTATGTGTACATTTTCCCACTGCAAAATTACAAAAAAATTTTGATATATGCAAAAAAATTAGTAACTTTGCACGATTTTTTATTAAAATTAATAAAATTTATGCAAATAATTACTACAAAAGCCGCTTTAGAGGCCGTTATTGAGGAGTGCAAGAAAGAAAAACAGAGTATCGGGTTGGTGCCTACTATGGGCGCGCTGCATGAAGGTCACGCATCGCTCGTACGCCGCGCTGTGGCAGAGAATGACATATGCGTCGTTTCGGTCTTTGTCAATCCTACGCAGTTTAATAACAAAGAGGATTTGGCGAAATATCCGCGTAACATCGAGCGCGATGCCGAGTTGTTGAGCCGTATCGGTGCGCACTATGTGTTTGCGCCTACACCCGAAGAGATGTATTCCGCGCAAGAGATGAATACGACGTTCGAGTTCGATTTTGCAGGGCTGGACAAAGTGATGGAAGGAAAGATGCGTCCGGGACACTTCAACGGTGTAGTACAGGTAGTGAGCCGGCTTTTCTATCTGACACGCCCCGAAAAAGCTTACTTCGGTGAGAAAGATTTTCAACAACTCGCCATCATTCACCATATGGTCGAACGCAGTTCGATGGCCGGTACATTCGGCAAATTAGAGATTATCGGCTGCCCTATCGTACGTGAAGAATCCGGTCTGGCTATGTCCAGCCGTAATGAGCGTCTCTCTGAGCAAGAGAAACAGACCGCTTTAGCCATCTCCAAAACGCTTTTTGATTCGTTGAAATGGGCAAAAGAAGCAGGTGCAACCGTAGCCGACGTGCAGCAGCGCGTTATCGACACCATCAATGCCGTACCCGGTTTGGAAGTGGAGTATTATGAGATCGTAGATCAAACGACCTTACTGCCTACCGACACCTTTGAGCATGCTATCGGCTGTGTAACCGTTTACTGCGGGCCCGTTCGCCTGATCGACAATATCAAGTATTGATGCGCATTGTCTGCGACACATATATCCCATTCATCGTTGAGGCGGTTCAAAAAGAATGGCCTCAAGCGGATATTTGCCCGATGAAACCGGAGCAAATCGATGCATCCGCTGTTCGTAATGCGGATGTATTGGTTGTCCGCACCCGTACTAAGGTGAACGAGGCCTTGCTTGCCGGTTCAACCGTTCGCTTGGTCTGCACCGCTACCATCGGTTTTGATCATATCGACACCGCCTACTGCGATGTGCACAACATCCGCTGGATGTCCTGTCCCGGTTGCAATGCGCAGGCCGTTTGCGATTATATCGAAGAGGCACTTGAAGAAATTCAAAATTCTTATCCCAAGGGAACGATTATTCCAAAATTCAAAATTCAAAATTCTTCCCCTACGATAGGCGTGGTCGGAGTAGGACACGTAGGTAGTCTGGTAGCGAAGATGGCAGAGCGAAAAGGACTGAAGGTGTTACGCAATGATCCACCCAAAAACATCGGTGTCAGTCTCGATGAGATCGCCAAAGAATGCGACATCATCACTTTCCATGTACCTCTGGATAAGTCCACCTATCATCTATGCGACGAAGCTTTCCTGAATCAATGCAAGCCCGATGCCCTTATCATCAATGCGGCACGAGGAGGAGTCGTGGATGAACAAGCATTGTTACATAGCGGACATCCGTATATTCTGGACACATGGGAAAACGAACCCTGTTTAAACCCTATCGTGTTGGCCGGAGCATTGCGAGCGTCCATGCATATTGCCGGTTATTCGGTGGAAGGCAAGCAGAACGCCTCGCAAATGTGTCTGGATGCCATCGCGGATGCCTTCGGGCTGAAGAAAATTTCCCTTCTTTCATTGCCCATAGGTACTCAACCGTCTCCATCCGGTGATACCGCACCGGGATGGCTGACCCGTATCACAGATCAACTGAAATCGAACCCGAAAGGCTTTGAAGAACTGCGAAAAAACTATATTTTGCGTTAAAAATCAGTATAAAACACCAAAAAACACACTTTTTTTGCATTTTTTTGTCAAAAAATTTGGTCATATCAAAAAAAAGCAGTACCTTTGCACCCGCTTTTGAAACGAAGCATTGTTCTTTAACATACAAAAAGAATAAAATTGCGGAAATAGCTCAGTTGGTAGAGCACGACCTTGCCAAGGTCGGGGTCGCGAGTTCGAGTCTCGTTTTCCGCTCTTTTTTTTTGCCCAGATGGCGGAATTGGTAGACGCGTGCGTTTCAGGTGCGCATGCCGCGAGGTGTGCAGGTTCGAGTCCTGTTCTGGGCACCCGACGCGCAGGTGGTGAAATTGGTATACACGCTACTTTGAGGGGGTAGTGGTCGCAAGATCGTGTGAGTTCGAGTCTCATCCTGCGCACAAAAAATGACATGCAAATTTGCACATGTCATTTTTTTTTTGTAATTTTGCAGCGGATTTTATTTTTGACCAAAAATAAATGGTATGAAATTGGTATTTGCAAGCAATAATGCCCATAAGTTAGCAGAGGTTCGGCAGATGATGCCTGAAGGTGTGGAGGTGTTAAGCCTCAGCGATATAGGTTTTCATCAGGAGATAGAAGAGACCGGTACGACACTGGAACAGAACAGCGAGATCAAAGCAGAAACGGTGGAGAAATGGTTACGGGTTACCGGTTACGGGTTATCGGTAGATGGCGTGTTTGCAGATGATACGGGTTTGGAGATAGATGCCTTAGGCGGTAAGCCGGGTGTATATACCGCGCGCTGGGCCGGCGAACCGGCTGCCAACAGAAAGAAAGCCCTGACGGAATTAGCAGATAAAGAAGACCGTGGAGCGCAATTCCGTACGGTGATCACATTGATACGGGCAAACGGAGAAAAGTTGTCGGTGAGCGGTATCGTACGCGGACGGATAGCGAAAGAGGAATACGGAGAAGGTGGATTCGGTTACGATCCGGTGTTTATTCCCGAAGGGTACGATAAGACTTTCGGTGAGTTAACGGCTGCGATAAAGAACACGATCAGTCATCGGGCGCGTGCATTACAGGCACTTGTTCAAATATTATAGGTTATGAGTTACAGGTTACGGGTTATAGGATTATGCGTTATGTGCGCCATCATGGCTCAGGCACAAGTATGGCGTTCGCATCTGGCATATAACAATGTATCGCAGATAGCAATGTCCGCGGATGTCGTCTATGGGTTGTCCGACGGTAGTATTTTCGGGGTGAATAAGACAACAGAGAAAATCTATATCTATGATCGTACATCCGGTTTGCACGGTTCGGATATCAACTGTATCCATTACGATACGAAAGGAAAACAGCTGATTATCGGATATGCGTCCGGTAAGATTGATATACTGACTTCGTCCGGCATGCGTTATATCGATGCGTTGTATGAGAAAGACATGACGCAAAGCAAAAACATCAATAATGTGACCATCAGCGGACGCACAGCTTATCTTTCCACGCATTTCGGTATCCAGACCATGGATTTGAAGGAGAATAAGTTGGTGAACAGTTATTGGTTACGGCCGAATGGAGAAGAGACAACGGTATTAGATGTGACCCTGACCCAAGACAGTATATATGCCTTCACGAGCGATAGTATGTTTATCGCCGCATTGGCAGACAATATTGTGGATTATACCTATTGGAAACGGGAAAAACGTTCATCCCGTATGCAACCGGATGCGGAAAAAGGCAAGCATTATCAGGATAAAACCAGCCATTGGTACGCAGGAGGGAGCGAAGGCATTATCCGTCAGACGGTCACAGGACGCTTGACCTATAAACCGCAGAGTCCGCTCAGTAATATCCCCTATCGCTTGGATTATGCACAAGGACGGTTATGCGTCGTGCAAGGAGGACGTTGGGCGGTGCAGTATAACCGACTGGCAGTGGTGATGATTTATGACGGAGAGAAATGGCTGAATATACCTACAGACTCTATCACTTCGAAGACCGGAAAACCGGCACGTGACTTTATGAATTGTGCGGTGGATCCGAAAGATAAGAATCATTTCTACGTCACCAGTTACGGAACCGGTCTCTATGAGTTCAGAAACAACACGCTCTTCCGTCAATACTTACCTTCAGAAGACAATACCCTCGAGGCCGCGGCAAAAAATGACCCGGATCGCTATACGCGAGTCGATTATGCCCAATATGATGCACAAGGCAATATATGGATGCTGGTGGCAGGTGCAGTCAAATATCCGCTTATCTGTATTGACGCGCAAGGGAACTGGCAGGGACTACCTCTGGTGGTCTCATCCGAGAGTAAAGATTTAGACACTCCCGGAGGATTAATTTTTGATAACCGCCATTCGAATTATAAATGGATTGCATCGTCACGGAAACCTACAACTTTATACCTCTTGGATGACAACGGTACACCTTTCGACGCCTCCGATGACCGGATGGTGGATCATAACACCTGGGAAACACAGGATGGTCGCATATTCTCTCCTACATTTATCTATACCATCATGCAGACTTCGGACGGAAGGCTGTGGGTAGGCACCGAACAAGGCCTGATCATCATCGAACCGACCACCGACTATTTCCAATCTAACCAATGTATTCGTCCGCAAATAGTCGATGAAAACGGAGAAAATCCATTAGAAGAATTACAGATTTCCGCTTTGTGCGAAGACATGGACGGTAACATATGGGTAGGCACCAATACGAACGGTGCGTATGTACTCAACCCGGCCGGTACACAGATCATTGCCCAATACACACCGGACAACTCATCTATGGGATCGAATGACGTACTGGATCTGGTGACCGATGGTGTAGAAACCATCTATATCGGTACCGGTAACGGTCTGGCGGAGTTTCGGCCGCATGCCGATCCTTCGGGTTCGTTACGCACGGTGGATGAGGAAGGACGGGACTTAGGTTCTATCATGCAATGGAAATTACATCTCTCTTACACCGATCCGGATGCGTTAGTAGCTACGCCGGAGCGTATCTATGCTTGTTCCAGCGGATCGCTTTGTTATGTAGATCGTGCAGATGATCATATCGGTTATATGAATAAAACCACCGGTTTGAACGGAAGTTTTGTGACTTCTATGGCTTATCATCCGGCATCAGGAAACATGGTAATCGGCTATGTGGATGGTCGCATAGACCTGGTGGATAAAAACGACTATGTAAAACAGTTGCCGGACCTGTACATGAAAGCCGGAGCCATCAATCCGACAATCAACAGCATCTATGCCGGTTCCAAATATGTCTATATGGCAATGACCTTCGGTATATTGGCCGTCAACCCGAGCAAGGCCGAAGTGGTCGGAACCTATTACGTCGATTCGTGTCATATCAAGAATAGCAAAGGAGAGTGGATCAGCGTGGATGCAGAGATCCTGCGTGTAGTAGAGCATGGCGATACACTTTATGCTTTCTCCGACTCTATTCTATATAGCGGTGCACTGCGGGATAACCTGCTGGATTATACCTATTGGCATCGTTCACCCTATACCCTGCGTGAGTTGCAAGATGCGGTGGTATACAACAATACCCTCTACACCTTGCAGCACGACTCGCTCTATCGCCTGACGAACAGCGGATGGAAGTTGGCTGTGAAACAACCGGTGAATTGGATCCATTCCTCAGATAATAAGTTACTGGTGGACCTGACCGGACTCGGAGTCTATCAATTGGAGGAAGATGACCAACTGACCGGTATCACCAACAGTTACATCACCCGGGACGGAGCCTATACCCGCGGTGAGTACTGGGTAGCAGCTACGAATAAAGGTATTGTTCGTCTGCAATCCTCCGGAGATGCGGTGTTCGTACCGGATGGACCGAATAGCAATACCGGTTATTTCCTTCATTCTGCGCATGGAAGAATCTATACCACGATCGGTGGACGGTGGGCGGTGCAG
Organism: Paludibacteraceae bacterium; assembly: GCA_017447875.1. Taxonomy (GTDB): domain Bacteria; phylum Bacteroidota; class Bacteroidia; order Bacteroidales; family Paludibacteraceae; genus Colicola. Next base: position 62,065 of record JAFSMP010000013.1, on the reverse strand, counting down.
TTCTTCCGTGAACCGCGAATGAGTATCTACGACGGTCATAGTTGGACGACGCTTTCCAAAGAAGATATGGCTGTCAATGAGTACGGAATGCGCTTGTATGCGACCGATCCGGTAAGTATAGCCGTGGATCCCAATGACCCGGACCACTACTACATTGCCACCTACTGCGATGGTCTGTTCGAGTATAATCACGGTGCAGTGACACGATATGGTCACGGAGTGAATGGCAGTACGATCAAACTGGTGGATGACGGAGGTTATTATCACACTTATTTCTATGAATATACGCGTACGGACGGCACGATGATGGATGAAGAGGGTAACTTATGGGTAATGAATGCCACCTCAATAGGTCAACCGATACACGTGATGACCCCGAACCATCAATGGTACGGTTTACAACTGCGAAGCAACGGCTCTAAGGTGGTTCTCGAGACCCCTGCCGCTCTTCGGACGGATAACCGGGATAGTCACTTCAAATGGTTCCTTGACCAACGTAAGACGACAGGTGTCTTTATGATGGATGACGGTGGGACACCGACCAATAGTACGGATGACCGCTGTATCAAGCGTTCAGAGTTCGTCGATCAGAACGGAAACATAGTCCGTCCTTCGTTTCTTTACTGCATGGAGCAAGATCAAAACGGTCGTATGTGGTTAGGAACGGAAAGCGGTATTATCATCATTCCCGAGACCACCGATTTGTTTACGTCCAACACGTGCTATCGTATCATCATTCCTCGCAATGACGGAACAGGATTAGGCGACTACCTGTTAGGAAACGAGCAGATCAACTGCATGGCTTGCGACGGAGGCAACCGCATGTGGATCGGCACAGCCGGTTCTGGTTTGTTCCTCATAGAAGACGACACGATCACCGTGGCACACTTCACCGAGAATAACTCTATGATCCCGTCTAATAACATCCTCTCTCTGGCTATTATTCCGCAGACGGGAGAGGTCTTCGCCGGCACAGACTACGGCATCGCTTCCTACCTAAGCGATGCAAGCGAACCGCGTGAAAATATGGATGATGCCTATGCCTTCCCTAATCCGGTAAGACCGGAATACGGAGGATCGGTTTCCATCACCGGACTGATGGATAACTCCGAAGTGAATATTATTGATGCGGGAGGTAACCTGGTTTGCAAGACTCGCTCACACGGTGGCACCGCCGTATGGGACTGCAAACGGGCAGACGGGCGTCTGGCAACAGCCGGTATCTATACCGCCTTGTGTAACACCAAGGGGGGACACAAGGCCGTCAAGATCATGATCATCCGTTAGTCCTTGATCAGTTTCATGAACTCTTCGCGGGTCTTGGCTTGGTTAAAAACTCCGGTGAAATCGGAGGTTACAGTCATCGCGTGCTGTTTCTGAACACCGCGCATCTGCATGCATAAGTGCTCCGCTTCGATGACCACCATGACACCCAGCGGGTTGAGCGTGTTCTGGATACAGTCCTTGATCTGCGTCGTTAGGCGCTCTTGCACCTGTAACCGGCGGGCAAACACATCCACCACCCGCGCGATCTTACTCAGACCCGTGATACAACCGTTAGGGATATAAGCGATATGCACCTTACCGAAGAACGGTAACATATGGTGCTCGCATAACGAATAGAAATCGATATCTTTCACGACCACCATCTGGCGGTAGTCTTCTTCAAAAAGCGCCGAACGTAAGATCGCCTCGGGGTCTTCTTTATACCCCTTGGTAAGGAACTGCAGTGCCTTACCCACCCGATGCGGGGTCTTGAGCAAGCCCTCTCGCTGCGGATCTTCACCGATCTGCTGCAGCGCCTCTTTGACGGTAGCCGCGATGGCATCCGTTACTTCCGGGTTCTCATGAAAATCCTGTAGATTCATTGCAGTACTTTGATTTTATCACGCACGATATAGGTATCTCCGGTCATGTCCGGAAAGATCTGCACGAACGCTTTTTTGTACTCTTTGGCCTCATCGTACGTGCGAAAATCACCGATACGCACTTTCCAGAACGGCGGTATATACTGCACGTAGATCGTCTGGTTAATTTTCTGCTTCAACTGTTCTTCCAGATCCAAGGCCTCCGCTTTGGCGGACTGCTGCTGATTCGACGAATAGACCTGCACACGATAGCCGTCTATCTCAACCCACTCACGGGCTCCGTTCATCGCACCGTCCAACAACTGCGCCACGGTTGAGTCCTGTATCACCTCTACACCCGTCATCTCTTCCAATAAGTTCGGACGGGGGATGGAACTTACCACAATAGAATCATCTGCCCGCATCTGCAAGGATACCAGCACAGCGAAAATGATTATCCCAAAATATCTCTTCATCTGCTTTTCTCTTTCGACTTTTTTCTTTCGACTTAATATCTGAACGAACTACCTCCGACGAACTCACGCAAGAACGATGTAGGCGGTATCTCACGCTCGGGTATCGGAACGAAATACTGCAAGAACTTCAGCAAGCGGTGTGCCTCCGTATATTCCTCGCAGAACTTCGGTACTTCCTGTAATATCGGCTCCGCATGACGTTTGAGCACGGCGAACTCGAAGATCAACGCCGAGTTGAACATCACATCTGCCTCCTCCTGGAACGGATACACCCATTTCTGCTCACCGCGTACCACCGACGGACAACGGGCGATCGTCTCGCGTGCCGAGAATCCGCGGTACTTATAATCACGCACGATACGACGCAACAGACGGATATCGGTCGTCGGTATCCAGTTGTGATTATCGATATTGATGGTCGTGAGTGCCGATACGAAGATCTTGAAGGTCAGGTCTTTATCCACATCCGGCAGGATACACGGATTGAGCGCATGCAGTCCTTCGATCACCAGCACGGAGTCTTTCTGCAATTTCAGTTTACGCCCTTTGAACACACGCTCACCGATGGTGAAGTCATAGGTCGGCATATCCACCTCTTTGCCGTCCAACAGGTCATGCATCTGCTGGCGGAAGAAAGGCAGATCGACGGCATTCACCGTCTCAAAATCATATGCTCCGGTCTCGTCCTTCGGCGTATCGACACGGTTGACGAAATAGTCATCCATACTCAGTACTTCCGGCTTGATACCGTCCACCAGTAACTGGATCTGCAAACGCTTGGAGAACGTAGTCTTACCGCTGGAACTCGGTCCGCTGATGAACACGATCTTCGGCCGTTTGGCAGCAATCGCATCGGCCGTCTGCGCGATCTTCTTCTCGTGCAGCGCCTCCGCCAACTTGATCATCTCAAACGACTTCTTGTCCTTGCAAGCTACGTTGAAATCGCTTACATTATTGATCAGCAGCAACTTGTTCCACCGATTGTATTCCTGGAAGATGGAGAACATCTTCTCCTGCTGGATGGAGTCTTCGAGAATAAGGGGATTCGACCGGTTCGGGATGCGCACTAACATACCGTCCTTGAACGGCTCGATATCGAAGAGCGTGATGTAGCCGGAACTCGGCAGTAGCACATTCGAATAATAGTCGATGAAATCGCCCATACGGAAATAGCGGCAGTAGGGGTTACCGAGTGTCTCGAAGATCGAACTCTCGTTGTTATACCGCGCGGCGAACATCTGTATCACCTCTTTGGTCTGCTTCTCCTCCTCGTAGATAGGACGGTCTTCAGCGATGATCTGCTGCATGCGTTTCTTGATTGCATCGATCATCTCGGTCGTCACTACCGGCGGCTCCGACGTGTTCTCCGGCTCTTTGTCTTTGTCACGGTGCCATTGAAGCGTGCAGTAATAACCCTTGCTGATCGGGTGCTCCACACGCAGGTCCATACGGGGATATAACTCATTCACCGCGCATGCCAGAACCATACTGAGGGTACGCACATAGACACGCATGCCGCTCGGCGAACTGGCATCCAAAAACTCCACATCTTTCGGTTTATACAGCAGAAAATCCAGGTTCTCTACCTTGTAGTTCACATGTGCGGCAATGATCGGGTAAGGCAACTGGATATTCAGCCGGTCCTTCAACTCGATCAAGGATATACCGCGAGGCACCTCATGATAAGAGTGGGTGTTTTTGCAATAAACGGTGATGGTCGCTTCCATATGGGCTAACAGTTTATGGGTTTATCAGTTTGTTTATCTCCAAAGCCTGATCCAGTAGTTTTTTCATGTCATTGAGCCGCACTTGGTTCGCGGCATCCGAGATCGCTTGCTCGGGGTTGGGGTGTGTCTCGATGAATAACCCGTCCACGCCGACTGCCAGTGCGGCGCGCATCAGGTAAGGTACCATCTCTCTGTTTCCACCCGTGATACCGGCTTGGGATGAAGGTTGTTGCACCGAGTGCGTGGCATCGAAGATAACCGGACATCCGAAACGACGCATCTCCACCAGTGAGGTCATGTCCACCACCAGACGTCCGTAGCCGAACGAAGACCCTCTTTCGGTCAACCATACACGTCCGTCCTTGGCGGCGTTCGGTGCTACCTGTTCGATCTTGGAGATAGCACCTCCCATGTCCCACGGAGCCATGAACTGTCCTTTCTTCACGTTCACCGTCCGTCCGGTCACTGCCGCAGCTTGCAGCAGGTCTGTCTGCCGACTCAGGAAAGCCGGAATCTGCAGCACGTCCGCTACTTCTGCCACCGGGGCACACTGATGACTCTCATGCACATCCGTCACGATAGGCAGGCCGAACTGCGTCTTCACCTCTTGCAGGATACGCAGCCCCTCGTCCATACCGATACCGCGTGCCGAAGCGGACGTACGGTTCGCTTTATCAAACGAGGACTTGAAATACAGCGTGACACCCAAGTCATAACAGAGGCGGTTGAGCGTCTCTGCCGTCTGCATCACGCAGTCTCTACTCTCAATGGCGCATGGCCCGGCTATCAGGAACATAAATCCATGTACGATTCAGTCATTTACTATTTACTCTACCGAGCGGTACACACGCGCCCAACGCACTTTCAGCTTACCTTCGCCGCCTTTCTCGGTGGCCGGCAGGAAGGACTGCGCAAGCATGAACATCGCCTCTTTCGGCAGACGGTTCGGCAAACGGAGCAATTCCAGATTATTGACGTACCAGATCAACTCGTGCTTCGTCCAACGGAAAGAATAGATGAAGTAGAAATAGTTAGCCGGCAGCAAACCGGTCAGGTCCGCCATCTGCGTACGGTCACCGTTGATCAGACCCATCTGAGGACGGCTGCCGTTGAAGTGATACAGCGCCACCATCGGGTTACCGGGTTTACCGTTCGAGAGACCGAAGAAATGGTGTCCTGCTCCCTGGCTGCGCACTTTCGCCATGAACAGACCTTCCTCTTGCATGAACGCATCCTTGGTGTTCATCACATCCGAAGTGTACTCGAATACATGATCCGTGAAACCTTTCTTCTCGTCCCAAGCGATCGCTTTCTTGCTCTCGTTACGGGTCTCCAGATCCATACGTCCTTCGGCGAAGAAAGTGTTCTTACCGTTGTTGTATGCCTGCAACTCCGAGGTACGCGAGTGACCGTCTTTCATCACCGGATTCGCATAGCCGTAGCCGGGTTTCCAGTTCTTATTCGAACTCATGTCATCGTCAAAAGCCGGACGGAACAGTTCTGCCCAGTCGATCTTCTCCTGACGGGACTCGAAGAAGAACTTGATATCGTCCGAGTTCGCCAACTCCTGGTAACGTGCGTAGGTCTTGTAATCATCGGAGTGCTGCCAACGCTTGGTGTCTGCCCAAACAGCATGACGTTTCTGGAAGTCCTCCGTGTGTACTTCTTCCTCCAAGTCAGCCAGACGCTTCAAATCCGGCGAATTGAGCATCTTCAGATAGTTCTTGTATTTGGACGAGTAGTACAACATGTTGTACTTACGAATCAGCGGATCGGTGAGAACCGCTTTAAAGCTCTTGATCTTTTGGAAATCCTCTGACTCGCGGAAGACGAGGAAGTCCTGGAACTCCTTGTCATTGAGCGCACGACGGTAACTGCGAATACTGGAAGAGTTGGCCAACGCCTCGTATTCCAGCATCTTACGTCCCTCTTGAGTGTCTTTGTACTTGCGGTTAACGAGTTCGTTCTTGCGCTCCTGAAAATCGTGGCTCTCAACGATCTTCTTCAGCTCATTGTACTCCGCCAACTCAGGCGATTTCTCAATGGCACGCCAACGTTTGACACGCGCTTGCATGTCCGCAATCTCTTTCTCGAACGCATCCGTCGAGAGCATTTTACCGGTTAGTCTGGCAGTGAATAGATTCATAAAATGAAAATTTATGATGGTTTATGATGTTATTTATTCTCTTTTTCCAAGCGTGCTATCTCTTTCGGGTCTTGACTGAGATAGAAAACGATATCCGCTCTCTTGGCCAATTGTTTGTAACGTACCTCCTGTTGGTACTCATCGGTCGTCTTCCAACGATTCGGATTATTCCAGAACGCATAGTCCTTCTTGTATTCCGGCGTATCCATCTTGGCTACCAAGGCCTTGTACTCTTTCGGCAGCTCGGTATCGAGGTATTTGAGATACAGTTTGTACTCATCCGAACGCTCGAAATTAGCCATACGCTGAAGATCCTCCGATTGGCTGACCGCTTTCTCGTTCTTCAGTTTCGCATAGTCTTTCGTAGCCTTGAATGCCAGGAATTTCTTCAGACGCGTACTCTCCTCCAGTTCCAGGAACCGCTGCAACTCCTCATTGTGCAGTAATTCTTTGTAACGACTTGCGACAGCATAGGTATCTGTCATCTTGAAGTCCTTTTTCTGCAAGTTGTATTTCTTCCGACGGAATTCCTCACTCATCATCAACTTGTCGAGCTCCAGATACTCCTTGAGCTCAGCAGAGTTTTCCACTTCGCGGTAACGAGCTACACGCTCCTTATCGTCCAAAGTACAACTTTCCTTCTTCTCGCAGGAAAACCATTTGCTAAATAATTTTTTTAAACAGTTCATATCTTTAATTCATTTATTCTTTCACTCTTTCATACAATTCGTCTAATGTATCGACGAAGACCGGTTCATAGCTCTGCTGGGCAGGAATAAAATGCAAGTCCTGCATGATCCGAATCTGCTGTTTGAGCGGTTCATAAAATCCCTTGTAGTTCACTACATACGTCGGTTTCTTATGTTCTCCTACGATGGCACTACTGGTAGCATCCATCATCTCATCCAGCGTTCCGTAGCTGCCCGGCAGGCAAACGATCACATCCGCTTCATCCCGCATGCGTAGCTTGCGCTCCGACATGTTATTCACCTCGATCAGGTAATCGCAGTTGGTTGCCAAACGTCCTGCCGCTTTGATACGTGGAGGGATGACTCCTATCACATGCGCTCCGGCCGCTTTGGCGGCGTTGCTCGTACGGGACATCAGCCCACCTGTCGCACCGCCGTAAATAAGCGTGTGCCCTTGTGCTCCTATCCACGCACCCAACGCATCACCGAGCTGCAAGTACTCCTCCGGTATCGCGTCTTTCGCCGAACAATAGACCGCAATTCTCATAAATTTCGTTTGTTTGATGTTGTTTGACGCTTCGCGTTTGATGTAGTTTGAACAAGCTCAAACCTTCAAACTTTCAAACCATCAAACATGCCAATATTTATGCGTCAATATTGGCATAAGTTGCATTTTCCTCGATGAATTCGCGGCGAGGTGCTACATCGTCACCCATCAGCATCGCGATGATACGGTCTGCCTCAGCGGCATTCTCGATCGTCACTTGCTTGAGCATACGGCGAGCCGGATCCATGGTCGTTTCCCACAACTGCTCGTCACTCATCTCACCCAGACCTTTGTAACGCTGCGTCTTGATGGCTTTCTCGTCACCTGCACCGTAGTTCTGGATGAACGCCTGACGCTGCTGGTCGTTCCAGCAGTACTCGCTGTAGTTACCCTTCGAGCACTTGTAGAGCGGTGCACAAGCGATATAGAGGTGTCCCTGCTCGATGACCTCTTTCATATGACGGAAGAACAGAGTCATAATCAGAGTGGCGATATGGGCACCGTCGACATCGGCATCGGCCATGATGATCACTTTATGGTAGCGGATCTTGCTCAGATTCAGCGCTTTCGGGTCTTCTTCGGTACCGAAGGTGATACCGAGCGCCGTGAAGATATTACGTACCTCTTCGGACTCGAACACCTTATGCTCCATGGCTTTCTCCACGTTCAGGATCTTACCGCGCAGCGGCAGGATAGCCTGGTGGATACGGTCACGTCCGGTCTTAGCGGTACCGCCTGCCGAATCACCCTCTACGAGGAAGAGCTCGCACTCCGCTGCATCCTTGCTTACGCAGTCCGCCAATTTACCCGGCAGACCACCACCGCTCAACGGGCTCTTACGGAGCACACTCTGACGCGCATTACGGGCAGCAATACGTGCCTGAGCCGCCAAAATGACCTTTTCAACGATCTTTTTCGCGTCATCCGGATGCTCCTCCAGGTAGTTTTGCAAAGCCTCACTCACGGCGGAGTTCACCATTCCGGCCACCTCCGAGTTACCGAGTTTGGTCTTCGTCTGACCCTCGAACTGCGGCTCAGCCACCTTGACGGAGATAACCGCCGTCAGACCTTCACGGAAATCGTTCGGATCGATCGTCGAGTTACCGTCTTTGTCTTTGAGCTTCGCCTTCTCCAGCATCTTGCTTTCCTCGGCATATTTCTTCATCACACGCGTCAGAGCAGCACGGAAACCGGCTACGTGCGTACCGCCTTCGATGGTGTTGATGTTATTGACATACGAGTGAACATTCTCGTTGAAATCGGTGTTATAGATCATTGCCACCTCTACCGGCGTACCGTATTTGTCGGTATTCAGATGGATCACCTCGCTGATCAGCGGCGTACGCGTACCGTCGATGTAACGCACGAACTCGCTCAGACCCTTCTCCGAGTAGAACTCCTCTTTCTTGCAGTTACCCTCTGCGTCCACCACGCGCTTGTCTTTGAGCACGATCTTGATGCCGGCATTGAGGAATGCCAACTCACGCATACGGTTTGCCAGGATCTCCCAGTGATAAACGGTCTCCGTAAAGATCGTGTCGTCCGGCCAGAACTGCACGAACGTACCGGTCTTACGCTGCTCCCAGTTACCGGTGGCCTCCGCCTCGGTGATCGTATGCACCGGCGCCAACGGTTTGCCTTTCGCGTAGTCCTGACTGTGGATAGCACCGTTACGGTACACCTCCACGTGCATCTTCGTACTCAACGCGTTCACGCAACTCACACCCACACCGTGCAAACCACCGGATACTTTGTAACTGTCCTTGTTGAACTTACCACCGGCGTGCAGCACAGTCATTACCACTTCCAGCGCACTCTTGTGCTCCTTCGGATGCATGTCCACCGGAATACCACGACCGTTATCCTGAACCGTGATAGAGTTATCCTCGTTGATATGCACCGCGATCTCGTTACAGAAACCGGCGAGTGCCTCATCAATCGAGTTATCCACCACCTCATACACCAAGTGGTGCAAGCCTTTTTGCGATATATCGCCGATATACATCGCCGGGCGCTTGCGAACCGCCTCTAATCCCTCGAGCACTTGAATACTCGATCCATCATACTTTTCTTGTTGTTCTTCCATTGTATTTTTAATAATTCTTAATATTTCATTATATGTATGTATGGGCGCGAAACTCGCACGCGCGCATAAATCGGCTGCAAAGTTACAAAAAAAAATTGACATACACAATAGTGTATGCCATTTTTTCGCATTTTTTATCAATTTTTATCCATTTTGTTAAAATTTTGAATTTCGAATTTTGAATTTTGACTTAAAAAGAGTACCTTTGCATCGAAAAATATTCAACAAGCTAGTATTATATACTGCGTATATAATACCAAGCATTTGGCATGCAAAAAATAGTGCGTGATAAGTGCGCGGTAAGTATGCGACTTGTATGCGATAAGTGCGAAATAACAAGTATTAAGGACTATCAATATGGCTAAAATTCATCATGACTCCTCAGTGAACGAAATCATAGGCTCGCTCAACACGAAAAACGGGCTCACTATCCGCAAAAAACACTTCCATGACTACGATGGTAATATCACCAAAATCGGACGTCTGGAGGTGTTTAAACCTAATCCTCGTAACTTTAAAGCACACCCTGCAATTGGAAAGGAACTGGCAAACCAAAATGCATTTGGTGGCGCTTCCCATTTAGCTAAGGAATTCACTGATGCCCTCAAAAACCATACTTCCCTTCCGGAACCCAAACAAGCCTTCTTGGACTCTCTCAAAGCCCGTTTCTATGCCCAACTAAAAGGCAAACCCGATCCGATCGCTCCCAAAGACAAGGACGGCAACTACACCATCTATGCCCGTATAGACAACTTCATCCGTGCCGTCCTCCGCAAAGAAAATCCCCAATTCTGATTTTTGTTAGTGCAGCGCAAGGCTTGCGCTATTTTCGCCGAATAATGTGGGATAATAGACAAAATTAAAGGGCGAGGCTTACGCCCCACCCTGAATGTTTTCACAACGGAATAATCCTTATTGTGTATGTCATTCAAAAAAGTTGTGCAAAGGTACGAAAAATATTTGGAATATGCAAATTTTTTGACAGAAATGACGTTGTATTGCGCCCATATTGGCTATTATTGATTTATTTTTACCATAAAATCTGATAAATAGATCCGCCAGTTGCGCCAAGTATGACCACCTTCATTCTCCATGTAGAAATGGTCTATTCCGCTTTTGGTCAGGCGTTTATGGAATCGCCGCCCGTTATTGATAAACATATCGTCTTTACCCATGTAGATATAAAAAGGCGGTATGTTTGTTTTCGGCATCTGCTCCTTGTAAACCACTGGCGAGAAGAGACCGACAGCCAGGAACTTGTCCGGATAGCTGTTGACGATGTTCGCCGCTATGCGTGCGCCGGAAGAAAACCCCGCTATATACCGTTGGTCGGACACGCGGTAGGTGGTATCTATATACTGCATAAGGTCTTCCAAAGCCAATTCAAAACTATGGTCACGGCACAGCCGCGGATAGTGCCAGACATTGTTCCAAAGCGTGTGATGACTCGGTCGGTCTTCATGCACGCCGGTATTGCAATCCGGCATAACAACGATGAGAGGGGCGATACTATCCGAAGCGATGAGGTTCTCAATAATTTGTATGGCTCGTCCGCGTTCCGCCCATGAGCCTTCATAGCCGTTGATGCCATGGAGGAGATAGAGGACAGGAAATGTACCATTTGGACATTTACCATTTACCATTTGGACATACGCAGCCGGCAGGTATATATTGACGCGACGGTTGATTCCCTCCGAACGATCGTACCATTTGGTTTGAATAAGTTGTCCGTGTATTTCGGGTTGGAGATACAGGTCTGCCTGTGGTGTTCCGCCGACAGAGACAATATTCCATTTATGCGTCATCTGCCAAGCCGTGTCGTTGTTGTGTGTATCCGTTTGGCGCTTACCGTTGACACGGAAACAATAGGTGTATGTCTCCGGCACAAGCGGCTTGGTGGTCGCGTGCATACAACCATCCAGACCACGTTGCATTTTTATTTTTTGCGTCCGCATGTCGCTGTAGCGCGAACTATCTTTGCCCGCGTACTGGAAATCGCCGAGCACTTTGACACGTTTGCCTGGTCCGCAGTAGCAGAAGGAAACCGTGCTATCTTCGTTGACCACTACAGATGGTTGGTCATAAGCCGTAGGGATATTTATCCGATGTTTCCGCGCCCAGACCGGCGCGGAAACACTACACATCAGCAATAAGATGAAACCATATAACCCTTTATTTTTCATTGTATGCTAATGATGAGTTGTTGTACACAAGTGCAATATTATCTACCCACACGGTGTTTCCAGGGCAGCCTGTAAACGGAGCCATCGAACCGGCAGAGATTTGAATAATGAGGTGCGTAGGTTGCACATCTTCGCGGAAATCCACTTCCTCGATGTACACCATCTGACCTTGACTGTTATGGGTCTTGTGGCGGTTGGTTGACAGTTCTTTGACCGCTTTGCCTGCCTCGCCGTACTGAATCGGTAGACGGAAATTATTGTTCCAGTCGGTGGTTTGATTGATGTACTTAACCGCTGTTCCAACGCGATACGCATAGACGTGTCCGTTCTCTTCCCAGCGATGTTGGAGGATGAGCGTGATATGTCCTTTGTCACGTCCGTTGACTTCTTTCACTTTGGTCTTAGCAGGCGCATAGACAGCTGCGGCGTCTTGGATGAGCGCTTTGTAATCAAGGACGAGCGCTGTAGGTCTGTCCGTAAACGGTACGCCCATGTCGATAGCCGAATTAGGGTCCGAACTCTGCTTCATGCCTACTACGTCCAGCATCGTACCCGTGTAGATGGAACCGGTAGCAAGAGCCTTGAAATCAATACCGACAGCGCTCACTTCTTCGAGTGTACTCTGCATGCGGCAGCACGTACCGTTACCGCGTTTCTCCGGCGTCACACTCACCGACACTTTATCCACGCCCATCGCTTTGGCGTGCGCATTGCTACTGCTCCACGGACCACCTATTTTATAGAGCGTTCTGGTTTGGCCACCGATGAGCCATGATTCTTTGATCTGACGTTCTGTCCAGTGCTCGAAATCACCGAATGGCAGTGGTTCAACACGTTCTTGGGCATGTGCGCCCAATGCTAAAAATAAGAATGTGATGGTGAGACCCAATGCAAGGGCTCCTATTAAATATTTATTTATATTATCGTTTTTCTTAGCCTCAGGGGCACGATTAACTTCGTTTTTCATAATTGTATAATTTTAAAAATACGTTCTAAAAGTTATCATTATAGTTGATTTGGGTGCTGCGTACAGTTCGCTGTACGGGCAGGCGGTTGGGCTGAACATTGCAAACCATCTGGGGACTTGTCCTATTATACCCGGTAGATGCGACATACTCATTCCGATGTCCACTAAAGCATTGGATGTTAGTCCCGGCAGAGTGAGGTCGAAGTACATGCGGCCTTTGCCTACGGTGCCGCCGAACAGACCTTTGTCCGTCTTAGAATAGTGCGGCAACGCGACGTAGTCTGCGGCCAAGGCTCTCACGCTGACGAACAGGGCGAAGAGGCTCAATAGTAACACGCGCTTCATTTTCTTTGATTTCGTTGTTTAACATCTGTTCGAATTGTTCTACCGATGCAGCAAGGCTGTATTTGCGACCTGCCAGACGGTACTGCTCTTCCATATACTTACGCTCACCCGGATGGTCCAGCCAGTAGTCGATAGCGCGGGCCAGGTCTTTCGGATCGCCCGGAATAAAGAGGCTGCGACCGTCGATAGCGAACTGAGGAGTAGCACTCACGTGGCTGTTGGCAATAACGGGTACCAGACCGGTTGAGAATGCTTCGATGCAGCTGATAGCCTCACTCTCCATGTCCGATGCATGTACATACAGGTCGGTATCCAATAAGTTCTCAATCAGCTCGTCACGGCCTACATAGATGAATTGCGGTTGGTGCTTAAGGTCCTTGCCTAACTCTACGTATTTGTCGTATTCGGGACCACGTCCTGCGAAAACCAACTGAATACGGTCAGCGTACTTGCTATATTTGACGGCGTTGATGATGACGTCCTGACGCTTCTCTTGGCTCAAACGACCGATCATCATTATTTTGAAGATATCCTTCTTACCTTCACCTTTCACCTTTAACCTTTCATTTTTCAATTTCTTTCTCTCCCCAGCTTCCATAAACGCGTCTTGGATACCGTTGCTAATCGGATAGATCTTCGCTGTGTAACCACGCTCGGCGATCATCGATCCCATGAACTGAGAAGGAACATGAATGTGGCGCACCTTATTGTATATATCGCGTCTCCATGTGCGATAGAACAGTTCGTTGAACCATTCCACCTTGCCCATGCTCACCGATGACGTCATGTTCTCTGGTTGGATATGGAATGCTGCCGTCACGGGTTTGCCGATGCGGTTGCAGTACTCGATGGCTTCCCAGGAAATACCAAACGGCACGAATATATGCACTATGTCCGCCCAGTCGCATGCGTCATGCACAATGTTTTTGTTGTTTTTCGCAAAACTGAAATCGTGTTTGTCGCACAACGGCTGAAATACCGGAATATGGAACTTTTTTGTAGTGAAATCACCATCTGTCAAATTGTTCTCAATGTACTCTGGAGTGTCCCAACAGAGAACTTTCACTTCATGACCTCTTTTGCGCAACTCCCCTGCAAAACGCTGCGCGGAGATCGACGTACCATTGTTGGTCGTATAGAAACTGTCAATTACAAATAAAATCCTCATATATTTTGTTGTTAAATGTATGCCTTTTTTCAAAATTGGCTGCAAAAGTACTGCTTTACAAGCAATTAGCATTCTTCTAATCCATGCGAAGATTGTTCTAATTCTACTAATCCGCTTGCACATGTCAAAAAATTGTTGTACCTTTGCACACAAATTGTTTTAATTCGTATATTCAATTCGTACTGTTATGGCTGAAAAACAAGAAAACGAGACCCAACTATTGACCGATTACTCGGTGTTTAAGTGGATGAGTTTTATCCCTGGAGAGACTTCTGTGGATGACGTCTCTGTGATGAAATTCCAAGGTGGTACGGATGAATTGTTCCGAAAAACGCTCCCGGAAGAGTTTTTTTCTCCGTGCTACACCTTGCAGTTTGTTACCAGCGGAGGTTTTAAAGCCTATATCAACAACCGCACGTATGATCTTCAAAAGAACGATGGCTATCTGATTATTCCCGGATTCCTTTTAAGACGATTGGAATCAAACAGCCAGCATCTGGAACTCTATGTAATCTCCATCACACAAAAATTTATGGCGGAGATGAATCTCCAATTCCCTTTGTCGCTCATTTCCCATATCTATATCCACCCCGTTTGGCACATGAGCGCAGAGAAGGTGCAAGGTGTTATCCATTATTTTGAATTGTTACGTGAAGTGGTTGCCTCGCAAAACCGCACAGCTACGATGTTGCTTGTCCATTCGCTTTTCCATTTTCTGGCAGGGGACATTGCCAACACCAAAATGCGTGCGCCGTCCATGTCACGCAACGAAGATATCACAGGTCGTTTCATGCTCCTGGTGGATGCCCATTGTGAGCAACAGCACTCGCTCGATTGGTATGCTGACCAACTTTGCCTCTCCACGCGCTACGTAGCCAACACCGTCAAAGAGACGCTCGGCATTCCTGCCAGTTCGTTTATCGAAAGTGCACTCATGCAACGCGCCAAAACACTTCTTGCCACCACGCCTATGCCCATACAGCAAATAGCCGACCAGCTCGGTTTCCAGAACCAAAGCCATTTCGGCACCTTCTTCAAGCGTCACGAAGGCATCTCCCCCGCAGCGTTTAGGAAAAAGAAAGAGTAAGTTGTATATCGAATAAATATACTGTTTAGAACAGTACCATCACGGGACCAAGTCCCGAGAAGAGCCTGAGAAAAGTACAATCAGAACAATTTCATTTTATTCAATCAATTGCGTACCATCTGAAACAGCAGTGCCTGGATATTATCTAATCGCATCCGGCACCACATCCGTGATAGACACAAACGCAGACCTGTCCATCGTCGGGTCCGCCTTTTTCGCACAACCGGCCCAAACCAGTACTACGGAGATTAGTTGAATTTCACTTTGAAATAGTCCAACAACGCCTTATACTGGTCTTGCGCAGTTAGGCAGGTATCGCGGAGATATCCGTTGGTGTCGCCCCAGTTACGGATGCCGCGATAATAGTAGAGACGCAGTTTGTCGGTAATGATAAACGGCACTTGGGCATTTTGCAGACATTGCCAGAAAAGCAGCAAGCGCCCTACACGACCGTTACCGTCTTGGAAGGGATGGATACGTTCAAATCGTACATGGAAATCCAGGATATCGTCGAACGTCACTTGTTTGAGTGCGTTATAGTTAGAAAGCAAAGCTTTCATGTGGCGATGAACCTCTTTGGGTGCAACCGTCTCTTGTTCACCAACCTCGTTGGCTAGTTGCTTGTATTCGCCCACAGCGAACCAATCCTTGCGGCTGTCGGAGGTGTTCGTTTTGAGGATAGCGTGCAGTTGTTTGATATGTGCCTCAGTAATCTTATCCGTTGCGTGATCGATGACATAATCGATACAGCGGAAGTGGTTCACGGTCTCCATGATATCGTCCACGGAGGTGTTCTCGGTTGTGATACCAAGGGTGTTGGTCTCGAAGATGTACCGCGTCTGCTCCTTGGTTAGTTTGCTGCCTTCGATATGATTGGAGTTGTAGGTCAGGTCAATTTGCGTACGATGGTAGATGCCGCCCTTAAGTTTAGACGCCTTTTCTTCACGTAAGCGATTCAACAGCGGAGATAGTTTGGTTCTTCCTTTCTTGGGTAGCACGGCATCCGTGGGGATATTCCATGTTTTGCCTGTTAGAAAGGCACCATCGATCTTTCCTGCCGCACAATAATTACGCGCGGTACGCTCGCTAATACCGTATTTTTCGGCAAACTGAATGACGGATATATATTCCATAATCGGCAAGTTTTAATTCAAAATTCGCTGCAAAGATACTAATTTTTGCCGATATCGGCAAGTTTTTAAGCAAAAAAGTGTAAGAAAATTGCATTTTTTTGCATAATTCAGAAAAAAGCAGTAATTTTGCAGGCGAAATGGTTTGTCAAGATGTACATAAGGCGCTGGCGGAGTGGTTGAAACGCTATGAGCAGGTGTGTGTCATTGCCGATGAGGCGGTGAGGGTGGATCTGCCGTATCCGACTTTGCGGATAAAGATAGATGAGTCCGTCAAGTCCTTGGAGACGGTCACGGAGATATGGGATTTTCTCTTTGCGCAAGACATGACACGCAAGGGGCTGGTGATTGCTGTAGGCGGCGGAGTACTCACCGACCTCGCAGGCTTCGCTGCAGCTACCTACAAACGCGGTATCGATTATATCAATATCCCTACCACGCTGCTGGCGATGGTCGATGCTTCTTCCGGTGGTAAGACAGGCTTTAACTACCACGGTCTGAAAAACAGTATTGGCGCTTTCTATCCACCTGTAGAGACGATTATTAGCACAGAGTGGTTAAAGACCTTACCGGCACACGAATTTCTCAGCGGTTTCGGTGAGATGCTGAAGACAGGATTGATAGACAATGGACAATGGACAATGGACAATGGAGAATGTTTGTGGTCAAGACTCTTGCAATACGATCTCGACACTATGCCGCTTGATACGCTGGCACCGCTCATCGAACAATGTGTAGCGGTCAAGGAACATATTGTTCAAGCCGATCCGCGCGAAACAGGTCTGCGTAAAGCACTTAATTTGGGTCATACGTTCGGGCACGCATTGGAAGAGATCAGTATTCAGTATTCAGAAGTCAGAAATCTGATGCCGCATGGCTACGCAGTCGTGTACGGTCTGATCGCCGAACTCTATCTGAGCGTTGTTAAGCTCGGCTGCCCGAAAGAAGCGCTGCAGCAGCTGACCCAACTCATGCTCCATTATTACGGCAAACCGCAATGCAAGTGTTCCGACCGTGACCAGCTTATTACGCTCATGCAGCACGACAAAAAGAACGAGCGTGCCGCTGAGATCAACTGCACACTCATTCAAACGATAGGTCATCCGGTCATCAATCAGGAGATCACCCCTGAAGAAGCCTCCGAAGCCTTAGAGTACCTTTTCTCCTTGTAAATTCACAAAATCTCCGATGAAATCGGGGAAATATGACTATTTGTACGCTGCCACGATCTTCTTGACCAGCGGGTGACGAACGATATCTTTCTCGTTGAATTCGATGATTTGGATACCTTTGATGTCTTGGAAACGCTCCAAGGCATCCCTCAAACCCGATTTCTGCGTAGGCGGCAGGTCGATCTGCGTCATATCACCGGTGACGATCATCTTACCGCCCAAACCGAGACGGGTCAAGAACATCTTCAGCTGCAACGCTGTCGTGTTCTGCGCCTCATCCAAAATGACTACTGCATCCGACAGCGTCCGTCCACGCATGAAAGCGAGCGGTGCAATCTGTATCGTGCCTTTCTCCATGAATTCCGTCAGTTTGCTACCCGGGATCATGTCTTGCAGCGCATCGTAGAGCGGTTGCAGGTACGGATCGATCTTCTCTTTCATATCTCCGGGCAGAAAACCCAGTTTCTCGCCTGCTTCTACAGCAGGACGGGACAAGATGATCCGTTTGACTTCACGATTTCGCAACGCCCGTACTGCCAAAGCAATGGCCGTATAGGTCTTACCGCTACCGGCAGGTCCTACCGCAAACAGCAGGTCGTTCTCTTCGTAGGCTTTGACCAATGCCTGTTGGTTGGTCGAACGCGCATAGATAGATTTCCCGTTCACACCGTGTAAGATCAGGTTGTCCGTCACCTGCTCATGCGGTTTGTCGCCATGCAAGAGCATCAGGATATCTTGTTCGGAGAGTCGGTTATTGCGGATGCAGAAGTTCTCGCAGAGATGTAAGGACTTCTCAAAATGCGCCACCGCCGTTTCGGCTCCGGTGACCTTGACCTGGTATCCGCGTGCCACGACACGCACGTCCGGATGCTGGTTCTTGAGACAAAGGATATTGCTGTTATTCACGCCGTAAAAGGTCGGCGTATCGAGGGAGTCCTGAAGTGTAATGATCTGTTCCATGAATACAAATAGTCTGCACTCCGTTATGGAGCATCAGATAAGGTACATTGAGTTTTCGGTTATATGTAATCGCTTGATCGAGTGTCTTTTGCGTCAGCGGCACCGTCTCCGCTTTGCATTCGATGATCATCTGCGGCATCATCTGGCGGTCATAGACGACGGCATCGCAACGTTTCTGCGCTTCGCCTACTTGGATAGCCTGTTCCACCGCGATGAGGGATGCTGGGTAACCAAGTTGCTCCACCAGACGGTGAAGCAACTGTTGGCGCACCCATTCTTCGGGTGTCAGACGCACCCAACGGTGACGCCACTCGCAGAAGATCTGCTCCTTATTGTTATACACGCGCGTGCGCAAAGATGTTAAACCGTTAAACTGTTAAACTGTTATTTAAGGTAGTTATCTTTGAGTGAGCACGTTCTGTTCAAAATGAGATGCTCCGGCTTGGAGTCATCGTCCACTACGAAATAACCCTGTTTGAGTAATTGGAAGTGGTCTTGCATCTTGGCCTTGGCAAGCGATGCCTCCACTTTCGCCGTCACTACTTTCAGACTGTCCGGATTCAACAACTCACGGAAGTCTCTTTCGTCCGCACTTGGATTCTCCACGGCAAACAGACGGTCGTACAGACGTACTTCGGCATCTACGGCAGACTTGCACTCTACCCAGTTGATGGTCGCTTTGGTCTTGCGGTTACCTCCTTCGGTACCGGACTTGCTGTTCGGGTCGTAGGTTGCATAGACGGTGGTGATATTACCATTCGCATCCTTCTCACAACCGGTTGCTTGGATGATGTACGATGCTTTGAGACGCACTTCGCGGCCACCCGGGCTGAGACGGTAGAACTTATTATCTGCCTCTTCGAGGAAGTCACCCCGCTCGATCCACAGTTCTTTACCGAACTGCATCTCACGGGTACCGAGTTCAGGATGTCCGTCGATATTCTCTGCCACGATGGTTTCCCCGTCGCCTTCGTAGTTCGTGATCACCAGTTTCACCGGATCGAAGATCGCACATACACGCGGAGCGGTCTCCTTCAGGTCCTCGCGGATGGTGTGCTCCAGCAAGCCCTGGTCGATCATGCCTTCCACTTTCGTGTAACCGATCTTATCCATGAACGTACGGATAGCGCTCGGTGTGTAACCGCGGCGACGCAGACCGCAGACGGTCGGCATACGCGGGTCGTCCCAACCGGCTACCAACCCTTCCTTGACGAGTTGCAGCATTTTCCGTTTGGACATGACGGTGTAGGTGATATTGAGCCGGTTGAACTCACGCTGTTTCGGACGGTAGTTCGGACCGTACGGACTCAGACCGCAGAAGTTCGGTCCGCTGAACTGGTCAATAAAATAGTCGTACAGCGGACGGTGCACCTCAAACTCGAGCGTACAGATACTGTGCGTCACGCCCTCGAAATAGTCGGATTGACCATGCGCGAAGTCGTACATCGGATATACCTTCCATTTGGTACCCGTACGATGGTGCGGATGAGAGGTGATGATACGGTACATGATCGGATCACGGAAGTGCATGTTGGGGTTCGCCATGTCGATCTTGGCACGCAGCACCATCTTACCCTCTTCTATCTCACCGCGCTGCATGGCTTCAAACAGACGCAGGTTCTCTTCGATCGGACGGTCGCGATAAGGCGAAGCCACACCGGGTTCGGTAGGTGTACCTTTCTGCTCGGCGATCTGTTCCGCTGTCTGCTCATCGACGTACGCCTTGCCCTGTTTGATGAACATGATAGCCAGATCATAGAGCTGCTGGAAATAATCCGAAGCATAGAAGATCTTACCCCACTTGAAACCCAACCAAGCGATATCCCGCTCGATGGTCTCTACGTATTCGGTGTCTTCTTTGGCAGGGTTGGTGTCATCGAAACGGAGGTTACAAACGCCGTTGTATTTCTCCGCGATACCGAAGTCCATACATATCGCTTTCACGTGACCGATATGCAGGTACCCGTTCGGCTCCGGCGGAAAACGCGTCTGGATACGTCCGTCATTCACTCCTTCTGCCAGATCTTTCTCTACGATCTGCTCAATAAAATTGAGACTTTTCTCTTGCTCTTCCATATTATGCTCTAACAACGCCACGTGTGGACGCTTTTACAAAATCCAAAATCATATCTCGTTCAGCACTCTGCGGCACTTTGGCTTCGATCGCTTCTACAGCCTTGGAGGTATTTAAACCTCCTTGATAGAGCAGACGGTACACCTCTTGAATGGTGTGGATCTGCTCCGGCGTGAAACCGCGGCGGTTGAGACCTACGGAGTTGACACCGCAGTAAGCGATCGGTTCACGGGCCGCGATGATGAACGGCGGGATATCTTTGTTGATACGCGAACCGCCTTGTACCATCACGTGGCTGCCGATATGGCTGAACTGGTGAACGAGGGTACCACCGCCGATGATAGCGAAGTCATCCACTACCACCTCGCCTGCCAACTGCGTGGTATTCGACATGATGATGTTGTTGCCTAAAACGCAGTCGTGTGCCACGTGGCAGTAAGCCATGATGAGGTTATTATTACCGATGACGGTCTGACCCTTACTGAACGTACCGCGGTGAACGGTCACGAACTCACGCAGCACGCAGTTGTCGCCGATGATGGTCCAGGTCACCTCTCCGTGGAACTTCAGATCCTGCGGTATCGCACCGATGACAGCGGAAGGGAAGACGTGGCAGTTCTTGCCTAACTTCGTATATTGACATATTGTGGCGCTGGCATCAATGATGCAACCGTCACCTATCTCTACGTCCTTGTCGATAAACACGAACGGACCGATCTCTACATTCTCGCCTATCTTGGCTTCAGGATGTATACTTGCTAAAGGGGAAATCATATTATTCTTCGTTGATGATTTGGTTTCTTAATCTTCTTACACACTGCGTGTTGAACGTATGACCGGGTTTGTAGGTCACGATACGTCCCTGAAGGCGCATGCCGAGCAACGACAGGTCACCAATCACGTCCAGCAGTTTATGACGCGCCGGTTCATTCTGGTAGTTCAGCGGCGAGAGGTAACCCAACTTGGTGGCATCCATATGGGGTTGACCCATCTTGTCGCAGAAATAATCCATACCGTCCTGTGACATCTCGGTCTCGTAGATGACGAGGGCGTTCTTGAGATCACCACCCTTGATCAGACCCACACGCAGCAGCGGTTCTATCTCTCGTACGAAGCAGAACGTACGCGCAGCAGCGATCTCTTTGGGATAGTCATTGAGATTGGTCAACTTCGCATGTTGCTCGCGCAGTAACATCGAGCGGAAAGCGATCGTCACATCCACCTCATAATGGTCGCACGGTTCAATACGCAGCACATTGCCGTGCTCGGATATATACTCGATGGGTTCGGTCACTACATAGACGTTCTGCTCTGCATCCTGCTCCTCCAGACCGACGCGCTGTATCTCCTTAACGAACATACGGGCACTGCCGTCCAAGATCGGCATCTCCGGTGCATCCACATCGATGATGCAGTTATCCACTCCCATGGCATAGAGAGCACTCAGCGCATGCTCTACGGTGGATATCTTCCATTTACCGCGCTCCAGGACCGTACCGCGCTCAGTACCCGAGACATAGTCTGCCAAAGCCTGATGGCACGGTTGTTTAGGAAGATCCACGCGACGCAGGCAGATACCTGTGTTCACCGGTGCGGGATGGAAAGTAGCTGTGATATGCAGACCCGTATGCAGGCCTACCGAACTCAGCGTAAAATCAGATTTGATGGTTTTTTGTTTCATGATATTATTGTTTGCTATTTTTCTCTAATTCTTGCAGTCGCTTGATCATGTCCGGCAGTTGTTTGAAACCTACCACCGACCGACGCCAGTTAGCCGCTTCGATAGCCGGGAAACCGGAGTACATACCCGGTTTGCGGATGTTACCGGCGATGCCGGTCTTCGCACCGAAGACACAGTTATCCGTCACCTCAATATGTCCGGCTACACCTACCTGGCCGGTCAAGATACAATGCTTACCGACCTTACTGCTGCCGGCTATACCTACCTGTGCGCAAAGGAAGGTCGATTCGCCTACCTCTACGTTATGGGCTATCTGGACGAGGTTATCCACTTTCGCATTCTTACGAACGATCGTCGAACCCATCATCGCGCGGTCAACGGTCGTGTTAGCACCCAGCTCTACGTCATCTTCGATGATCACATTACCGATCTGCGGGATCTTCTGGTTAACACCTTGTGCATCGGGTTCAAAACCGAATCCGTCGGAACCGATGACGACACCGCTGTGTAAGATACAACCCTTGCCGATCTGGCAGTTCGCATAGATGCGCACGCCCGCGTACAAGATCGTGCCTTCCCCTATCGTTACGTTATCGCCGATATAGACCTGCGGATAGATCTGCACGCCCGCACCCAACTGCACATTCTTACCGATATAGGCAAACGCACCTACATACGCATCCTCCGGCACATTCACTCCTTCGCTGATAAAACACGGTTGCTCCACCCCTTTCTTAGCCGGGAACATCGCTTTCGCTACCATCTGCAATAACATTCCCATTGCTCCGCGGGCATTATCCACCAGAATCACGGCTCCACCTGCTTTGCCTTCTCCTTCCGGAAAGGCTATCTTCCCTTCCACAATGCTGCGCGTGATGAGGATCACGCCTGCTTTCGTCTTGTCCAAGAACGGCAGGTATTTCTCATCGGTGATGAACGTCAGGTGTTGTGCCTGCGCTTGCTCGATCGGCGCTACATCACTCACTTTCGCATTCGCATTGCCATACAACGCTCCGCCTAACACGGCCGCAATTTGTTGTGCACTAAATTCCATTTAATCGATATTTAAAAAGGTATAACTTCTTGGGTTTGTGCGTCAAGGCCTTTAGGTCCAGAATTTCGCTGGCTTCGGAGATATCGCGGATGGTACCATCGGAGTATAAAATGTCGATGGAATCGGCTTTTTCCGAATAGGTATTGCTCGTCGATACATGTTCGCTCCAAAGGAACGGCGCATCCGTTTCACGGATTCCTAAGGCCTGCGCATACTGCTTGTTCAACGCCTCTTTCTGCACCTCGGTCAGCGGTTCATTCAGCACTTCTCCACGAAACAGCTGCCGGTCAATAAAACTGCGACTCAACACACTCAGCACCTTGTCCTCACTACTGATCCATGCCTTGATGGCGCATAGTACGTCATTGTCATCCAACAACGCATATTGCTCCAGCGCTTCACTATTCACACCGGAATAATCGTGCCCCTCGTGGGCTAAGAACAGGTCAAACGTCACGTTCTGATAGAGGAAATACCGCAGCGCCGGCGAGCAGAAGAGGTCGGTACCCGTACGCGCCAACTCTTTGGCCCGGCTGAGAATCTTGATCAGATGTTGCTCGGCAGCGACAGAGGTCTTATGCAGATAGACCTGCCAGTACATCAACCGACGTGCCACAAGGAACTTCTCCACGCTATAGATGCCTTTTACCTGCACGACTAACTTGTCGTTGCGCACGTCCAGCATCTTCAGCAGTCGCTCACTCGCCACACGTCCTTCCTGTACACCGGTGAAGAACGAGTCGCGACACAGATAATCCATGCGGTCCACGTCCAACTGGCTCGATATCAACTGATGCAGGAAATGCTTGGGGTACTCGTTCTTGAAGATAGCAATCGCCCGATCCAACTGACCGTGCAGATCAAGGTTGATACGCTCCATCATCAGCAGCGAGATGTCCTCATGCGTCACGCCGTCCACGATCGTATGCTCCAGCACATGCGAGAACGGACCGTGACCGATATCGTGCAGCAAGATGGCTATCTGCGCCGCCGTCGATTCGTCTTCCGTGATCTCCACTCCCTTCAACCGCAAGGACTGAATCGCCTCTTGCATCAAGTGCATCGCGCCTATCGAATGACCGAACCGGCTATGCATCGCACCCGGATAGACCAGATACGACAAACCCAACTGCCGGATACGATTCAGCCGTTGCACATACGGGTGCTGCAACACGTCATATACCAGTTCGTTGGGTATCGACAAAAACCCGAAAACAGGGTCGTTGATGATCTTTCGCTTATTCGCCATTCTCCAAAAACGTAAATCGGGCGCAAAGTTACAAAAAAAAATTGACATACGCAAGCGCGCGTGTATTTTTTTTACGATTTATTTGCATAATTCAAAAAAAAGCAGTACCTTTGCAGCCGCAAAAATATGCACTAACAAAAAACGATACAATTATGCGAGTAATTATTGAACCTTCGTATGACCTGCTCAGTCAGTGGGCTGCGAACTATGTAGCAAAAAAAATCAATGAGTTTGACCCCAAAGAGAGCAAGCCGTTTGTACTCGGTCTGCCGACCGGTTCTTCGCCGCTGGGCATGTACAAAGCCCTCATCGCGCTGAACAAAGCCGGTAAGGTTTCCTTCCGTAATGTCGTAACGTTCAACATGGACGAGTACGTCAACCTGCCGGAAGAGCATCCGGAGAGTTACCATAGCTTCATGTGGAATAACTTCTTCAGCCATATCGACATCCGCAAGGAGAATGTCAATATCCTGAACGGTAATGCAGAAGATCTCGTAGCCGAGTGTGCACGTTACGAAGAGAAGATCAAGAATATCGGAGGTATCCACCTCTTCCTCGGTGGTATCGGTCCGGACGGACATATTGCCTTCAACGAACCGGGTTCATCGCTGAGCAGCCGTACCCGTAAGAAAGAGTTGACGACCGACACGATCATCGCCAACAGCCGTTTCTTCGAGAACGACGTGAATAAAGTGCCGAAGACAGCGCTGACCGTAGGTGTAGGTACGGTGATGGATGCCAAAGAGGTGCTGATCATGGTGAACGGTCATAACAAAGCTCGTGCGCTGCAGCATGCGATTGAAGAACCGATCAGTCATATGTGGACTGTATCGGCGCTGCAGATGCATCAGCATGGAATCATCGTATGTGACGAGGCTGCGTGCGAAGAACTGAAACTGGGAACCTTCAAGTACTTCAAAGATATCGAGAAGAATAATCTTGATCCGAAGACCTTATTGTAAAAATGGCAAATTTTCAAAAACTGACTCCTCGTTCCGAGGACTATTCGAAATGGTATAACGAGTTAGTCGTGAAGGCTGACTTGGCGGAACAGAGTGCCGTACGCGGATGTATGGTGATTAAGCCCTACGGCTATGCGATCTGGGAGACCATTCAGGCCGAACTGGACCGTCGATTCAAGGAAAAAGGCGTGAAGAATGCCTATTTCCCGCTGCTGATCCCCAAGTCCTTCTTGAGTCGTGAGGCAGAGCACGTAGAGGGTTTTGCCAAAGAGTGTGCCGTAGTGACCCACCATCGTCTGATGAACGACCCGAACGGTCGAGGCGTGGTGGTGGATCCGCAAGCCAAACTGGAAGAAGAACTGATCATCCGTCCGACCTCCGAGACCATCATCTGGTCCACTTACAAGAACTGGATTTCGTCCTATCGTGACCTGCCGATCCTCTGCAACCAATGGTGTAACGTGATGCGTTGGGAGATGCGTACGCGTCTTTTCCTGCGTACTGCCGAGTTCCTTTGGCAAGAAGGACACACGGCACATGCCACCAAAGAGGAAGCGGAAGACTATGCTCGTCAGATGCTGGACGTCTATGCCGATTTCGCGGAGAACGTGATGGCTATTCCGGTGCTTAAGGGCGTGAAGAGTCCCAACGAGCGTTTTGCCGGTGCACTCAACACCTACTGTATCGAAGCGATGATGCAGGACGGTAAGGCACTGCAAGCCGGTACGAGTCACTTCTTAGGTCAGAACTTCGCCAAGAGTTTCGACGTGCAGTTCCTCAATAAGGAGAACAAATACGAATACGTATGGGCTACGTCTTGGGGTGTTTCGACCCGTCTGATGGGTGCCCTCATCATGACCCACTCGGACGACAACGGTCTGGTACTGCCGCCGCATCTGGCTCCTATCCAAGTTGTCATCGTGCCGATCTTCAAGAAAGAGGAAGACCTGACCAAACTGCTGGTGAAACTGAACCCGATTGCTGATCAACTGAAGGCTCTCGGAATCCGCGTCAAGGTGGATACCGAAGAGAAGTACACACCGGGATATAAGTTCGCGGATTATGAACTGAAAGGTGTACCGGTTCGTCTGGCTATGGGCGGTCGTGATCTGGAGAACAACACGATCGAGATTGCTCGCCGTGACACTCAGACCAAAGAGACCATTTCTATCGATGGAATCGTGGAAAAAGTGCAAGCGCTGCTGGAGGAGATCCAGAAGAATCTGCTCACCAAAGCCCTCGATTTCCGTATCGCCAACACCCGCGAGGTGAACAGCTACGAGGAGTTCAAAGAGGAACTGAAGAAAGGCGGATTCTTACTTGCGCACTGGGACGGCACGGCAGAGACCGAACAACGCATCAAGGATGAGACCAAAGCGACCATCCGTTGTATCCCGTTGGCCGATCTGCCGGGTTATAAGAACGAACCGGGTATATGTATGGTGACGGGTAAACCGTCTGCCGGACGAGTGGTGTTCGCCCTCAACTACTAATAAGAAAGCCTCCCGACGGAGGCTTTCTTATTGGCGGACAGTGATGTGAAAACAACTCTGTTTCGCTTCGTACTTCACGAAGATCTTATTCGCCCGCTGATGATTCAGCAGCACTTGACCCAATACCAACTTCAAGTTATCCTCGTGCATGTACATATGTGTGCGTGTTACCTTATCGTAACGCATGTACGCAAGATCAAAGGTCGTACCGTAACAATGACAACTCTGCGTGACGGAATTGATATTACCGCTGCGTTGCAGATATTTGATATCTTCCTGGGTTCGTAAGACAGAGGTGACATAGAACCGGTAATGCGGCAGACCGTTACGCGCTAAGATATCCGCCCACTCTGCACCGATCGCATCCAACTCCTTCTTCGCTGACGGAATAAGATACGGCACGGAATGTGTCAGGTCTTCGACAATATAATTGTCATTTGTCTCGATTTCAACGAGACTTTTGCGCATAGAGGCGGCATCCTCACGATCTTTGGGCGGGTGCGATAAACCGATCACCGAAGCCACGGCATGTTGCTTGGCATGCAAGTCATTGAATTTATCCTGATAACGGAAAGTGCGTCCGGGATACCAAACCAGGCTGTCTTCCACGACAGCCTGTTCTTCTGTTTGCTTATGCGTGCACCCCACAAGGAGCAACACACATAGCAACCATTTAAATCGACCACTCAAAACCATCTTTGGTATCTTTGATTTGGAAACCGAGTGCGGTCAGTTCGTTACGGATCTTATCACTCGTCGCCCAGTCTTTGTTCTGCTTGGCTTGCAGACGGATGCCCAACAGCAAGTCGATCGCACCGTTGAACGCTTTCTGCTTACCCGCATCTCCGCCTTGTTCCTCAAGCCTCAGTCCTAAGATGTCGATGGCGAAGGTCTTCCATACGTCCTTTAACTCCTTGAGATCGGTTTCGCTTATCGTGCCCTTGCCGTCATACACCGTATTAATCGCGCGCGTAGAGTCAAAGAGTGCTGCTATCACGAACGGCGTATTCAGATCATCATCCATGGCGTCCACGCAACGTTGACGCAAATCACCGATTTCAACGGTAGTTTCTTTGCTTGCTTGCAGTTTCTGCAAACGGGCATAGGCTTCCTGCATACGTTGCAGACCTTTCTCGGCTGCCTCAAGAGCTTCGGACGAGAAATCCACCGTCGAACGGTAATGCGCCTGAAGGATGAAGAAACGGATAACCATCGGACCGAAGGGCTTCGAAAGCAACGGGTGGTCGCCCTTGAAGAACTGCTCGAGCGTGATGAAGTTATTGTAACTCTTGCCCATCTTCTTGCCGGCGATGGTGATCATGTTATTATGCATCCAGTAATGAACGGTCTCATGTCCCAACGCCGCACAAGACTGTGCGATCTCTGCCTCATGATGCGGGAAGATCAGATCCAGTCCACCTCCGTGGATATCGAACTGCTCACCGAGGTATTTGGTGCCCATCGTGGAGCACTCCATATGCCAGCCCGGAAAACCTTCCGACCACGGACTCGGCCAATGCATGATATGTTCCGGAGCCGCTTTCTTCCATAACGCAAAGTCATAACTGTGTTTCTTCTCGTCCTGTCCGTCCAGTTCACGCGTCTCGGTGACGATATCGTTCAAGTTACGTCCACTAAGTTTACCATAAGGAAAATCCTTCGCATATTTCTCCACATCCATATAGACCGAACCGTTGCTCACATATGCGTAGCCCTTATCCAGGATCTTCTGCACAAAGGCGATCTGCTCGATGATATGACCACTCGCATGCGGTTCGATGGAAGGCGGTAACACATTCAGCGCTGCCATGTCCCGATGGTACCGGTTGGTATAGTACTGCACCACCTCCATCGGTTCGAGTTGCTCGAGCCGGGCTTTCTTAGCAATCTTATCTTCCCCTTCATCCGCATCGTGCTCCAGGTGACCCACATCGGTGATATTACGTACATACCGCACTTTATACCCCAGATACTGCAAATACCGGTACAGCAGGTCAAACGTGATCGCCGGACGTGCATGCCCCAGATGCGCATCACCGTACACGGTCGGTCCGCAT
Organism: Paludibacteraceae bacterium; assembly: GCA_017447875.1. Taxonomy (GTDB): domain Bacteria; phylum Bacteroidota; class Bacteroidia; order Bacteroidales; family Paludibacteraceae; genus Colicola. The sequence continues at coordinate 32,965 of JAFSMP010000013.1, read as the reverse complement.
ACATACATACCCACATGCCCCTCATGCAACGGCTTAAATGTCTGTTTGAATCTCGTTAACGAGTTATAAATCTCTAACATAATACCTATTTGAAATTTTGCGTGCAAAATTACTGCTTTTTTTTGACATACGCAAATTATTCGTCACAAATTTACAAATTACACCAAAAAATCCGGCTACTCTCGCGAGCGGCCGGATCCCAATACTTACAATTACATGAAAAAACCTCTACAGGCTGCCATTGATTTCTCAATGACGATGCAAAGGTACTGCTTTTTCTTGACATACGCAAGTACATCCATATATTTTGAACATTCCGTACATAATTCACGCATAAATTTTACGAAAAGTAAAAAAGTACCCATAAAATTTGCATATATGCCGATTTTTTTGTATCTTTGTGGTCGTTTTTGAAAAATGGGAGAGAAATACCATGGAATTACGCAAAATGTTTGCCGACTATAAGTCGGAGTTTGTCTTCGGTGTATTACTTATCTTAGGAATACATGTTAGTTTTTGGGGAACATCTTATCTGTCTGCAGAACAATATGAACCCATCTGCCAGATTCTGAACTGTTGTATTGCTACGGTTTGTTTGGCCGGAGCATGGATGATCAGTCGTCATTCCGAGGGCTTACGTGTCCGTAAGATATGGGTATCGATACTAATCGCCTTTGCTATAGTTTCTACGCTCATCCTGATGCGTGTGGTATGGTACCAGCCGACGCATGGATTAATCTGTTTGCAAAACTGGGAGATGGTCGTAGGTAATTTCCTGTCATGGTTGCTCTTGACCTACCCTGCAGAAGTACTCCGTCCGGGGTGGCTCAACTGGAAACGGGCGTTTTGGCAAGGACTTCCTGTGCTTATAGCCTATGCGCTGGATGAACTGCTGGATATCGACTGCCGCATCTTACTGGCCTTATATCCGCTCGTCTTACTCGGTTTCTTAGTCTCACATATCCGTACGTACCGTCAATGGTGCGAAGAGAACTACTCCTCCATGGATAATATCGATATCCAATGGATCATACGGTATATCATCCTATATGTTATATTCAATGCGTTCTTCTTTGTGCTCTGTTTCTCCGCGTCTATCCAGACGGCTTTCACCCAACAATTGATCATACTGCTGATGCTCATCTACAGTTCGGAGCAGATTCTTTTCCGTCCGGACCCATGGAAGATGATACGGCAGCATGTACCGGCTAATAAACCCGATGAAATCGAAGAAAATGAAGAAGAAATACCGACTGAAGACACTTCGGAACAGGCCTACGATGCGTATCGCGAGGTGTTAGAAAAATGGATGGAGACAGATAAACCCTATCTCCATCCGGAATTCCGTTTATTGGATTTGCGGCAAGTATTACCGCTCAACCGAACCTATTTGTCTACACTCATCAACTCTGTCTACGGTTGTAATTTCTATCAGTTCGTGACGAACTACCGTATCCGGGAAGCCCAACGTCTGATGACCGATCATCCGGAGATGCAACTGCAAGATGTGGCTGAGCGCAGCGGTTTCTCTTCTCCCACCGTCTTCTCCCGCGTCTTTGCCAGGGAGGTCGGTTGCACGCCCCGCGAATGGAGCGCTAAAGAGATTCAAGCTTAAAGGCTAGCTTCGTAAGCCGCAGCATCCATCAGTTTGTCGAGCTCCGAAGCGTCCTTGACGCTGATGCGGATGATCCATCCCTTACCGTACGGATCGTTGTTCACGAGTTCCGGTGCTGCATCCAACTCTTCGTTCAGCTCCAACACCTCACCCGTCACCGGCATATTCAGGTCACTGACGGTCTTTACGGCCTCTACCGAACCGAAGACCTCTCCTTGTCCTACCGTCTCACCAACCGTCGGTACATCGATAAACACGATCTCACCCAACTCACTCTGTGCGTAGTCTGTGATACCTACATAGGCCTCATCGCCCTCTATGCGAATCCATTCATGCTCGCTTGTATAGCGAATATCTTTAGGAAAATTCATAACAATTTAACGTTTTTATGGAATAAAAACCATTTTAACCATTTAACTATTTAACGTTGCGCAGCAACATCAATACATCGGATCACTCGGGATCTGGTCACCCAGCGTACTCATAGCGCAACGGAAACCGATCTTCGACGATGCACGGTCTTGATCCAGATAACGACGGTTAGACGGGTTCAACCAATAGATACGGTCAGCCCACGAACCACCTTTGTATACACGGCTCTTTTTCGTTACGATCGGTGCCAGTACATCCGTCGGGTCTTGTTTCTTCTCGCTCAGGTTCTCCATACCCACGGTATCCAGCGGATAGTCGGTCTGCAGCAAGCTGGCGAAATCACCATCGAGTACGTCACGCTTATCGTCATCCTTACCCCAGGTGATCTTGATGCAACCTACGGAGTCCATCTCGAACTTACCGTTCTCATCCAGTACCGGACGGCTGAAGATATTACCACGATAGGAGTTATACTCCGTTACATCCTGGAACGTCGTCTCACGATATACATCCATTACCCACTCGTTCACGTTTCCGGCCATGTTATACAGTCCGAAATCATTGGGATAGAACGCATCAACCGGGTTGGTGATCACGTGGCGGTCGTTCAAAGCACCACTCACACCCATCATGTCGCCTCGTCCACGAACGAAGTTAGCCTGCATCATACCGAGGTTCTTCTTACTCATATCACGCGGATGGTAACCCGACCAAGGATATACCTTACCCTCTATCGTCAGGCCGTCCTCACCCGCCACAGGTGCGTAAGCCGCAAACTCCCACTCGGTCTCTGTCGGCAGACGGTAACCCGTCACGAAGATACCGTCAGCGATCGTCACCTTACGCTCCGTACCGTAACTGTCCATCATCGGTTTACGTCCGTACTCCGGTACGTAACTGTCGTCCATCAGGTATTTCTCGGTATTGAATACGAACTTATCACGGATCCACTCGTAACTCGGACGGTACATCGTTACCGTCTGCTCCGGATCCTCGGGACTGATCTCTTCATACGAGAACATCTCATATCCCGTCTGCTGTTCCCACTCGTCTTTATATGCCTCATCATCCGTCGGCTGCAGGTCAGCGAACGGCGGGATGACTATAGCGCCGGCATTAATCAGCGCCATCTCATTCACACGGTCGGTACGCCATTGGCAGTAAGCCATCGCTTGCTCCCAAGTCACACCCACTACCGGATAGAACGAGAAGGCCGGGTGCTCGAAATAGTTATCCTCATACGGATCGTTGTATGCCAAGTCCTCACGCCAAACTTTATGATCCGGACGCGCCTGGTCCACCAACTCCGGAGCTACCGCACCAAAGACGAAATCCAACCAATGCAGATACTCGTTCCAGTTCAGGTTCGTCACCTCATACTTATCCATGAAGAACGAACTAACGGTCAGACTACGTGTCTCGTTATTACGCGGAGAAGTGATGAACTCATCTTTCTCACCTACCGTGAAGGTACCACCCTGAATAGGCACCATGCCTACCGGATGTACGTTTCCGACACCTTCATTGGCTTGGAAATTCGTAGTACGCTCATCGAAATAATTCCATCCCGTGGTGTTACTAACGCGGGTGTTCAATTCACGCTTGTTACACGACGCAGCGGCTACCACCACCGAGACCATCAACAGATACTTAAATACGTTTTTCATAACTATATTATATGTATTATAATTTACGATTTTCGATTATCAATTACCGATTTTACATATTTCAGCCTGCAAAAGTACAACTTTTTTCGCATATATGCAAATTTTTCGAGGTTTTTGTTTGATTTTTTTGCATATTTCGGCAAATTTTACTACCTTTGCACCGTGAAAGCGCAAATTATGGCCATAGGGAACGTCACGCCGGACAGTTTTTATGCCGCGTCGCGTTTGCAGTCGGAGCAGGCTCTGATCGCTTGGGCACGTACTGCCATAGAACAGGGAGCGGACATACTCGATATCGGGGGTTGTTCCACTCGTCCGGGTAGTACACCGTTGGATGAAGAAGTGGAATGGGCGCGACTGGAACCGGCCCTTGCAGCCCTGCGTCAAGAACTGCCGCACGCACCCCTGTCGCTGGACACCTTCCGTCCGGAGATCGCTCGTCGGGCGCTGGAGCAGTTCGGGACGATGATCATCAATGACATCTCCGGCGGATGCGAAGCGATGTATGAGGTGGTTCGTCGGTTCCGGGTGCCTTATATATGGACCTTACGAGGGAACCTGCGTTTACCGGAACGACATCCTGAACTGGCGGATATTGACCTGATTCTGGATCCCGGATTCGGGTTCATCGGTTCGACCGAAGCCGATTATGTCTGCATGCGGGAGATGGACAGCTTGCTTACGTACGGTCGACCGATCCTGGTCGGAGTCAGTCGCAAGTCCATGGTTTGGCGACCGCTCGCTCTGACACCCGACACTTGCCTCAGCGCTACGCAAGCTCTGCATCTGTACGCCCTCGAGCATGGAGCAGCCATCCTCCGCGTACATGATGTCGCAGAGGCCAAACAAACCATATCGCTCTATGAGCGAATTGCAAATTGTAAATTGTAAATTGTAAATTATAATGCATTTTCTGGCTTTCTCTTTCGGATTCAAGGACCTCATCGATATCCTGCTGGTAGCAGCGATCCTGTACGAAGCGTACGTGCTGTTGCGTCGCACAGGTGCCTCCAGTCTGTTCTGGGGTATCCTGGCATTTATCATCGTGTGGTTCCTCGTCACGTTTGTCTTCCAACTGGAACTGACCGGTGCGCTCTTCGATCGTATCATCTCCGTCGGTGCTATCGCCTTGATTATCATCTTCCAGGATGAGATCCGTATGTTCTTCTACCGCGTCGGTTCGCGTTTCACCTCGCTGCAACTCTTCCGTCGCGTTTCATCCGAAGAGGATACGGCCTCTCGGCAGCAGATCCTGGAGATCACGCAGGCATGTCGTCATATGGCGTCCACCAAGACCGGTGCCCTCATCGTCTTAGCCGGTGCCGAACCGCTCAAAGAGATTGCTGATACGGGTGAACGGCTGGATGCACAGGTGTCGGCACGGCTGATAGAGAACATCTTCTTCAAGAATACCCCGCTGCACGACGGTGCACTGATCATACGCGAAGGCAAGTTATTGGCCGCAGCCTGTATCCTGCCGGTGAGCAAAAACACCTCCATCCCGCAGCATTACGGTTTACGTCACCGGGCAGCACTCGGACAGACAGAAAAATCGGACGCGACATGTATTGTCGTGTCCGAAGAGACCGGTCATATATCCGTGGCCCAAGAAGGGGAGATTCGGGAAGTGTCTCCCGATGAATTATTCCTCGTACTTCATTCCTCGGCTGCCACCACGCGGAGCGGCAGTTGACTTGTAGTTATCGTCACACATCACGCACTTCTTCTGCTCCGGCATTTGGAAGAGCACGGTGAACTTGACACCTACCATCAGGTTCTGCACCTTGCTTGCAAATCCCTCCGTAGCCATCACGTCATTCATCTCGACGTTATCAATCATCGTGCGCGTGTTATATACGTAATTAGGAGAATAACGGTCGACATCATAACTACCCGGCGTGGTCAAAGCCTGTTTGGTACCACTTGTATGGACATCTAACAGACCGTAATCCAGGAACGCACCTATACGGTATTCCAACTTGCGTTTCGGCACATCGTATCCCACCGCATAATTGATTACACCCAAACGGGCTCCGATTTCCAGACTGAGGTCCATATCCAGATTCAGCGTCGTACCTATGCTCTTTTTCACCGGTTCGTCCGTAAAGAACTGATATTCCGGCATATTAGTCATATCATCGAACGGATGTTTGGTGTGTGCCTCATTCCAATAGGTACCGTATGTGGTCAGTTTCGCCGAAGAGTTCGTCTTGGTCAGCATGTTCGCATATACCTTCAAACCTGCCAAGGCATAAAAACGCTTGAACTGCACACCGACCATCAAAGGAATCTGTACCGCTAAGTTGGTGTACTTATCCTTACGGTCCTGTATCTCATAGATATAATCGAACTTATCGCCATTCAGATCCGTCTGATCCAATAACTCTGCTGTGCTGTTACTACTCTGGATATATGCCGTCATGCCATAGGTGGCACCTACTCCTACGTCCAACAGAAAACGAACGGGCTTATACGTCGGACCGGCTTGTAACTCATATACGAAACCTGCACCACCGGCTACACCCAAACTATTGCCATAGTTACTCGATGACGGCATCAGGGACCATTCGCCTATCTGACCATATCCACCGACGTAATGGTTCACCTTCGCACTCACATTACCACAAAACAGCAATGCAAGCAGCAGAAATCCATATGATTGATATTTTTTCACAGAATTATTTGTATTTTTCATTTTTTTGTTGTACCTTTGCAGCCGTTTTTGCAAAGTCACCCAATTAAGCGACCGCAAAAGTACTACTTTTTTTTGACATACGCAAGAAAATTGAGCATTTTTTTTAATTTTTAGTATAAAATTACACAAAATATGGCATTTAATCGCACTTTAATCACAGCAGCACTCCCTTATGCGAACGGTCCGGTGCATATCGGACACCTTGCCGGAGTGTATGTTCCTGCGGACATCTATGCCCGCTATCTTCGTCTCAAAGGACAGGAGGTGCTCTTCGTTTGCGGATCGGACGAACACGGTGTACCGGTTACTATCCGCGCCCGCAAAGAAGGCATTACGACCCAGCAGGTGGTGGATCGCTATCATGAGTTGATCAAACGTTCCTTCGCCGATTTCGGTGTGTCCTTCGACATCTATTCCCGTACCACCTCGGATATCCACCATCGCTTCGCTGCAGACTATTTCCGCAAGATGTACGATGCAGGACAGTTTGTGGAAGAGACCTCCGAGCAGTTCTACGATGAGGCTACGGGCCATTTCTTGACCGACCGTAACATCCGCGGTGAATGTCCGCGTTGTCACAGTCTCGGTGCGTACGGTGACCAGTGCGAGAAATGCGGTGCTACCCTCTCGCCGGATGAACTGATCAATCCTTATAATGCCGAGACAGGTAACCCGCTCACCAAGAAAGAAACCAAACACTGGTATCTGCCGCTGGACAAGTATCAGGCATGGTTGGAGGATTGGATCCTCAATAACCATAAGGAATGGCGACCCAACGTCTATGGTCAGTGCAAATCCTGGTTGGACGGCGGACTCAAGCCCCGTGCGGTCACCCGTGACCTGGAGTGGGGTATTCCCGTGCCGGTAGAAGGTGCCGAAGGCAAAGTGCTCTACGTATGGTTCGATGCCCCTATCGGTTACATCTCCAATACGATTGAGCTGTGCCAAGCGCAACCCGAGAAATTCGGAGATTGGACCAAATGGTGGAAAGATGAATCGACAAGAATGATCCATTTCATCGGAAAAGATAACATCGTCTTCCACTGCATCGTCTTCCCCGCGATGCTCAAAGCGCAGGGATATAACCTGCCGGATAACGTACCGAGTAACGAGTTCCTCAACCTCGAAGGCGACAAGATCTCTACCTCCCGCAACTGGGCGGTTTGGCTCAACGAGTACCTGGATGATTTCCCCGGTAAGCAGGACGTGCTGCGTTATGTGCTCACCGCCAATGCACCGGAGACCAAGGATAATGACTTCACCTGGTCGGATTTCCAGGCACGTAACAACAATGAGTTAGTCGCTATCTACGGTAACTTCGTGAATCGTGCCCTTGTGCTCACCAATAAATATTGTAACGGGCGCGTGCCCGCATGCAGAGAACTGACCGACTACGACAAGCAGACCATTGAAGAATTCAAGAATGTCAAAGCGACGCTTGAAGACCTGCTCAATAACTTCCGTTTCCGTGATGCACAGAAGGAAGCGATGAACCTGGCCCGTATCGGTAATAAATATCTGGCAGACACGGAGCCTTGGAAACTCGCCAAGACCGATATGGAGCGCACCGCTACCATCCTGCATCTCTCCCTGCAGATCGCCGCTAACTTAGCCATCGCTTTTGAGCCGTTCCTTCCGTTCTCATCGGAGAAATTACGCACGATGTTGCAACTCAACAAGGCTTTCGGTTGGGAAGATCTCGGACGTATCGATATGCTGAAAGAAGGTGACACGCTCGGTGAGGTATCGTTGCTTTTCGAGAAGATCGAAGACAGTGCTATCCAAGCGCAACTCGATCGTCTGGAGCGTATCAAGAAAGAGAATGAAGCGGCCGCACAAGCGGAGGCACTGAAGAACTGGCGTCCGGCAGAGATCAAAGCACCCACGACCATCGATGAGTTCGATAAAGCCGATATCCGTGTAGCTACCGTATTGGACTGCCAACCCGTTAAGAAATCCGAGCGTCTGCTGCAATTCACATTGGACGACGGCATGGGCGGACGCACCATCCTCAGCGGTATCGCACAGAGTTATCCGGATCCGTCGGTGCTTATCGGCAAACAAGTGCTCTTTATTGCCAATTTCCCGCCGCGTAAGATGATGGGAATCGAATCGCAAGGAATGATCCTCTCTGCCGTTGATGCAGACGGTAAATTGGTGGTTACCACCGTATCTGCACCCGTTAAAAACGGCTGTCAAGTAGGATAATTTGCTTTTTTTGACAAAAAAATGCCAAAAAATTTGCATATGTCATAAAAAAGCAGTACCTTTGCACCCGCTTTCGTAAAAACGAAGCGATGGCGGGATAGCTCAGCTGGTTAGAGCGCATGATTCATAATCATGAGGTCCCCAGTTCAATCCTGGGTCCCGCTACCACAAAAAGACGTCCTTTCTGGCGTCTTTTTTGTTATCCGACATTGAATTGCGAACCTCCGATGAACTCGCGTAAGATAGAGGTTCGAGGAATATACGAGGCTTCCAATCCTTCGAAGAAACTAAGGTAATACAACAATTGTTCGGCTGTCTTATATTCTTCCGCTACCGCCGGCACTGTCTGCAAAGCGGTCTCAATAGCATACCGGATAGCCGGCAGTTCGTACAGCATCGAGGTGTCGAACTGTGCATCCGCCTGGTCACGGAAGGGTTCGATCCATTTACCTTCTCCTTCGCGTACATCTGCCCAACCGGCGATGGTCTGCAGCGGACTCTTACCCCGCGTACGGTAGTCACGACTCATACGACGAAGCAGACGATGGACATAAGTGGGAATCCAGGTCTCTCCGTCAAGGGAAACCGGACTCATCGGTGAAGCGAATATCTTGTACTTTTCGTTATCGTTCAGATGACGGCTTAAAATAGGGTTGAGGGCATGGATACCTTCCATCACCAGCACCGCCTCTTTCTCCAGACTCAAAGTCTCACCCGGGTACTCGCGTTTCTCTTCGGCAAAATTGAAAGTGGGAAGGGCGATCTCTCTACCAACCACCAATGCCTTAAGGTCCTCTTCCAACTGATGGAGGTCAATGGCATAAACCGACTCATAGTCCTTCGTTCCGTCCGGTTTGAGCGGAGTTAGGTCTCCGTTCAGATACCAGTTATCCAGCGATAGCGCCACCGGTTGTTTGCCTTGCGCCAGCAGTTCGAGACAGAGTTTATGACTGGTACTGGTCTTACCGCTCGAACTCGGACCGGCGATCAACACGACACGCGCTCCGCGTGCCACTATCTCATGCGCTATACGAGCGAGTTGCTCGGAATGGTAGTTCTCTCCTTCGGCCACTAACTCTTTGGCGTGACCGGACTCAATCATCTCATTGATGTAAGCCACTCGGCGTTTTTCTTCAGGGATCATAGCGGGTCAATATCTATAATGATTTTTATGTTTTTATTCGATTTCATCGACATAATCTTGTCCATAGCATCACGAAGTCGTCGTTTGGCTTCGGTGACGGACGCGTTATTCTCAATACGGATCGTTATCTCTCGTATCGTATAAGCTTGTACGCGTTCCACCGAAGGGATGATGACGGCAGACACACGCGAACCGAAGATACGTTGTAAGTACGCCTGTAACTGCATGGCGGCTGTCTGCACCCGTATCCCGTTATGGTCACGCAGTTGCAACCGAATCAGCCGATAAAACGGCGGATAATGGAAGAGTTGTCGTTCGGCTATCTGATGTTCGTACAATGCTTCGTAGTCATGCTGTTGCACTAATTCCAGGATCCGGTTCTTCGGATCGAAGGTCTGGATCCATACTTCCCCTTTACTTCCTTTGCGCCCGGCACGACCTGCGACCTGCTCCAACATCTGATAAGCCCGTTCGTAGGCACGGAAATCCGGTTGGTTAAAGAGCGGATCGGCATTGAGTACCGCCACCAGACGCACATCATCGAAATGCAGTCCTTTGGTGATCATCTGAGTACCGACGAGGATATCACACTCGTGATTGGCAAAAGCATTGATGATATCCTGATAGGCGGACTTGTTACGCGTTGTATCCAGATCCATGCGCAGTACGCGTGCTTCCGGGAAGAGCGTCTGTATCTCATCTTCGATACGTTCCGTACCGAACCCTATCATCTTATATTCCCCACCGCATTGCGGACAGACAGCAGGAACAGCCGTGCGATAGCCGCAGTAATGACAACGCATCTCGTTCTCGCGTTTGTGATAGGTCATCGCCACATCGCATTGGATGCACCGAGGCGGTTGACCGCATGCCATACATTGGATAAGCGGGGCATAGCCGCGGCGGTTCTGAAAGAGGATGACCTGTTTATGATCCTCCAGTGTTTGACGGATACGCTCCACCAGCGGGTCCGAGAAATGACCGTACATCTCCTTACGCGTATATTGCTGCTGCAGATCGATCAACTTGATCTGTGGCAACTCGACTCCTCCGAAACGCTCGGTCAAAGACACCAGTCCGTACACCCTTTTTTTCGCCAGATAATACGATTCCACCGAAGGAGTAGCCGTACCTAACAGCACTTTCGCTCCATGTTCTTTAGCCAACACGATGGCTGCTGAACGGGCATGATAACGAGGATTGGGTTCGACTTGCTTGTAACTGGGTTCATGCTCCTCATCGACGATGACCAGACCTATATTCGGTATCGGAAGAAAAATCGCACTTCGGGCACCGATGACTACGCAATTTTCTCTACTCCCTAATCCCTCATCACTAATCTGTTTATACCTCTGTTCGCGTTCGGCATCGGTGAAACGACTATGATAGACGATCAGCTGGTCGCCGAAGATGAGTTGCAGACGGGTGGTGAGTTGGGTTGTCAAAGCAATCTCCGGCACCAGATACAGCACGTTCTTTCCGGCCTTCAGTTGCGCCTCGATCAGATGGATGTATATGTCGGTCTTACCGCTGGATGTCACCCCGTGCAGCAGCACGATATCCGTTCCGTTCAGCCAGAAAGACTCGATGGATTCGGCACTTTTTGCTTGCGCAGGGGATAAGTCATGCATGGGTTCGATAGGACCCGTATAGGGTGCGATAGTGCTCCGGCGACGTTTAGGCGGATCCACCAGCCGTTTATCCAGTCCTCCGGGTAAAGCCGCAGCCATCACTTCGCCTAACGTACACATATAGTACTCACTCATCCATTGCCATAAGGCCAACTGCTCTTTCGTCACCACCGGTGCGGTGTCCACCACCGATAGGATCGGACGGATCTTTTCTTCCCATCCCGCTTCGACCGGTTCGGTATGTTCTTGTAACACCACTCCCCGCAGTTCTTTTTTGAGCAATGGCACGATGACCCGTGTGCCGGGAGAAGGCATAGACAAACCATCCGGAACGCTATAAGTATAACAATCCCGGATGGCAACAGGTAATATGATATCAACAAGCCTCACTGGCTATGACTTTGTTATAACACTCACGGCAGAGGGGTTCGTAACTGTCGGTCTCACCCAGCAACACCCGTTTCTCGGAAGCCACCAGACGGTGACTCACCCATGCCAGGTCACCGCAGTTCACGCATATAGCATGCGTCTTATACACATCATCGGCAATAGCCATAAGGGCAGGCATCGGACCAAAAGGCACACCCTTGAAGTCCATATCCAGTCCGGCACAGATGACGCGGATACCGCGGTCCGCCAGTTGGCGGCATACATCGACGATACCCATATCGAAGAACTGCGCCTCGTCGATACCAACCACATCGATATCATCCACCATCAGCAGGATATTCTGACTGCTGTCCACCGGTGTGGACTGAATGACATTCCGGTCATGACTGACTACATCTTCTTCGCTGTAACGCACGTCGATAGCGGGTTTGTAGATCTCCACGCGTAACTTAGCGAACTTCGCGCGTTTCATACGACGGATGAGTTCCTCGGTTTTACCGGAGAACATCGATCCGCATACTACTTCGATGGATCCCCTTCGAAGGGACGGCCCTTTGGTGTCTCGTTCTGAAAACATATCGTATAATTTTTAATGCAACTTAATGTCCTGCGCATTCATCTGCAGGGATACCCGACCACGGAAACTGTTCTCCTCCAGATAGAAGCATATATCCACGGCTTTACCGTTTTGCAGATGGTTCGCTTTTTCTCCTTGTCCGAAGGCGATACCGTCCATGGCTACGATGCGGTCGGTGAGGTCCAGATGCAGGTGCTTGCCCTCACTCACGGCACGGGTGTTACGGTTATTGATCAGGTTCCGGCAAAGGAACAGCGGTCGTTCATTACCCGGACCAAAGGGTTCAAGGCACTGGAGGATCTTGTACATCTTCCAGTTCATGTCGCTCAGTTCTACTTCCGCTTCTATATCCAGCGTCGGCACTTGTTGTTCAGGAGTGATATGCGCCGCTACGTACTCTTCGAAACGCCGCTTGAACTCTGGCAGGTCTGCTTTATGCATACTCAGACCCGCCGCGAACTTATGCCCGCCGAAGTTCGTCAGCAGATCCCGGCAGGAGTCAATAGCTGTGTATATATCGAAATCACTCACCGAACGGGCACTGCCGCTAATGATATCATCCTCCCCTGCCGTCAGCACGATGGTCGGTCGATAGAAAGTCTCCGTTAGACGGCTGGCAGCGATACCGACGACTCCCTTGTGCCACTCGGGCGAGAAGACGACCGTAGTGAATTTCTCCGCATTCATCGGGTCTTTCTGTAATTGCTCCAAGGCTTCATCGGTGGTCTTGGTGTCAAAATCCCGTCGGTCCTGGTTATAGGAGTCAATGTCCTGCGCAAAACGCAGTGCTGCTTCCGCATCATCGGTGATCAGCAGTCGTACCGCTTCTGCACCGCTCTTGATACGTCCGGCGGCATTGATACGCGGACCGAACTTATACACGAGGTCAGTCATCGTCACGGTCTTACCTTCGATACCCGCCACCTGCATGATCGCTTTCAGTCCTACCGACGGATGGGCATTCAGTGCCCGCAGCCCATAGAAAGCAAGGATGCGGTTCTCACCGGTCAGCGGCACGATATCCGAAGCGATGGACATCGCCAACAACGGCAGCAGTTGATACACTTCTTGCGGTGCTATACCTCGGCGTTGCGCATACGCTTGCACCAGTTTGAATCCCACGCCGCAGCCGCTTAACTCCTTATACGGATAGAGGCAATCTGCCCGTTTCATATTCAGCACCGCTACGGCACGAGGGGTGACGTCACCCGGCGTATGATGGTCGCAGATGATGAAGTCCACACCCAGACTGTTGGCGTACTCCATCTTATCCACCGCTTTGATACCGCAGTCGAGCGCAATGACCAGTGTGCAACCTTTCTCCTTGGCCGTGTCAATACCTTTGGTAGAGATGCCGTAGCCCTCCGTATAACGGTCGGGGATATAATAGATGAGGTTATCCGTTTGGGTGCGCAAAAAGGAATACATCAGTGCCACCGCCGTCGTACCGTCCACGTCATAGTCACCATAGACCATGATCCGCTCGTGTTTATCAATAGCCTGACACAGACGGTCCACAGCAGCTCCCATGTCCCGCATCAGGAAGGGGTCATGCAGACTGTCCAGCGACGGACGGATGTATGCCCGTGCCTCGGCAGCCGTACGGATACCGCGACCTGCTAAGATACGTCCCGCTACCGGACTGATCTCCAGTTCGTTACTCAGACGCTCTGCTGCACTCTGCTCTTCTGCCGTCAGTTGTTTAATATGCCAGTTGATATTCATCTGCTTCTTGCCATTGCGGAAGTACTTCCCGGAAATGGCGTAGTTTCTCTATCGAGAGATTGACAATCTTCGTTCCTGCCTCGTAGTCCTCGAATCCGGCAAGGTCATGCAACCAGGTGTCATATGCCACCGAATGCCCGTTATAATCCAACTGCATCCCGTCCGTACCGACCATGTTCACGCCGATACCGTAGCAATGGTTCTCTGCCGCCCGGGCCGCCAACAGGGCATCCCAGTACTGGATACGGATAGTCGGCCAGCAGGCTACTACAATAAGGATGTCATACAAGTTATGTTTGTCTTGTCTCAACCACACCGGAAAACGCAGGTCGTAACATACGGCCAAGCGAATCTTGACACCGCGGTATTCGAAGATCTTCCGTTCATTGCCGGGTGTGAAGAACTCCGCTTCCCCTCCGCTGGCGTACAGATGATGCTTGTCGTAGTACTGCGGAGCTACTCCCGGTGAGAACAAAAAACCCCGGTTGCACAATTTCCCGTTATCCCTTGCCATGAGTGAACCCACGATCGCCAGGTTATAGGCATCGGCCATGCGTTGTAAGGCTTGACAGGTGGGTCCGCCCCATTCTTCCGCCAAGCCCGGTCGGTCGGTACAAAAACCCGTACTGAACATCTCCGGCACAACCGCCAGATCTGCCTGACCGGCTATCGCCCGCAGACGCTCATCCAGCATGCCTATGTTCGCCTGCGGATCCGCCCACTCAATCGGATATTGTAATAGCGCTATTTTCAACTATTTCTTCCCTTTCTTCTGCTCTCCGCCGTTAGCGATATTCTCGCGCATTGCGGTGTCCGCCTGCATGTTCTGCATGCGGTAGTAGTCCATGATACCGAGGTTACCGGTTCGGAACGCTTCTGCCATCGCTTGCGGCACCAGTGCTTCCGCTTCGATCACTTTGGCACGAGCTTCCTGCGCTTTGGCCTTCATCTCCTGCTCGGAAGCGATCGCCATCGATCGACGCTCTTCGGCTTTGGCCTGTGCGATATTCTTATCGGCCTCCGCCTGGTCCATCTGCAACTGCGCACCGATATTCTTACCTACATCGATATCCGCGATGTCGATAGAGAGAATCTCAAAGGCCGTACCGTCATCCAGCCCCTTGGAGAGCACCAGTTTGGAGATGCTGTCCGGGTTCTCCAGTACCTGCTTGTGACTCTCGGCACTACCGATCGAACTGACGATACCCTCACCTACGCGGGCTAAGATCGTGTCTTCACCGGCACCGCCGACCAGTTGTTTGATGTTCGCGCGCACGGTCACACGCGCCTTCGCGATCAACTGAATACCGTCTTTGGCCACTGCTGTTACAGGCGGTGTATCAATCACGCGCGGATTGACACTCATCTGCACGGCTTCGAACACGTCACGACCGGCCAGATCAATCGCCGTAGCCATCTGGAAAGGTAAGGTGATGCCTGCTTTGCTGGCACTTACCAGTGCATGCACCACGCGCTCGATATGTCCTCCGGCGAGATAGTGCGCCTCCAGTCCGTCACGCTTCACGTCGGTCAGACCGGCCTTGTGCGCCTCGATCATACAGTTAACGATCTTAGCAGGCGGCACCTTACGGATACGCATCAGGAACAACTGCACCAGACTGATATGTACACCACTCACTACGGCATTGATCCATAGCATGAACGGCACATAGTACAAGAAGATAAATACAGCGATTGTGATCAACACAATCAGAAACATCGTAATTGCATCCATAATCGTATTGGTTTTATTGATTAATCTTTCTTATCTGCTTCTTCGGCCGGCTGCGGCTCGTCTTTCTTCAACCGGTTATTGGCCAACTCGACATGACCGTCTATCTGTGCGTCCAGCGCCATCTTATCCAAGGCCTTGCTGCGCATGAAGCCCCAGACCGCCAGGATCGTGAGCACCACACATGCACCCAAGGTAATCAAACCCGCTATATGACCGATACAAGCCCATGCCACGATGACGGCAGCAACCAAGCAACCGAAACCACTTACGCCCGCGATACCAAAACCCGGTAATAGGAACATCTCCATTAATAACAACGCGACGCCCGCGAGCACTAATAATACGACTAAAATTGTATTCATGCAAGTGTTTTGATAAAAATTTAACAACTATTTTTTTCAAAATCGGGTGCAAAGATAATAAATATCTTTGGTATATGCAAGTAAATAAAAAAAAATTTGCACAAATAAATTAAATATACTACTTTTGCGGCGATTTTTTGAGGGTTACACCTTATTATATGTGCATATGAGCAAAAATTTGGTAATAGTAGAGTCTCCGGCGAAAGCTAAGACGATTGAGAAATTTTTAGGTTCAGACTACCATGTGCTGAGCAGTCAGGGTCATATCCGCGACATCGAACCCCTGGGCAAGAACTCTATGGGTATCGATTTTGAGAACGGATACGCTCCTAACTATGTCATTGATGAGCATAAGGCCCACCTGATCGAGCAGTTGGAGAAAGAAGTGCAAAAATCCGACACCGTCTGGCTGGCTTCCGATGAGGACCGCGAAGGAGAAGCGATCGCATGGCATCTGAAAGAGGTGCTGGGCCTGAAGAACAAAGACACCAAGCGTATCGTCTTTCATGAGATCACGAAGAATGCCATCCAGGAAGCCATCCTTCATCCGCGCGATATCGACTATAACCTTGTGAATGCACAACAGGCACGTCGTGTGCTTGACCGTATCGTAGGTTTTGAATTGTCGCCTATCCTCTGGAAGAAAGTAACCACCGGTCTGTCTGCGGGTCGTGTGCAGTCGGTAGCCGTGCGCCTGATCGTGGAGAAAGAACGTGAGATAGAAGCGTTCCGAGCCTCCTCGTCTTATCGTATTTTTGCCGATTTCATCGGATCTAATCCGGGTGATGCCTCGGTGCTGCGCTGCGAACTCAACCATCGTTTTTCGCATAAGAAAGACGCCATCGAATTCCTCGAGAGTCTGCCTAAAGCGCAGTTCATCGTGCGGGACGTACAGCGTAAGCCGACCAAACATATGCCGGCACCGCCGTTCACCACTTCTTCCCTCCAACAGGAAGCAGCACGTAAACTCAAGTTCGCGGTGTCCAAGACCATGCGTCTGGCTCAGTCGCTCTACGAAAGCGGTAAGATCACCTACATGCGTACCGACTCCGTCAACCTCTCTTCCTTGGCACTTGCCACCTCTAAAGAGGTGATTGCAGAGCAATATGGTAAAGAATACGTGCATACGCGCCAGTTCCATACCAAAGCCAAAGGTGCGCAAGAGGCACACGAAGCCATCCGTCCGACCTATATGAGCGAACTGACGGCCGGTGCCAACAAGGACGAACAACGTCTGTACGAACTGATATGGAAACGCACTATCGCCAGCCAGATGGCAGAGGCGGAGAGTGAGAAGACGACCATCGAGGTGTCTGTTCATGGCAGCAAGTATGCGTTCATAGCGGTAGGAGAAGTGATCACATTCGACGGTTTCACCCGCGTTTATGTGCAATCATCCGATGAAGAACAGGAGGAACGTCGTATCTTACCGGCGATGGCACAACGCGAGCGCTTGCGTTTACAAGGAGCAGAAGCGATCCAGACATACGCCAAACCGCCTTTCCGCTATAACGAAGCAACCCTCGTCAAGCGGATGGAAGAACTCGGTATCGGTCGTCCTTCCACGTACGCCACCATCATCGAAACGATCCAACATGTCAAATATGTAGAGAAAGGATCCATCAGCGGACAGAAACGCGAGACGGCTATCCTGACTCTTAAGAACGGAGAAGTGGTGGAGCATACCAAATCGGAGATGTACGGTGCAGAAACACAACGTCTGTTACCTACCGACCTGGGTCGAGTCACCAATGATTTCCTGGTAGAGCATTTTCCGACCATCCTCAGTTATGATTTCACCGCGCATGAGGAAGAGCAGTTCGACCGTATCGCAGTAGGTAAAGCCGATTGGACCAAGACGGTGGACTCTTTCTACAAAACCTTCAAACCCTCACTTTCTTCGATTTCATCGGGAAAAGTAACGGGTCGCGTATTGGGCAATGACCCTGCTACCGGACTACCTGTAATAGCCAAGATCAGTAAGATCGGTCCTTGCGTACAGTTAGGCGACTCGGCGGGAAGCAAACCCCGCTTTGCGAGCCTTAAGAAAGGGCAATCCATCTTCTCTATCACGCTCTCGGAAGCACTCGAACTGTTCCGCACTGCTTTACCCTTGACACTCGGTGAATACGAAGGCAAAGAGATTGTTATCGGTGAAGGTAAATACGGTCCGTACGTGTTATATAACAAACAAT
This sequence comes from Paludibacteraceae bacterium, assembly GCA_017447875.1. GTDB lineage: Bacteria > Bacteroidota > Bacteroidia > Bacteroidales > Paludibacteraceae > Colicola. The sequence continues at coordinate 14,649 of JAFSMP010000013.1, read as the reverse complement.
ATATATCCATTCCGCGTGGCGTCGATCCGCTGAAGATCACCCAGGCAGAGGCCGTCACCCTGATCTTGCAGAAACAACAGACCGAGGCTCCGATTCATCAGTGGGGCGACATCCAGGTGCTGCACGGACGATATGGCGATTATATCCATACTCCGGAAGGCAATTACCAGATTCCCAAGACCACCGATGCGGCTAAACTGACCGAAGCCGAGGTGCGTGAAATAATCGCAAAAACAGAGCCTTTAAAACCCGGAAAGCGTGTTTTCCGCAAAAAAAGTGCAAAATAATGAAGAAAAATGCAGAAATATTTGCATATATCAAAAAAAAGCAGTAATTTTGCACGCTTTTTTGGAAATGACCCCTTAGAAAGTACAAAGCTATTGTGAGAGAACTCACGAAGATAGTAGATTATTTTCAGAAGTAAAGGAGGGAGGGGTCCCCTGCTTTACGACTACGAAAATAACGAACTATCGAGGGAGTCCGAAGAATTTCGGATACCCGAAATTCGAGAAGTGGCGCAGTTGGTAGCGCACTACGTTCGGGACGTAGGGGTCGCGTGTTCGAGTCACGTCTTCTCGACAAAAGGATGGTCAAACGGCCATCCTTTTTGTTGTGTATTACTCCATATGAAGTTTACGGCGGGATGCAAAAAGGACGATGACCGCAGTGATAGCAGAAAGGGTGTCAGAGAGAGGAATGGACCACCATACCCCGTCAATGGGTTCGGAAAAGATCATCGGCATCCATAATACCAGCGGGATCAGATACAGCACTTGGCGGGTGAGGCTTAAGAAGATCGCCTTGCCTGCTTTGCCGATAGAGGTGAAGAGGTTACCCGTCACCATCTGAAAACCGATGATCAGCATAGTCGAACAGATGATACGCATCGGTTTGATGGTCAGGTCAATGAGCACCGGATCGTGGGTGAACATCTTCGTCACCAACTCCGGAAAACACTCTCCGAGAACAAACACAATACCCATCACGCCGGTGGCATAGGCGCAGGTCAGATAGAACGACTGTAACATCCGGTCGTACTGCTTCGCTCCGTAGTTATATCCGGAGATAGGTTGCATGCCCTGGTTCAGACCCATCACCATCATGGCGAAGACGAAGGTCAGACGGTTGATCACGCCGTAGGATGCAATCGCCATGTCACCACCGAAGTTCTTGAGTTGGTTATTGATGATGATGACCACAAAACAATGGGCGATATTATAGAGGAACGGAGACATACCGATCGCCAAAGCACGCGTCGTAATATGTCGGTTAAGTCGCCAAATTCCCCGATGGAACCGAACTAATTCGTTCTTATCCATGAACTTGGTCAACTGCCAAACGACCGCTACGGCCTGACTGATCACCGTTGCCAACGCGGCACCGCAAACACCCATATCGAGACCGAAGATGAAGATCGGGTCCAGGATGATGTTGATCGTCACCGCCACAATCGTGGCAGCCATCGAGAAACGCGGATGACCGGCGGAACGGAGCATGGCATTGAGGCCGAAGTAGATATGCGTGAGGATATTTCCGTATAGAATGATCTCCATATACTCGCGCGCGTATAATAAGGTGTCCTCACTCGCACCGAAGGCCATCAGGATCGGATCGAGCCATATCAGACCCACCACCATCACGATCGCCGACAGGATAATATTCATCACAATGACGTTCCCTAACACGCGATTGGCACGGTCGTAGTCTTTCTGTCCCAGATAGATAGCCAGCAGCGATGATGCCCCTACTCCCACCAGACTACCGAACGCCGCGCAGATGTCCATGAAGGGCTTTGCCACCGTCAACGCACCGAGTGCCAAGGCACCGCAACCGTGACCGATATAGATACTGTCCACGATGTTGTACAGCGAAGTAGCCGTCATCGCAATGATGGCAGGTAACGCGTACTTCCAAAGAAGGCTATGCACCGGCGCGGTGCCAAGTTCGGTGGTTCTACTCATAAGGTGTTTGATGCTTCGCGTTTGATGTTGTTTGATATTGTTCAAACTATCTCAAACTATTTCAAACTATCTCAAACTATTTATTATCTTCCTAAACGCCTCGGCGGCGGGATGACCGACTTGCAAGGCAATAGGTGTTCCGTCATCTCCGCCTTCGCGGATGGATTGCACGAGCGGAATCTGTCCCAATAGCGGGATGTTGAGTTCGGCAGCCAGGTTCTTTCCTCCGTCTTTGCCGAAGATATAGTATTTGTTTTCCGGCAACTCAGCGGGGGTGAACCATGCCATGTTCTCGATCAGCCCCAAGATAGGCACATTCACTTTCTCATTGCGGAACATCTCCACGCCTTTGCGGGCATCGACGAGAGCCACCGGTTGAGGAGTCGTCACGACGATGACACCGGTCAGTTGCAGTTCCGAGATCAGCGTCAAGTGGATATCACTCGTTCCGGGAGGCAGGTCAATCAGGAAATAGTCCAACTCACCCCAATGGGCATCGCTGATCAGTTGTTTGATGGCATTGGATGCCATACCGCCGCGCCAGATGACGGCCTGGTCGGGATTGACGAAGAATCCGATAGAGAGCATCTTCACGCCGTATTGCTCAATGGGTTCGATGAGTGTGCGACCTTCTATCTCCACGGAAAACGGTCGGCAGTCCTCGGTAGCAAACATCTTCGGCATCGAAGGTCCGTGGATATCGGCGTCTAACAGACCCACCTTATATCCGGCTTGCGCCAACGCCACCGCCAGGTTCGCCGTCACCGTACTCTTGCCTACTCCGCCCTTTCCGCTGTGGATAGCGATGACATGCTGCGCAGAGATGTGAGATGTGAGACCGCTATCGCTGTGAGAAGTGAGATTCTGCTTGACGAACTTCGGATGGATGTTGGCAGTTACGTTCGGATTGATATAGGTCTGCAAGGCCACCTCGGCCGCTTTGAGCACCGACTTCATGAACGGGTCATTGTCTTTCTCGAAGATAAGGGAGAACGAGACCTCGAAACCCGATATCCGTATATCGTCTTCGAGCATCCCGCTCTCTATCAGATCTTTACCCGTTCCCGGGTAACGCACATGACGCAAAGCGTCAATCACTTGTTGTGGATACATTATCTAAGGTAGTTCTCCCACTTCGTGTTACGCATGTCACCGCTCTTAAGGAACTCCTCGTGCATCGCAAAAGCTAACGACAGATTATGTTGGGTCTGTCCGTGTTTCGCATGTTTGAGGTAGTCACGCAGCATCTCGCGATACTCCGGTGCCACGCAGTTATTGATGATCTCTTCGGCACGCTGACGCGGACTCTTACCACGCAGATCGGCTACACCCTGTTCGGTCACCAGCACCTTGACACTGTGCTCACTGTGATCCTGGTGGGTCACCATCGGTACGATGGAAGAGATAGCCCCGTTCTTCGCGGTCGAAGCAGTGGTGAAGATACTCAGGTACGAGTTACGGGCGAAATCACCCGAACCGCCGATACCGTTCATCATCTTCGTTCCGCATACATGGGTCGAGTTGACGTTACCGTAGATATCCGCTTCCAACGCCGTGTTGATGGCGATGATACCGAGTCGACGAGAGATCTCCGGACTGTTCGAGGTCTCCTGCGGACGCAGTAAGAGCTTGTCGCGGTAGAAATCGAGGTCACCCAGCACTTCTGCCATTTTGCTCTCCACCAAACGCAGCGAGCAACCCGAAGCGAACTTACAATGACCGGCTTTGATGAGGTCTACCACCGAGTCCTGAATCACCTCCGAGTACATCTCGAACGGCGGGATATGGGGGTTCTTACCTAACTCACCGAGGACAGCGTTGGCTACGTTACCTACACCCGATTGGATCGGCAGGAAAGATGCCGGGATACGTCCCGCTTTCATCTCTGCTTCCAGGAAAGCCGCAACGTTAGCACCTATCTTGGCGGTAACTTCATCGACCGGTGTGAAGGCCGGGATCTCATTCGGACGGTTGGTCTTGACAACTGCCGCAATCTTCGCCGGATCGACCTTGATATGGTCGGAACCGCAACGGTCGGATGGCTTATAGATAGGTATCTCTTTGCGGTAAGGGGGATCGAGGGGTTCGTAGAGATCGTGCATACCACGCATCGAAGCGGGGAACATCTCGTTGAGTTCGATGATGATCTTATCCGCCAGACGACAGATGGTCGGCATGATACCGATACCGGCTGCCGGCACGATCGTTCCGTCTTCACCTACGTACGATGCCTCGATGATGGCCCAGTTGGGTTTCGGTAAGAAACCGTAACGCAGGTCCTGCGGCATGTGACTCAGGTGACCGTCGAAATAATGCGTTCCTTCGGCATTGATCTCCTCGCGCATGGACTTGTTCGATTGGTACGGCGTACGGAACTCCACTGCGTGAGCACGGGCCAACGCACCGTCACAACTGTCACCCATCGACGCACCTGTCTCGAGACCTACCCGGAAAGGCTTGCCTTCCGCATGCAGTTTCTCGGCACGTTGTGCCAAGGCAAACGGCACCGCCTTAGGCACTCCGGTGGCGGTAAACCCCCCGAGGCCCAAGACATCACCATGTTGTATCAATTCGGCAGCCTCTTCGGCTGACATATATTTTAACATTTTCTTATTTTCGCATTTTTTCATTTTCTCATTTTCTCATTTAAGCTATGACGCTTGAGAAGGAATGATATCTCGCTTTATTTTGAACGTACTAATAGATTTAGTAGTTATTTTACACAACTCTAAACATTCGTCATAAAGCGGCTGCACTCTGGATTTTGGAAGCATCTCTGTTTCCATAATGATATCTAACCAATGTGCTGTTTCATCTATTTCCTCTTCCACTATCTTTAACTTATTCACAAAATCTTTTTCAGATTTAGCTAAACAAGCAGCTCTATAATTAGCAGCAGGGGACGTTCCTGAACGAACTATTTGACGCGCAATTGCCCAAGCCGATATGGTATTAGGCATAGCATCTACCATTCTAATAATCCTTATAGAAAAGGCACGGAAACGTTCTTTTAATTCATCTTCCTGCATACTAAATGAGAAAATGCGAAAATGAGTAAATGAATAAATGATTAGGCTTTGCCGTTAGAACCGAGCACGTTGATGATTTTGTGCTTGTACAGCTCCTCCATCAGGTCGCGAGCAGGACCGCAGTACTTACGCGGATCAAACTCACCCGGCTTCTCTGCAAATACCTTACGAACTGCAGCGGTGAAGGCGAGACGGCTATCCGAGTCAATGTTGATCTTGCAAACGGCACTCTTAGCAGCCTTACGGAGTTGCTCCTCAGGAATACCTACTGCATCAGGCAGTTTACCACCGTATTGGTTGATCATATCTACATACTCCTGCGGAACGCTGGACGAACCGTGAAGAACGATCGGGAAGCCCGGGAGTTGCTCCATGATAGCGTCGAGCACGTCGAATGCCAAGGGAGGCGGAACGAGTTTACCGGTCTTCGGGTCACGCGTACACTGCTCCGGCGTGAACTTATATGCACCGTGCGAAGTACCAATCGAGATAGCAAGGCTGTCACAACCCGTACGGGTAGCGAAATCAACTACCTCTTCCGGCTTCGTATAGTGGCTGACAGCAGACGAAACCTCGTCCTCTACACCTGCCAATACACCGAGCTCAGCCTCAACGGTAACATCGTACTGATGAGCATACTCAACCACTTTCTTGGTCAGCGCGATGTTCTCCTCATAAGGCAGCGAAGAAGCATCGATCATGACGCTCGAGAAACCGAAGTCTACGCAACTCTTGCACAGTTCGTAGCTGTCACCGTGGTCGAGGTGCAGACAGATCTGCGGGTGCTCCCAACCGAGTTCCTTAGCGTACTCAACAGCACCCTGTGCCATGTAGCGCAACAGGGTCTGGTTCGCATAGTTACGCGCACCTTTCGATACCTGCAGAATAACCGGGCTCTTGGTCTCAGCAGATGCTTTGATGATAGCCTGGAGTTGCTCCATGTTGTTGAAGTTGAATGCCGGGATAGCGTAGCCTCCCTTGATTGCCTTTGCAAACATCTCACGGGTGTTCACAAGACCTAATTCCTTGTAAGATACCATAGTTGTAAAAATTTTAAATTTATTTTGTTTGATATTATTTGATGCTTTGCGTTTGAGGTTGTTTGAGGTTGTTAACGATTTCAAACCTTCAAACTTTCAAACCTTCAAACTATTTTCATGGTGTCCACGAATAAGCACGTGATGGTTGGCGATCGGATTGGTGTAGAAGTACTCACTCACTTCCGGTGTCGACTGTACCCAAACCTGCGTGCGGCATAGGTTGGGTTCGAACTGACACCGCTCCAGCGTCACATCGACCGCCAGCATGCGTTCCATGTCACCGCTCATCTTGACGAGTGTGTAGTCGCCCGTCGGCAGATCGCCGTGGATCGCCACACCGATACCCGACTCAAAATGCGTAGTGTACTCATGTTTCTCGGTCATACCGAGCGGCAGCGTACAATGCGCGAACAGCATCTTTCCGTCCGCCTGCACCCGTGCCGGGTTCACTTGGAAACAGAGTTCACCGGTCAGCCGTTGGATGATCATCATCGTCAGCAGCGTCGGTATATCTCCTTCGCAAGCCGCCGGGATGCCTTCATCATTGAGTTTGCTCAGCGCGATGCAACCGGTGTTCTTCACCGTCTTCAGCAGGTCAAAGCACCGCAGCGTCACGCCCTGCAGGTCATACTCGACCACCAGTTCTTTGAGTCGTGCATAGATCGCTTCGGCACCGGCCATACCGGGATCGACCTCACCCAACGAAGTGACACGCTCGATCGGAATATCCACGATCTCGATGTTCATCCGCCGGAGCACGTCGTCATAATTGACCGTCGATGCTATCAACCAATCGGACGGTTTGCCGACCACACCCAGCCGCAACTTCTCAGGCGACCAAAGGACCGATTTAGAAGGACTAAAAACCATTATTCTCTCCAGAATTTAGCAGCGTGGTGACCCTTGATGAGTACGTGGTGGTCAGACAGCGGCGAGGTGAGCAGGTACTGACTAACGATTGGTGTTGACTGAACCCATATCTGGGTGCGGCACATGTTCTGCTCGTACTGGCAACGCGTCACTTGGACGTTCACCGCCAACAGACGTTTCAAATCCGGGCCTAACTTCACCAGAGTATAGTCTCCCGGCTCAACCTCACCATGGATTGCCACACCGATACCGGACTCAAAATGCGTGGTGTACTCATGACTCTTGGTCATCTTCAGCGATATCGTACACTTAGCGAGCAGGATCTGTCCGTCCGGTAAGATACGTGCCGGACTACCCATCCATCCTATCTCACCCGTCAGTTTCTTGCAGACCATCATCGTCAGCAATACCGGTATATCGCCTTCACATCCGGCAGGAATACCATCGTCAATCAACTTGCTGACTGCCACACATGCGGTGTTCTTCATCGTACGGAAGACATCAAAACAACGCAGCGTGATACCGTCCAACTGATTCTTAGCGATGATCTCTTTGAGACGTTTATAGATAGCCTCTGCGCCTGCCATACCCGGATCTACTTCACCCAACGAAGTGAGTTCCTCGATAGGAATATCCACCAACTCCATGTTGGCTTTCTTCGCTATCTCGCGATAATCCACCTGGGATGCGATCAACCAGTCGGAGGACTTACCGATGACACCGAGGCGCTGTTTGGTCTCATTCTTCAACACTTTCGCCAGCGGAACGCGGGTCAAGGATGCCGTCTCGGTGTCATCTGGAAAAACGATATCTTTCGGGTGCTGCATGATCTTGGCGATACCCTTACGCTGAAGGATAAAACTCAAGATCTCCAACGCCGCAGGCATGGAGTTGCTGTATCCGCTTACCATCAGATAAACGGGACGCTTCAAATCAAGCTTCTTTTCCAATACGAGGTTCATGAACTGCGCCTCGGTACCACCGGACAAAACGGCTACTACTTGGTTTTCTTCGACAAACTCATCCGACACCTTGAACGGCATGTCGTTCACTTCGGTGTGTAGTTCTGAGCATAATGTGTACAACATAGGATTAAAATTTTAAGGGTTATTGATTCTAAACGTATAATATTTCTGACCTGCATAACTGACCGCCACGGTGAAGAGCGTGATCAGCACTTTACTCGGCGTCGGGTACCAACCCATTATCTCCACGCATACCTTCAATCCGTAATAGTTCACCGCCAGATTGAGCATCACGATCACGATGTACCGCCATAACTGTATACCCCTCTTCACATCCGAGTGAGTGAAGGTCACGTTTTTCTGCAACCAGAAACCCGTCAACAGCGTAATAGGGAATACGATACACAGCGCCGCGATATGCGGAGTGATGACTTGTTCCAATGTCCAACGTCCGATATCCAATGTCATATTGACATTTTCGTGACCAACGACAAAGTTATACGTGATGAAATACAGGAACCAGTCCAGCACCAGGTTTCCACCACCGCAAGCCGCGTAATGAAACAACTGGCGAGACATCCATTTCTCAAACGGATGGTAGAAAAAATCGATGATTTTTGTCACTATTTGCGCCAGTCTCTTCATAAGATGACATAATTCGACTGCAAAATTACAAAAAAAGATTGATATACACAAATAAATTTGTGATTTTTTCGATTTTGATATCATTTTCTATCTATTACTCCACTATCTTGGCACGCATGAAGCCGGCGGGATCGTCCTGGGTGTCGGTGTCTATTCCTTGGACGGCAAAATGGATCTGGTTCTTACCGAAACGCTCGTTGATGCTGTCGATCGCTTGCATGAGGCGTTTCTGGCGTGTGCGGTCCTCCGCCTGCTGCGGTGCAAAGAGATCCAGTTGCATGCCGCTGTTGGATTGCAGTTGCGTCAAAATAACGCCCGCCTGTTTATACTGATAGTTAGGCTGATAGATACGCTCGAGCAGTACGCTGACCGCTTGCATGACCGTACGTGTGTCATCGGTCGGTGTGGTCAGTTTGAGGGTGTCGTCCGTGTTATATTGGGGCAAATCCGTTCGATGGCGGTTGGTGGCCAAGAAGACCGTCACGGCACCGCACAAGGAATCTTGCTCACGCAGACGGCGCGTAGCTGCTGTCGCATAGTTACTCAGTTCCCGCAGCAACACGGTCTTATTGTCCGTCATATGCGCAAAGGTGCGGCTGTACATGATGCTCTTCTGCCGCTCATGACTCGCCAGCGTGATGGCGGGTTCACCGCGTAACTCTTTCCAGGTTCGCACACCTGTCACGTTGAACAACCGATGCACCCACGCTTCGGATTTGTGTGTATAGTCGAGAGCCGTTCGGATACCCTCTTTCGTAAGTTTCTTAATGCTCCGCCGCCCTATGCCCCATACGTTCTCGATGGGCACTTTGGCGAGCGCTTGTTCGCGTTTGTCGGCCGGCATGACGCATATGCCTTCGTACGCCGGATAATGCTTGGCAAACCAGGTAGCAGTCTTGGCTAAGGTATAACTCATACCTGCGCCGCAACTGACGGGAATGCCGGTTTGGGTCAGGATGAGGTTCTTGAGTTGCTGCAGGTAGCCGCGCAGACGGGTCGGGTCGTCGTCCGGCATGGTACCGAAGAACTCATCGACGCTATATTGGACAAAGTCCAACACCATCTCCGTCTGCCGCACATGTTCCATAATCTGATGGGAGATATCATGATAGAGCTGATGGTGCACATCGATGACCGTGACGTGGTGCTGCCCAATGATGTGAGTGACCTGAAAAAGGGGATTGCCGCGCTTGAGTCCCACGGCTTTCGCCTCCTGGTTCAGCGCCAAGATGATACCTCCGTTGTTGCCGTTATCGTTTGCCACCACCACAGGCGTACCCCGCAGTTCCGGCCGCGACCTCAGTTCGCAACTCACAAAGAAATTATTGCAATCCAGATGAATATACATATTTTATGCTAATTTTGCGCAAAAGTACAAAAATTTTTGCAAATATGCAAGAAAAAATGAAATTTTTTCGGTTATGGGTTACAGGTTATGGGTTATGGGGACAAAAAAGCGACCCCGAAGGATCGCTTTCCGATGCGAGACGGCTTAGCCTTGCGGGTGCGCCGCGTCGTACTCATCGCCGCAAACCTTCCACAGGTAAGCGTTGAAGGTGGTCTTGCCGTCGGCAAGGTTCTTCTGTGCCTCGAAGGCTGCCTGATCGGCAGAGATGGTGCTCAGGTTCTTACTGCGGGCTTTAACCGCTGCGCGAACGGTCGTGAAGCGAGCGCGTGCGCCCATCTCGTTCTCCGTTACCGGAGTGGAGCGTTTGGTTTTCTTACGCAGGTACAGGCGGTTACAGTCGCTGGACTGGGTGGCTGCTACGCGGTGTGTACCGAGTAACATTTTGGTACAAGAGTGTTGACCGCTCTTGCTCGGTTTGCTGAGTGCGCCGGATACAGAGTCGATACCGGCACTCCATTCTACTTTTGCCATTTGTGTTCGGCGTTTGCCGAACAGACCGTCCTGCGGACTGAAAGACCGCTGCTCTGAAAGACCGTTCATTTCATTCACTGAAAGACCGCTGCGCTGAAAGACTTGTCATGTTCGAATCCCTACGCCGTGAGGGGGATTTAAGGTTAATAAAAAGATTGGTTTGTTAGCGTTTTAGCCGTTTTGAGCGGCATCGTAGGCAGCGGCTTCCAAAGACCAGATGTAGGAACGGAGGGTTTTCTTGCCGTTCGGGAGATTCTTCTGGAGGTTGAAGGCTGCGAGGTCGGTGGGTCGCTGAGTGGTGTCTGCCATACGGGTGTTGACAGCAGCGGAGACTGCGGCGAACTTGGTACGGTTGGTGAGCTCTTTCGCCGTTACGGGCGTGGAGCGGGTAATGGAGTTGAGACCACGGAGATAGACACGGGAACAATCCGGCGAGGTGGTTGGTGCTTTACGGTGGGTGGTGAGCACCATCTTCTGATCCGCTGCATGCGGACTCTTCTTGTTGATTTTGTTCAGCGCACCCGATACGGTTTCGAACATGGGTGCATAAGATGCTTTTGCCATGATACTAGGTTTTTAAGGGATGGTTATTACGGCGCATATATTCGCCGTGCATAGACGCTTTCTTTGGATAGGCGCGTTTACCTATTTTTTGTGCTTCTCGATGTGGTAGAAGCCGAGGGTGAGGATCTTGAGGATGACCTCAAAGAGGACTTTGGTCCAATCTTTCTCTTCGTTTTCAGTTTTCATTTTCGATAGTAGTTAATGTTGTTACAGATCTCAAGGCGGGTCTCGTCTTAACCGCAAGGGTACGATTAAACGATTTCAAGTCTCGTTTCTTCGTGAGCGGATTGTTCGGAAAGCCAACGAGCGGTGAGGGATTGCTCCATGTAGGTGGAGATAAGGATACAGCCTTTACTGTGCTCGGGTTTCGTGCCGCGGTGGAAGCGGATGCCGGAGCGTCCGGGTACTTGGACGAGGACGGGCAGGGGGCGCTTGAACTTGGGGGATTGGGTGACTTGCACTTTGTAAATGAGTGCAGGGATGAGGTAGTCGGCATTCTCGAGCGTGTCGCAGATGGGATGCAGCCGCTCAACCATTAATCCGGTACGCTTGTTATAGTAATGCGAGACGCGATAGAGTTTGCCGTGGACAGCCTTGTCGTCGGGCATTGCGCGAATTAATTTATAGTACATAAAACCATTTACGATTTAATCATTTACGATGTACGATTTATTAAGCCATTGAGTCATTGGGTCATTTATTGCTTGCGCTTGTAAACGTAGTCTATGCCGAACAGAGCACCTGCAAATGTCGCAGTCTCGCCGAAGGCAACGAGCAAAGTCTCGTGGATTTGTCCTTGCGGGTCAATAAAGACGCCGCAGAAGAGTAAGATGAGTCCGCCGATGGAAAGAACTGTGGCGTTGATGAGTTGCAGGTGATCTGATCGCATAGTCGTGTAAATTTTTAAAATCTGGTGCAAATATGCCCACAATTTTGGCGGTTTTGCAAATTTTTTGCCAAAAAGTTTTCCAGTTCTTAGCTGGCGCACGATTATTTGGTTACCAAGCGTAGCGGAGGAAGGCTTCAATATTGGTGTCAGAAACGGATTGGTGGTTGATTTCTAGGAAGCGCTCCATGAGGAGTAGCAGGTGCTTGATGGGGATGATTTGTCCGGCTCGATGGTTGAGTCGGTCGTGGATCTCTTGGGTAGTCATGATGATTTACGATTAGAGGATTTGCAACGTGATTGGATCGGGTTTGGTACGGGTTTAGTGCGGGAATGGCTCGGTCTGGTCTCGCAAAAACGCCGATAGTAAGCGGACATGATTGCTGCTTGCAGTTTGGTTGGAGCTTTGACACCCGGAGAGAGGAGTTTATAGAGTCGCAGTATACGGTTGCGAATGGTGGTTCGCATCGCCAGTGCTTTCTCGATGTCGGGAATCTGTTCTTGCAGGTTCATGACGCATTGGTTGACGATGGAGCGTTGGCGGAACTGCGCGCGCTGCTTGCGGGTTGCGTTCTTGGGAAGGACAGGTTCCTCGGTGCGATACATGAAGGTGTGACCGTTCATGGTGCGGAAGGTGATGTCTCCGATAGAGCCGGAGAGGGCTTGAATCGGTTGATTCGGGTTGAATGTTACTTTTGCCATAGTGATTTTGATTTTGGATCCGCCATGTATAGACGGATGGGTTAATATAATTGTCGGATAGCATCCGACCTAATGGACGATGTTTATCTGTTTCGGACGTAGATGACTTTTTGTCCGGTGGGGTTAGCCATCTGCCAACCGTCACGGGGTTCGGTAGTGTGATAGCGGGCGTAGTAGTCCGCATAGGAGAGGGTTTGCTGTCGTGGAGGACGTGCATTCTCTTCCAAGGCTCGGAGGGGATCGTAATGGACAAACTTGCCTTGCTCCAATTTGGTGCGGATCGTGGCATAGATGCGTTGTTGCATGTCGGGCGGATAGGTTGCCCATAGTGCCGCACACTCGGTTTCCCGTTTGGCGCTTGATCCATGCTGACGGAGCAGCGCCCATAAGTCGTTAAAGGTAGTCATAGGTATGTTAAATTGTTAAAGTGTTAAGCTGTTAAATTGTAAGGGTGTTACAAAAGGTGTTACATCCGGTGTCACGTGTACGCGCAGTACGTAACACCCTTTGTAACATTTGTAAATTTTCTTTTTTGCTTCTTTTTTCTTTTGCGCCGTCCTTATCCGCCAATCATGGCGGATGCAAAAGAAGGACGGCGGGATGGAAATCCGTTGCAAAGGTAGGGATAAAAAAAAAGAGTCTCGAATTTCGGGACTCGTTTGGGAATGACGGGATTATTTCAGGATTTTCGGGAACGAAACGGGAATGAAACGGGATTAGATATCCAAGTCGTTATAGAGCCGTTTAAAGCTATCGTAGCCGAACGAAACCGGAATTAGTTTTTCCAGTTCGTCGTACATCACTCGTGCATTATAGTGGGCATCGACATAGGCTTGTTTCTGCCAATCGTGCAGTTCTTGGACGAAGGCTCGTGTTTTGTCCTTTCGACCCTGTACGGACTTCTGCAGGGCTTGGATGATCAATACCTCTTTGTGTTCCTGTTTGGCTTTTTTGGTGAAGATGATAGAATTGGAGATGTCCGAATCAAATTCGGACGTAACAGACGGAGAATCTTCGGAAGGGGTGATGTCTTCGGCATCAATGGCGCGCAGGATGGAAGAAAGATCTTTGCCACGGGCATCGATGTTATACTCACGGCTGTTGTCGGTATAGGAACCGATAAATGAATTATTAAAAACAGGTTTACTCATAGCGCATAAAAAAATGCATAGATAGGTGGGACAGCAAACGGCTTTCGGCAAAGCGTAAAAAAGTCCCACTTATCCATGCACGGATATATGGGACATATTTCTCATTTTTACAAAAATTTGCCGAATTCGTTTGCTAAGGAATATGCCTGCTAAATAAATATTTTCTCCAATTTTGGGTCTCGGAGTCTAAGACGGTGCAAAATTACAACAATTTTGCGATATATGCAAGAAAAATCGTAATTATTTTACGTTATAGGTCTTACTTTGGTCGATGTAGGTCACTGTTGCATTGTTGAAAGTGACGTTTGCTGCGTCCTTTATTGCGACCTCTGACTTATGGGGTACAAGCAAGGAGAGTTTGTTTTTGACGATGGCTTCTACACCGCGCATATACATCTCCATGTAGTGCCAGTCGGGGTCACCGGCTGGGGTGGCAGGGAGCTTGACTTTTTCATTCTTCAACTGCGTTTGACTACACATTCCTGAAAAAGAATATTTAGAAAGGAATGAGGCATCAAGTATACTGACAACAAACTTGGCGATATAGTGATTCAACTTAAATCGTGGTATTAATATATTTACGCGCCCATGCGATACTGCATAAAATGGTTTAGGTTGGTAATATGATTTTCCAAACATGTCGGTTGTGATAATATTCGCTTCAAACATTTCTGCTTTTCCGTCACCTTTCGCGATGTAGGCACATATACCATTATTAAACTTACCTGATGATATTAGAGGAATCTCTCCATCATGCATTCTCTTTGCTTGTATATCGCCTTTTGACAACGCTATATCAAACAGAGAATATATATCATGTCTTATCCTGAAAAAAGTAGACACATTTAAAAACACTAAAATGTCTACATTATGTATCAGAGAAAAGGTTATTGGTTTACACCAGAACAGCGAATGGCTATTGTCCACGAATTAGAAACTACAGGAATGTCTGTAATC
>JAFSMP010000049.1 GCA_017447875.1 Paludibacteraceae bacterium | reverse complement strand
TGTACTTTTGCAGCGGATTACGGAGAGCCCCGTTGCCTCGTGCGACAAAGGACCTCGGCCCCTGCTCTCTGGGATCTGCATCCAGTCTTGAGCGTGCCCCGCTCCGCGAGGCCTCTGTGCTCACCGGCGGGAGTGTAAGGAGGAAGCGCGTGCCTGCAGCAATGCAGCCCCCCGTGCTCCTCCCCCTTTTTTTATCGGCTGAATGCCCAAGTATAGATATCATCTCTTTTCCTCTGTCCTCGAATAAAGAACGGTGCCAGGTTCGATATGAGGCTGCCGACAGTAACGGCGGCTTGCTCGTCCGTTACCTTTTGGGCGAAGCCGATTGCGAACGGCAGGCGCACCATTCGGTAGCCATTGCGATTGCTCCGGCTAATGGAGCAGCACCCCCAAGTAATGCCGCGATTCGTTTCTACATCGGCATTGGTGCGGACAAAGGTTTCGGCAGTTTCGCGATAGTCATCGCCGGAAGAATTGTAGGTGTTGATCACCTTGTAATTCCGTTTGACGAGACCACCAGTACCTATCTGAAGGGTGTGCTGCTTGCCGTTCGCGAACCAGCCTTTCTTTTTCGGGCCGTATTTCAAGTTAGAGCCTTGGATGTTCCAGCGGTTTTTCTTCTTGATGTAGCGGAACAGAATAGGCTCTAACCCAAGCGCCGTGTAGTACTCGTAATTACGAAGGTACAGCAAGCCATTGCGCACTTCGCAATAGAGCAAAGGCGCGTCGGAGGCTTCGATGGTAGTATCGCCTTGCGGGGTGGTCGAAGCCGAATTATTATTCAACTCCGTAAGAATGTTCGCCAACATGTTTGGCGTGATCGAGTTTGCGGCGGTCTGCATTCGCAAGTTCTCGATGAGGGATTGGATTTGCGTCTTATTCATAGTATTACAGTTTATTGATTCGTTCAAACATGTCCGCCATGATACCTTGGAACTCTCGACCAAGGTTTTCTCCGAAGAAATCGCGGAGGTTCAAAACGGAGGAGTAGTATTTTTTTGAGAACCAAGGTCGGCGTTGGCGCACCTTTGTTCGACCTATATCTCCCTTGTTTCCGCGAGGTGTTTCGCGTCCTGTTCCGAAGTCCTGCCAAAGGCCGTATTCGAGGAACTGTTCAGAGATGGTAAGCTCGACAAATCGCCCGTCAGCCTGTATAGGTATTGTGCAAGGCGATTGGAGTAATCTGCCCGTATCAATGACATCCAGTAAAGTGATACGTTCCTGCCAGATTTTTATCATCGTATCGTTCCAGGCGCGAACGTATTGCTCGCGTTCGGATTGGGCTTGTTCCTGTGTGGGTGCTACTTCGATCATACGTACTCCTCCGAATATGGTTCGGTAAAGATGCCATCATCAAGGCTAAAATCGTTCAGCGTTAAGCGCTTGTCGGCAAATTTCCACTTGAAATTGACCTGATTGTTGCTTCCCGGCGCATCGGTTATTTGGTGCTCATAGTCGGCTATGAGTACCAGCGGATTTGTGCCATTGATCTTCTGCGCGAGTTGTATCTTCGGCGAGGTAAAGAACTGCTCCAGCCAGCGTGCCTGCATGAGGAGCAGATCTCCTGTTTGTGTTTGGTAGGTATGCGTGTGTTCTACGTCGTAGTAAGCGAGTTGGTGCTCGATGACCGCTTCGGAGAAGTCGGTTTCCAACTCGGTTACGGTTTCGGAGAAGAAAGAAACTGCTTCCTTGCAGTTAAACGCATTCCAGAAATAGAAACTCCGCGTAGAAGGTGTGCGCTGAATGAAGAAATGGCAGCGGCGGGATTCAATCTCATAGGAGAACTGAAGTAGCTTTACATCCATGTGTAAAGCGTCCGACAGTTCTTCCTCGATTGTAGCCGGATTGACGGTGATTGTCATCATACCGACGAGCGGTACGTTGATACTCTCGGTGTAGCCGGTTGACTTCGTAGTGCCGTCCGGCAGCTGATACATGGCGGACACTCTGACGGAGTGGCGACCCCTGCTGTAATACCCGGCAAGTGGCTGCGGGCAGTTAAGCGATATGACACGGCTTGTGGCGGTGGTAAAGAAGTTCTCTTCCACAAACACTTCCGCAGGCTTTGAGATGCAATGGAAATGGCAATAGACGGCGTGGAAAGTAGCCGTGACGGGCTCATCCCCATCATCAGCCGTGATGTTCACGGTCTGGTACGAATAGCCTTGCTGAATGAAGTACGCTTCAATGATAGAAAGG
>JAFSMP010000012.1 GCA_017447875.1 Paludibacteraceae bacterium | reverse complement strand
TTCATCGGCAGGGAGCCATTTGACAAAGTGTAACTCATTGGGAGCAAGCCACTTAGCGGCTTCGTGCTCTAAGAGCGTGACGTGGGAGTTGGCAAGTTTGCAACGGAAACAATGCATCGTCAGATGGAAGTTCGGATAGTCATAGTCGATAGTACGCAATAGCTCACCAACCTCTATCTCTGCATCTAACTCTTCGCGGATCTCACTATTGTTATAACTTCTGCTTATTCAACTATTGGATTCCTACAATCAACGGACATGCTGCAAACAACTCCAGTCCAGATGCAGTCTCAGGTATCAGATCTTTCCGCGCAAAATTCTTCGACGTGTTATCCGGCAACACCTCGCCCAATCCTTGCATCAGCATCCTTGAACTATACCCACGCACTTTTTGAGCACACTCCTGCGCATACTCGCTCACCGATTTCCCTGTCCGTAGCCGCACAATCTCTTCGTTGATTTCCGTACGTTTCTGCAGGAAAAACCACACGTCATAGATGTCTCGCGGTGTGATCCGTTCGCCCAACGCACACAGCTTATGCGCAAACATATCCGGCAGCGTCATGACGCGAATGTCGGTGCCGAGCAAGGAACGTATCTCATAGTGATTTGGGTACTCCCGATGGCTCACTTCCACTTTCAGCATCCGTTCACCTTTGCCATAGTTCAGCACTAAGATTGGTCCGTAGAACTTCATCGCTTCATCGTCAATCGTGCCGAACTTAAGCAATAGATTATGCAGTTCCTGATAGACGAATTCGGTTTTCGATGCATCCAGTAGGTTGAAGTCTAAGTCCGTGGAGAAACGCGTCAGACCATGGAAGAGCATGAGCGATGTGCCACCCTTGAAGGCCAGCAGTCGACTCAGATCGGGGTGACGGAAGATGGCAAGCAGCACTTGCATCATGTAATAGCGATGTTTATTGATGTCCATTGAGTAGCGCCTCCACACGCTTGGTGAGTATCGGTGAATTATACACCGGCAGAATCTGCCGGATGAGTTCTTTATTGAGTGGCCTGAGGTTATCAAAATAGCATTGTCCGGCACTCAGATACACCATATCCAGGAATGCACGTTCAGGTGTCGCAATGGCGATGTTATCTCGCTGTTCGATACCAGCCATGTTGGCCCAGAGCATTGGATTGATCTTCCGAAAGACGTACGATTTGCCATCTATCTCTACGGTGCGAGATAGGTAACTGATACAAGTGATGTCCTCGGAGTATTGGAATGTGACTCCGGCTCGAGCCAAGACGTACTCTAGCGATATATACGAAGGCTTAAAGAGTGTACATGCCATCTCCTGCTCATCGTACTTGGGTTTGGTGTATATCCCGCTACGCGGCGAACGTAGGGCTCCTGTCCGCACATAGTAACGCAGCGAACGTACCTGCGATTCGCGGTTGCGGGTTGTATCCTGCAGCGCTAACCACTGTGCCGTAAACACTGTTCTTGAGTTGGATAATATGGTACTTAACACATCCATTGTGAACTATAAATAACAATTATTTGTCGTTTCAGTGCACAAAAGTACTACTTTTTTTTGAAATGTGCAAGTTTTTGGAAAGAATTTTGTTAGATTTGATGAAAATAAGCAAAATTTGTGGGATTAAATCCCACGGAAAAGAAGAAAGAGAAACGCGGGTCTGACGACTCGCGCACACAACAAAGAGAGAAACCGGATAAAATCCTGGGTAATGGACAAAGGAGATGACCAACCGGGTGAGACGTCCGCAGCTATACGTGAGCGGGTACTCCGAGCTAGAACAATACAGACGGAACGCTTCAAGCACAGCAAACTCGTGCATTGCAACGCAATGATGAACAACAAGATGGTTCGTCACGTCAATACTGCGCGTTGGATGCAGAATCGGATAAACTACTGGAATTCACGATGACCAAGCTGGGTTTCTCGGCTCGTGCTTATGATAGAATCCTCAAGGTGGCTCGTACGATTGCCGACTTGGAAGGCTCCGAGAACATCCAAAAGAAGCACATGGTCGAAGCTATCTCATATCGTTCTTTAGATAGGAATAATTACGCAGGATAAAAACGGGAACTTATAATAATAGCCGGATTCGAAAACGATTCCGGCTATTTTATTATATAAACAAACAAGAGAGCCCGGGGATTTCTCCTCGAGCTCTCGAAAGTGGCGGCTACCTGTTTGTTCTATGCTTGCGCTAAATCCTCAGACTGGGGAGTCTTCGGGCGCTTCGCTCGGAGTGCCATTCAAGGCACTCCTTCACCGGCACAACGCGGCAGTACTCATCGGTCCCCTCGGTACAGTACTGCAACGTGGAGAGAGTAGCTTAGCAGGCACAAAAAAAGAGAGTCCCTAAAGGAACTCTCTCGAAAGTGGCGGCTACCTACTCTCCCACGATGCAACGCAGTACCATCGGCGATGCTGTCTCTCTCTCTGCCCGCTCCGCTCTCTCTCCCGCGCGCCGCAGGCGCGCACAGCCCACACCCCACACCGTCCGCCACCGCAGACACCGCGCGCCTCTGAAGCAGGCTTGGAGATGTCAAACGCAGGTTAGACCGCCCGGGGCATAAAAGATATGGGGCTCTCTCAAAAAGAAAATATAGGGCTTTCCTTTTTTCGAGCGTAAGCGAAGAAGATTTTAGTAATGGTTGGGATTGTGCTGCGTTATAGCACACTGGCACACATTATTATATATACGCGCGTAATCGCGTGCGCGTATGTATTAGAAGTGAAAGAAGTTTAGGGGTTGTATGTGTGAAAGAAGGCGCGGGGTTGGGGGTTCATAGGGCGGTTGGCGTTGGTGTAGAGTTAGCTTATAGCGTCGCTTGCGAGGGAAAGCGGTTGTTGACATTGGGGAAAGGCGTGGGGTGCGTGGTGTTGCGTTGCCGTTTGGGTCGGAAAGCGTTGGTTTGCGCTGATTGGTAGGGGGCGCGTAGTGGTGGCGTTGGTATTCGCGCGGCAAAGCGTGGTCGGGGTTGTATTTCTATTCGTGTGTACTACACACGCGGCAGCGTAAACACTAAAAACCGTTTGGGGATTGCGTAGTATGCGGCATGGGGAGCCGCGTAGATGACTAAACACCTATCATGCTACGATAGTTTTTTGACATAAGCAAATAGATATTCCGATTTTATAAGAAAATACACAACATTATTAGCCTATCTCGAAAAAATATTGTATCATCGCAGTTGTTTCTCATCATTCGATTGTGCGGAGCACATAAATACAGCCGTGCGAAGCACACCTTATTAGGAAAGCCCTATATATAGACAAAGACCGTGACCGGAGGGAACACCTTATTGAGAGAGAGACCATAGATTTTATGTAGTCGGGCGGTATAATCGGAGTTCGGGAGTAGTCAAGCCTGCTTCAGAGGCGCGCGCGGTGTCTGCGGTGGCGGACGGTGTGGGGTGTGGGCTGTGCGCGCCTGCGGCGCGCGGGAGAGGGCGCGGGCGCGGGAGAGACAGCGGAGCGGAGAGGGGCGAGGGCACAGGGCAGAGAGAGGGCGCAGGGCAGAGAGAGACAGGGGCAGAGAGAGAGACAGGGGCAGAGAGAGACAGCATCGCCGATGGTACTGCACTGCGGAATATTGTGGGAGAGGAGGTAGCCGCCACTTTCGGAAGCCTCGAGATTCGTCTCGGGGCTTCTTTGTTTGTGTCGTTGGGCGCGGGAGGCATCCTCTCCACCACCTGCGACGACTATCTTCTTGCATGTCCGTAAAAAAGAAAATTTGCGGAGCAAAGACAAAGCCGTGAGCGAAGCGAAGCAATCGATAGAGCGGAGCGGCAGAGAACACCTTATTAAAAGGGGGAGAAAAATCTCTAAACAACAAAAGAAGCCCTCACGGGGTGTGAGGGCTTCGGCAACTAACTTTTGTGTTTAGTTTTTCATGGATCAATTTATTTTACGCGGACACCGCGTACATCGAAGATTGCGCCATCGTTGCGGAGGATATAAACCTGACTGTCAATGAGCACCTTGATTGCAGACGGAGCGTTCGGACGAGTGAAGATCTCTTCAATGCCGGTGCCTTCGTTGTAGAGGGCTTGGATGGTGAGGTCGGACTGTACGTTGGTGTAACTGCCGCTCCAGCCTGCGAAGACATATCCCTCGCGTACCGGATCTTCGGGTGCGGTAGCCGAACCACCTGCATCCACGATCTCACATTTGAGGGTCGTCTCATCCCAGTCTATGAAGGTAACGAGGTACTGACCTTCTTTCGCGAACATCGCCTTGACGGTGAGGTTGCTTGTAACCTTGCTGAAGTCAGCACTCCAACCGGCGAAGGTGTATCCGCTGCGTGCCGGAACAGACGGAGCGACAGCTGCCTGTCCGTAGGTCACTTGCTGCGTAGCACCGAGTTGCGTACCGTCCCAGTTGAGGAAGGTGACGCTGTAGGTCATTGCCTCGTACTGCGCTTTGACAGTCATGTTAGCTACGACGCGGCTGAAATCCTTGTCCCAACCGATGAAGGTATGTCCTTCGCGAACCGGTGTCTGCGACGGAGCGGCAGCATCGCAGTAATCGACGTGCTGCAACTCGATCTCGCTGTCGTCCCAATCGACGAAGCGTACGGTGAAGGAAGCGTCCACATCATCGGTGATCGTCGTGAACCACGTCGTCCACGGTGCTTTGTTATACGCATTCAGACTGCCTCTTGCTACATGGAGCGTCGCGTTGGATGCAATCATCTGGAAGGCATTGGTCATAGCGATGTCGGGCATCATATTCTCGCCGTTCTCGGCAATCTCCCAACCAATAGGCGGCTCCGGATTGTACATATATACGTTAGCCAGTTGCGGCATACTGCCTAACATGCTCAGACCCTTGATGGACTTGGGCAGAATCAGTTTCTGCAATCCGGAGCACTCTTGGAACGCACCCATCTTGATATACTGGATTCCGTTCTCCAGTTCGACTTCCGTCAAACCGTTGCAGCCTGCAAAAGCCTGCGCAGAGACATTTTCTACCGTACAACCTTTGACGACAGCAGGAACGGTAATCTTGCCTGTCGTAGTGGCATCCACAGCGGGGTGCATAATGAACGGCAGACCGGTTGTAGGATCCGGTTCAGCGAGTTGCTCCATGTAACCATAGACCTCGCAGGTCAATGTCATCGGATCGGTGATACGGAAGGTCATATCCACACCTTCAACGGTCTTGGCGGTAAAAAGCGCATCGTCCGTCACATGAACGATCAGCTGACATTGGGGCATCGAGTGTACCGCCTGGTGGTCGTAATCATTCATGCGGAAGGTGATGGTATCGTCGTACGGGTATGTTGAACCCATCTCCGGCTTGATAAAGAAAGCAGGCAGTGTCTTCTCTCCCTCGCCGCACGGATTGACTTGCAGCGGACCCTGATGCCTCACACTGATGCCGCCGTTGTAGTCCTCCGGTGTTACGACGAGGTTCACCAGTTTGGCACTCTGGCTCTTGGTCATCGTGATCTCGGTGATGCCATTCTCAACAGCGATAGCCGTTCCTTGGATAACAGGCATGAAGTCGGTGCTGAATACTCCTAACAGACACTTGCCACTGACATTGGAACCGTCGGCTGCGGTGGCGATGATATATGCGCTACCGAAGTCATGTATGGTTGCAAGACCGTTGGCATCCACCGTGGCTACCGTCTGGTCATCGGTTGACCATGTGACAGCACTGTTGTCCACATTACCCGGTTTGACGGTTGCGTAGAACTGAATGGTTTTGGTACCCAGTTCTGCACTGGATACTTGGATACTACTGATACTCGGCGTTATGTCTATACTCTCCACCTTGACAAGCTTCTGGAACTGCGCATGAACAGCGGTCTGCTTGACGATGCTGTCAAACGAGCAGTCCCAACCCATGAAGCGGTAACCCTCACGAACGGGATCAGCCGGTGCAGTTGCTGCCGTACCTTCCTCTACCGTATCCCGCTTGATTACGGTCCACTGACCGGCGAAGGTCTCGGACGGCTTCATGAAGGAAACGACATGGTTAGTAGTGAACTGAGCACCGACGGTGACATCGCTGTTGACGGTCAGACCGGTGTTCGGGTTGTAGTTGATCCATTTCTTGAGCCAGTAGCCGTAGTACGGTACCGCAGTGAGATGGATAGTCGTACCTGCCGGAACGGAGTTCAGGTCAATACCCGACTCATCTTTGATATAGCCGTTGTGGGCATCCCATGTCACTTTGTAACGCGGACCGAGGTCAGCGACGATATTGGGGAAGTTCTGCCATCCGGCAGCGTTCTGGTACTTGGCAAGGACACCGCTCTTGGTGAGCACGTGCAGGGTCACGTTGGCGTTGGTCACCTCCGACCAGTTAAAGCAGTTATTGCCGTTCAGTACCGGCGGTTCTTCTGCGTAGCAATAGACGTTCGCACCGTTCGAGAGTTTGACGAACAGAGCACGGTCATCCAACTTACGCATACCTTCGCCGAGGGTGATCGTACCGACCTTGGCGAAGTTATTGTCCGCGAGGTAGAGACCGAAAGCGTTGGCTGCTACCGAAGAGGTGGTCTTGCTGAACTCGATGTTATTCACATACGGCATCCAGTCGAACCACGTGGAAGAATAGTCGTCCAGACCGAAAGCCACCTGCGCGGTAGGCATCGAGTCGGAGCAATTGATGACGAGTATCTGGTCGGTGCCTAACTGCCATGTGCCGTTACTACCGAGCGAACCGCCCGTCGGAATCAACGCCTCCGAGTAGTCGGTATCCGCTACTACGTTCATCTGGCTCCATATCGGATTGTTGTAGGAAGCTCTGTAACGTGCTACGAAATCAGCCGGTACATGCAGGTTGATATTGCTCAACGTCAGACCGTAGAACACGTTCGAGTTGTTCTTGTTAGCCACCTCAGCAGGGTACGGAGAAGACAGATAGATGTCAGTTAGGGCAGTACCATTGAAGGCATCGTTCTCAACGCTATGCAGCGATCCGTTGATACGGACGGTCTCTAAAGCAGTACAGCCTTTGAAAGCTTCGCTCGGGATAACATGACCCTTCACGCCGTTCAGCGTCACCTCTTTTAGACCTGTACAACCACGGAAGGCGTTGCCGATATAGGCATTGTTCGCTGTCACGCTCTCCAGTTTCGGACAGCTGACAAAAGCGACGTTGGCAATCGTATCCGCATTCGGGAACTCAACCGTCTTGAGCGATGCACACTCTGCGAAGCAGCGGTAGCCGATGACACGGGCGCTCTGCAGTTTGACTTCCGTCAGCGCGTTACATTTCTCAAAGCAACCGACGTTGCCGTACTCGCGGAACTCCTCTACGCAGCTGAGCGGTACTTCTTTCAGTTTCGGACAGTTATAGAACGTGCTGTAGAGTTTCTTTACCGACGAAGAGAAAGAAACGGATTCAAGGTTCGGCAGGTTGTTGAAACTGCGGTACAGTTCCGGCAGTTCACCCAATACCTCGATACGCTTGATTTTGTCAGCATAAGTGCCCCAGTTGTGCATAGAGGTCTTGTCCTGTATGCCACTGCCTGTCTCCAAAGACGAACAGCTGACCATCAATGTACTGTCGGCATAGAGCACCCACATACCATTACCAAAGACATCTCCGGCAACGATGGTGCCGTGCTCACCAATATAATCCATCGAGAACAGGTTCCAATAAAGCGTATTGGCGTAGGTAACTACTGCTGATTCGGGAACTTCCAAGGTTACACTCTTTTGTCCCGTTGCTTTGCGTACGCCATTACGTCCCGGAGCACCGGCAGACTGCGCGCCTATACCGACGAAGGTCTGAGCTGTAACGGTCGGAGGAGTGATAGCGTCCAAAGCAAAGTTCTCCATTGCCGGACAGCCATTGAATACGCGACTACCAAGAGAGGTCAGTTTATCACCGAAGTCCACATCTTCCAAAGCCGCACAGCCCGCAAAGGCTTCGTTGCCGATGGTCATTACATTCTCGCCTTTGAAGGATTTGAGGATATCGTTGTTCTTGAATGCCTCTGCATTGATCGTCGTTACATAGGGAGCCTCAATGCTCTGGATTTTTGATACTCCTGTATTTTCAAAAGCAAGGCAGTTTTGTCCTATAAACGTTACGACATAATCGCTATTGCCAAAAACAACTTTTTCTATATAATCTTTATAACTATACCATGGTTGTTCGCTTGGCTGCGTAAAGCCCATAGCCTGGATAATAGTTAATGTTCCATCTTCATCCAAATGCCATCCAGTACCATATACAGGGAAATCAATAATACGGTTGATATTAAAACTACTCCACGCAATACTGCTTGCATAACTACTGTAATATTTATCAGGAACAGGCAGTGTAATCGAAGATGTAGGTACGCCGCTGAAAGCATCGTTTGCTGTCGTAGGAGCAGCTCCGTGAATTTTTACTTCATTCAATTGCACATTTTGGAATGCCTTACTTCCGATAGTTTGCAGCCCACTGCCTAAACTGATTTTTTTCAAATGACTTCCGGCAAACGCACGATCTCCGATAGTTGTAACATGATCTAAATACTGTACAACCCAAGTTTGTGGACCGCAAAGATCTGTTCCTTCAAAAGCACTAACGCCAATAGAGCCGGTTATCTTATTCAATGGAAAATCCCATAAATTATTACATCCCTTAAAGGCATTGTCACCTACACTCCAATTAGAAGAAGGGTTGTTTATATAGACAGCTGATATTTTATTTTTTATAGAAAACCAAGGTTGTTGCCCATCCGTGTAATTCGGAATGCCTTCCTTAAACCCCTTGCCCAAATACAGATTGCCAGCATTATTCAAATACCATCCAGAATTACCTGCATAAATGTATGCTTCTCCTGCTTTGTTTCCGAAAGTGTTTTTATATTCCTGCAATCTGTTTGCATCTACCAAAATCTTAAACTGTGCTCCCGCATCAACTAATTGTATATTTTCTTCAGGGAACACCCAATAATAACCGGATAAATTCTCCGTTACCATTTGATTTAATCCTGTAGGAGCAGTTTCAGGGAGATATACACCACCATCTTTATCCCATAGAGCAAGACACCAATCAAAGGCACCTTCTTCGACATGTCTTAAAGATAGGCAATTTGCAAATTGTAGATTGAAGCAGCGCTCGAAAGCTCTTTCTCCGATGTAATTAACACGTGAGAAATCAAAACTCTCCATGTTATAGCAATTATAAAAAGCTTCATTTGCAACATATAGGTTCTGCGAACTGTTTTCTACTGTGACTTTCTTCACGGAAGTCATACCCCAAAAGGCTTTGGATCCTATTTGCTTTACTTTGGAAGTAAGAACAATTTCTTTGATACCGGCACGATATTGTCCCCACGGAGCACCAGTCATATTTCTTTCGAGCCCCATTATCCAAGTAACAGAAGATTGACCTCTATAGTCCCACGATTTAAAACCGATACTAGATACCACCTTGTAATCTGGAACTATTTCGGCATCAATGTATAAAATTTGACCACTTATTAGCCATGTACCTCCATTTTTAAACTTGCCATTAACTCCATCGTAATTTTGAGCCGATGAAGTTATTGCAGCACATAGTACTAACAATAACGATAAAAACTTTTGTAATTTATTTTTCATATTCCTTGTTGGCTGTTATATCCCATCGCCCCATCGGTTTGAAAAATTGTGAATATTAGTGATTGTTGTTTATTTTCCTCTATACATGTTTAAGCAGAGATTAGTAGGAATACTATACCTATGCACGCACAAAAAGCGTAGACTCCGCTATTGCTCATCTACAAACAAGGGCCTTCGAACTAACCCATCCAGTCAAATAAACAATAAAGAAACCTACGCCGATATGACGACACACCTGCCAAAGAACGGCAGGGTATGTATGAATGTCATACCCGTAGGCATCTATTGGTTACTTTGTTTCTGACTGGAATTGTAAAAAAGTGTTCGAAGCTTTTTGTTTGTCAATAACAAAGCGTCAATAAACGCCTTTCAATATGTAAAGAACCCTCTCACCCACAATCTTTTGCGCCCCACCGGGCAGATTGTCTCGGCGTAGATAGATTCCTGAAATGAGTACACTCCCCGCACGTCCTTGCGTCTTATGCACCCATATCGGGTGCAAAGATAATAAAAAATTTTTAATTAGACAAATAAAATGACGAAAAAGTGACAAAAAGATATATTTTGCAGGGAAATATATAAAAAACTCGCAGTTTGGGTGCTGCGAGTTGCTTTTGGGTAGCATTTTCGGGAAGTTGTGCAAATCTTGCACAGGTTGCGGATCAACTATCTATCTTGGAAAAGATTGTCCATCGTCAATTGAGCATTAATACCGTTTGCCCAAGCATTACGTTTAAGGCCATAAGATGTAATCATTACGATACTTACGCCTTTTCGTGTCTTTGTCTTGGATTGGAATGTTCCTACTTTGTTGCGTAATTCCAAATCATACTTCTCGGTCAGTTCATACTCGCCTTGTGAGAACTTCATTTCGCACACATTGATGATATTATCGTCACGATCAATAAGCATATCTATCTGTGCTCCTTTCTCTTCGGTATCCTTGGGAATATAAACCCACGAATAGACATTACTGATGATGCCGGATATACCCAAAGCACGCTTGATTTGGTCAATATGTTGGAAACATACGCGCTCAAATGCCAATCCACTCCATGCATTGTAAGCAGGTTTGGTTATTGTACGTGACCAGAAATCTTTCTCGTTAATAGCTCCATTAGCCATGAATTTGAAGTAGAACAGAGTAAAGTTGTCTATCAGCTGATAGATAGCCTCTTTCTTTGCCTTTCCAATAGAGTTGTATGAGCGTATAAATCCGCATTGCTCCAATTCTCGAAGTGTCTTGCTAAGCGTGCCTCCATTGTTCTCGCCAAGAGCAGCGATTAGTTCATTGCGGGTCATCCCTGCCTTTTTAGTACCGAGTGCTGTAACTACATCTATATATGCCTGCGGATGGCGGAAAAGCGATCTATACAAAGCTTCAAACTCATTCCGCATCTTTCCGTCCGGATAGAAGAACATACGGTCAATATTCTGTGCCCATGACAAATCTTTACGTAACATATCCCAGTAAAAAGGAATACCGCCAAGAATCATATATGTCTCCAGAATATTGCGGCGGCTCATTCCCAAGTTGCGCTGTGTTGCATATTGCTCACACTCTTGCAATGTAAACGGACGCAAATAGATTTGTTCCGTCAGACGATTATGCAATCCGCCATAATTCATGACAATCTTGTCCATAATCCATGACGTTGCACTACCACACACCACCAAAACAATATCTTTCCGAGCCGTTGCCCAACCATTCCAGAAATGGTCAAGAGCAGAAACAAATTTGGAATTACGTGCATCTAACCACGGGAGTTCGTCTATAAAGACCACTTTCTTTCCTTCGGGAAGAGTGCTCAAATGTTGTCCCAACATAAAGAATGCTTGCGACCAGTTCTTGGGACGCTTCACCTTCTTCATTCCCGCAATAGTAAGGGAGTTTGCGAACTCCTCCAATTGCTCACGGATAGTGGCATCTTGCAAGCCCGTATGTTGGAAAGCAAAATTGTAATTGTACGTCTCGCGCACGAGGTAGGTCTTTCCGACACGGCGGCGACCATATATTGCTACGAACTCCGATTTTTCGCTCTCCAAGAGTGATAATAATACTCGTTTTTCTTCCTCTCTGCCAAACATAACAGGTAATATTTTTGATTTCGGCTGCAAAGTTACAACTTTTTTTTGGAACTCGCAACCAAATCGTATATTTTCTTTGCGATTTGGTGAAAATTTCCGTATTTTTGCATTAATTTCAAACCAAATGTGCTATTTTATTTGTATATTTGGTGAAGAATTATGCAGTTTTTAATCAAAAAAAAGAAAAAGTAATCAATCAAGAAAATGGATGTCTTTTCCTAAATTTAGTAGACATTTTTTTTGTTAGTTTTCTACGTCAGTAGACATTTGTCCTAATTTCATAGACATGTTACTGTCATTTCAGACATATTCCTAATATCTTAGTCGCTTTCCTATAAATTTAGACAT
>JAFSMP010000011.1 GCA_017447875.1 Paludibacteraceae bacterium | reverse complement strand
GCGACCATTATGGAGCGTATATGACTCCCTATAACATCTTTTTACGAAAATAATCAAAAAAAGGGACTGCAACGTAAAAGCGTTACAATCCCTTCTTTTTTAATAGCTCCGTTCTAAAAGGCTACCTTTTTCAGTGCCCTCACTTTACCGCAGGTACTTTTCTCTCTAACCTCTAACTTCTAACAGCGTTAGCGGTCTAACAGTGTAACGGTCCGTTCTACGAATTTAGCAAGCGCCTCACCCTTCAACTGACCGCTCGCCAGTAATGCGATATCAATCAGTTGTTTCATCCGTTCCTCCTGTCCTTCGGTCTTGTCCACCAGCGCCTGGATGGCAGGATGATTCGTGTTCAGCACCAGGTTGTAACTGTCCGGCATCTGACCGTAGAAAGCCATTCCTTGCTGGTGCACCGCCATCTCTTTCATACGTCGCATGAACTCGTTCTGCGTCAAAAAGACAGGTAATGCGTCCGCTGCAGCTGCTTCGCAGGTTACATTGTAACGCAGTTTGTCGGCATCACTCGGCAGCAGTCCTTCAAACGCCTTCCGCAGTCCTTCTTTCTGTTCGTCGGTATATTCATCCTTCGCCGTCTCTTCCTTCTTGATGAGGTTCTCGATCGTGTCGGAATCGATACGCACGAAACGCAGTTTCTCGTGTTTCTGCTCGGCTTGCGACATACAATGTACGTCCAACTCGCCGTCCATCAGCAGCACGTCGTAACCTTTCGCTTTTGCACGCTCGATATAGGTGTAATGGGCGTCCGGATCATTGGTATATAGCAGCACCATATTGCCGTCCTTATCTACCTGATTATCACGCACTTTATCCATATACTCATCCAGCGTTGCATAGTTCCCGTCGAGGTTCTTATACAGCGCAAAACCGGTGGCTTTCTCGTAGAACTTCTTGTCAGTCAACATACCGAACTGGATAAACATTTTGATATCGTCCCATTTCTTCGCGAACTCGTCTTTGTCAGCCTTGTACAACTCCGCCAACTTATCGGCCACCTTCTTCGTGATATAACCGCTGATTTTCTTCACGTTATTGTCGCTCTGCAGGTAACTACGGCTCACGTTCAGCGGGATATCCGGACTGTCGATCACGCCGTGCAACAGCGTCAGGTATTCCGGTACGATATTCTCCACTTCGTCCGTCACATAGACCTGATTGCAATACAACTGAATCTTGTTGCGGTGTACGTCCAGATTGCTCTTGATCTTCGGGAAATACAAGATACCCGTCAGGTTGAACGGATAATCCACATTCAGATGGATATGGAACAGCGGTTCGTCCATCTGCATCGGGTACAACTCATGGTAGAACTTGTCGTAATCCTCGTCCTTAAGATCAGCCGGCTTGCGCGTCCAGGCTGGGTTAATATCATTAATGATATTCTCCTCGTCCAGCTCTACCTCCTTACCGTCTTTCCATTCTTTCTTCTTACCGAAAGCGATCTCCACCGGCAGGAACTTGCAGTATTTCTTCAAGAGCCCCTCGATCGTTGCATCCTCCAGATACTGCGTAAACTCATCGTCGATATGCAGCACGATATCCGTTCCGCGCTCCGCCTTGATGGTATCTTCCATCGTGTACTCGGGATTACCTTCGCACGACCAGTGAACGGCTTTCGCGTCCTCTTTGTACGATTGGCTGAAAATCTCCACTTTCTTGCTCACCATGAACGCCGAGTAGAAACCCAGACCGAAATGACCGATGATGGCCTCCGCTTTGTCCTTGTACTGGTTGAGGAACTCCTCTGCACCACTGAAAGCAATCTGGTTGATGTATTTATCCACCTCTTCGGCCGTCATACCGACACCGTGGTCACTCACCGTCAAGGTCTTTTTCTTTTTATCAATAGTAACGCGTACGCGTATGTCACCCAGATCACCCTTCACTTCACCTACCGAAGACAAAGTCTTCAGTTTGCTCGTAGCGTCAACGGCATTCGAGATCAACTCTCTCAAAAAGATCTCATGATCCGAATACAAAAATTTCTTAATAACGGGGAATATATTATCACTCGTCACCCCAATATTACCTTTTGCCATATCTTTTAAAATTTCTGATTATTCTAATTAATCGGATTATTCCGATAAAACATTGACAAAAGCTGTGCCAATGCCTTTTTTCTGCCAAATTGGCAGTTTTATTTGCATATATCAAAAAAAAGCAGTAACTTTGCAGCCGTTTTGGCGGCTGGTGCTTCCGAGCACTCCGAGAAAACACAACATGGACACGTATGAACGAGTTTTTAGAAAAAGAAGAAGCGATATTAAAGATGCTCAAGACCGTCTTTGACCCGGAGATACCGGTCAATGTGTACGACTTGGGACTCATCTACGGCATCGAAGTCAAAGACGACGGAGTATGCGATATCACCATGACGCTGACCGCCCCTTCTTGCCCGGCGGGTGACTTCATCGTGGAAGATATCCGGCAGAAAGTAGGCTCTGTGGACGGCATCAAGGATGTGAACGTCACCATCGTCTTTGAACCCGAATGGACCAAAGACATGATGTCCGAAGAAGCCAAGTTGGAACTCGGCTTCCTTTAAACATTCAACATTCAACATTAAACATTATCCATGATATACTTTTTAAGTGATGCCCACTTGGGTAGCTTGGCCATCGAGAGAGGCTGGGCACACCAGAAAAAACTAATCGACCTGTTGGAGGAGATGAGTAAGGATGCCGTGTCGATTTATATGCTCGGCGATATGTTCGATTTCTGGATGGAGTATTACATCCACGACAAAAGCAAACGGCAGTACCATCCGTTCTGCAAAGAACTGCGCAAACTGGCAAAAAAAGGCATCCATGTACATATTTTCACCGGCAACCACGACATGTGGACTTTCGGAGGACTTGCCAAACTGACCGGAGCAGAGGTTCACTACACACCGGTGACCATCAACCGCTACGGCAAGTCTTTGTACCTTGCCCACGGAGACGGACTGTTACCTTCCGATTGGGAGACCTATTACCCGAGTCGTATCCGAAAGAAAATCAAGCATTTCATTTTCCTCAAGAAACTCTTCCAATCGGAGACGCTGCAGTTCCTTTTCCGGCTGTTACCTCCGGCATGGGGCAATAAGTTCGGCTATAACTGGGCTAAACGCAGCCGTCTCAAAGAACTCGCCAACCCCTGTCCGTACAAAGGTGAGCACAAGGAAGAACTGGTGCTTTTTGCCAAGGATCAGGAGAAACAAGGCAACCACCGCGACTACTATGTCTTCGGTCACCGGCATATCGATCTGGACTTGCAACTGGAGACCGGTGCACGCGTGGTCATCTTGGGAGACTGCTTCAAGTTATGGACGTACGCCAAACTGGATAAACACGGACATCTAACCATGCATACTTATGAGCCGGAGACAGGAACAACTGAAAGCGTTTGAGCGCCTGTTGGACATCATGGACGACCTGCGGGAGAAATGTCCGTGGGACCGCAAACAGACCTTCGACAGCCTCCGTCAGAACACGATCGAGGAGACCTATGAGTTGGCAACCGCCATCTCGCGCCACGACATGAATGAGATCAGTAAAGAACTCGGAGATGTCCTTCTCCATGTCGTTTTCTATGCCAAGATGGGTTCCGAAACCGGAGACTTTGACATCGCCGACGTCTGCAACCGCCTTTGCGACAAACTCGTCTTCCGTCACCCGCATGTGTACGGAGAAGCTGCCGCACAGAACGCCGAAGAGGTCTCGCACCTCTGGGAACAAGTCAAACTCAAAGAGAAAGGGGGTAACAAAACCGTTTTAGGCGGCATCCCGGACTCCTTACCCAGTATCGTCAAAGCTTACCGGATACAAGACAAAGTAGCGAATGTCGGTTTCGATTGGGAGAAACGCGAAGACGTATGGGCAAAAGTCAAAGAAGAGATCGCGGAATTTGAAGAAGACCCGTCAGAAGCAGAACTCGGAGACGTGCTCTTCGCCCTCATCAATGCCGCACGACTCTACAAACTCAAGCCCGACAACGCCCTCGAGCAAACGAACCTCAAGTTCATCCGTCGCTTTAATTATATTGAATCACGCGCGAAAGAACAAGGACGCGACCTCAAAGATATGACTCTCGATGAAATGGAAGCGCTCTGGCAAGAAGCCAAAGCGCTCGAACGTGCGGCATAAAAGACTCGAACTTTCACTCCTCTCGGAACCAGATCCTAAGTCTGGCGCGTCTACCAATTCCGCCAATGCCGCCCTCTTTTAAAACGAATTCGGGTGCAAAGGTACAACAAAAAAACGGAATATGCAAGAAAATTCGCAAACTTTTTATCATATTCTGCCAAATGGCGTCAAAATTGTCCATCGTTGGACTCCTTCCCCCGTCGCCTATATCGGTGTGATGGTAGGAACCGGCACGCGGGACGAACAACCCGACGAGAACGGGATGGCGCATTATATCGAGCATTGTGTCTTCAAGGGCACGAACCACCACTCCGCTCGCGCCATCATCCATGCCATCGAAGGCATCGGCGGTGAGATCAACGCCTACACCACCAAAGAGGAGACCACTTTCTATGCCGCTATCCTTGCCGAACACGTCCAACTGACGCTTCATCTGATCGCCGAGATGATCCTTGAACCGGCGTTCAAGAAAGAAGAGACGGACAAAGAACGCATGGTCATCCTGGACGAGATAGAGAGTTACAACGACCAGCCGTCCGAACTGATCTACGACGATTTTGAGAGTCTCGTTTTCGCCGGTTCTTCCCTTGCCCTGCCTATCTTAGGCACCAAGAAAACCCTCAAACATATCTCGTCCAAACCCTCCTACGCCCTCCACTGGATGGCGCAACACTACACCCCCGACCGGATGGTCGTGTTCTGTCAAGGCAACGTCAAACCGGAGAAGATTTTTAAATTGGCGGAGAAGGAGTTCGGAAATCTAACAGGCGGAGCCGGTCTAACAGCGAAGCGGTCTAACAGCGATAGCGGTCTAACAGCTCCTGAAAAGGAGCGGTCCTTCAAACGCCACACCCACCAGGTGCACGCGATGTTAGGCGGACGCGCCTACCCCATCGGACACGAGAACCAGTTAGGGATGTTCCTACTCAATAACATCTTAGGCGGAGGCAGTCTCAACAGCCGTCTGAACCTGAGTCTACGGGAAGCACGAGGTCTGGTCTATACCGTCGAATCGACCTACACCCCTCTCAGCGACACCGGATATTGGTGCGTCTATTGGGCTTGCGATCCGGAAGACCAAGAGAATAGTTTAGGATTAGTACGCAAAGAACTGGACAAACTCAGAGAAATACCCTTATCGGACTCCGCCTTAAAGCACGCCTTGGTGCAACTGCGTGGTCAATTGGCCATCTCGGCACAGAATCAAGAGAACAGTGCCTTAGCGATGGCAAAGTCCATGCTGTATAGAGGATACGCACCCGAATGGCAAGAAACGATGCGTGAAATAGAACATATCTCTTCCAAAAAGTTGCAGCAAATTGCACAAGACACCTTTGCGCCCTCAAATGCTTACATTTTGACATATAAATAGCCTATAAAGCATCAAAAATGTCATAAAATCCATAAAATTGCAGATTTTTTGCATTTTTCTTCCATTTTATTTGGTCATATAAAAAAAAAGTCGTACCTTTGCACGATTTTTCGTCTGTGCGCGTACGCGTATTCCATAGATTCCGCGTATACGCGCGAGGAATCGAGAAAAATAAATAACAAACAACATATAATGAAGCGAGTTTACTTATTATTAGTCTGTATGTGCCTCCTTCCGGCTTGGATGTGGGCGCAGATGACGGTGACAGGAACCGTGCTTGACGAGAACGGCGACGGCGCTATCGGTGCGAACGTAGTCGTTGAGGGAACGACGGTAGGTACCGTAACAGACTTTGATGGCCAATTCGAGTTGAATGTGCCGGAAGGCAAGAAAAATCTGGTCATCTCTTATTTGGGTTACAAGACTGTGACAGTCCCTGCTAAACCCTCGATGAAAGTGAAGTTGGAGACAGAGTCCCAACAGATTGAAGAAGTGGTCGTTACCGGTATGGTGGCTCAAGACAAGCGTTTGTTCTCCGGTGCTGCGACCAAGTTGGATGCCGAGAACACGAAGTTGAGCGGTATCGCCGATATCAGCCGTTCGTTGGACGGTCGTGCTGCCGGTGTAACGGTTCAGACGGTGAGTGGTACCTTCGGTGCTGCGCCGAAGATCCGTGTGCGTGGTGCTACATCCATCTATGGTACATCGAACCCGATTTGGGTAGTAGACGGTGTCATCATGGAGAGTACGACGAACATGGGCGCGGATGACCTGAGTAGCGGTAACGCCGAGACCCTGGTGTCGAATGCAATCGCAGGTCTGAACCCCGATGATATCGAGTCGATTCAGATTCTGAAGGACGGTTCGGCTACCTCTATCTACGGTGCGCGTGCTATGTCCGGTGTCATCGTGGTTACCACCAAGAAAGGTACCGTAGGTCAGACCAAACTCAACTATACGGGTGAGTTCACCTATCGTATGAAGCCGAGTTACAGCGATTACAACATCTGTAACTCGCAAGAGCAGATGGCGATCTACCAGGAGTTGCGTCAGAAAGGTTGGTTGGAGGCATCGACCCTGAATACAGCAAAGAACAGCGGTA
Source organism: Paludibacteraceae bacterium (assembly GCA_017447875.1). Taxonomy (GTDB): domain Bacteria; phylum Bacteroidota; class Bacteroidia; order Bacteroidales; family Paludibacteraceae; genus Colicola. Next base: position 20,862 of record JAFSMP010000011.1, on the reverse strand, counting down.
TCTACGGTAAGATGTTTAAGATGATCGACACTTATGATCCTGCTACCGGCACCTACGCTTTGGCGAATAACCAGAGTGCGATGAACGCGTACCTGCGTGAGGCAGAGATGCGTAACACCGACTGGTTTGATCAACTGTTCAACCATAACGTGCTAATGAACCACTCCTTGTCTTTCTCGACGGGTACGGAGCGCGCACGTTTCTACAGTTCGGTATCCGTCATGTACGATCCGGGATGGTATAAGAAATCATCCGTACAGCGTTATACCGGTAATGCAAAAGCCAGCTTTGACCTGCTTCCAAAAGGTAGCAAGCAGAGCTTGACGCTTAATGTCAACACCGGTGGTAGCTATATCAAGCAACAGGCTCCGGGTGCTGTCAACCAGTCGACGGACGTCGTAACGGGTGCGGTGAGTCGTGACTTCGATATCAACCCGTTCTCGTACTCCATGAACTCCTCTCGTGCTATGGATCCGAAGGAGAACTATCGTCGTAACTACTGCGATTTCAACATCTTCGATGAGTTGGATCAGAACTATATCGACCTCAAGAGCCAGGACATCAAATTCCAGGGCGATCTGTCATGGAAACCTGTTAAGGGACTGGAGATCAAAGGTTTGGCAAGTATCCGTTACCACCACGATGAGTTGCAGCATAACATCATGGACTTCTCCAACCAGGCACGTGCATATCGCGCAGGTCTTGGTCTGGATGAAGGAGACGTTGAGAACGACCTGATCCGTGATGCGAACGAATACCTCTACCGGGATCCGGACGTGAGTGGCGCGCAGAAAGAGAGTATTCTGCCGGAAGGCGGTATCGTCAAGGACACGCACAAACGTCTGTTGTCTATCGACTTCCGTGGTTCGGTACAATACAAACGTTGGTTCTCCAATGCCGGCGGCGAAGGAGAGGATCATGGTATCGATATTTTCGCCAGCGTAGAGAGCAACTCGACCGACCGACAGAACTCTTGGTATCAAGGCTGGGGTTACCAGTACGAGAACGGCGGTATCCCGTCCTTCGACTACAAGGCCTTCAAGCAGATGAAAGAGGAAGGTACGCAGTACTATGATAATGTCAACTACTACGACCGTTATCTTGCGTTCGTAGCTACGGCTACCTACTCCTACCAGTCGCGTTACTCTGTAACGGGTACTGTCAGCTACGAGGGATCTAACAAACTCGGTCACTCGAACAAAGCACGTTGGTTGCCGACCTGGAACGTCAGCGGTGTATGGAACGCCGATGCAGAGAAGTTCTGGCGTCCGACCTTCGGTGAGTGGTGGACCGGTGCCAGTTTGAAACTGAGTTACTCTCTGACCGCTACCCGTGGTCCGGAGAGCGTAAGTAACTCACTTGCCGTATTCCAGGCTTACAACCCCTGGCGTCCGTTATCGAACGTGACGGAGTCCGGTATTGAGTTGGTGGATCTGGCGAACTCCGAGTTAACCTACGAGAAGAAACATGAGTTGAACGTAGGTACGCACCTTGGTTTCTTCAATGATCGCCTCAACTTGGATGTGGATTATTTCCGTCGTAACAACTACGACCTGATCGGTCCGGTGGAGACTTCCGGTGTCGGAGGTCAGATCACCAAATATGCCAACGACGCAACGATGAAGTCGCAGGGTGTAGAGATCTCGCTCTCGACAGTGAATGTGAGCATCGAGAATTTCCAATGGACGAGTAATTTCGCCTTCAGTTATATCACGAACAAGATCACCAAGCTGGACTCGAAAGACCGCGCGGTAACGTTCTTGAACGGATACGGACGTAAGGAAGGAGACCCGCTGTATTCGCTCTACTCGATTCGCTTTGCGGGTCTGACGGAAGAAGGTCTGCCGCTCTTCTACTCGAATGCAGAGTGCACGGAGTACTACGATCCGTCTAACTACGGAGATATCAATTTCCAGGATCACGAGAACCTGACTTACCTCAAGTACGAAGGAACGATTGATCCGACGATTGACGGTGGTTTCAGCAATGAGTTCACGATCTTCAAGAACTTTAAGATCGGTGTCTTCCTGACCTTCCGTGGCGGTAACAAGATTCGTCTGAACGACTTGTGCAATGTCTATGCAAGTCAGTACAACGATATCTCCGCGAACATGCGTGAGATGAAGAACCGCTGGATGGTAGCAGGTGACGAAGCGAAGACCACGATTCCTGTCATCGCTTCGAAGCGTCAGTATGAGACCATCGATGGTTTGAACTACGCATACTCGGCGTATAACTACAGCGACCAACGCGTAGCGGACGGTGGATTTATCCGCCTCAAAGAGGTATCGCTGGAGTATATCTTCCCCAAGAAATGGTTCGACGGTCAGAAAGCCGTATCCTCTTTCTCGGCGAAGATCAGCGGCACGAACCTGGCGCTGCTGTACGCAGATAAGAAGTTGAACGGTCAGGATCCGGAGTTCTACAGTTCCGGTGGTGTTAGTTCACCTGTTCCGCGTCAGTTCACATTAAGTGTACGTTTAGGATTCTAATGGTTGAACTCAAAAAAAACAGAAACACTATGAATAAGAAATTAGCATATATCGTACTGATCCTGGCGTCCGGTCTGGTGAGTTGCAACTTCCTGGACAAGAACCCGGATAACCGTACCGAGATAGACTCGAAGAAGAAAGTGCGTCTGCTGCTTGTCAACGCTTATGATGCTCCTAACTACGGCCCGTTATGTGAGTTCAGTTCGGATAATATCATTGACAACAATACCCCTGACGCACAAGGGTTTGTGAACCACAAGCAACCGTTCAATCAGGGTTATAACCAGATTTTCGCATGGAAAGACGTGACGGCCTTTACGTCGCAGGACAGTCCGTATTGGATCTGGAATAACTGCTATAAGAACATCGCGGTTGCCAATGAGGCCTTAGTTGCTATCCAGAAACTGGAAGATGAGCAAGGACTCGATATGCGTTCCGAGAAAGGCGAAGCGTTGATCTGCCGCGCGTATAACCATTTTATCCTGGTGAATATCTTCGCGCAGGCATATAGAAGCGCGGATCTCAGTCAGGCAGATATGGGTGTACACTATATGACCGAACCGGAGACGGGAGTAAATCCGTCATACGAACGCGACAATGTAGCAAAGGTGTATGAGTTGATTGAGAAAGACCTCTTGGATGCGCTTCCTCTCGTCAGCGATGAGTATTACTCGGTACCGAAGTACCACTTCAATGTCAAAGCTGCCTATGCTTTTGCAGCGCGTTTCTACCTGTTCAAACGCGATTATGACAAAGTCATTTACTATGCGAACAAGGTATTGGGTACAACTCCGGCTGAAGCAGCTGCGGTGATGTTCGATGCGGAATACTGCAAGAACCTGGGTAATGTTGAGTTGGAACTCAACGCATGGATGGATCCGTCGTCTCAGGCGAACCTGCTCATCCAGAGTACCTATTCGTTTGCACTCTACGGTTTTGTCACCACCTACTGCCGTTACACCTTTAACCGCGCACCGCGTGACTATACCGTAAATGGTTCGGGTCCGTGCTGGAGCGGTAACTTCCCGGGTGCAAGCATCTGGCGATTCAATGCCAACTACGGAGGATTCTTCAGTAAGCTCTACGAGCCGTTCGAATACACGGACAAGGTGGCCGGTATCGGTTATCCGCATAGTATCCGTCGTGAGTTTACCACAGGTGAGACACTCCTGTGCCGTGCAGAAGCCGAGATCATGAAAGGTCAGTTATCGGCAGCGGTATCCGACATGGACGTATGGGCAAAAGGTTACTTGTGTACGCAAGATCTGACCGATGCACGTATCAAGCAGTTCTTCAAGAAAAGCACGAACGTACAACGTACGCCGACGCTGAATCACAGTAAGATGAGTCCGAGTTGGAAGATCTCTGACGATAAGTTACCGTACATATGGTGCGTCCTGCATTTCCGTCGTATCGAGACTTTGCATGACGGTATGCGTTGGTTCGACATCAAGCGTTACGGTATCGAGTTGACCCACGAAGTGGGTTATCCGGTAACCAAATACCGTCTTATCTGGAATGATGACCGTCGTGCTATCCAGTTGCCGCAAGAGGCCATCATCGGTGGTCAGAAAGCGAACCCGCGTGTGATGGTAGGCGACAACAACGCCTTGGTAGCCACCAACGGAGCGACTACCGAACCCAGCGGTATCGGCTTGTACATGGAGCTGAAGGACGAGATGCGTACATTGACCATCACGCCGGAGACGAATGAGGATGAAAACGCACAAACCTTATAAAGGAGGAAGCATATGCAGAAGAATATCAAACATATTTTGCTGGCAGCAGCAGTGGTCATGGGTATGACCGCCTGCGAGGACAAGCTCAACTCGGAGTCGATCTTCGAAGACGTACCGGTATTGGATCCCAACTCTGCCACGTATGAGTTCGACAAATATCTGTACGAGAACTTCGAGAAACCGTACAACATTGCCTTCTTGTATAAGTTGGCAGACGAGACGACCGATATGGACTATAACCTCGTTCCGGTAGAATACGAGAAAGCGCAAGTGGTAGCCCATGCCGTTAAGTACCTGTGGTTGGATGTATACGACCAGCAGATGGGTGCAGACTTCCTGAAACTGTACGCTCCGCGTATCGTCAATGTGATTGGTTCGGAAGCGGTGAACGCAGCGCAAGGAACGGTAACCCTCGGTGTAGCCGAAGGTGGTGTGAAGATCACGCTGTACAACATGAACGGCATCGACCTGAACGATATGTCTTGGCTCAACAAGTATATCTTCCACGTTATGCACCATGAGTTCTCGCATATCCTGCACCAGACCAAGTCGTTCCCCAAAGAGTACGAACTGATCTCGGCGGGTAAATACGACTCGCAGAGTTGGCAGTACCATACGGACGAAGAGGCATATGCCTTAGGTTTCGTTACTCCGTACTCGATGAGTGAGGCACACGAGGACTTCGTAGAAGTGATCTCGTCATATATCACCGACACGCGTGAGACTTGGCAGAAACGCGGCATCACGATGGCAGCCGATCATACGCATATCGTGGAGATCGATGAGGACCAACCGGGCACAGCCACTATCGCGTACAAGATCACGATGTGCAAGGACTGGTTATCGGAGAAATTTGATTATACATTGGACTCCCTGCGTGCGGAGGTTCAACGTCGTCAAGACGCCCTGACGTACGACATCGTGATGAATGATTCTTACGGTAAATAACACATACGATTATGAAACATACTCTATTATACGTTTTAGCAATTGCTACGCTGTGCAGTTTAGCCGGTTGTAGCCGTCAGGAGAAGAACCTCTTCGACCTGTCGGCTGCGGAGCGCTTGCACGCGATGGAGCAATCGGTACAAGACAACCTCGTCAGCGCTACCAGCGGATGGGAGATGCGTTATTTCCCCTCTCCGGACGATGCGGGATACGCTATCTTGGCGCATTTCCGTAATGACGGTACCGTAACGATGGCCGCCAAGAATGAGGTATCGTCCAAGAATACCTATAAGCAAGAGACCAGTCTATGGGGTGTAGACGGCACGCAGGGATGCGTACTGACTTTCCATAGTTACAATAAGCTCTTCAGTATCTTCGCTGACCCCTTGGATGACGGTATCGGTTATTATGGCGACTATGAGTTCGTAGTGCTCAAGAATGAGACGAACACGATCTATCTGAAAGGTAAGAAAAACGGAGCCTATATCACGATGAACCGCATGAACAATGCCTTGAGTTGGGAAGACTACTATGCAGCCGTGGATGATTTCAACGCCAAGACCTTCACCGATAATGATGGTATTGACATGACTTATTGGGACGGAGCAAAGAAGATTCAGGTGATCTATAACAACGGTATCTTCACTTACAAGAATGGAGAAGAAGAGGAGAACCGCGGATTCCTGGTAACTCCAAACGGTATGGACTTCTACTCCGGACTGCCGATAGCAGGCAGCAGCGCAAAAGCACAACACTTCGTACTGTCGGATGACCTGAAGACTCTGAAGACCACGGATGGCAAGGAATATATCAGCAGCAACTACACGCCTGTAGAATACTTTGTCTACCGTTTAAAGAAACACAGTCGTTGGGTATATCTGGCGGACGATTCAGATGCAGCAACCCGCGCATTCGTGGACTCGGTCAATGCCGCATTGAAACCCTATAACGTGGTGATCAATACTATCGCCTATGAAGTCACATCCAGTAAGAGCCAAACGGGTGCACTGAATTACAACTATGGTCTGCGTATCAATTATCTGTTCGACGGGATGCAGTTCGGCGGACGAATTAATTTCTCTACTACGAGTACAAGCGATGCGATTACACTCAAATATAAATCGCACGATGAGGAATTGAAACCGCTGTTTATACGTCTGGATGCATCCGGTGCAGATGTACCGACGGGTGACGGAGTGGAGCAGATTTTCTGCCGCATCTTCGCCGGCACGTTTGTTCCGGAGTCATACACAGGCTCTGCCCTGAACTTGACGCAACTGCGATTCAAACGAGCGGATGGTGCTTCGATCCATGTCAAAGCGGAAAATGTAATTATGTAATTTATCGGAGGAAACAACTATGATGAAAAAGATAGTAACATTAACAATCGTTCTATGCGGAATGGGGATGGTGAACGCGCAGAAACAACTTCCCGCTACACCGTATGTACACTCCGACTATTTCCTGGAGATGCTCCCGGGTGCCCGCAGCATGGGTCAGGATATCTATGTGAACGAAGCCGAAGAGATTGCTGCACCGCAAGCAGCACCGGCGGCAAAACAGGATGAGGAGCAGAAGATCGGTTATCTGAATCCTGCCGGAACCATGTTCCTTGGTATGGATGAGAAAGGTAAAGGTACGTTTATCAAGAGTCCGGGTGTGATCGGTTCCTGGTCAGACTCTATCCCCTGCTGGAAATGGATTAATCAGCAGAAGGGGTACAAGAGCGTCAAATATCTGACGGCCTTCTCCAATGCCTATCCGTCTTATTGCGACGGTGAGAACTACGGCATTGACACTTGGGGTAATTTCTGCGACACCATCTTGGCCAGCGGTGGTTACCAAGATGCATATGCCAAAGATGCAGAAGGTGATGCAGGCTACTACTGGCAGCAAGCTACACCGCATCAGACAACGAAGTTCCCGGATGGTACAGAGGAAATCTACATGATGCTCAGCAGTGCCGCTAAGCCTTCGGCAAATAGTTGTCCGTTGGCAGCAGGCGGTCTGCCCAGCGGTAACTCCGCAGACGGTCTTTGGCCGTTGACGAATGCGGTCAGCACGACCCGCGAGGGCATCAGTTTTGAGTTGATCGAGAACGTAGCCGGAGACGGATATGTGAGTTATTATTTCGGATCCTCGATGCACACTGTCGACTCGGTATCTATCCCCAAGTATGACCTGAGCGGAGACTCGATGACCTATGATCGCTATAAACCGCTGAAGTTGACGACCTTCTACGACAAACCGATGTCACCGCTGTACATAAAGAGTGTGACCTTGGCTTTGGGTGCAGACACGTTGGAGAACTTAAGCCTCTCGCTGTTGACACTCACGGTTCGGAGTCAGAAGACCAATGAAGTGATCGCTACATCGGAGGCTACGGCTCAGAACTTGACCGACATAAGCTACAAACCCGGCAAACTGCTCACCTTCAACTTCCGCAAGGAGTCGGAGTATGGAGAAGTGCTGAACGAAGGCTTCACCATTAATGAGCCGTTCCAAGTGGAGATCAAAGGCTTTACCGACACCGATAACTTCGGTATCTATGCCGCTAAGTGTATCGTGCATCCGACCAAGACGGAGATGCTGTATGAAGCAGGTGTGGTTGCCAAGAAAACGTACGAACCCTATATCATGCTGAACGGTATCTACCCGACTCTGGAAGATTTCTACGCTACGCGTGGGGCTGAGACGGGACAAGAAGGCGACACCATACCGGTTAATATGATCACCTACAACAGCCACGGATACCAATATACGGCCGCATATGCGAAATGGGGAACGACCAATGACGAGTTCGCTTTCTATTCCACCTTTACACCGTATGATTCTATCGCCCGTACATGGAATATAGAGATCGACATGCCGAATTATATCCGTATCAACGCAGACTATGAGTACAACCTGAGTGATGACGATGATCCGGTAACGATTTGGATGTATTACCGCCTGTTCACCATGCATATCTATGCGGTAGACAAACCGGTAATCGGTGATGTGATCAAGATCGGCAAGTGGGGTAAGTATATCTATTTCCGCATCGACGCCATCGACGGTCAGCAGGACATCCGCAACGTCGGTATAAGCGGCAAAACGGAGAAATTCGTTCAAAACGGACAAGTGTTCATCCGCAAGAACGGTAAGATCTATAACGCATTTGGACAACAAATACAATAATTAACGGGGAAACCCATTTTAGTTAACTAAAAACATTTAAAGTATGAAAAAGTATTTTTTGATGGCCATTATGGCCGCTACAACTCTTTCATTCATGAGTTGTGACAAAAAGGACAAAGAAGAAACTGGTGGTGGTAGTGAAGATCCGACCGTTACTCCTATCGTTGTATTAAGCGACGACGAGTTGGATCTGCCGAAAGGCTACAAGTACCAATTGAGCGCAACCGTTAGCCCGGCTAAGGATGTTGCTATCACATGGACCTCTTCCAACGAGAAGATCGCTTACGTAGATGAGGACGGTTATGTGTATGGTATTGACTATGGTACCGCTAACATTATTGCCAGTGCAGAGGGTTACAAAGCAGACACCTGCGTAGTTACCGTGTATGATGCACAATGGGACGCATGCCAACTCTGGGGCTTTGACGGCTTTGATGAGCAAGGTCAGGGAGACTGGGTTCGTCTGAGTAACGACACCTGCGAGGTTAAAATTAACGTAGGTGGTCAGACCATGACCGTTCACTGCTTCACTGCATCTGCTACCTACATGCTCTGCGGTGGTGGTGTTGAGTGCGTTGAAACTGCTACGGGTGCTTACATCACCGGAGAGGGTGACGTTGCATTCTTAGAGAAAGTTCCGACATGGATCATCACCGAAGACCTCGGTAAGGGTCCGGACTACTACTATGTAAGTACGAATCTGGAGATTGTTGATCCGGCTAAGTATGACCCGACCAAAGCTGAGAATGCTTGCACCACTCCTGCCGGTCAATTGGTAAGTCTCGAGCAACACGCTGCTTGGTACGAGGACGAGACCGGTGAAACTGCTCCGGGTATCTCCGGCGCAACGGTTTACTATGCTGACTTAGAGAACAACAGGTGGTATCCGTTCAACGGTATCCTCGGTACCGGTATCTATGGTGAGAGCGACGGTGAGTTGTACTACAAGTCCAATGTATATTGGTCTGACGGTATCTACGGTCTCGCTGTTAACGCTGACTACTCCTTCGTTCAGCCGTATCAGTGGGCTAACTTCAAAGCTTACTACTATGAGAAGTTGATGACTGCTGCTTCTGCTCCGGCAAGAGCTCCGAAGGCAGGTGCACGTATTGCAAGTGCTCAGGAACTTAAGAATATCCATACCACTCGCAACATCCAGGTTAACAAACGTGACATCAAGGGCTTCCGTCCTAACCACGCGTTCTAAAAACCAGATGATTCATCTCTAAGAAGCTCGCCTTATGGGAGGGCTTCTTTTTTTGCCTATAACCCATAACCCGCAACCCACAACCTTTCAAACACCCCACTACACCCCACTTTTTATTAAAATGTTAATATCCTGCATAATTTATTGATATATAGCACATTTGATCTTTTGCAAATCTGTCGAAATCTTGTTAATAAAACAATTGAAAAATTTTTTTGTGGGGAAATGTGGTGAATATCAAATATTTTTTGTATCTTTGCAGCGATTTTTATAGATAAAAGACAAAAGTCGAAAGAAAAAAGCAACGAATATGCAAACTTTTGTAGGAAATATAGAAGGACGGTTGGACGAGAAAGGACGTATTTTCGTTCCGGCTGCGTACCGCAAGATCTTGGCCGAAGCAGAGTCTAAGCGTATCGTTATGCGTCGTGATACGGATAACGAGTGTCTGATGTTCTATCCGGAGAACGTATGGAACGAGAAGGTAGAGGCTTTGCGTCAAGCGCTGGATGAGTGGGATCCGGAAGACCAACTCATCCTCATGCAGTTTATGGCCGATGCCGAGTACCTGGAGATGGACGGTCAGGGTCGTATCCTGTTGCAGAAGAAGAACCTCGAGACCATCGGTGCGCAGAACGACGTGCTGTTTGTAGGCATGCTCAACCGCTTTGCCTTATGGGCACCGGAGACCTTCGCTAACAAGCGTCTCAGTCAAACCGAACTCGCCGCACGCTTACGCGCCAAAATGAAAAAATCCTAAATGGTAAATGACTCAATGGTAAATGCGTATCACATACCGGCCATGCTCGCAGAGACGATCGAGGGTTTGAACATCCAACCCGACGGAGTCTATGTGGACGTCACTTTCGGAGGAGGAGGGCACAGCCGCGCTATTATGAAGGACTTACACGATGGCGGTCAACTCTTCTCGTTCGATCAGGACGCAGATGCCTTGAGTAATGCGATAGACGACCCGCGGTGGACCTTTGTGCATAGTAACTTCCGGTACTTGCGTAACTGGATGGACTACTACGGCATTGAAGAGATAGACGGTTTATTGGCTGACTTAGGCGTAAGTTTTCACCATTTCGACTGTCCGGAACGCGGCTTCAGTTTTCGTTTCTCCGCCCCGCTCGACATGCGGATGAACCAGACCGCCAAACGCACCGCAGCCGACATCGTCAATAGTTATAGCGAGGAAGACCTGGCGCAGATCTTCTATCTGTACGGAGAACTCAAGAACGGTCGCGCTATCGCAAAAAATATATGCCGGGCACGTACCCAGAAAGCCATCGAGCGCACGGAAGACCTCGTAGCCGCTTCGCGTATTCCTGCAGAGATGAGTAAGGAGTTGGCACGGCTGTTTCAAGCCTTGCGTATCGAGGTGAATGATGAGATGGGCGCGTTACGGGAGATGCTGGTCGCCGCACGGGACTTGCTCAAACCCGGAGGACGGATAGCGATCCTCACCTACCACTCGCTCGAAGACCGACTCGTAAAGAATTTCCTGCGCAGCGGTAACCTCGAAGGCACGATAGAGAAAGACTTCTACGGCAATAACCTCAGTCCCTTCACCCTCATTGAGAAAGGACGCGAGGCATCACAAGAAGAAGTAGCACGCAACCCCCGTAGCCGCAGCGCCAAACTGCGCGTAGCGGAGAAAAAATAATGGCAGACACACACGACATACAATCCTGGTTAAACGGAGACGTACTCCGCAGCCAAAAGATCCGGGAACACTACCCGCTGATCGCTTTGATCGTGGGCTTGGTCTTTCTGTATATCCTGACGGGTTACCAGGCTGCCAAACAGCAACACCGTCTGACGGACACGAAAAAAGAGATGCTGGATGCCAAATTCCGCTATATGACCATCAGTGCCGAACTGACCAACAGCACGCGGCAGAGTCATATCATCGAGGTGCTGCACGAGAATAACAGCACCTTACAAGAGAACAATATACCGCCTATAAAGATCAAATGAACGACGAGCAAAGAAATACGGTTTGGCGATTTGCGATGATCTTCATCATCATCCTTGTCGGCTTCGTGGCGGTGCTCGCCAAGATCATCTATATCCAGACGGCCGAGCGGGACGAGTGGTTGAAAGTAGCGGAACGGCAAGTGCCGACCCATCGCCCCATCCGTGCCACACGCGGTAACATCCTCGACTGCAACGGTCGGCTGTTGGCTTCCAGCATGCCGCAGTATTATATCTATATGGATACGCGCGTACCTGCGCTGCACGAGAACAACAACAAGTTGTTTAACACGCATGTCGACACCCTGGCGCTTGACCTCGCAACGATCGTCAAGGACCACACGCAGGCGGAGTACAAGGCCCGTATCACCAATGCCTACCGGCACGGCGAGAAGCGGTTCCGAGTGTGCGATCATCGTATCAATTACCTGCAACGCCAAGCGCTGGAACGCAATAAACTGATCAGGAAAGGTAAGTACAAGAGCGGTATCTTCTTTGAGGACCAGCACCGCCGTATCAAACCCTACGGTATCCTTGCCAGCCGCACGATAGGCAGTATATACGGCGAAGGCGGTAGCGGTAACTCAGGTCTGGAGAAGCGTTTTGACAAAGAACTACGCGGCATCGACGGCATGAGTTCGATCCAGCGTATCGGCGGACGCAACGAGTCGGTGACGGAAGAGGAAGCGAAGGACGGTCTGGATATCGTGACGACCATCGATGCGAACCTGCAGGATATCGTGGAGCAAGCGCTGATCACCAAGACCGCCGAGCGCAATGCCAAGTGGGGCTGTGCCATCCTCATGGAGACCCAGACGGGTTATATACGTGCGATAGCCAATATCGACCGCGATAAGGATAACGGCAACTACTACGAGGCGCAGAACCATGCCGTACAACGCGTCGAACCGGGTTCAACCTTCAAAACCATCGCCCTGACTGCAGCCCTCGATGACGGCAAGATAGACATCGACGACACCGTCAGTGTCACCCGTCAGCCCTGGAAATACTTCTCCGTCAAACATACGGACGCCCACCCGATGGACACCTTGTTGACCGTTCGGTCAGCACTCGCCGTATCGTCGAACATCGCCCTTGCCAAACTCATCACACGCAGCTATGAAGGCTCGGCGCGCAAGTTCGTTCGACGCATCGAGAAGATGGGTCTGCTGGACAGCGTCTATTGCGAGATACCGGGTGCGGACAAAGTGCGGATCGACGTGCCGCGTGACACGGTGACACTCAGTAAGATGTCGTACGGTTACTCGGTGGAGATGAGTCCGATGCAGATCCTGATGTTCTACAACGCCATCGCCAATAACGGCCGGATGGTACGCCCGATGCTCGTGACAGCGGTGCAGCAGAACGGCGAGGAGGTCAAGCATTTCCGACCGGAGACGGTCAAGAATTCGATATGCAGCAAAGAGACGCTCAAGGCCGTCCGGAGTGCCTTGCATGATGTGGTTTGGGATAATCATCTGGGTACGGCAGCGGCCAAGAAATGGAGCAGGAAAGCACAGTCGAACTTAGTATCTATCGCCGGTAAGACCGGCACGGCGCAACTCATCATCCCGGGTCACGGTTACTCGGGCAAGCACCACCGCATGACGTTTGTGGGTTACTTCCCGGAAGAGAATCCGCGGTACACCTGCATCTGCATGATCGAAGATCCGCAATATCCCTATGATGCCGGCATGGACTGCGGCAGCACCGTCCGCGTCATCGCAGAAAAAACCATGGCCTATACAGGCTGTTATATATACGAAAACGGAGAACGCAAACTAGAAAAACGATGACCGGTTTAGAACCGGAGCAAGATATACTATGCAGTTAAAAGAGTTACTAAGCGTCATTGAACCGATAGAGGTTGTCGGTTCGACGGACATCGAGATCAAGGGCTTGCATTTTGACAGCCGTAAGATCGGTCAAGGGGACTTGTTTGTCGCCCAGGTAGGCACAGCAGTAGATGGACATACGTTCATTGATGGTTGTGTCGCCAACGGTGCGGCTGCGGTGGTATTGTCGGACAAGCGGTACTTGCCTGACAATGGACAATGGACAATGGACAATGGACAAAATACCACCTTTATCCTTGTGGAGAACACGGACAAAGCGCTGGGTCTGATGGCAAGCAAATGGTTCGGTGAACCCAGTAAGGCCTTGACGCTGGTGGGTGTAACCGGCACGAACGGCAAGACGACTATTGCTACGCTGCTCTACAAACTCGTACGGGCGATGGGTCACAAAGCCGGTCTGCTGTCCACCGTGGTCAATTATATCGAAGACGAGGCGGTGCCTGCCACCCATACGACACCTGACGCTATCGAACTCAACGGTCTCTTGCGTCGCATGGTGGATGCCGGTTGCACATACGCCTTCATGGAGGTCAGCAGTCATGCGATCGCCCAGGAACGTGTGGCAGGACTCGACTTCGACGGAGCGCTGTTCACCAACCTCACCCGCGATCATATCGACTATCATAAGACTTTCGATAACTACCGCGACACCAAGAAACGGCTGTTTGACACGCTCAAGAAATCCGCCTTTGCCGTTACCAACAAAGATGACAAGAACGGACTGGTCATGACGCAGAACTGCAAGGCGACCGTCCATACCTACTCCACTCGTGCGGTGGCGGACTACAAGGCACAGATCCTCGAAGAAGGCTTCGACGGTATGATGCTCAGTATCAACGGCAAAGAGGTGTTTGTGCCGCTCGTAGGACGGTTCAACGTATCGAACCTGCTCTGTATCTACGGAGCGGCGTTGTGTCTCGGTTTTGACGAGTTGGAGGTGCTCCGTGTGCTATCCACCCTCAAGCCGGTCAACGGACGTTTTGAGACCATCCACAGCACCAAAGGCTGGACCGCCATCGTGGACTACGCCCATACGCCGGACGCGGTGGATAACGTCATTCAGACCATCCGGGAAATCAAGAAAGACGGTGCCAAACTGATCACCGTAGTCGGTTGCGGCGGTAACCGCGACAAAGGCAAACGCCCTATGATGGCGCAGATAGCGAAAAAAGGCAGCGAGCAGTTGATCTTGACGAGCGATAACCCGCGTAACGAAGACCCGAAAGACATCCTCAAAGACATGACGGACGGTCTGACAGCCGAAGAACTACGTACCACGCTCGTCATCGAAGACCGAGCCGCAGCCATCCAGACCGCTTGCACCCTGGCGCAAAAAGACGATGTCATCCTCATCGCCGGCAAGGGTCACGAAGACTACCAGATCATCGGCACGGTCAAGCACCATTTCGATGATCACGAGCAAGTCCGCAAATATGTATGATGTATAACTATATGATGTATGATCTATTCGTTTTTTAATCATTTTAACGATCTCTTAGGTGCCCGCCTGTTCACCTATATCTCCTTCCGCGCCATCACGGCAGGCATCATCGGGCTGTGTATGAGTATCTGGTTCGGTAAGTGGTTCATCGCTTACATGAAGCGTCATAACATCTCCGAGACGCAGCGGGACGAGAAGACCGACCCGTTCAACGTAGGTAAGAAAGGTGTACCGACGATGGGCGGACTGATCGTCATTGCCGCCATCCTCGTGCCCTGTCTGCTACTGGGCAAACTGACGAACGTCTATATGTTGCTCATGCTCATCACGACCGTCCTCATGGGTGCGCTGGGTTTTGCAGACGACTATATCAAGACCTTCCGCAAGAACAAAGACGGTCTCAACGGCTGGGTGAAGATCTTCGGCCAGGTGACGCTGGGTCTGATCGTCGGTCTGACGCTGCGTTTTGCTCCGTCGGTCAGCATGAACGAGGTCGTCTCCTCCCATATCGAGAATAACATCGTGGTGGTGGACAAGAGTCCGGAGATCAAATCGACCCAGACCACTATCCCCTTCGTCAAGCATCATAACTTCAACTACGCCGACCTGTTCTCCTGGACCGGCGAGACCAATAAATACCGCTTCGGTTGGATCTTCTTCGTGCTGCTCACGGTCTTTGTCGTAGCGGCTGTCAGCAACGGAGCGAACCTGAACGATGGCATGGACGGTATGTGTGCCGGTAACTCCGCCATCATGGCGATAGCCCTGCTCATCCTCTCCTACACCAGCGGTAGTGTCATCTGGGCGAAGTATTTCGACGTCATGTACATCCCGGGCAGCGAAGAACTGGTAGTGTTCCTGGCCTCCTTCGTCGGAGCACTCGTCGGTTACCTCTGGTGGAACGGTTTTCCGGCACAGGTCTTCATGGGTGACACCGGCAGTCTGACGGTCGGCGGCATCATCGGTGTATGCGCCATGGTGATCCACAAAGAGCTGCTCATCCCGGTGCTTTGCGGCGTGTTCCTCATGGAGAGCGTGAGCGTGATCTTGCAGACCCAGGTCTATAAATACAACAAGAAACACGGCAAACATGTACGTGTCTTCAAACGGGCTCCGCTGCATGACCATTTCCGCACCTCCGTCGAGCAGGTGCTTAAGAACGATCCGACTTGCACCATCCTCTGCAAAGGCAGCAAGGAGTTACATCATGAGACCAAGATCGTCCTGCGTTTCTGCATCGTCACCCTCATCTTGGCTGCCATCACTATCCTAACCCTTAAAATACGTTAAATTAGTCGAAAGTCGAAAGACAAAAGTCGAAAGCATATGAAACGAATCGTTGTTTTGGGAGCAGGCGAGTCCGGTAGCGGAGCAGCTATCCTTGCCAAAGAGAAAGGTTTCGACGTCTTCGTTTCCGACTGCGGGACGATCTCCGAACCCTATCGCGCGTTGCTGAACCAGAACGGTGTGGCATGGGAAGACGGTCGTCACTCGGAGGATCGGATCCTCAATGCCGATGAGGTCATCAAGTCACCCGGTATTCCGCTCACTGCACCGCTGATACAAAAGCTGCAGGCGCAAGGTACACCCATCATCTCCGAGATCGAGTTCGCCGCCCGGTATACGAACGCGAAGATGATCTGCATCACGGGATCGAACGGTAAGACCACCACGACCTCCCTCATCTATTATATCCTCCGGCAGGCAGGTCTGAACGTCGGTCTGGCGGGTAATATCGGTAACTCGCTGGCCCTGCAGGTGGCGCACGAGGATCATGACTACTACGTCATCGAACTGAGTTCGTTCCAGTTGGATAACATGTATGACTTTAAGGCGGATATCGCTATCTTGTTGAACATCACGCCCGATCACCTGGACCGTTACGACTTCAAGTTCCAGAACTACGTCGATGCCAAGTTCCGTATCACCCGCAACCAGACGGCCGACGATGCCTTCATCTACTGGGCGGAAGATCCCGTCATCGACCGGTGTCTCCGGACACTCCGAGTTAATGCCACCCTCTATCCCTACGGTTTCAGCGTACCGAATCCGCTGCCTGTCGGTGAAGAAGAACTGGCACTCAAAGGTCGCCACAACGTCCTTAACTCGATGGCAGCCACCATCGCAGCGAATGTAGTAGGTATCAAGAACGAAGTGATCCGGGAGTCCCTTAAGACTTTCCAAGGCGTGGAACACCGGCTCCAGTACGTAGCTACCGTACGCGGTGTACGCTGGATCAATGACTCCAAGGCCACCAACGTCAACTCCTGCTGGTACGCCCTCGAAGCCATGACCACGCCTACCGTCCTCATCTTAGGCGGCAAGGACAAAGGCAATGACTACTCGGAGATAGACGAGCTCGTGCGCGAGAAATGTCATACGCTCGTCTTCATGGGTCTGCATAACGAGAAACTGCACGAGCACTTTGACGGTTTCGGACTGAATATCATCGACACGGATAACTTAAAGGACGCCATAAATGGTGCCTATAACGCTGCTCACGACGGTGACACCGTCCTGCTCTCTCCCTGTTGCGCCTCCTTCGACCTCTTTAAGTCCTACGAAGATCGCGGTGACCAATTTATGGCTGCTGTAAAAGCTTTATGAGATTCAATCTGAAAAATATCGACCGGTCGTTCTGGGGACTGTTCCTCATCCTCATCGTGGTGGCGATCATCGCGCTCTTCTCCGCCTCGTCCACCTTGGTGTACCAGCGCGGATCGGTGCTCGGACCTATCGGGTCGCAGATGGCGTTCATCGTGCTCGGCGTGCTCGCAGCTTTCGTCATCCAGTATATTCCTTCTTACTGGGTGCGCTTCGGCGGGTACGCGTTGTTGGCGATCAGCACCCTGCTCGTCTATTCGACCATGATTCCCGGTAACCCGCTCGTCGTCACCATCAACGGTGCCGCACGATGGGTGCGTATAGCCGGCATCACTTTCCAGCCCTCCGAACTGGCCAAACTGTCCCTCATCATCGTAGTAGCCGACCAGTTGGCGCGGATCCGTACCGAGGACGACAAACGTAAGTATTTCTACCGAACCCTCATCATCTCCGGCTTCGTCATGCTGCCGGTGATGGCGTCTAACCTCTCCACGGCGATCCTCATCGGCTTGATCGTCTTCTGTCTGTGGATCCTCGCACGTGTCCCTTGGAAATATATCCTGTCCGTCGTCGGCATCGCTATCGCCGCACTCGTCTTCGGTTACCTCCTCGTCGAGTTCGCTTTCGTGCGTCCCGGTAGACCCATGCACGGACCCTTCAAACGTGCCACCACCTGGGTCGCACGTATCGACCGCCATTTTGTCGAAGACAACGGATCCAAATACGTCCTCACCGACGATAATATCCAAGAGGTATACGCCTCCGTCGCCATCGCTCGGGGCGGTATTTCGCCCGTCGGCGTACTGCCCGGTAACAGCAAGGAACGGGACTACCTGCCATTAGCCTTTGCCGACTATATCTTCGCCATCATCGTCGAAGAGTCCGGTGTCCTCGGTGCAGGCTTCCTCATCTTCCTCTATCTGGCGATCCTCTTCCGTGCCTGCAATGTCTCCAGCCGTTATTCCGACATGCCCGCCATGCTCATGACCATGGGTCTGGCGCTCATGATCACCTGCCAGGCACTCATCTCCATGCTCGTAGCCGTCGGACTCGGACCCGTCACCGGTCAACCCCTGCCCATGATCAGCCGAGGCGGTACATCCGTGCTCATCACGTCTATCTATTTCGGCATCATGATGGGCGTCAGCCGCGAACAGACCGAACTGCGCCAACGCGTCAACGAGACCATCGAACAAAGTCTCGATGACGTTCCTATCGTTACCTTAGAATAAAAATCGCCCTTCGGGGCGATTTTTATTTCGACTTTTTTCTTTCATCTCTTGCACAATTCAAAAAAAAGCAGTACCTTTGCAGCCGCAAAGGTTAAATGCTGAAAATGAAAGCTAAATTACTATTACAGAAACGCACGAACGCTAATAGTGGTAAGATTTATTGGGCACTCAAGAATGTGATAAGTTTTAGAGATACACCAATAATAAGTCAGCAAGCGTCCATATTATATGGACGTGACTTATCGGTGTATGGGCATTTCTCACAGCCTTTGGGTGGATAAGGAACGTCCATTTTTTTGTGTATAATTAATAAAACATTATAACTATCATGAAAAGAATCATTTTGAGTATGAGCATTGTTCTTGCGACGGCAATGAGCATGCATGCGGAGCAGAAGGTTTTTTATTTACCTGATTTCACTATTGACGGACTGGATTATGAAATACAGCAAGTAGCGGGAAGTATCGGAACCGTTCGAGTAAATGACATTAATGAGCCCTATGTGACAGGTTCTGTCACGATACCGAGAACTGTCACCTACGACGGCACCACTTATTACGTGCAAGCTGTTGATGGGTTTTGGCCGGAAGAGGGAGGATTGACCAAATTGATTATTCCGTCCGGAGTAGACTCGGTGTTAAAAACAGCTTTTAGTTCTGTATCTACGTTACAGGAGGTTGATTTGACGAATGTGGCGTATATAGGTGCGTCTGCATTTTCCGGTTGTGCTATCAAAGAATTGACACTAAACGGTGCCAAACTCAAAAAGATGGAAAATACTGCCTTTGGTCGCAACAAATCGATGACTAAGTTGACCATTGCGAGCATGCAACTGAAGGAACTTCCGGATTTCGCCTTTGCCGGTTGCGAGAAGTTGGCTACTATCTCTCTGGGTACCTATATCACGAAAATCGGCAGACAGGTTTTTGCCCTCAATCCCGCACTCACTACCATCACGCTTCCTTCCAGCCTGACGTCGCTCGGCGATGAGGTATTCTACAATGACGAAAATCTCAAGGAGATAAAGGTGTTAGCAATGATTCCTCCGACCTGTACGGCCAAGACGTTTGATGGTCTGGATAAAACCAAAATCAAAGTGATTGTTCCGGCAGGTACGGTGTCAGCCTATAAGAATGCTACCGGTTGGAAGGACCTCAACATCTCAGATGGAGCACAGGCAGTGGAGCGTGTAGATGCATCTCAAAAACAGTCTGTAAAAACCATCAAGAACGGAATGATGCTTATCCGCAAAGGCGAGAAAATTTATACGGTAACAGGTCAAGAAGTGCGATAAAACGAACTATAAACAGAAAAAAAGTCGGCATACATTTGTGTATGTCGATTTTTTTATCTCCCACAGAATTTAGGGACTAGCGTATTGGGGATGAGGGATAAATAGAGTAATGTCGGGAGGGTCGATACGGGACGGGGACAGATATAATGACGGAATGATGTAATGATGCAAATGATGCAATGAAGGGCGGCGGATAATATCCGCCGGTAAGGAACAAACGTCTATGGGTTCGAAGGTGACGTCATCCGGGGTGATTTCTGCGTTGTCACTCTGCGCAGCAGACAAAGCCGGTTTAGAACCGGAGCAGGACAGCCATGCGGATTGCAGGCGGGCGGCTCGCAGTTCGCGGTAGATGGCTACGTAGGTGTATTGGTAGAAACGGGAATAGGGTTTGAATCCGGGTTCGGGTGCAGCACCGCCTTTGAAGACGGTGAAGTAATGCTTGAAGAAACGGATACGCCACTCGATGCCTACCGGAGAGTAGTCATGCTCAAGAGCGTGCGCTTGGCGTTGGGCAAGCTTGATGAGTTCGCGGTTGGCTACGCAGGCTTCGGACCAATGCGTAGGAAAATGGTAGGTATAGAGTTGAAGGAGGCGGTTGCCCAGATGAGGATAACGGCGGACGATGATATGTTTGCGGCGTTTGCGACCGAGTTTGAGTTTGTCCATAGCGCCCCATAAGAACTCAACGGAAGTAATGGGTCGGAAATAGCGCACCCCTCGGGCGGGAGGAGTGGAAACAGCGGGTGAAGGAACGTAGGAAGAGATGATATTCTTCAAACCGCTCATAACGATATTTTTCAGATGCCGAGACATGTGCTATAATGTATTATGTATCAATGTATTATGTGTCATTTATAATAGGCATGGTCTAGGATTGGAACTCTGC
>JAFSMP010000010.1 GCA_017447875.1 Paludibacteraceae bacterium | reverse complement strand
GATTAACAATTGAAAGTTTTCCATATATGCATAAAAGTTTTGATTGTTGGCAGAGAGGGGAGGAGCCGACTCTCACGAGCAGGCTTCCTCCTAAGCAGATAAGGGCGAGGAGCCGACCCTCCCGAGCAGGCTTCCTCTTTGATATTAAACTGATACGTGGAGGAAGCAATGTCAACAACCTCCACGTGGGAAGCGGGCTATATTTATTCTCCATCGTCATCGGCAGACTCTTCAATAATGTTCGTGGATGCGAGGGAGAACTCGTATAGCTCGCAAGTCATGCTGTAATCAAAGCAAAGGGCTTCACCCACATAGCGGGCTTTCTCCTTGTATGCCACGCCTTGTTTATCGGATTTCTCCTGATATATAGGCTGACCGTTTATCATAGGAGTAAAGGCCTCCTTTGCTTTGGTTCCAATATAATCCTTCGATGCTTTAAGATATTGCCTTAGAGAAGGTGCAGATAGATAAGACTCGTTATGCGATACGCAATAATCCTTATACTCATCAAAGACAGTATTACGGATGAGGAGCACCGGCTTGACGCATTCGAGCGACCGAGTGGTGTTGGTTTTGCTATCGACCTTAAGCAGGATCTTATCCATGTACTTAATGTGAAAATCGCAACCTTCATACAGGATGCCCTTATTGACAAGCAGGGAAAGCGTTTTCCAGAACTTGGCAATCTCATTATTTTCACGACAGTACATGTTCTGCACCTCCATCAGCGCACAACAATCGCCATAGACTGTTGTGTAATCGAACGGCAGATTGAGATAATTCTCCAAGGTTTTGAAGGCAGCTATTATAATCGCCCAGTTACCTAAGATACGACCTTCAATCGCATCCTCAAACTGCTTTGACAGTTGGTTGGTAACATCGTAGTATGTCTGCTGAAAACCTTGCTCAAACTGCGGCCTTAATTTGATAATATCAAGCGTCAGATGTGAGCACCCGCGTTTGCGGATCTCACGGAACTGTTCCATCTCATGCAGCTGCTCTTTGGAGAACTGCGAGGTATCAAAAGAGAGGAACACGAATCGAGAAAACAAAGCTATATCGCGGCTGGCCAGTTCCTGCCCGGACACGATAACGCCACAGTTTACCTTGGATGTTTCCCGCTTCTTGCCGGTATCGAGGTTCATGCGGCTTCTGCCGACACTATCCCAGAGACCTTTTAAGAACTCGAACTTCTCCGTATCGAGATTGTTCTTAAACTCATCCAAGTGAATGAGCGCATTGGCAACCTGTCCGACTGCTTCAGCTATTGTAGGGAGCGTGGAGGTGGTAAGGTTGGGTGCTTTGTTGTAGGACATAAAGAACGCCATCAATGAATGGCCGAGTTCGGTTTTACCAGATCCTTTCGGACCAAACAGGTTGAGGATAGGAAAACCGGACACTTCCCGGAGGATGATATCACGGAATAGCGTAGCCAGATAGAAGCAGATACCGACGATGGCTTTGTTTCCGAACACGGCAACCATTTTGGAAGTGTATTCATGCAATGAGACAGTGCTTCGGTTATCATGGATGAAGCGTCTGTCAAAATCATTGTAGTTATCAACACCATCTTCTGTGACATGCACTTCTGAAAATGCCGGTAGGTAATAGTTGCCCATGTTTTCCGGAAGGCGCACAATGCCTAACGTATCAACCTTATACCAGGAGCCATTGAAAGCAATACCATTTCCAAAGGCATAGAAGCCTCTTTGGTTCCAGCCTAACTGTTTTATCAGTTCTGCTGTCTCGGTAGCCTTATAGAGGAATTGCTTCAGCTTTGTGAGTTGGCTTTCACCCACGAGCCACACAAAGTTGCCTTGGCTCTCCACTTTTGCCCGGAAACGAGCAAGGGAAGTGAGTTCTTCCTGCTGGAACTCGATCGTGAGTTCTACGCCATCCTCATTCTTCATCCTATATAGGCGCAGTGCGGAATTATTATCTCGCACATGAAAGAGTGGTACGAGTGTAAAGTTAGACCACTTGACAGTAGCGCCATTGGAAGATGTATAGTAGGCATTGTGCCGCTCCACGAAGCCAAACTCACTGAGGATGTCAATACCATCCACCACCTTTGACAGGGTCTGTTTCGCGTGCTCTCCGATAGCCTTGTCAATGGCTTTCTTCCATGTCTGACGTCCAGGATAGATTTCATGGAGCGCGTCGATATAGACCGGTATCTGCGATTCGATATCCTGTTCTGCGATGAGTTCAGCCAACTCGTCGATTGCTTTAGCATTCGCGGAGGCGGCTTGGTTGGTGTTGAGTATCTTTCCTGCATACCAGATGATAAAATCCTTTTCTCCAGTAGCGTTGAACCGGTCCATGGAAACGAAGTACGAATCCGGGTCTTGCTTGAAGTACTTTGTATGCTTGGTCTCATGCGACTCTCCGACCGGAATCTCCTTGACCATCACCGAAAAGCCCAATGATAGGGCCTTCTTCGCATTCTTGATGACGGCTTGGATGCCAATACCATGTTTATCACGGATATTGGTTGCTTCCTGATTGGGTGGATCTGCATCCGGAATGAAGCACAACTTGGTAGTGCAATGCTTAAGCATCCGAAGTTGGTTCTCTGTCCAAGCCGAGCCAAGACATGCAACGGTGTTCTTGACGCCGATTAGGTGCAAGCGGAGCACGTCCGGCGCACCCTCAACCAAGTACATGACATCTGCACGGATAGCCGGGCCTGCAGCCACGTCCAAGCCAAAGACCGCAGTATCTTTGTCAAAAAGCGGCGTGGTAGTATTGTTTAGGTACTTGGGGATATCATCGCCTGTGGAGAGGGTTCTGCCGGTAAAGGCAACGTATCTTCCGGAGCGATTGCGTATAGGAATCATGATCCGTCCCCGGAAGGCATCCGCGAGCTTGCCTTTCTTATTATACTTGGCCATGCCCAGTTCCAAGAGCAGTTCGGCGGAGATACCTTTGGTATAGGCATACTGGATAAGAGCGTCGGACTTGTTCGGCGCATAGCCGATACGGTATTGCTGAAGGAATTCCTTATCCCAGCGATCAGAAGCGACCTCTAAGGCTTTCTTCGCTTCTTCGCTCTTATCGTCCCATAGGGTAGTGACATAGAAATCAGCCACGACATCCATCGCATTGAGAAGGACTTCGCGCTTGTGCTGCTCCTCAATCTCTGCTTGAGTGAGCTGCCTTTCTTGCTCGATAGGGATGTTGGCCGCATTCGCAAGATGTTCAACAGCTTCACGAAACGAATAACCGTATGCCCTTCGCACGAACTGAATTGCATCGCCTCCTTCGCCACATCCGAAGCAGTTCCAGAGACCTTTAGAGACGTTCACATGCAGAGACGGACTCTTGTCTGCATGGAACGGGCACTTGCATACCAAATCGGCACCGGACTTATGGAGAGTGATGCCTTTGGCTTCAAAAACGCGTTGGATGTTGGTATTGGAGCGGACTCGTTCAATAAACTCTTCTGAGTACATAGTTACTGCTCCAGATATTGCGTGACATCGAACTGCTCCGCGCGCACGTGCTTGCTACATCTATAACATACGCCTGTATGCGTCCAATATACAGATACATGCCGCTTATTGACTATCTTCATTGTGCCGAGGTAGTTTTCATATTCCTCAAACACCAGACCCTTGATCTTCTTTACGAAGCCGTTGCTGTTCCTTTTGAACTCAACTGCAAGGAGAGAGAAGCCGTCCAGCTTCTGCAGTGCAGGAAGCCATTCTTCAAAGATAAAGAAATCACGTTTCTTGGTTGGTTTGCTTGCTTTTTTCATTGCTTCTGAAAGTTTTCAATGACTGATTTAACTATAGGTGCTTCATCACGGTACACGTTGCCGTACTTCATTTTGCGATAGAAAGTGGAGTACGCCCATCCGGTAGCCTTGCACATTTGATCCCGAAACTGCGTTTTTACCTTATTTTTGTGCAGTTCGACATAAAAAATGCGAAAATTTTCAATTTTTTCCGGCGAAAATTTGTTCATATCAAAAATTTTTACTAATTTTGCAGCAAAATTACAACAAAAATTTCATATACGCAAATATATGAGCGAAAAAACGCTAATATAAATGCACATTTTTTAGACGGAATTTTTGTAATATCGTAGATATTAAACTGAAAATTGAAAAAGCAATGTTTAGCGGTCAAATCGTCAAAAACTTGCTCAAAGAGACAGGAAGACCCACAGCAGACCTAAGTGAACTGCTTTATGGCAACCGGAAACGTTCCGTGTCAAATCTCTTGGGTGAGAATTCTAATCCGACAGCGCACACGTTGGAGCAGATGGCCAAATTCTTTGGTGTGCCTATTGATTACTTCTTTGTAGAAGATGAGGAGCAGAAACTTACCGAGAACACCCCGGTAACAGTTTACATGCGTACTATCATAGACACGCAAAAGAAGCTCATCCAAGATCAGGAAGAGCGCATCAAGAACTTGGAAAAGATTGTTGAGCTACGAGAGGAAGAAATGACTCTCTATAAGAATAAATAAAGTTCGCGCGCGCGCAACACTCGGAACTGCTTTCCCCAAAAGCTTTCCCCGAGTTATCCCCGCAAAGCGCGTAACTCTTTGAAATACTGATATTTAGATTAGGTAAAAATCTTTCCCCCGAATTTCGAAAAGTGTCCCAAAAATGTCCCGAGAGGGGGAAAAAAGATAGTAAACTGATTTTGTTAAACTGCTGAAAAACAGCAAGTTACGAAAACGGATTAGAGGTTCCGAGTGTCGTGGGTTCGAGCCCCACATTCCACCCTAACCCTGTAAATCAATGATTTACGGGGTTTATTATAAAAGAAACATGACGATTCAATTCACCACATTAGGATGTAAGCTCAATTTTGCGGAGAGCAGTGCGTTGGCGAAGGCCTTGATGGCGCGTGGACATACGCGCGCCAAACAAGGGGAAGAGGCAGATATATGCATCATCAACACCTGCTCCGTGACCGATACTGCGGATCATAAAGACCGGCAGATGATTCATCGTGTAAGGAGACAGAACCCGCATGCGATATTGATCGTGACGGGTTGCTATGCGCAGTTGCAACCGGGTCAGATTGCAGAGATAGAGGGGGTGGATTATGTGCTTGGGCAAAACGAAAAATTCCATTTGCTTGAGTTCATAGATGAACTCGAGCAGACCGCTAACGCTGTAAGACCGTCCTGCGGACTGACAGACCGTTTCACTGACAGACCGTCTGACGACTGTAAGATATCCTGTTCTCCTATTCGGGAGGTGGAGGATTTTCACGGGGCGTACAGTAAGGATGACCGGACGCGGTGTTTTCTGAAGGTACAGGACGGATGTAACTATTTCTGCAGTTACTGCACGATTCCTTTGGCACGCGGTAAGAGTCGGAACCCGTCGATGGCGTCATTAGTAAAACAGGCACAAGAAGCGATAGATGGCGGCGCAAAGGAGATCATTCTGAGCGGTGTCAATATCGGGGATTTCGGGCGTTCGACAGGCGAACATTTCATTGAGCTTATACGGGCATTAGATGCCTTAACAGGCGAATATCGCATCAGGATATCGAGTTGCGAACCGAACTTGCTGAGCGATGAGATCATTGATTTTGTGGCGGGTAGCCGGCATTTTGCACCGCATTTTCATATCCCCTTGCAGAGCGGCAGTAACACGGTGCTAAAGATCATGGGTAGGCGGTACACACGGGAACTATTCGCAGAGCGCGTAGCACATATCAAAACCGTGATGCCTCATGCGTTCATCGGAGTCGATTGTATGGTCGGCGTACGCGGAGAGACGAAGGAGTGCTGGACGGAATATGTCGATTTCATCGAGTCGTTGCCGGTGAGTCAGTTACATGTGTTCACCTATTCGGAACGCGCCAACACGCGTATGTTAGAGATGGATCTGGAGGTGGTGCCGCTCAAAGAACGGGAACGCCGCAGTAAGGTGCTACATGCGATCAGTGCGCATAAGACGGAACAATTCTATAAAGAGCACGAAGGCTATGAAGCGATCGTGCTATGGGAGTCGTCCAAGAAAGACGGCCTTATGTACGGGTTCACAGAGAACTATATCAAGGTCAGTTGTCCGTATGATCGGACGAAGGTGAACACGTTTGAGCGCATAACTGTGCCGCCTCAGGATTAGGCAGACATTCTAATTTATAGACAGGAGTCAGTTCCAACAGTTCGGCGATGGACTCATAAAGTCGGTCCATCATTTCCGGTAATACTTTGAGTCCGCTGACGGATGCCAGAATATAGGGATAGGCTTGCGTCATGCGCAAGCGATGTATCTCGTTCTGCGGTGCCTGCGCCAGTTGCACGAGTGCAGCAACGGGTGCAGAGGTGTTCTTGTAACAGGGTGTCTTGCCGCTCCAGGGCGTACCATAGACCTGCACCACCCCATTCTCAATACGCACCGCAGGGTTATCATCATTGATCAGTTCGGCATCAGGGAAGGCGGCTTTCCATTGCCGTGAATGGGTGCTCTTACCGGTGCCGGAATGTCCGAGGAACATATAGGCGTAGTTATAAAGCACAGTGACGGACGAATGGAAGAGCAGGGTCTTCTTGTCTGCCGTTGCAAAGGCATAGACTAGCATCGCGGCATTGTCGATCGCAAAGCGTGTGCAGTCGGTGCACATATACAGATTCACCTCGCTCCAATCGGACGTACACTCCATCACACTTACTATCTCTCCTTCGCGGGACATCGAGACCCGGAAGAGCCAAGCACCGTCCTTACGGTACATCTCGATACGCGGCATGTCGTCGTCGGAGGTGTCGGTATAGACGTGGGACCAATCCTCTAAAGAAGGAGCTTCACCATCGTTCACACGGATGGTGAATAAAGGTGAGGGGTTACCGGTTACGGGAGAGAGGAAGGGCGCGTAGTTAGTTAACTGCGCGATCTGCGATTCTGATGCTTCAATGGCAAACAGATGGTTGGCAACGTTGTAATATTGTATCATAGTCAGTAGTCTGCTTTTTTACGTCCGCAGAGGTCGAAGAAAGGACAGAAAGACGGACACTTGTCTTCGTCGCATTGCGGGAAATCAGTGGTAGTGAGCACCTGCGCCATCTTGGCACACAAGGCATCGTAGAAGGGTTGGCGGATCGCGGCATAGTCATGCACGGTCTCGTTCTGGACGTCAATGGTGGTGACGATATCGGTCAGTTTGCGTCGGCAGAAATAGAGATGAGGTTCGATGGGAAGACCTTGCGTTCCGTGTTGTTGCACCGCATGACTATAGATGAGTGTCTGCCGCACGTATCCTTTTTCTTCACTCTCCATGAGTTCATCCCAGTTAGCCGACATACGCTTGAGATGGGTGGTATCGGAGTAGGAACCGGACTTATAATCGACCACCCGTAGGTGTTTATGTCCTTCGGGACCGTAGATATCGAGTCTGTCGATAATTCCACCGGTGAGTATCTCCCCTATCCCATCGAGCACGACAGGGAAAGAGCGGTCTTGCTCGAGCAGCAGCATCTGCAGACCGACTTTGGCATCTTCGCGGTCACGCTCTAAGATATTACGGATGTAACCTTTGATAATCACGTTTTCGCCTGTATGGTTTTCGGGAAAGTAAGGAGTGCCTTCATAGGCTGCCATAAGGGCGGTTTGCAGTTTGGTATCGTCAGTCAGAATCGCATCGATAGCTTCGGGCGTGATACGCACGGGATGCGTATTATCGCAATGCAGGTAGGTGCGGTAGATAAACTCCATCGCATGGTGGACAAAGGAGCCCATAGTAGCCGCCTCGAAGATGACCTCTTCGGGTTCCTGAGGTTGCAAGCCCAGGATATATTGCAGATAGAAACTGCGGGGACACCCAATAAAGGTATTGAGGGCACTGGGCGAGAGGCGGAAACGATGTCCGTCCGCTTTGCGCAGGATGCCGTGGTCGTCCTTGGTCAAGGTTGACAAAAGCGACGCGGTAAGGGTTACGGGGTACGGGGTACGGGTTACGGGGGACAGAGTGCTCGGTTCCTGCAAGGTCGAACGAGTGATGTCGAAGGCAGGGGAATAAAGCATCTGCATCACGAAGCGGGACATACCTTTAGCGCTGTCGGAGGTGCCGGCATCCGCATAGAGGATCGTCGCTTGGTGGGTGCGGTGGATAAGCCGGAAGAAGTTGTACGCATAGACCGTTGCCCGTTCGTCCGGGGTCTGCATATGGTAAGCTTTACGCAGGTAATAAGGGATGAAGGAACTGTCGTTCTGATGTTGCGGTAACACCCCTTCTTCGACATTGAGCAGCAAGAGTCGGTCAAAATCCAGCAGACGGGTCTCCAGAACACCCATGACCTGCACGTCGGTGACGGGTTCACCATGGAAAGGCATAGTGACGGCTTCCATCATACGGCGGAAGAGCAGACGCAGCAGCCTCAGCGTGAAGGGTACACCGATTCCTTCCGTCATGATCTGACGCAGTTGGTTAGCGAGCTTGCGCACCTGGTACTCGGACTCGAGGATGAGGAGCTCTTTCCAAGAGAGAGACTCAGAAGAATCGGAGTACTCGGAAGAATCTGAGGATTCTGAGTTTTTGGAAAGGACTGACTCGATGAGTCGGTCGATAATTTCGGGTGCGACGAGGTCATCCGCTTTACCAAGTGCGGAGTCTGCGAGCCATGAGAGGACATTCGCATAGACAGCGGTGTTACGGAGCGGAAAACCTTTGGTGATATTAATCGGTGTCGGTGCTTCCTCACCGGGTAAGGTGATAGCAGGTAAGGTGTATATGACGGGTTCCAAAATCGTCTCGTCGCAGATGACGACACCCACTTTCTGTCCCTTAGCCGTGTAGTTCGATTGCAACCAGCGGTGCACGTACTGCGCCTGCGCCTCGCGGGAACTGCATTGAATAAGGGTTACGGGTGACGTGTTACCGGTTACGGGTGGTTGGATGTTCGTGCCACCCAAGAGGGTATGATTCTGTTGGGCGAAGGAGAAAGCCTTCGTGTTGGTGGTAAATTCCGGCACGTAGTCCCAGTAGAACTGCGCCTGACCGGCATCACGCAAATGCTCCATGAGTTCCCGTTCTACGGGGAGCAGGTAGTTAAAGCCGACGAAGATATACGTTCGACCTGCAATCTGGGATTGGATGGACTCATCTTCCCAATGCTCGATAACCGCCCGCTGCCGCATGCCGGCATAGCCTTTCTGCTCCGCGTCCATCTCCGAGCGCAGGGCTTGGTAGAAGTCGTAGAGCTGGCGCCAAAGGATCTCGTATTGACTCTTGACAGAGTCATTGGATATTGGATATTGGATATTGGACGTTGGACTTATTAATCGTCTTAGGCGGTCTTCAGTTTCGGGATCGAGATGCCATTCGCTTAGTTCATGGGCAGCGATGGTGTTGGCAAAGAAGTTCGGTACTTCGGATGCCGGCATAGAAGCATCTATGTTCGTGAAGTCGGCTAGCATCTGACGACCCCAACCGAGGAATAGATCCAATGGCATCAAATTATTCGGATTAATCTGATTAATCGGATTATTCTGATAAATTTTATAGAGCCGGATGATGGTGAACAGTTCGTCTTCCGTATAGAGGGGGCTGAGGGCATCTTGCAGTTGGGTGAGTGTCTGCACAGAGGGAGCCCATACGGCTTGCGCATGATGCTCCTGCTGCAAGCGCAGTAACTCCTCTTTGAGTACCAAACCCGCACGATGGGAGGGAAGCACGAGGGTCGTGCGACTCAACTGTTTCCAATCCAGGGATTCCAAGATGGACTCGGCGGTATGACGTAAAAATGATTGCAAATTTAAAATTTAAGATTTAATATTTGATATTTCTACTAACTTATTCTTTTGTGCGAACCAGAGGTAACCGCGGACGGGACTATATCCCATACGTCGCAGGGCTTCCATATATTCGCTCACCTGCACCTTATATTTGTCTTCCCAATGACCGAACTTATAATCGAGCACGATTGCCTCATTGGTGACGGGGTTGATCATGACACGGTCAGGACGCAATTCCCGATGATCGATATAGATGGCTTGCTCCAGTTTGAGTTGCCAAGGCGCGGTGAACCAATCCCGCATCTCGTCGCTACCTTCCCATGCGGATGAGATGAGAGCACGTATCTCCTGGAACTGCTCTTCAGACGCTATCTCTCCGCTGCTGAGGAACGTATGGAGCACCTGATCCAATTCATCGGCTTTGCGCAGATGGGCGAAGATCTCATGGCAGAGGTTACCGAAGTCCATACGTGCCACACGCCGGTAGGCTTCGTTGCCTAAGTCGGTGTATAGTGCACCTTCCTGCGACTGCACAAAACGCACTTGGGAGTCGTTAGCCCATAGTTCAGCTGTTTCCTTTTCCCCTTCATTCTTTAACTCTTTCACTCCTTTAATAACGGGTTCGCCTACTTCGTATTCGTCGACACCGAGGAAGTCCATGATGTAGCGCCCGACATGGTTGCAGGTACCCATGACGCCTTTGGAGGTGACGGGATAGGTGGTGGAGATGAAGAGGTTATCTTCGGCACGGGTGAGGGCGACATAAAGCATGTTGAGGTTGTCTATGCGCATATTGAGGTGTTCCGCCTCGTACTCGGTCTGGTAGTCCGACTCCGCCATCTCGTTGCCATCCTGAACCGGCACGTAGTCATTGCCTGCTTCCAGCGTCGGTGCTACTTCGCACCATATCTTCTCAGGATGTCGTGATGCCTCTTTGGTCCAGGTACAGAACGGCACGAAGAGCGTCTGTGCCTGTAGTCCCTTGGAGGCATGGACTGTCAGAATACGGATGGCATCGGTTGCCGCAGCCGGGATAGGTTTAGCATGAAGCGTGTCCTCCCAATAGATGAGAAAATCCGACATATGACTGCCGTATGCACTGACATACGCACGGGTACGGTCCAGCAGACTGTTGATATAGGCGGTCTCGGTACCGGCATATTGGCCGTTCTCATCACAGATAAGTATCTTCATGACCTCACACACGGCTTCGTACAGCGGAGTCTTGCCGCTCACGGCTTGTTTCAGACGCGTGATGCTATTCGCTTGTTCGGTGACCATCAAGATATACTGCGCCGCGACAGGATCGTCATGCACAAGAACCTTGAGTCCTGCGATGATGGTGCGCACCGCTTCGGATGCCTCAAGCAGGAAACTATCCGCAGATACCAGATTGGTCTGCGACAAATACGGATAGTCTATAGTCGCATGGAGGTCACAGATGAGGGCGGCTTCTTTCTTCTCCCGCACAAGGATCATCATGTCGGAAGGTTGTACACCTTTGGCAAGCAGGTCTTCGATGGCATCGAACATGTCGAGTGCCAGGTCCTCTTTGGTCGCCTTAGGAATCGCCCGAAAACGGACGTATCCACCGGGTTTCTTATCGGCCTGGTAGAAGGTAGTTAGGGTCTCGGGTGTGAATCCCTCGCCGTAGATGGAGGCGATCAGTTCTTTCTCCGTCTCATAGGGATAGGACGCGATGATATGGTCGAAGAGCGAGAGGTTGAAGTTCACCACCTGCTCGCTGCTTCGGTAGTTCCGTACGAGGTTCGGGAAGGCGCTGTTGATAGACTCACTGTAATGCGCCTCGTCTGCACCAAGGGATGCCATGATCGACCAGTCACCGTTGCGCCAACGATAGATGGACTGTTTGATATCTCCTACGATGAGCAGCGTGTGTCCTTCGCCTGCCAGCAGGTCTTGCAGCAGGCGGTTAATAACCGTCCACTGGAGACGGCTGGTATCCTGGAACTCATCCATCAGCACATGCCGGTAACGGATGCCTGCTTTCTCCAGGATGAAGTCCGCATCGCCGTCATGGAGGGCTTGGGTGAGCGTGGAAGCGGTCTGCGCCAAGAGGGCACAGTTGGCTTCGGCGAGGTTGGTTTGGATGAGGTCTCGCAGAGATGCCATGAGCTCCATATCACGACTGAAACGGAGCGTGAGTTGGATGGTGTTATAGGTGCGAGCGACGCGTGCAGCCAGTTCGGTAGCCTGCGCCATCTCTTTGGCATTACAACTCTTGTCACTCACGCCGCGGAAACGATCTTTGGCATTGAGGGTAGAAGGATCTGCCACACTCTGTTTGAGCCGCTCGTAGGCGGTAGTGGTATAGCGGTTGTAGGACTCGGGATTACACCGCGCCAGCAGTGCTTTGAGGGCCGCCAAGTCCGGGTCGGAGAGCCAACGCTGTTCAAGTGTTTCCCGTCGGCGTGCAATAGAGGCCGCATCGAAGAGGATACGGCCGTCCGCATCGAGCATCTGCACCGACTCGTTATAGAGTTCCTTCGCCATGGCGCAGAGAGACTGCCGCACGTCCCAATGACTCTGCTCATCGAGTTTGAG
Organism: Paludibacteraceae bacterium; assembly: GCA_017447875.1. Taxonomy (GTDB): domain Bacteria; phylum Bacteroidota; class Bacteroidia; order Bacteroidales; family Paludibacteraceae; genus Colicola. The sequence goes on along the minus strand of JAFSMP010000010.1, from coordinate 27,215 downwards.
CAGCATATAATCTTCGAGTATCGCCCGATCAGCTTCGCTAAGATGCGTGGTAAGCAGTTGATCGACCGCCTGGCGGATGACATGGTCGATGTCGAGTTCGGTAGTCAGACCGGTACTCATTCGCAGCACGCCTGCCAAACCGGTGAGCAAGGACTGGAGAAAGGAGTCGATAGTGCATATATGCACGTTGTCGAAGTCCATCAGCATGGCTTGGAAACACTCGCCTGCCCGCTGAGCCAGTTGTTCATCGGTGGCATCCTGATGGCGGATCATGAAATCACGCGCGCGCAAAAGAAAAGCACGTTCTTGTCCTTGCGAGATACCATACAGATAACCGATGATACGTTCGGACATCTCCGCCGTCGCTTTGTTGGTGAACGTGACAGCGAGGATAGAGCGGTAGTCCTCACCCGACAAGAGCAGCCCGACATAATAGGCTGCTAAAGTATATGTCTTACCGGTACCGGCCGAGGCACGGCAGACGTTCAGTGGGTGACGAATGTCTATCACGGGTGTATCGGTTAGTGCTGCAAAGCCGATTGCAGTTGCGCTATATGCTGGCGTAATACAGGATCGAACTCTATGGCCTCACGAATGTAAGTGATCGAGTGCAAGATGGTAGCATGGGTTCGTTTACCCATACGGAAACCGATCTCGTTAAGGGAACTGTCGGTGAGTTGTTTGCTCAGGTATGCCGCTACGTGACGCGCCTGCGTGATCTCTTTGGAGCGGTTTTGCGCCATGATTGCTTTCTCCGGGATATTGAAATGTTGCGCGACGGCGGAGATGACATCCTGCACGGTTGTCGTCTGAGGTTGCAACGCCACGATATGGCTCACCACCTGTTCTGCCAAAGGCAGGTCGATCTCTTTGTCCGTCAAGGTAGAGTGCGCCAAAAGGGATGCCAAGATACCTTCGAGGTCGCGTACGGAGTCCCGTACGTTGGTAGCGATGAACTCCACGATCTCATCTGAGAGGGTGATACCATCCCTGTGCATCTTAGACAAGAGGATACTCTTGCGCAAGGTATAGTCCGGTCGTGCTATCTCCGCTGCCAAACCCCATTTGAAACGAGTGAGCAGTCGTTCTTCGATATCCTTGAGTTCCACAGGCGGCCGATCGCAGGTGAGGATCAACTGTTTGCGACTCTGCTGGAGGTAATTGAAGATATGGAAGAAAGTGTCCTGCGTACCTTTGAGTCCTGCGAAATACTGTATATCATCGAGGATGAGTACATCCACCGACTGATAGAAATTGAGGAAATCCGGAATGCGGTTCTCTTTGCGTGCGTCCTGGAACTGTAATTTAAAGGTATTCGCACTCACGTATAACACGCGTGCCTGCGGGTGCAACGCCTGCACCTGATGTCCGATCGCACAAGCGAGGTGGGTCTTCCCTACTCCGCTACCACCATAGATGAACAGAGGGTTGAAGGCCGTGTATCCGGGTTGTTTGGCAATTGCCATACCGGCAGTACGAGCCAGTTTATTAGGTTCTCCGGCAATAAATGAATCGAAGGTATATAACTCATTGAGTTGTGGCAGGTCATCATTGTTAGACCGCTCAACCGGCATCACCCATTGACTCTTCGCAGGTGCTCCGTTGGAGGGAATACGGGTTCCGGTATCGGAAGTGGAGTCGATGAGTATGCGGTACTCGAGACGCGTACCCGCGCCAAATACGCGTATGATCGCGCTCGATAGAAGAGGAATATAGTTCTCTTCGATATACTCCGCCACGAACTGCGATTTGACTTGCAGCACTAACACGCCCTCTGCATACTGCAAGGGTACGATGGGCGCAAACCATGTCTGGTATGCACTTGCCGTCAAGTTATCAGCCAAGATGGTCTGACACTGTGCCCATTGTTGTGTTAGTGATGTTGTCATTTTTTAGTTTTCAGTTCTCAATTTTCTGTTTTCCGTTTAGTCGAAAACGAGTGCAAAGGTACTGCTTTTTTTTGACATGACCAAATTTTGGTTCAATGCCGATTTTCGAACCCGGTTGTAACTGCCGTATTTTAAGTATATTATAAGCAAGCTACACATTATCAATGACTTAAGCAAGTTATCAACACTTAACTTGTTGATTTATAGGAGATTTGAAATCTGCAAGACTTGGTGATTTTTTTTTGTAAAAAAAACTCGTAACATGCAGTTTTTCGCAGTGTTACGAGTTGTTGAAAATTATCCTTGTTTAGAAAATATACAAAGAAATAAATATCTTATTTACCTTCTTGTGGAACAAATTATTTATCTTTTTTACCAAACAAAGAGAATTGTACGTACCGTTTGGGGTGAGCCTTCAGATCGGTGAGCAGAGAGTCGGCGGAGATGACGGTCGCATCGATATGGTTGTAGAGGGATTTATTGTATATCAACTGTCCCAATGTACCTTTCTCATCCCGTACGTCCGTGATGATATTGTTTAATCCACCAACGGCTGTATCGACCCGTGCGAAGGTTTGTTTGAGGTTCGCTTCCTTGAGATCCGCCACAATTATATTGAAGTTAGCCACTGCAGTATCGGCATTATGCACGATGGACGGTACTTGTGTCTTCATCAGTTGCTTGAGATCTGCAGAGACACCGGTGAGGTCAGAGGAGATACGGTCTACGTTCTCGAGGGTGTTTTTCAGATGCTCGCCTTCTACCTGGGTCTTGAGTTCCGCAACCAGTGCATCAACATCCAACAGGGCTTGATCGATATGCGCCAGCACATTCGTTTGTACGCTCTCCACGAGTCCGGGTACATAGGTGGTAGTGAGGAAGGTGCCTCTCTCTATGGGTAATTGGTTATTAGAGATGGGTGATTGGTCGGGGAACTGCAGTTCGAGCGCCATACCACCCAAGAGTCCGTCGGAGATGAGGGCGAGCACCGTGCCTTGCGGCAGAACGATATCCTTGAAGATGGATATATCGACGGTGAAAGCGCTATCTTGCTTGAAGTCATACCGGATGGCATCAACCTGCCCCACCTTATGTCCACGGATATAGACGGCTGCTTGTTCTTCGAGTCCATGCAAGTGGGCATAGACAGCATGATAACTGTTGGTTGGCGAGAAGATATTAACACCCTTGAGGAAGTTAAATCCGAAAATGAGCAAGAACAGACATACAGCTGCCAATACTCCTACTTTTATCTCACGTGCGTGTTTCATAACTTTTATTTTTCAATTTTGATAACCCAGCAGTCCGGGAAGAGCGGTAAGAGGCGTTTGCGTGCCTCCATCACTTTCGCACGGTCCGGATTGGCTGCGGTGTAATATTTATACCATCCGTTGACCTGGATACACTCGCAGGGTTCGCCTTTGAGTTTCGGGTCATTGGGAGCGAGCGGTGCTTTCGATGCACATAGTTGGATGGCGAAGAGGGTGACCGGAGCAGATGGCGTATTCGGAACAACCGGAGTACTCGGAGTACTCAGCGTATCCGGAGTCTGCGTTGCCGGTTCAACGGACAGGGTCTCTTTCTTTACCGACTCCCGATGGGTGTATGCGGCAAAAGCATTGACGAGTGCGTTCGCCATCTGTGCCATAGAGGTCTCCTTATTAAGGAATTTCTCTTCTTCCGGATTGGAGATAAATCCCATCTCAAAAAGGATAGAAGGGCAAGCCGTTTTGAGCAAGACCCAGAATGCCGCTTGTCGCACGCCTCGGTCTCCTCGGTTGAGATGTCCCACGAAGCGTTGCTGTACTTGCTCGGCAAAACGCAGAGACTGATCCATATAACTATTCTGCATCAACTCGAACATGATATAGGAGTCGATAGAGTTGGGGTCAAAGCCCTGGTAGGTAGTTTTATAATCCGACTCTAACTTCATCACGGCGTTCTCACGCATCGCCACGTCCAGGTTCGCCTCCATACGGTCCGTACCGAGGATGAAGGTCTCCACACCGCACGGTGACTTGGCTTCAGCCGAATTGGTATGGATAGAAATGAACAGATCCGCATTGTTCTTATTCGCGATATCCGCCCGGGTCTGCAAAGGGATGAAGACATCCGTGGAACGGGTATAGACGACATTCACATCCGGATACTGCTTAGTGATCAACTGTCCCACCTGCAAGGCTAACTTGAGGTTGAGGTCCTTCTCTTTGGAGAACTTCCCCACCGCGCCCGGGTCTTTACCGCCGTGTCCGGGATCAAGCACGACCGTATAAGCCTTGTCTGCCATCATCGGTAGGCTCCAAAGCAGAACCAGCAATATATAGATACACTTTCGCATACGGATCTTATGTATTAAATGGTGTCAATAAAATATTTCTGTTTGCGGTTGAACATCGCTATACCGGTGATGAGCAGCACGAAGATGATAGCTGCGCTGTATCCGAGTGAAGTCCAACTGAATTCTCCGGCTCCGTACGCTCCGTATTTGAAGGTCTCGATGACCGCCGTCATGGGGTTAAAGAGCATGATCTTATGCAGCGTAGGATTGGTGACATAACTGAGCGGATATACGATCGGTGTGGCGTACATCCAAAGGGAGACAAAGACACCGAAGAAATTGGTCAAATCCCGATACTTGGTAGTCATGGACGAGATCATCAGTCCGAGTCCCAGGGCCAGACACTGAATCATCAGAATCAGTACCGGGAAGAGCAGCAAGTACCAGTTGGGGCACAGATGAACACCTTGCAGCACATAGAGCAGATAGACAAAGAGGAAAGTAGCTAACTGCAAAGAGAACCGGAACTGCTTGGAGACCACCACGGAAACAGGCGACACCAAACGCGGGAAATAGACTTTTCCGAACAGGTTCGCATTGGTCTGGAACGTACCGGAGACGGCAGTGAGGCATTCGGAGAAATACTCCCATAGACAGATACCGCTGAGGTAAAACACAGGTTGAGGGATATCATCCGTCGGGATACCGGCGATACGGCCGAAGACCACGATATACATGAACATCGTGAAGAGCGGCGAGATGAAGTACCATCCCATACCGAAGATGGTCTGCTTGTACTGCACGGTGATATCGCGTTTGACAAAGAGCCATATCAGGTATTTCTTCGCCCATAACTCACGCAGACCCAAGCCCTTCGAGAACGTGGTCGGTGAGATCTCTGTCGTCCAATAATTTTCTTGCGTCTTTGCCATACTATACGGTATCCATGAAGGATTTTTGTACTTTGTTAAACAACATGAGTCCGAAGATCAAGAGTACGAAGGTGAATGCAGCGCTGTAGCAGAGCCAAAGCCAACTGAACTGACCTTGTCCGAGCAGCGAGTACTTGACCGCCTCCATGACGGGTGTCACCGGATTCAGACTCATCGCCAGATGTAACTTCTCGTTCGTCACCATACTCAACGGGTAGATGACCGGCGTGATATAGACCCATAGCGAGATGATCTTCGCCAGCATGATCTGCAGGTCACGGTACTTGGTCGTCATAGACGAGAAGATCATTCCGAAACCTACCGCCATAAATGCCAACAGCACGATAAGCACGGGGAAAAGCACGATCTGCCAATGAATGACCAGTTCCGTTCCTGTAGCCACATACCAGATATAGAATGCGGCGAATATCGCCAGTTGGATCGCGAAGGACAGGAGGTTCGTAGTCACGGCCACTAACGGCATAATGATTCGCGGAAAATAGACCTTTCCGAAGATATCCGCATTGGACACGAACGAGTTGGAGGTGGCGCTCAAGCAGCTGGAGAAATACCCCCAGACGGATATACCAAGCAGGTAGAACAAGATCGGCGGGACACCGTCTGTCGGGATGTTCGCTATACCGCCAAAGACCGTCACATAAACGATGACGGACAATACCGGCGTGATGATAAACCATAGCGGACCTAAGATCGTCTGCTTGTACGCCGTGCGGAAGTTACGCTCCACAAACAGCACAAACATATCGCGATACCGCCATATCTCTTTCCAATCCACCGCCAGCAATTTGTCTTTCGGCGTGATGGTCAAATCCCATTTCTCTTCTTTATTCGCCATTATATCTATTATTCTTTCCATAAACGACCCATCTGTCGAGTGCTACCAGGACAGCCGGAACGACGGTGAGTGTGAGCACGATTGCCATAAAGGCTCCTACCGCCAGACAGCCGACAATATTACTGATCATCAGATCATCGATAAACAGCGCCATAGCACCGGGGCCTATGACTGTTATCAGGCCGGAGGTCAGGATTGTACGTATCGAACCCCGATAGGCGGCACACACGGCATCGACCTGCAACATCGTCTTACGGTTCTCCCGATAATAACTAGCGAAGAGGATACCGTAATCAATGGTAGCACCCATGAGGATGGCTTGCACGATGAGATAGGCCAGATAGAGCATCTGTCCCGTAACAAGGCCGGCCACAACGACGTTCACAAACACCGCACTCATCACCGTCACCACCAATATCGTCGGCACGATAACCGAGCGGAAAGTGATCGCGACAATGATGAAGATCGCAAGGATCGTCAGCAGCGTCACTACGTTCATCTCATGATCGAACCCGCCTCGCATCTCCGCGTACATCACGGACTCGCCCACATAATAATGGTCATGGGGCATGCGGGCATCTGCCAATGCAGTGAGTGTATCGACGAAAGCATAGGTCTGTTCCGACTCTTTGGGTAAGGACGAGAGGACTACGAGTAAGGAGTGGTCCTGCTTGCGTAACTGTCCCAATCCGGCCTGCATCTGCGCCTTGACATCGGTAGCTTGCGCTTGCACCGAATCCGGCAACACATCTGCCAGACGCGGGTCATAAACGAACGTGTCGCACAGGAAGTTCAGCAGAGGACCAAAGCCCAGGTGAACCGTATCGAAGCGGCTATGTACCGAACCGTAATAATCGTAGAGCAAGGACATCTGCGCGGTGGTGACCGGCGCTGCCTTGACGTTCGACAACTTCATCAGACGGGCCAACTTAGAGGCCATTTGGGATGCGGTATAGGTCTTACCACCGAACACGAGTTCGGTGAATAACTCGGCCTGTAAATCTTCGCGTGAAGGTCCTTTGCGCACCGGAACTTTGGCTTGTTCGCGTATCTGTGTCTCAACGGCCGCCACGCGAGCGGTGTCCGTGCTATGGAGTGTCCGTTGGATATCCGTAATCGACTGCACGATCTCTTGCGTATTCATCTGAGCAGGAGAAACAGCCAGCTGCGGTGTCTCTTTCTTCGGCGGATAGGCGAAGGCCATCAGTTCATCGTCCGCAAACTCATCAACGCCGAATGCACGAATGAGGATATTCAGGTCATGGGGAGTAAGCGATGCGTTACGGTTCGCCAGATCCATGAGGTAAGCACGTTGACCGAGTTGGGTACGTTGCTCCTCCGACACCATTCCTGCCAAACCGGGACGCTTGAACAAGTCATCCACCAACAGGTGCACATATTGCAGCGGACTTAGTTTCTTTGCCTTACCCGGTGCATAACCATATACCAACTGTGTCTGCACGGGTGTCGAACCGATAAACAGCGACATCTCCTTGACGCTCATCGGCAAACGGATCGCCATGGTGTCGGTCAGTTTGGACATCTCCACAGAGATAGCGGAAGTACGATTCGCGTTCAGTCGTTGGATAAACGGCACGACAGCTATCTTGTCTATCTCCATTTCCGGTATCGCCAATGAGTCCTCTTTGATCATCAGAGGAGAAGGACCTAAAGTCAGAGGCGCTATGGTCTCCCGTTTGAGGATGACCGTATCTTCAAGAGGTTCAGGGATGATCGGAGTATTCGGAGTACTCTGAGTAATCTGAGTATGCTGAGACTCTTTGGCCGGCTCCTCTTCCGGAGCCGGGAGGTCTAACATCGACTGCAGATCCGCTATCTGCTTTTTCATATCTTCGTCCAGATAGGAAGCGAATAACGGGTTAGAGGCCACATGCGAATGCAAGAACCGCGCTATGTCGGGGAAAGCCAACTGCTGCTCTTTCGGTTTAGACTGCATATAATAGAGCAGTTGCACCATTTCCGCATTAACCATATCGAGTGCCTCGGGCGGAACGGTCGTTCCCTCGGGCATCATATCCTTGAAATCGGTGAGTAACGAATGCACATGACTCGCCATCTGGGCCGGAGTCAGGGGTCGTGACATCAGTGTCGGATACGAGATGACGGACTCAATACCGGGTTGCGCTAAGAGGCTGTCCACCAGCGTATAGACCGAGTCTTCATCCTGCGTGTCATAGACCAGCACAAACGGATTGGGAGAGGGGAACACCTCTTCTATCTTCGACTCTGCCGCAGCGGAGAAGAAGATCGTCGTTTGCCGACTGAAATACCAGGAACCGAAGAAAAGGATCACGGCTCCTATGGCCATAGGCAGTTTATGCCGCGAGATAAAGAGCGCCAGACGGTCCGTAGAAGGCACATAAGCTTTCTTGGCGGTGAAGTTAATGGTCTTGCGGAACAATAACATCAGTGCCGGCATGGCGGTGAAGGTACATATGAGCGAACAAACGACACCTTTAGCAAGCACGATACCCATGTCTGCACCTATTTTGAGGCGCATAAAACAAAGCATGAGCAGTCCTACAACGGTCGTCAACGCCGACGAGAGGATAGAAGGTGCAGCTTTCTTAATGGCATTATTCGCCGCTATACCTGCGGTAGCTCGATCCGTATGCTCATCCTGCTCCTGACGGTAGCGGTTGAGCATCACGATACAGTAGTCCAGCGAGAGGACGGCTTGGAGTATGGAGCCGATAAAATTCGTAGTGATGGATACAGACGGCAGTAAAGCGTTCGTTCCCATATTCAGTACGATCGCCAACAAGGCCGTCACTAAGATGATCATCGGTTCGAACCAACTCTGCGCCATAGTGAAAAGCACGACCATGATCAGCACGGCTGCGAAGATCATGACAGACACCGGTGGTGTGGCTCCGTCCTGACTGGTCTCCACCACGCAGTTACCACCGAAGCGGTTGCTTATCTGCTTGCCTAAGGCTTTCTGATCCACCGATTTCGGCACATCCAGATCAAAGACGGTATGGGTACTATCCGTCGAATAACGGTAGGACACCCCTTTGACATCAGGATAACCGTCTAACAATGTCCGGATACCCGGTATCTCATTGGGGCGTAAGCCTTCGAACATCACATGGACATCCGTTCCCGACATCTGCGCCGAAGAACCGAACTCGGACATGACGATCTCCAAGCCGCGTTTCATCTGCGAGTCATCCGGCAGGTACTTCGTCATATCGGCATTGACATTCACATGGAAAGCCATGATGCCGCAAACGACAGCCATCGCTACCGTCACCGCAAATAATATATAGTGATAAAGTCGTCTCACTTTTCCGTTTTCCGTTTTCAGAACTGTCCCATCTGAAGAAATGCCACCTCTTTAGGCGTAAGGAAACGCCATTTGCCGCGGCCTACATTCTTCTTGGTCAAGCCTGCAAAAGACACGCGGTCGAGGTTCACTACCTTATAGCCCACTTTCTCGAACATACGACGTACGACGCGATTTTGACCGGAATGAATCTCAAGACCGATATGTTTGCGGTCCGCTTTCGGGAACTCCAAAGCATCGGGTACAATACGCTCGTCATCCAGGATGACACCGTTACGCAGTACGGCTTCATCAATCTCCTCCAACTCCTTATCAAGCGTTACGGCATAGATCTTCTTCTTGTGGAATTTCGGATGGGTCAGTTTGGCTGCCAGGTCACCGTCATTGGTGAGCAGCAGCACACCGGTCGTATTACGGTCCAGACGACCTACCGGATAGATACGCTCCGGACAAGCATTACGCACGATATCGATCACCGTGTGACGCTCTTGCGGGTCATCGGTAGTGGTAACGGTGTTCTTGGGCTTGTTGAGCAGGATATACACCTTACGCTCCCGACGAACGGGCTGGTCATGAAAACGGATGTCATCTGTCGGCAGCACTTTAACGCCTAAGTTATCGACGGTTACCCCATTGACGGTAATCACTCCTGCCTGGATAAAATCATCTGCCTCACGACGGGAACAGATACCGGCGTTCGCGAGGAACTTATTCAGACGAACTGGTTTCGTCGGGTCCTCGTGTTGCTCTTTATACACCTGCTGTTTGTGGGGCGAATAGAGATTGTTGTTACGTTTGGGTTTACCACCAAACGGACGGTTAGGACGATTCGGACGCTCTCCATTGAACGAACGCTCACCATTGAACGGACGATCTCCATACGGTCTAGGTCTACTCTCTCCGTCCTCGCGACGGAATCTGGGACGAGCCGATACCGGCTCACTTTCTCTGTGGAAACGCGGACGGGGTCTGCGTTCTCCTTCATTGTTGGAATTGTTACCAAACATAAATTTCAATTTTCAATTTTCAATTTTGACTCTCCCGAGTCACATACGTACTCACGTACGCGCGTTAATTAAATATAAGGTGAAAAGGCAAAAGGAGTATAAACACCTTTCACCTTTCACTTTTCACCATTCACCTTTCTCAGGCTTCAGCTTGCTCAATTGCCAATTTACCACGATAGTAACCGCAAGACGGGCAAACAGTGTGGTAGATGTGCAGTGCGCCACAGTTCGGGCATGTTGCCAAAGTCGGAGCTTTCACTACGTCATGCGTACGACGTTTCGCTTGTCTGGTGTGGCTTTGTCTTCTTTTAGGATGTGCCATAATATTTTACTTCTTTAAACTTTAAACTTTCTACTTTAAACTTTATCTTCGGGTTCCGGTTCGTCACATAGGTGATCATGGAGGAGAAGTTCCATCTGCTTGTTGCACTCACCCGCTTGGTGACAGTGAACGATCGGAATATTGATACTTACTATTTCATAGGCGAGCCAGGATAAATCGATTTCATCATTAGGAGCCTTCGGCTCATCATTCATCAATTCATCATTAGCTTCTATTTCAAGGGGCATGGGATCGAGGCATCTATCGCACACAACAAATACAGTTCCATGAACCGCAATAGTGAGCTGATAGTCCTCCTCCCGGAGATTTAGCGTCGCTTTGCAACCTATCCTTCCGCGCAGTATCTCGGACTTCTCCAAGCCCTCGAAGAACGCGTCATCTAACTGAATATCAAACTCATGCGTGCCTATCGGCAAACGCCTCAAGTCGATGATATAGTGGTTCTGCTCGCTCATAGACGCAAAATCGGGTGCAAAGGTACTGCTTTTTTTTGATATATGCAAGGATTTTCGCAAAAAAATTATCAGCAGGCCTCAAATTGGCGTAAGAAGCGGACGTCGTTCTCGGAGAACAGACGCAGGTCTTTAACGCGATATTTGAGGTTGGTGATACGCTCCACGCCCATACCGAAGGCATATCCGCTATACTCTTTGCTGTCAATACCGCAGGCCTCCAGTACGTTCGGATCCACCATGCCGCAGCCGAGAATCTCTACCCAACCGGTGCCTTTGCAGAACGAGCAACCCGTGCCGCCGCAGATGTTACAACTGATATCCATCTCGGCACTCGGCTCCGTGAAGGGGAAATACGATGGTCTCAGACGAATCTTCGTCTCCGGGCCGAACATCTCCTTGCTGAAATACAGCAGTGCCTCACGCAGGTCTGCAAACGATACATTCTTATCGATATACAAACCCTCTACCTGATGGAAGAAACAGTGCGCACGGGCAGAAATCGCTTCATTCCGGTAAACACGTCCCGGGCAGAGCACACGGATCGGCGGTTTTTGGCTGGTCATGACGCGCGTCTGCACGGACGAAGTATGCGAACGAAGCAGTATATCCGTCGGTTTTTGCACACCGATCTCTTTCTCTACGAAGAAAGTATCCTGCATATCGCGTGCCGGGTGCTCCGGTGCGAAGTTCAACATGCCGTAAACATGTTTGTCGTCCTCCACTTCGGGTCCCTGCGCAATGGTAAAACCGATACGGGAGAAGATATCCTCTATCTCTTCGCGCACCAATGACAGCGGGTGACGTGTACCCAATGCGATCGGATCAGGCGTACGGGTCAAGTCCAAACGCTCCGCCTCGGCTTTCTTCGCCTCGAACTGCTCTTTGAGTTCGTTAATACGGGTCTCCGTCTGCTGACGAAGCTGGTTCAGCATCTGTCCCAACTCCCGTTTCTGATCGTTTGGTACGGTACGGAACTCATTGAAGAGCGTCGTGATCTCGCCTTTCTTACTCAGGTACTTGATACGCAGCGATTCCAACTCCTCGGCACTCGTCGCCTTCATCTGATCCACCTGCGCCAACAATGTTTGTATATTCTCTTTTAATGCCATAAAGCAACAGTTTATCAAAAAATCGTGCAAAATTACAAAAATATTTTGACATGTGCAAATTTTTTTGTACCTTTGTGCCAAATTTTAAAAAATTGATGTCTAATGAATAGAGACTTAGCGATTTTTGACGTCATTCAGCGAGAGCGGGAACGTCAGATGAAAGGTATTGAGTTGATTGCGAGTGAGAACTTCGTGAGTGACCAAGTGATGGAAGCGATGGGAAGTGTACTGACCAACAAGTACGCAGAGGGTTACCCGGGTCACCGTTACTACGGAGGATGCGAGGTAGTGGATATCGCAGAGAATATAGCGCGTGACCGGCTCAAACAACTCTATAACGCGGAGTATGTGAACGTCCAGCCGCATAGTGGAGCACAGGCAAACATGGCGGTGTTTATGGCTTGTCTCAAGGCGGGTGATACGTTTATGGGACTGAATCTGAGTCACGGAGGTCACTTGAGTCACGGTTCTGCCGTTAACTTCAGCGGTCTGATGTTCAATGCGATAGGATATGATCTGAAGGAAGAGACGGGTCGTGTGGACTACGATGACCTGGAGTTGAAAGCGCGTACGCATAAGCCGAAACTGATTATCGCAGGTGCGAGTGCTTATAGTCGGGAATGGGATTATGCCCGTATCCGACGCGTAGCGGATGAGACAGGAGCGATCTTCATGGTGGACATGGCGCACCCTGCAGGTCTGATTGCAGCAGGTTTGTTGGATAACCCGCTTAAGTATGCCCACATCGTAACGAGCACGACGCATAAGACCTTGCGTGGTCCGCGTGGAGGTGTCATCCTGATGGGTAAGGATTTTGATAATCCGTGGGGCAAAACCACTCCTAAGGGAGAGATCAAGAAGATGAGTGCCCTACTCGACTCTGCGGTCTTCCCGGGCACACAAGGTGGTCCGCTGGAGCACGTGATTGCAGCCAAAGCAGTCGCTTTTGGGGAGGCATTGACGGACGATTTCAAGGTATATCAACAGCAAGTGAAAAAGAATGCAGCGGTTATGGCGCAAGCGTTCATGGATAAGGGATACAAGGTGATCTCCGGCGGTACGGACAACCACTCGATGCTGATTGACCTGCGCACCAAATATCCGGACTTGACCGGTAAGGTAGCCGAGCAGGCATTGGTATCTGCTGACATCACGACCAATAAGAATATGGTTCCGTTTGACAGCCGTTCCGCTTTCCAGACGAGCGGTCTGCGTTTCGGTACGCCGGCTATCACCACGCGCGGGCTGAAAGAAGACAAGATGGGCTGGATTGTAGAACTGATCGACCGTGTGCTGCAAGAGCCTACCAGCGAAGCGGTCATCGCTTCTGTACGAGCCGAGGTGAATCGGGAGATGAACCGATATCCGCTATTTGCCTGGTAAAAAGAAAGCGTCCGACCGGACGCTTTTTTTATGCTTTCTTCGCTTTGCGATAGTGATTCGGAGTAAGGCCTGTATGCTTCTTGGTGTATTGGCAGAAGAAGCTGGCATTGGGGAACTCCATTACCCGGGCTATCTCATGGATAGGCATCGTGGTATTACGCAGATATTCTTTGAGCTCCGCCACAGTGATCTCGGCGATCCATTGACTAGCCGATTTACCACTGCGCTCTTTGCAAATCTCCGACAGATATTTGGGAGTTATCCTCAGCCGCTCGGCGTACCATTGTACCTCACGCGCATGCGGGTACTGGCGCAGCAACTGCATGAAGGTATTGAAGGTATAATCGCTCGTATTCACCGACGCACGAACCACACCGGATTCATCGAAGGTTACTACCTTGTCCATATAATTGAGCAGCTCCATGGTTGCACCTCGTGCAATCAGTTTCATGATATGCAAACGATAATCGCTCGGCCGGTCCTTCAACTGCAACTCCAGCAGATGGAAATAGACATTATAATACTCGATAGACTCCCTGCTTAACTGGAAGATAGGATGCTTCTTAAGGAACTCCAACTTTTGCCACCAGTACGGCTCCACGCGCATCTGGTCATACATCAACTCCTCAAAAAGAGACATCGGAATAGAGAGCATCTTAAACTGGAAGTCCTCCGATATCTCATACGGGCCCAGTTTGGTCGCATTCGGCACACGGACGAACAACTGATTCTTCTCGATGCGAATCATCTCATCACGGTAAAAGACATCTATGTAACCCTTGGTACATAAAAGAGCAGTAGTGGATGACTCGGAGCGCGTCTCACGACATTGCTTAAACCCCTCGATCTCGTCCGTCAGAAAAATAAAATCCGTGAATTGCGTCATGGCTTTAAACTGTATTTAGGTTATTTTTTCAAATTTCGGCTGCAAAGTTAAGCATTTTTTTTGAAATACGCAAATTTTTACTGTTTTTTTTTGCATATATGATGTTTTTTTTGTACTTTTGCAGTCGCAAACAGTTTTTGAGTATGAAAAGAATCCTATTTTTCGCGCTGACAGCGCTGGTAATGATGAGTTGTGGTAAGAGTGAGCGATTGCTTACTTCCGCGACCGGTTCGATCTACGAATGTCTGGTGGTAGGTAATGCCGCAGTGAAAGATCCTGTATGTGCCACGATGGGCGCCGACATGTACGGTCTGCCTCAGATGGAGGCAACTTTCACCGTGACTTTTGTGCCCACGACCCAGTTCGATGATTTTCTCAAATCGACACGGAATATCCTGCTGATTGACATTGACGGACACAAATACACGCAGGTTCAAGCGAAGAAGAGCCGTGATGTATGGTCCACGCCTCAGGCAATGATTCGTATTCAGGCTCACGATGAGGAGCAGTTTGCGGCATGGTGGACGGAGAACGGAGAGAATATCCGTACATGGTTCGTTCGCGAAGAGCTGGCTCGTCAGATCCGTTTCTAT
Source organism: Paludibacteraceae bacterium (assembly GCA_017447875.1). GTDB lineage: Bacteria > Bacteroidota > Bacteroidia > Bacteroidales > Paludibacteraceae > Colicola. Next base: position 12,174 of record JAFSMP010000010.1, on the reverse strand, counting down.
CGCGCGAATACGAATAAGGACGCACGCGCATACCTGAATAAACAAGGATACGACCTGCTTATCCCGGAAGATTTCGTCACAGTGAAAGCGGAGCGTTTAGCGGTGAACGGTGACTCAGTAGATGTCCTCTGGTGTTGCAATAACAAAGGCCCGATGCGCAAGGATATCGTTGTGTACAGTTATCCGTATACGGCGCAAGAGCAGTTCAGCAACGAATCCATTATCGCCATGCGTAATGCGGTACTGGGTCAGATCGTAAGCGCTCAGGTGGAAGGCAGTCATATGGGAACGGAGTACAAACATTTCCCGCCGGTAAGTCATTCCGTGCCGGCACTGCGGGACACTGTAGGTGGATTCTATGCTATCGAGACCCGCGGCTTATGGAAGATCCTGGATGGCGAAGCGATGGGTGGACCGTTCGTGAGTCTCACGCGACTTGACCAAGTCAACGGACGGATAGTGACGGCCGAAGCTTTCCTCTTCGCAGCCGGACAGAAGAAACGTAATGCCATGCGGCAGTTAGAGGCGGTACTCTATACCTTGCAGATGCCTAACGAACGATGAGTGCGTTATCGCTGATTAGTTGCTGTCTGGGGATCTGCTCCGTCGTGCTGGCTTCGCGACGCAATATCCTCACTTTCGCCTTCGGTTTTGCGCAGGTGTTGACCTACACTTGGCTCTGCTACACCCAGCGTTTCTACGGCGAGATAGCCATCAATGCCTATTATTTCGGCACGATGGTGTACGGAGTTTACGCATGGCGTAAACGGTTGAAAGTGGAAAGTGGAAAGTGGAAAGTAGAGACGCGCAGCTTGCAGCCTTCCGTGATAGCGCTGATCATCGTTACGACTCTACTCGGTTCATGGCTCGTCGGATGGGGACTCGCTGCATACACCGATGATACCCAGCCGTATTTAGATGCCTTCACGACAGTACCTGCACTTGTGGCGCAGGTACTGATGATTCTCGTGTATCGCGAGCACTGGTTCATCTGGCTCGCCGTGGATATCTTAAGTGTGATCTTATGGATTCGTGCTGGTGATTGGTTCATGGTGACGCAGTACACGATCTGGTGCGCCAACTGCATCTACGGCATCATTTCTTGGAGGAAGCCTTGATTAGTTCTTCGGGCTTGGCGGCCGTCTGCTCGACGGCTGTATAGTCCCATTCTTCTTCGAAATCCCAGTTACTCTTCGTCTGGATCTTCTCCGGGAAATAATAGACCGTTTCGGGTTGACGATGTTCTTCCCAGTTACCCGGAGTCCATTTTCCATCCCCGTTGGAATCAATATAGAGTTTCAGATAATATCCGTCCGGTTTGAGGTAACGGAAGAGCGCTCCTTCGGGTTTGGCCGGTAACTCCCGCAACACCTTGTCTTTGGCATCCAGCACTTGGATACGTGCGTCGGAGCGGAAGGGAGTGATCTTCACCAGCAAGGTCGAATAGTCTTCGGGCGTCTTGACCTGGATGGCATATTTCTCTTTCTTACTCGGTGCTCCATAGACGTCATGCATCGCAGCACTATCCAACTGCAACTCATACTGCTTGCCGGCTCCCAGAGAGGCGAGCAAGGTCAGTTGCATCGGTAGGGTGTCGCACGGCATGATCGAGAAAGACATGGGTTTGAGGATCGTGTCTTTGCGTTCGAACAGATGGATCGAGTCCCGTTCGATGGTCATGAGGGGTGTGGTGCAAGTGATCCGCAAGGTGTCGTAGATCTCGAATTTCTTGGATGCATTCGATTTGAGTTCCAGTTTACGGTTCGCCTCCCGATGCCGTTTGGCTTTGAGCGCCTTGGCGGACATACGCGGTGCCCTGTATATCGCCCGAATGGTATCCACAGCCCATTCCAACTGATACAACGAGTCGGTGCGGCGGTAACGGGTCTCAAAGAACATCGAGTCTTGCAGGATGGCGATGCTGTCCGTCAACCATAAGGTCACCGTATCACGGTGCATCGAATAGTGGGCATGAACATACGGCATCGGGTCGACCCATCCCGAGTCGGTGGCGGTGGAATCCCACTCCGAAGGACGTAACGCGCGGAAAGAAGGCAAGCTGTCCGGAGAGGAGGAGAAATAGACCTTGATCAGATGTTGCTGTTCGCGTGTGCCACGCATAAGGTATAAACGCTGCTGCTCGGGTTTGGAGAGCCATAAGAGCAGATCGGCAGGACCATAGTCATAACCGATCAGGCTGTCGTTACCCAAGCTGTCGGTCAGATAATGCGGATGTACTTCCGGAGAAACCATACTGTCCGCGAACGCGAAGGACTCTCCGGCTGTGAGACGATAATCGCGGCTTATATCATCTACGGCATACAGACGATAGGTGCCTGCCCGCATGTTACCGATACGGAACACACCCGCGGAGTCCGTACGACCGATACGCGCAAAAGGAAGCGTCGTGAAAGCGGAGTCCTCGAGGTTATCATGGATACCGACGAAGATACCGTTGAGCGGATTGAGGGTCCATGCATCATACACCCGTCCGCGGATCTCCAAGGTGTCTATCACCGGTCCCGTAGAGAAAGCGAAGGTATAGTTGCGATAGGGATTCTTCTCCGTGAAGTCACAGACGGCATTTCCGAAATCCAGGGTATAGGTGGTACTGTCCCGTAAGGAATCCACAAAATGGATCTGCAGATGCTTGCCGCGCACTTTGACTTCAGGCGGACGTTGCTGGGGAGGAGACATAATGAGATTCTGACTCACGTTATCCAGTTGCAGATACTCGCTGAACGTCACCTCTATCTTGTTTCCTTGAAACTCCAACGCCCCGTTCTCCGGCACGGACTTGAGTGCTTGAGGCGGCACGGAGTCTCGCGGTCCTCCTTGCGGACCGATACCCCGGTTCGCACAACTCGCTCCAAGCAGCACTGCACACACTATGATCAGTATATTTCTACTCTTCACCTTTTCACTTCTTGTCCCATGAGGGTATATACTTTATCCGCCTTACGGATATACAGTTGTCCGTTTCGGAGGATCTTCTGTCCGTTCGACTCTACGTTGTTTACCGTCTCTATAGCCGTTGCTCCAGCCGTCACTTGCATGCCGGCGTTCAGGCGGTTCATTCCCGTCTCGGCATCCCACGTACCGACATTCGCAAAGCGGATGGCATAACGCGGATCGTCAGCGATAGAGGCATAAGCATCCGGCATATAGAGGTACAGGTCATAAGTGCCTACAGGTACGTCACTCGGGATTGTTACCGTCTCGCTGATGACGGTGGTCTCACCGTTCGGCAACCATCTGCGCGGATCTGATACAAGCGGGACACGGACGACGGACTGCTGGTTTTTGAGCACCACATACACCGGTCGTGCATTATACAAGGGTGCATAGCCGACATTCTTGATACGGATCTCTATCTGCGTCTGTCCGCCTTGTTTCACCGTCTGAGGCAGAGACGCAGAGACTAACTCATAGCGGTATCCCATCTTGCGGTCCAGGTTCGCATAGATACCGTTATCCCGCCATTTTTTCGTCACCGCCTCCGCATAAGTCGAACCGCAGAAGGACCAGTGGTAGGTACTCATCTCCGACTCCGCCTGTGCGTACACTTTCTTCGCCAACGAAGATCCTTCCACATTGGTCTCGCCGCCATTCGGCACATAGAGGGTCTCTTGAGCAATATACTGCCTTAACACCGGATCGTCTTCCGGCCCATCGCCGTCTCGACCGTACGTTCCGTCATTGCCGTATTCGTTAAGAAAAGCATCGTTATGATGTCCTATCCGTGCACGGGTGGTACCGGTGAACGCCTGTTCAGAGGTCAAGGCCGATTCATCGCCCAGATACTCGGTTTTGATCAACGGATAACGCACCAACAGGAACCGGTCCGTCGGGCAAGCATCCAACATCGCCGTCAACACCTGACGACGGTTATCGTTCATATGCTGGGACTCGTTTCCGAAATGCGAACTATAGTACCACTCGCCCCATTGACCGACAAAACCCGTCTCTAACACATAGATCACATCTGCGTTCTTCGCCAGGTACGGTTTGAGACTCGCGATATGTTTCTTCGCATAACTGAGCGCAGCATCATTCTTGCTGTTCCAATCATACGCGAAACGCAACACGCATTTGAACCCCTTCTTGCGTAAGATCGCCATGTCGTCATCAAAACCCTTCAATATCTTCTCCGACAAGTCTTTGGTCTTGTAGTTACCCAGGTAATAGACCAGCACGACCAGCGTCTGACTCTCGCGATCGCCTGTCTCCGAGAAGAACCAATCCGAGTCGGGTTTCACCACGCAGGGCTGGCTGTCCTTGAGCATCGTCTCACCGCCCAACTCCTCCGTAAACCCTCGTTCGGGATTGCGGAAGATCGTGGTCTCATCGGCCGTGTATGTCACGTTCGTTGCCGCTATCGCCATCTGCCATCCTATCAGCAGAAACAGCCCTATCCACACTTTTCTTTTCATCTCAAAACCATTTTGCGTGCAAAATTACTACAAAAATTGCATATATGCAAATTTTTTAGCGGATTATTTTGTTTATTTGCTTATTTTTTTGTACCTTTGCACCCATAATTCGTAATTTTTAATTTTTGATTTGTCATTATGGTATTAATCGCCGACAGTGGAAGCACGAAAGTGCATTGGTGTTTAGTGACCGCGAGCGGTCAGTGTTCGGATGTCTTCACCGATGGGATCAACCCGCTTTTTCAGACTTCAGACGCGATGCGGAACAGCATCTGTAACCAACTCTTGCCGCAGATCGCTCCGCTCCTTTGGGCAGGCACGCTGACGCATGTCTTCTTCTATGGTGCGGGCTGTACACCGGAGAAGAAAGGGTATGTTAAAAAGGCACTGGAAGGGGTGTTTAAGAAAGCCGAGGTGAGTGTAGAGAGCGATATGTTAGGAGCCGCAAGGGGTTTGCTGGGGCATAACGCAGGTGTGGCTTGTATCTTAGGCACGGGTTCCGGCAGTTGTTTCTATAACGGAGAAGCGATCGATTGGTGTGTACCGTCGTTGGGTTACATCTTAGGCGATGAGGGTTCGGCCGCGGTGCTCGGTAAACGACTCGTAGGCGACCTGCTTAAGAATCAGTTGGGCGATGATCTGAAAGAGACGTTCTTCCGCGAGCAAGAGACCTCGATGGCAGATATCATCGAGAAAGTGTACCGGCAACCCTTCCCGAACCGATTCCTGGCACGTCTGTCCCTTTTCTGCGCGGACCATATGGACGACCCGCGGATCCATGCCCTCGTGTATGACCATTTCGTGCAGTTCGTGCGGAGAAACTTGGTGCAGTACAAAGCCACCGCGCCGATCGGTTTCGTAGGCTCTATTGCTTACTACTACAAACCCATCCTCGAAGAAGCCATGAAGGCCGAAGGAGTTCCGATGGGCACCATCTTAAAAGATCCTATCGAGGGCCTCAAAGAATACCATAAAGATGCAATAATTCCGACAACAGAATGATATCCACATTTTATTTACCGGGTCGCGTGTGCGGCACGAAGGCGATTAAAGAGATCGCAGCAAAGAGTGAAGAGAAATACACGATGATCTGTCTCAAACCCGAGATCAAATGGGTGTATCTGGGACAAGAACGAATGATTCAAGTGCTGGAGATGTCCGGTGCCACGATGGTGTATGCGGACCATTTTGCCAAGATAGGCGACACCGTTACGCAAGCGCCGGTGATCGACTATCAGATAGGTGCATTGCGGGATGATTTTGACTTCGGAGCAGTGATGCTTTGGGACACGGAAAAATTAAAAGCGATAGTTGCTCAGATGGACACGGAGTACGAGTTTGCAGGATTGTATGATCTTCGTCTGCGGGCAGAGAAATTAGAGCATATTCCGGAATATTTGTACTATGAGGTAGAGACGGATACCCGCAAGTCCGGTGAGAAACTGTTCGACTATGTCGATCCGCGAAATCGGCAGGTACAGATCGAGATGGAACAATGCGTCACGGCGCACTTGAAGCGAATGGGTGCATACCTGAAGCCGGGTGAATATAAGGAGTTGCCGCAAGCAGAGGACTATCCGGTGACAGCGAGCGTGATTATTCCTTGTAAGAACCGTGCACGGACGATCGCGGACGCGGTACATAGTGCGCTGAACCAGAAAGTAAGAGCACCCTACTCGTTCAATGTCATCGTCGTAGATGACAACTCGACGGACGGCACAGCGGAAATCATTCAAACCATATCAAACGACCTCAAACAACATCAAACAACATCAAACCTCGTTTATATTGCGCAAGACCCCACCTGGCACGCGATAGGTGGTAACTGGAATGTGGCGATTCATGATCCGCGTTGCGGTAAATACGCGATTCAGTTGGACAGCGACGATACCTACTTTGACGAGACGACTGTGCAAAAATTCATTGATGCGTTTGAGAGCGGTAACTACGGCATGGTGATCGGCACGTATCAGTTGACCAATATGTCGGGTGAGATTCTTCCTCCTGGTGTGATCGATCATAGAGAGTGGACGGACGATAACGGGCGTAACAATGCGCTCCGAATCAACGGACTCGGTGCTCCGCGTGGGTTCTATGTGCCGCTGCTGCGCACGATCAACTACCCGACGACGAAGTACGGTGAGGACTATGCGGTTGGTTTGCGGATTAGTCGGGACTACCCGATCGGACGCATCTACGACGTGGTGTATAACTGCCGACGATGGGAAGATAACTCCGACGCCAACTGCGACATCGTCGCCATGAACCGCAATAACTGGTACAAAGATCGTCTGCGTACATGGGAGTTACTCGCCAGATTAAAGTAGGTATTCTTACTGCGCCTCATATCGAGTTTGAACAGAAGGAGAACACGTTCGTGCTAAAGAACGTGCGGATAGGTATTGGTTTTCACTGGGATCGCCATGAAGACCAAGAGTTCGCCGGTTCTCTCGAGATTCGTGACAATGCGGATGGTACGCAAACCGCCATCAACACGATTGATCTCGAAGATTATCTCTGTTCGGTCATCTCGTCTGAGATGAACGCCAACAGCCCGATGGAACTGCTGAAGGCACACGCGGTGATTAGTCGCAGTTGGGCCATTCGTGCGATGCAAAAACCCAACCATGAGGGGTATGATGTCTGTGCCGATGACCACTGTCAGCGGTATGAGGGCCTGCGCAGAATGAATGAACGGGCAGTAGAAGCCGTCCGTGCAACCGCAGGCCAAGTTCTCATAAATGAGAAAATAGGGAAATGTGAAAATGAGAAAATAGAAATATGTGACTGCCGGTACTACAAGTGTTGCGGCGGACGCACCGAGATCTGGCGCACCTGCTGGGAAGATATCGACGTGCCCTATATTCAGTCGGTAAAGTGCGATTATTGCGATCTCACTTCTCACAGCAAAGCGGTCTCACGTCTCACTTCTATTCTTAACGACTACGATCAGGAGACCAAAGACTTCCGGGATTGGAAGGTGACCTACACCGCCGAAGAACTCAGCGAGATAGTACGCACTAAATCAGGAATAGATTTTGGTGAAATTATCGACCTTATTCCTCTGCATCGCGGTGCATCAGGACGAATCGATAGTCTCAAGATCGTGGGAACCAAGCACACAGAGATCATCGGCAAAGAATTAAAGATTCGTCTTTGGCTCAGCAAGAGTTGTCTTTATAGTTCATGGTTTGAAGTAAAAAAAACAACTATCAAACCTTCAAACCTTCAAACAAGCGCGGAGCGCCAAACTTTTACCCTCTCCGGCCACGGCTGGGGTCATGGCGCAGGGCTTTGCCAGATCGGTGCAGCCGTCATGGCGTCGGAAGGACATCCATACGAAGAAATTCTTTCATTTTATTACCACGGAGCAAAATTGAGTCAAATGACCAAATGGTAAATGAAAAAATGGTAAATAGCCTTGACTTAGCGCTCCAGCGAAATAAATACAAGCACTTGACGGACGACGAATGGCGGTGGTTTCTCCAGCAAGTCGAAGGTCGTGAACGGACAGCGGATAAGTTGCCCTCCTTTGCCGCAATAGAGGATTGGTGGTATCCCATTCGCCTCAGTTGTGAGCAATGCTCGTCGGAATTGGCTGCACGCTTCAAAGCAAGCCTTGTGAGCGGAGAAAAGATGGTTGACCTCACAGGTGGGTATGGAGTAGACACCTACTTTCTGAGCGATTCTTTTTCTTCGATAGATTATGTAGAGCAGAACGCGGAATTATGTCGCATAGCGGAGCATAACTTCCAATTCAAAATTCAAAATTAATAACTCTACAGCCGAAGAGTTCTTAGCCTCAGCAGGGCAGTACGATTTAATTTTCCTCGATCCAGCAAGGCGAGATAGTCATGGAGGCAAGGTCTTTCGTCTCGAAGATTGCACACCCAATGTGGTAGAGTTGTTGCCTACTCTTTTGGGTCACGGAAAACGGATACTGATTAAACTCTCTCCCATGCTGGACTTGACGCAAGCAGTCAATGCCTTGTCTTCAGTCACATGGGACATTTATGTGGTCGCCATCAAGAATGAAGTCAAAGAACTGTTGCTGCTAAGTGGAGGTACGGGGCAAATTACCGCTATCGACCTTGATAAAAAGGACCAAGCTTTCACCTTCACTCGCGAGGAGGAATCTAACAGCGAAGCGGTCCTACAGTGTAACGGTCTTACAGCGGAGCGGTCTAACAGTCCGAAGGACGGTCAGGAAAAGCACATGCTTTTCCTATATGAGCCGAATGCGGCGATATTAAAAGCAGGTGCGTATAAGTTGGTAGCAGAGCGTTTCGGTCTTCACAAATTGGACGTCAATACGCATTTATATTGTTCGGAAGAGTTGGTAGCGGATTTCCCCGGACGCGTATGGCGAATTAACGGTGAGCGGTTAGCGGTTAGGGGTGAGCGGGCGAATGTGTTGACGCGTAATTATCCGCTGACTCCTGAAGCCTTAAAGAAAAAACTGCACCTCCGGGATGGTGGTACAGCTTATGTGATCGGCTGTCGTGTTGCCGGCAAGCCTACTCTATTCTATGCCCAGCGGGTTGAAGATGTCCATTGAGAAAGCAGACGTGAAAGCGTTTGCTTTTTTTAGGTTGTCGGCAGTGTCGAGTTGGATGCCGCGAGAGGGAGTCATGAGGAGGATGCGATCGCTGAGGGCGAGGGCAAGGTCGAGTTCGTGGGTTGAGATGAGGATGGTTTTGCCTTGGTCGTGGGCTAAGTTACGAAGAAGGCGGAGGATGAGGATTCTATGCGGCAAGTCAAGATGGGCGGTCGGTTCATCGAGGAGGATAATAGGTGTCTGCTGAGCAAGGGCTTTGGCAATGAGGATACGTTGTTTCTCGCCGTCAGAGTGTGCGTTGAAAAAAGACCGTTCCACTGACAGACTCTCGAAACCGACTTGCTGTAAAGCCTCAGCGATGATAGTCTCATCGTTGTCGGTCAAGCCGCCAAGGAACGAGGTGTACGGGTAGCGACCCATCGCCACGACGTCATGGACGGTCGTGTTTTCTAAAGACAGTCGCTCCGTTAAAACGAGAGCGATGTCTTTGGACCGCTGTGCTGTAGGACCGGCTTCGCCTGTAAGACTATATTCGCCGCTGAGGGCGGGTTGAAGACCTGCGAGGGTGCGTAAGAGGGTCGATTTGCCGCAGCCGTTCGGTCCGAGCATGCAGACCATCTCGCCGGCATTGAGCGAGAAAGTGAGATCGGTCTGGACTTTGTAGTCGGTATTTTGTACCCGATAGCCGATCGTCAGTTTATTCGTAGAAATAGATACGTTGGACACGGCGGGAGACGGAGGTTAGTATTTCATAGGTGATCGTTCCGAGTTTGTCGGCAAGTTCCTCAAGCGGCATATGTTCGCCGAACACTTCGACGACATCGCCGGGTCGGGCATCGGTGCCTGTGACATCGACCATCGCCTGGTCCATGCATACATTGCCCACCACCGGACAACGTTTGCCGCGCACATATACCGAACCTCCGTAGTTGGAGAAACGCCGGTCAAAACCGTCTGCATAACCGATAGGAATGACAGCGATCGTGCGGTCTTCGGTGAGGGTGGTATGCCGTCCGTATCCGATCGTCTCGCCCGCCTTGACGGTTTTGACGGAGAGGATCGTGGTTTCCAGCGTGCATACGTTACGCAGTTTTGCGCCTGCGAACGAGAACCCGTAGAGACCGATACCGAGTCGGCACATATCGAATTGATACTCAGCAAATCTCTCAATTCCTGCACTATTGCATATATGCTTGATGATCGCCGGAGAGGCTCCGGAGCCAGACATCCCTGCGGCGTGTAGACCGGCTTTCAGTTCCTCGGCACAGGAGTCGAAGTACTTGATCTGCGAGAGGGTGAAGTCGTCGAACTGGGCTTCGTCGGAACCAGCGAGATGCGAGAAGACAGAGGCTACGCGCACCGCTTTCTGGTGGGTCAGACGGTCGATGAGCCAAGGCATATCTTCCTTGTAAAAACCAAGTCGGTGCATGCCTGAGTCGATCTTGATATGGATCGGCACATATTCGAGTCCTTTGGCTTGTGCGGCAGCAATGACGGTCTTGAGCGATTGGTGGCTATAGACGTTCGGTTCGAGGTTGTTCTCGAGAATCAGATCCATCGCCGCTACTTCGGGATCCATGATGATGATAGGAAGGGTTATTCCTGCGCGACGCAGTTCCACTCCTTCATCCGCAACGGCCACCGCCAGGTAGTCGACGAGTCCCGAAGCCTGGAGCGCCTTGCTTACTTCCACACTACCCGCTCCGTACGCAAAGGCCTTGACCATGCAGGTCAGTTTGGTGGTGGGTTTCAGTTTCGAACGGAAATAACGCACGTTATCCACGAGTGCCGAGAGGTTGACCTTAAGAACGGTCTCGTGGGTCTGCTGAAGGATTCGGCTGGCGATAGTCTCTTCGTCATAGCCGAGTGCCCGCATAACGGCTGCACAGGTGCGTACGTTCTGGTGGGTCGGATCTTCGATGACGGTAGTAGAGTGGACGAAGAGTTTGTTCTTCTCCGCGCGTTTCCGGTCCAGCGACTCGAAGTTCTCGTCGTGCTCGTGCCCGATATAAGTGATCACACCGATGGTCGGGCGAATGATCCGCTCCAGTTTCTCCATCTCACCGGGTTGCGAGATACCGGCCTCAAAAATCGCCAGTTGCGCTTGACTATCTGCCAATTGCCATACAGAGAGAGGCACACCGATCTGGGAGTTGTAAGACTTGGGGCTACGCACGATGGTGTAGTCCTCTTTGAGGAGCTGGTAGAGCCATTCCTTGACGACGGTCTTACCATTCGAACCCGTGATACCGATGACCGTACCGGTGAATTGTGAGCGCACGTAGGCAGCAAGTGCCTGTAAAGCGGCCAACGCGTCGCCGGTCACAAATGCCTGCACTCCTTTGGATTGGAGTTCGGGGATATAGTTGGCACCATCGTTCTTGTCGGTCTTGAGGGCGAAGAACAAGGTCTTCTCCGGTTCATTGCCCAACAAACGGCTGTCTATGAGCAGATGCCGTATATCCAGGTCGTCACCGCCGGTCACCGTGGCGATCGCTCCGATTGCATTTTTTATCTCCGATAATTTCATAGTTCGTATAAAAAACCTTTGCGACCGCAAAGGTACTGCTTTTTTTTCATATATGCAAGAAAAAATAGAAAAAAGCGCCCGAAGACGCTTTTTTCGTTAAAGAGTTAATGCTGCGCATCGTACTCTTCGCCGCAGACTTGCCAGAGGTAAGCGTTGAAGGTGGTCTTGCCGTCGGCAAGGTTCTTCTGTGCCTCGAAGGCTGCCTGATCGGCAGAGATCGTGCTCAGGTTCTTACTGCGGGCTTTTACCGCTGCGCGAACGGCTGTGAAGCGAGCGCGTGCGCCGATCTCGTTCTCCGTCACCGGAGTGGAGCGTTTGGTTTTCTTACGCAGGTACAGGCGGTTGCAGTCGCTGGACTGGGTGGCTGCTACACGGTGCGTACCGAGGAGCATTTTGGTACAAGAGTGTTGACCGCTCTTGCTCGGTTTTGAGAGTGCGCCGGATACGGAGTCGATACCGGCACTCCATTCAACTTTTGCCATTTTCGTTAAGGTTTAAAGGGTTAAACTTAGAGTTTCTTCGTGCCATCATACGATTCGATGGTCTTGGTCTGGATGACTACGGTGGTGTCGCCTTTCTGGAAGTACTCCGAACTGGTTGTCACCGTCCGTGTCACGTTGCAGCTCGCCAGTGCTACACCGACTACTGCGATG
>JAFSMP010000048.1 GCA_017447875.1 Paludibacteraceae bacterium | reverse complement strand
TGAGTTTCACCGTTGCCGGCGTACTCCCCAGGTGGGATGCTTAACGCTTTCGCTTGGCCGCCGACATTGTATCGCCGACAGCGGGCATCCATCGTTTACCGTGCGGACTACCAGGGTATCTAATCCTGTTCGATACCCGCACCTTCGAGCTTTAGCGTCAGTAAAGGCCTTGTAGGCTGCCTTCGCAATCGGAGTTCTTCGTGATATCTAAGCATTTCACCGCTACACCACGAATTCCGCCTACATCGAACTCACTCAAGAAAGCCAGTTCGCGACGCAGTTCAGCCGTTGAGCGGCTACATTTCACGTCACGCTTAACCTTCGGCCTGCGCTCCCTTTAAACCCAATAAATCCGGATAACGCCCGGACCTTCCGTATTACCGCGGCTGCTGGCACGGAATTAGCCGGTCCTTATTCATACGGTACCTACAAAAAGGGACACGTCCCTCACTTTATCCCCGTATAAAAGCAGTTTACAACCCATAGGGCCGTCATCCTGCACGCTACTTGGCTGGTTCAGGCTCTCGCCCATTGACCAATATTCCTCACTGCTGCCTCCCGTAGGAGTTTGGACCGTGTCTCAGTTCCAATGTGGGGGACCTTCCTCTCAGAACCCCTACTGATCGTCGACTTGGTGAGCCGTTACCCCACCAACTATCTAATCAGAAGCGTGCTCACCCTATACCCTTACGTTTCAAGCGTGTGTCATGCGGCACTCGCTCACATGGAGAATTAATCCAACTTTCGCTGGGCTATGCCCCGGTATAGGACAGATTGCACACCTGTTACGCACCCGTGCGCCGGTCGCCGCCAGGAAAAGCAAGCTTCTCCCGCGCTGCCCCTCGACTTGCATGTGTTAGGCCTGTCGCTAGCGTTCATCCTGAGCCAGGATCAAACTCTTCGTTGTAAAAGAAATTTATAAGATAGCTCAGAATAACCGATTTATTAAAGTGTAGAATTGTTTGGGAACTTCGCGAATGATCGACCATGTATGGTCGATGCACTCAATATTCGTTCTTGTACTACACTAATTGTATCAATCTTTCAATTCGCTTCGTCTATCCTTCGGTTTGGCGCAAAAAAATTAGGTCCACGTAGGTGAATCTGAATTTTAATGTCCGGGCCTCCGGTAGAAAATCGAAACACACTTGTTTCTCAAAAGCGAGTGCAAAGGTACTGCTTTTTTTTGACATGACCAAATATTTTTCAAAAAAAATGCACCCCTATATGCATTTTGTTGCCTAAAGTGCTGAAAATCAATAGGGAAATTTTTTAGGCATTTTTAGGCCATTTTAGGCATTTTTAGGCAAAAAGGGCAAAAAGCGGGTTCGGCGCTGTCGTGCGCTCTTTATTATTTATAATTATAAGGAACGAGCGCGTGCGCGCGTACAGAGAAAGTGGTTATTTGCTGTCACGGCGCTTGACTGACGGCCAGTTGAAGTCTTTTTTCCACATGAAACCGACTCCTTGGATGGTGGAAGCCTGTCGCAAGGAGTATTTATCGACGGTATGGGTATAGCCTTTGAGTCGCCATTGTCCGTCCTCGGTGAGCAGCAGTTCGACATCAAGGTCACCGAAGAAAGGCTGGTTGGACACATCGTTATAGCGGTAACCGAAGTTACCGTTGATAACCAGACGGTCGACGGGTTGCAGTTGGAACTGCGCCTCGTACTCTTGCGACGCCTGTTGTCCTTCTCCTTCAGTACGGATCGCCACACCGAGGGTGAGCATGTTCGTCAACTTAGATAACCACGCGTTGATCTGGCTGGTGACGGTGGACGAGAGCAGCGAATAGGTGGAGTTGAGTGTGGTCTGCTCGGCGTTCGCGATATATTCGGGCGTATAGAACCGGCCGAAGACGAGGAGGTAGATCACCTGACGCATGAGCATCTCGTCGGTGTTGATGACCTGGCGCACCTGCTGCTGGATAGCCTGATCCGAACTGGGGAACTCGAGCGAGAAGCTGAGGGTCGGGTTATTGAGGTATCCCGTCATATGCATACAGGTGAGCACCGGTATGTTGGTTCGGGAGGTTGCCAGTTGGTTCACTTCTTCGCCGAAGAGGTCCTTGAGGTTCGCAGTGACGCGGTACTTGGCGGTGACGTTCAGTTGCGGGTTATTGGGGTTACCGGAGAAGATGATCGACGATCCTTCGCCCACCGTGAACTCCTTATGGATGGCATTGGCGACGGTGTACGACATCGTACCCCGTTCGATATCGTAGGTACCGAGCAGTTTGACGTCGCCCGTCTCCGTGTCGTAGAGGAGTTTGAGCGCACCGTTTCCTTGCGCCTGGATCATATCGCCGTTGCGCTCCCCGAGCACGAGTTGGAACTGCAGTTGCGGGTTGACCTCGATACCGAGTTGCAGCATACAACGGCCAAGGCGGTCGAAAGTCTTGATCTTAGAGGTCACCGGTGCATGGTCGATATTATCGAGATCGGTCTCGGGCACGGAGTCGGCTTGGGTCTCATGGTGAACAAAATGGATGAAGTTCGATTCATTGGCGGTAGCGACATTATCGATGGAGAGCCGGAACCGCGAGTTACGGGTAGTGACGGCATCGGCGATGACTGCCAGATCTTTCTCTTCGCCGAACACCTCCACATGTCCGTCGGCATAGACATGTCCGCGGAGCATCTCCCCTGCATCTTCCTTATCGAAGACGAGTGCCTTATGGGCATCAACATGCAGGTCGAGGGCGAAATTACGGAACTGCTCGTGGTAGATGGCACCGTCCAGATCCACTTTGTTGCCTTCCTCATCGACCAGATGCACGTTGGGGAAGCGGATGGTGGTGGTATCCAAGACGATGGTGTCATGAGGGATGGTATAGCGTGCTCCGGTCCACGGCAAGGTGAGCGACGCGTTCTTCGCCGCTGCCCGAACGAGCACATAGGTAAAGCCTTTATGACCACCTACGACGACCTTACCGGTTGCCGTTCCGTCGAGGTCGGTGAGGACAGCCGAGGTCCAGTGGTTCACGAAGGAGAGCGGCACTTGGTCCGCTTGCATATCGAGGTTCCATGTACCAATACCGTTGAAGAGGGCCTTGCCGTCGAGGTTCACCCGTTTATGGTCAGGACGGTCGTATACGTCAGCATGGAAAGCGAGGGAGTCGGTGATATGCAGGTCTACTTCGGCTTCGCCGAAATAGACGTTATTCAGTCCCATGGAGTCGATATGGATCTTCGTATCCACCTGTGGTTTGGAGAACACACCGGTTATATCCGCCTCACCGGATAGCAGACCGTTAAACATGATCGTCTGCACGGGCAGGAGGAAGGGCACGACATAGGACGCGTCTATCTTCTGCAACGCTACCGCCAGGGTGTCCAGCGGGTTGGTAGATGCAAAACCGTTGGCACGAACATGTACTCCGCCGCCTTCGAAAGCAAAATGGTCCACCTGCAGGGTCGTGTCGGCTGCGCAGTAGGTGATCCGACTCTCCGCGAGGGAGTAGAGCGAGTCACGCAAGAGCAGCGTACCGGGCAGCAGATGCATGTCGATGAGCGGTCGTTTGTTATACCGCGAGAAATGGGTGAGCAGCTTAAGGTCACCGCCGTAGTTTCCTGCCCGTTGGGCAGAGAGCAAGACGCGTTTCCGTTCTTTCTGGCTGAGGTCATCGCTGAGTGCCCGTTGCAGTTCACGCGGCGAGAGTGACCGCCATCCTTCGGGTAACAACTCGTCCATCTGCGCCTGCTGCCGCACGGTGAGATGGGTGAGCAGGGTGTCATGGAAAGCGAGGGAAGAGAAGACGGTATGCAGTTGCATCGCCTCGGCGGAGATGCTGAGCGCCAGACCCGACCCTTTCGCACCCGCATGACGGAGCGTGTCGATGGTGTTGAGCGTCAGCGTCAGGTCATGCACCGGAGTCGATCCCGCCCGCACACCGGGTGCAAAGAAATGGACATCGACC
This sequence comes from Paludibacteraceae bacterium, assembly GCA_017447875.1. GTDB lineage: Bacteria > Bacteroidota > Bacteroidia > Bacteroidales > Paludibacteraceae > Colicola. The sequence goes on along the minus strand of JAFSMP010000048.1, from coordinate 28,863 downwards.
TCGGGTTCCACGTTTGGCCCTACGTACGCCGAGGCGGTGAAGGTAGGATGGTCGGAGAGCGTGAGGGGTGCGATGAACAGACGTTGTATGTCGCGTAGCCGTTCGCCGTCCGCCCGCATAGCAAACGAGACGGGTTCCCATGGCTGCTTGGGCGCCAAGACGGCAGAAGGCAGGTAATAATGAATCAGCTGTTGCGCGGCAGGCACCAGATCCTTGTAACGGAAGACACCGTCAAAGTGGGCCTGCAGATAGTCGGAACGGAGGGTGAAGGACTTGGAGTGGCCCACCGCACCCGAAGCGAGCAGCGTGAGCTGTTGCATAAGGATCGTGTCATGATCGGTGCCTACATACAACGAGTCGAGCACGAGGTAACCGCTTATCTTATCGGTCTCCGAACCGCTCATATCAACGGCTAAGTTAAAGCGCGTGACGAACTCTTTGTCGGTGATCGGTTCCATATCGAAATGCTCACACCGCAGGTTGAAGTTCAGTTCGGGGTTCTGTTCGCTCAGGTCCACGACGCCATTGAAGAACATCGCTATATGCGGGTCGTCAACGAAGAACTGTCCGCGGTAACCGTTGGGATCGTAATGTCCGTCGATATGCAGATCGCTGTAGGTATAATCTTTGTAGGTCAGTTCGCGCACATGGGCCTTGATTCCACCGCGCACTTCCCCGGTGTCGATACGGCCGGCGGACTGCACGTCGACGGTAACCGAACCCAGCGGCGCATGGTTGATCATACGTCCCAGTTGGAACCGGCGTCCTACGACGCGGGCGTTATAGGTCATGTGCTCCAGGATCGAGTCGGAGCGGAACGTACCGTCGGTGGTGATCGTACCGAGGGAGGTGCGGAAAGCACCATGCAGCGTCAGGTTCTCCAGACGTCCTTCCGCCAGACCCCGGTAACGAACCGTACCCAAGCGATAGGCGGCAGCCGGTAAGGTGACCGGTCGACCGTTCAAGCGCGAGAGGAAGTCCTGTAACTGCGCCGCATTCGTCTGAAAATCCGTGAGGTTAGCCCTGAGGTACGTGCGGTTGATATCGGGCATGCCGACCGCCGACACGTTGCCTTCCAGCACGGTCTTACCGTCATACCGCAGGGCGATGGACTCGAAAGCGAGCGAATCGAGGGTTCCGGTGACGGCACCGTTGAGGGTGATCGCCCGGTTCAGACGGGACACGCGTGGCACGAACAGCGCGATGTCGGCAGGCACCAGACGCGCCTCATGGAACATCAGTCCCATCTTGATATCATGTGCCGCACTGTCTAAGTTCAGGGTGTCTGCCGAAGGGAAATGCACCTCTATACCGCTCATGTCCAGACGCGAATGGGGCAGACTGGCTGTCATCGTCGGCATGGTGACTATCGTGTCGTTAACAATCAGGTGCGCCTGAACGGACTGCAGGTCGAAGCGTTCCTTACTGCCCTTACGGGTCATGGACAAGACGATATCGTTGATCTGCGCATCCAACGCCTTGGTGCTCAGATGGCGCAGGTCCATGTCCGCATGGTCGAGGTGGGCATAGAACGACTCATACCGCACGCGGATGTTCTGCAGACGGATATCACGCACCGAGAGGATACTGCGGAAGGGGTTATGCTCTTTCTCTTGGGGCGGAGGAACGAGGAACGCGTAGTTCCACGTGCCGTTCGAGTAGCGATAGACGTTCGCCACGACATCCTTCACCCGCACACCGGAGAAAACTATCTCATTACGGAAGAGAGCGATGGGACGGAAGGCGGCATACAGTTCGCCGGCATAGAAGAGGGTATCATGTTGCTGATCTTCGATGAAGACGTCCTTGATGGCTACTCGCGCAGGAAAACGATACTCCATCGCACCCACTTTCGCCTGCGTACCCAACGCGCGCGTGAACTCTTCCGCCACCAGGTTCACTGCCGCCGTCTCGACCCGGTCACTCGACAACACGCACACGAACATACTGCCTACCAGCAGTATGCTCACCAAAATGACCGATATTATGTAACCAACCCGCTTCATCTGCAAATCGGCTACAAAGGTACTACAAAAATTGCATATATGCAAATTTTTGAGGATTTTTTAACGCTTTTCTGCGCCAATTGTGGTAAAATCGCCATGTCCGGGATAGACAAGGACGTCAGAAGGGAGGGTAAAGAGGTGCTCGAGGGACGTGATCAATTGAGACATGTTTCCTCCGGGTAAGTCGGTTCGACCGTAACCCATTTGGAACAATGTATCTCCGGATAACAAGGTCTTTTCTTCCGGCCAATAGAGACATGCACTGCCCGGAGTGTGACCGGGTGTCTGGATAACGGTGAACGGTAATCGGTTAGCGGTTAGCGGTTCGATAGGGAAGGGTTCGGCGGTAGCACGAACACCGAACATATCGTACTGCTGTTGCATGGCGTGTGCCATGGGGATGTCCGCTTCGTGCATCAGGACGGGAGTATGCCAGGTTTCCGTCGCCCATTTGGCGCCCCACAAGTGATCTAAGTGACCGTGCGTTGCCACGATGGACAATTGAAGATTGGAGATTGAAGATTGAAGATTTGAAATATACCGGTATAACTGCTGCTGTTCGTAAGGCGTATAGCACGCAGGATCCACCAGCAGTACCTGCTGCTCGTCGGAAACGACATAGCAATTCGTCTCAAAGGGACCGAAGACAAAACGTTTTATTTCCAGCATTCTTGGCATATTGGAGGGGTTTGACGGAAAGCGGTTTGGCGGAAGGCCGTGGCTTTCTCATTGGAGAATAACTCTTTAAGCGGCGTGGTCATGATATTGCCGTAGGCGTAGGCATGGTTCTTGTCGTAACAGCAGGGCAGCACGTCACCGTTGGTAGTGATCACTACTCCACTCTTCACGCGCCAACAGCCTTTGTGTAGTTTCCGCCGGTGGTACAGGCCGTCTTCACCTTGAATATAACGGCTGTATTTCGGGTTCGAAGGCATAAGCGGGTGACCATTCGCATAGTCGTATAGCTGTGCGGTCTTAAATACCAGACGGTCAGCACCGAGTGCCTTATACTCGCGCTTGAACTGCGCCCACTCGTGCTCGTTGGACTTTAGACGAAGACACTGGAGTTCGATGATTGGAGATTTCGAGATTTCGAGATGTCGAGATTTCGAGTTTCGAAGGAAACGTAACGCCTCTTTGCATTTCTCCAGACTGCCACCGACACGGTAGGCATTGTAAGACTCGTCGGTAAGGCCATCCATGGAGACGATGATTCGGTCTAAGCCGCTGGTTACCAGTGCTTCCGCCATGGACTCGGTGAGTGCTTGGGCGTTGGTAGAAACGATGGTGTATAGTCCCGCCTCATGGGCTTCCCGGATCATGATCGGCAGGTCTTTGTTGAGCAGAGGTTCGCCTTGGAAATAGAACTGCACGATGAGTGCCGTGTCGCGTATCTCCGAGAGCACCCGATGCCATACATTGAGGGACATGAATCGCTCATTATCCCGGTTTCCCAGTATCCCTTTATTTCGAAGACCGACAGGACAAGCGGGACAACGCAACTGACATACATTCGCCGGTTCGACGGAGACGAATAAAGGTGCATGTGCAACATGCACTGAACCGAGACGGCTCAGTGCATAACTCACATAGGCTCGACACGCGTTAAGCGCACGGGATCTTGTTAATACGACGCTCATGGCGTTCGCCTTCGAAGTCGGTTTGGAAGAACGTCCGAACGATATCGAGTGCCTGTACGGCGGAAACGAAACTAGCCGGCAGACCGAGTACATTGGCGTTGTTATGCGCACGGGCGTACTCTGCTAACTTGGGTTCCCAGCACAGAGCTGCACGGATACCCTGGTGTTTGTTGACGGTCATGGTGATACCGTTACCGGTGGAGCAGATCACGATACCGAACTCATACTCACCTTTTTCCACAGCGGTAGCCAGCGGGTGGGCGAAGTCGGGATAGTCACAACTCTCGGTGTTATAACAACCGAAATCCTTCACTTTCGCACCGTTGTCTTCCAGGAACAACTGCACTTTCTGCTTTAAGTTAAAACCTGCGTGGTCACTTGCCAACGCGATGGTCATTTCGCTAAAACTTTTCATATCTTTGGTATTTAAAATATTGCTGCCAGGTTACCGAACATCAGTTTACAAGCAATCGCTAAGACGATGATTCCGAAGAACTTACGAATGATATAGAGCGATGTCTGTCCGAGGTATTTGGTTAACCAGTGGGTTCCGATCAGCACGACATAGAGGAACGCGATGCAGAGGAAGAGCGACACGCAGAGACTCGCCACATTATACTCCGCTGTGATGGCGAGCAGGGCGGTAAAAGCACCCGGTCCGGCATACATCGGGAAAGCCAGCGGCACGATCGAACCGTCGCCCTCAAGGTCGTTTTTGAAGATCGTTACATCAAGGATCATCTCGATTGCCATTAAGAAGATGATAAATCCACCCGCAATAGCGAAATATTCGATCTGCACGCCGAAGAGCTTGAGAACCCATTCCCCTAAGAAAAGGAACGCCAGCAAGATAATCAGACTCGCCAAGCAAACCCGCCATGCACTGATCTTCACGCCCTTCTGTTCCAACGCGATGGTAAGAGGAATATTACCAAACGGGTCGATAATAGCGATGAGGAAAATAAAGGAGGACACTACCTGCCAAAAATCCACTTGCCCAAAGAAATTCTGTACTGTTTCCATAGTATTTTCACAAATTAGGGCACAAAATTACTAAAAAATTTGCATATATGCAAGAAATTTTGTAATTTTGCAGCGATTTTTCCGAAAAAGCGGAATTTTTAATTCGTAATTTTTAATTTTTAATTGATATGATTAATAGTCAAGACATCAAAAACGGCGTATGTATCCGCATGGATGGCCGTCTGTATTTTGTAATCGAGTTCCTGCACGTAAAACCGGGTAAGGGTAACACGATTATGCGTGTGAAATTCAAAGATGTAGTGGATGGTCGCGTGCTCGAGCGCCGCTTCAATATCGGTGAGAAACTGGAGGATGTACGTGTAGAGCGCCGTCCGTATCAGTTCCTGTACAAGGAAGGTGAAGATTATATCTTCATGAACAACGAGACCTTCGAGCAAGTGCCTATCGGTCACGACCTGATCACGGGTGTGGACTTCCTGAAGGAAGGCATGAACGTAGAGGTTGTTTCTGACGCTTCGACGGACACCGTGCTGTTCGCTGAACTGCCGACCAAGGTAGAACTGGCAGTGACCTACACCGAGCCGGGTCTGAAAGGTGACACCGCTACCAACACCCTCAAGCCGGCCACCGTGGAGACCGGTGCGGAAGTACGTGTTCCGCTGTTCATCAACGAAGGTGAGATCATCCGTATCGACACCCGTGACGGCAGTTATTGCGAGCGCGTGCGTTGATAAAGGTTATAGGTTATAGGAAAATCCGACCCCGTTTGAGGTCGGATTTTTTTGTTAGTTGCTCCATTCGGACCAGGTGGCTCCGAAGAAATAGGTGAGCGTGTCGCCTAAGGCGTAAGGCTTGACGGCGACTAAGTTACCGTCCACGATATCCGTCAGCGTAGCACCGGGTGTTTTTACGGAGATCTGGATACGTCCCTGAGAGGTCGAACCGTTGTATTCGTAATTCATGCGAGCCGCAGTCTTATCGCTCAGAGCATCTTCCTCATAAAAGACATACCCCACTTCCGGTATCGTCATGTGGTAGTCAACCGTATCATGCAGATAGATGCCGCCGCCGGCCAATAACTCACCCTCATAATCGCCAAAAATAACCACTTCCGCTTTATTCTGCAACTGTCCGGCTTCGGCGGTGATTGTGATCGATTCTTGCAGCACATGTCCTGCCACTAAGAGGCTGTCGTACTCCAACTTAAAGACGAACTTATCGGGTGTCTGCTCGAGAATCTCCCAACGGTCATAGGGTCCGCCTATCCAGGTCTGATCATCGGCAATCACCACGAGTCCACCAGCTCCGCAGGTGTGAGCCACCTTATAGCAGTCGAGACCCTTGCCGTAATTGATATGATACGGCAGGCCCAACACATGCTCGCGGTAATAGAAACTGTCCACCACCAACTCGGGGCTGGTTTTTAACCACAGGTCCACACCGTTGGAGGGGTTCTCGGGAGCCAATGCAGGTCCGTACATACGGAAAGCTGCATACTCGTTCTCCCACGCAAAATCATCCTTACGTTCCGGCACATAACGACCGAACACTTTCGCCTGCTGCTCCACCTGCTGACAGGCCGTCAGGCTCCATAGAGCCAGTACATAAAAAAACATCTTTTTCATAACGACTGCAAAGGTACTACAAAAAAACGAAATATGCAAATATCGAAGGGATAAATTGCAGAAAAATGAAGGAATATTTGCATATATGAGAAAAAAGCAGTAATTTTGCAGACCAAATGAATGAATATGAAACGATTTATACTACTCATCTGCATCGGTGCAGGCTTGTTCGCGATACCGAGTTGTAAGAAAGACAAGACGGAACCCGAAGAGGCGGTGCAGACATCGTGCACGGCGGTATCAAAGCCTATCCCACCTCCGATTGATATAAAAAATAACGCTTTTTTGCGAAAAAAATTCAGAAAAATGACGTGTTTTCTTGTGCATGTCATTTTTTTGTTGTACCTTTGCACCGTATTTTGCGTGAGTATGCGCGTGTTTGTATGAGAAGAAATGGCAAAATCGGATTTTATTATTGAGGTCAACCATGTCTCGAAGCAGTTCGAGGATGGTAAGTTCGCATTGGATGACGTGAGTCTTCAGGTTAAGAAAGGCGAGTTCGTCACCATCTTAGGTCCTTCGGGCTGCGGTAAAACAACACTGCTCCGCTGTATCGCGGGTTTTCAGGTTGCCAGTTCAGGTGAGATCCTGTTGAAAGGCGAAGACGTGACGAAGACCCCGCCGTACCAGCGTCCGGTGAACACCGTATTCCAGAAATACGCCTTATTCCCCCATTTGAATGTGTTTAATAATGTCGCCTTCGGTCTGAAATTGAAGAAAGAGGACCCGCAGACGATCAAGAAGAAAGTGCGTCAAGCGCTGAAGATGGCGAACCTGACGGGCTACGAAGAGCGTAAGGTAGATACGCTTAGCGGTGGTCAGCAACAACGTGTAGCGATCGCCCGGGCTATCGTGAACAAGCCCGAGGTGCTGCTGCTCGACGAACCGCTGAGTGCATTGGATCTGAAGATGCGCCACGACATGCAGATCGAGTTGAAGGAGCTGCACGAGCAGTTGGGTATCACCTTTATCTACGTGACGCACGATCAAGAAGAGGCGCTTACCTTGTCCGACCGCGTGGTGGTGATGAGTGAAGGTAAGATCCAGCAGATTGGTACGCCGACGGATATTTACAACGAGCCGCAGAACTGCTTTGTGGCCGATTTTATCGGTGAGAGCAATATCCTCAGCGGCACGATGATTAAGGATAAGAAAGTGCAGTTCTGCGGACAGGTGTTCGACTGTATCGACACCGGTTTCGGTGAGAACAACCCGGTGGATGTGGTGATCCGACCGGAGGATATCTATGTCTGGCGTAAGGAGGATGAGAAACGCGGTAAGGTAGCGGTGAACGAAGAGGACGATGTAGAAGACCGCGTGCCGAAGGGGAAATTTACCAAGTGGTACGGCGAGGTGCAGACCTGTATCTTCAAGGGTGTACATTACGAAATGCGTGTGCTGACGCCGGACGGCTATGAGTTCCTCATTCAGGACTACCACGAGTACCTGCCGGGCACGGAGATCGGCATGCTTGTGAAACCGGAGGATATCCAGATTATGCGCAAAGAGCATTACCTGTATAACTACCTGGAGGGCGAGGTGCTGAAGAACGGCAAGGTGCGGTTCCTGGGTGCCGAGTGGAAAGTGAATGAAGGTCAGGTGGCGCGTTTTGAGGCCGGCGACAAGGTGCAAGTGCGTGTGCCGTTCCGTTCGATTGATCTTCAGGACTACGAGGAAGAGGGTACATTGTCCGGTGAGGTGCATTTTATTCTGTTCAAGGGCAATCACTACCATCTGACGATCCGTACGGATACGGGTTATGACTTCTTCGTGAATACGAACGATGTATGGGACGACGGTGACCGCGTGGGAATCGTGATACCGAAAGATGATATTTTGCTGAGCAGCTATGAATAAAGTCGTTCAGATATTTTCTTCGAGGCGGACGTGGGCTTGGCCGTATGTGGCGTTCATGGCGCTGTTCGTGGTGCTGCCGCTGATACTCGTGGGCGTATATGCGCTGACGGATATCGACGGACACTTCACGCTGCATAACTTCGCGAAGTTCTTTTCGCACAGCGAAGCCATTCAGACCTTCTTATATTCGGTCATGATTGCGGTGTTCAACACCGTCATCTGCCTGCTCATCGGTTACCCGGCCGCATATATCATGGCGCAGGAAGACTTCAAGACCCCGAAAGTGATGGCGATGCTGTTTATTCTGCCGATGTGGATCAATTTCCTGTTGCGGACGGTAGCGACGGTGGAGCTGTTTAACATGTGCGGCCTGCCGTTAGGTGAAGGAGCATTGCTTTTCGGTCTGTGTTACGATTACCTGCCGTTCATGATTTACCCGATATACAACACCTTACAGAAGATGGATGACAGCCTCGTGGAAGCGGCGCAGGACCTGGGTGCGAACAAATGGATATGCTTCTGGAAGATCATCGTGCCGCTGAGTATGCCGGGTGTGTACAGCGGTATTGTGATGGTGTTTATGCCAACCGTCTCGACCTTCGCGATTGCGGAGTTGCTGACGCATAATAATATCAAACTGTTCGGTAGTCTGATTCAGGACTATATCACGACGACCGACCTGCTGAACTACGGTGCGGTGCTGTCGTTAGTGCTGCTGATTATCATCGGTCTGACGTCGTTCTTCGGCGACCATGACGCAAAAGAGGAAGGAGGGATGGTATGAGAAGAGACCGTTTCACTGAAAGACAAAAGACCGTTTCACTGAAAGACAAAAGACTAAATACCCTTCGGCACATTTTAGTCTATTGTCTATTGTCCATTGTCCTCTGTCCTTTGAGCGCGCAATCGAACCTCACCTATGAGTTACGCGTCGGGACGACGGGCGAGAACACGCTGCTGGCGGAGTTTCCGGAGACATACTCTGGAGAAAAAGTAAATATAAAGATAATAGTCGAAAGTCAAAAGTCGAAAGTCGAAAGCACCGAGCAACTGGACTTCGTGTTTGCGGATGGATATCAGCCAAAATTGGCTGATGCATTTGACAGTATCTACTCTTACACAGACGAATCGAACGTCTTCTGGACCGTTTGGCGGAGCAATAAGACGATCAAGAACCGCGGTCAGCGGGTGCTGGTAGCGAACGCGTACAAGACTTTTGAAGAATACGTGCGTACGCATACAGCCGCAGCGCGGATGAAGACGGGCTGGATATGGTGGTTGTTCGCAGGTCTGGTGCTGTTTGGCACCCTCCTCTATGGCGGATATATCTACCTCCAGCGTCGCAAGGAGAAGAACCTGAGTCCGGTGGAGCAAGAGATTCTCCGTCGTAAACGAATAGGGTTGCGACGGCATTACGGTTCGCAGTTGTACCTGTGGTTACTGCTGTTGGTTCTGTACGCACCGATTGCGTTGATTGCGGTGTTCTCGTTCACGAAAAGCAAGGTGCTGGGTAACTGGACCGGTTTCTCAATGGACCTGTACGTGAACTTGTTCACGGGTAAAGCGGACGCGGGTCTGAACAGTGCGATATTATACACCCTGATCATCGCCTTGGTAGCGGCCTTATGTTCGACGATCTTAGGCACCTTGGCAGCGATCGGTATATACAACATGCGGGCACGGCAACGGAAAGTAGTGAGTTTCCTCAACTCCGTGCCGATGATCAATCCGGATATTATCACCGGTATATCGCTCTTCCTGTTGTTCGTGGCCTTGGGTATGAGTCAAGGATTAGGGACAGTATGCATCGCGCATGTGGTGTTCTGCACGCCCTATGTGGTGCTGAGTGTGCTGCCGCGTCTGAGCAGGATGAATCCCAACACGTACGAGGCGGCACTGGACTTAGGTGCTACGCCGGCGCAGGCCCTGCGTATGGTGCTATTGCCGGAACTATGGCCGGGTATGCTGTCGGGCTTTATCTTGGCATTAACCTTATCCGTAGATGACTTCGGCGTGACATTCTTCACCAAAGGTAGCGGAGGTCTGGAGACGCTCAGTACGTTCATCTATTCCGATGCGCGTAAGGGTGGTCTGACACCGGAGTTACGGCCGCTGTTCACCTTAATTTTAATCGTTATGTTAGGCGTTTTAATTTATATCAATATACGTAATTCTAAACAAGAGGAAAAATGAAAAAGTTTACAACATTCGTGTTGGCTTTGGTAGCCATCGTGTTCTGTTCGTGCAGCGGTGTGAAACGCGCACATCAACTGAAAGTGCTCAACTGGGCGGACTACATCAATGAGGACGTCAAGGAAGGTTTTGAGCAGTGGTATTATGAGCAGACAGGTGAGAAAGTGGAGATCGTCTATGAAACCTTCGACATCAACGAGACCGCTCTGACCAAGATCGAAGTGGGTCATGAGGACTACGACGTGTTCTGTCCGTCGGAGTATATCATCGAGCGAATGCTCAAGAAAGACCTGCTGTTGCCGATTCAGAAGGATCTGATTCCTGATTCGATCTACTATTTCGACAATATCTCGCCGTACGTGACGCATAAGTTCCAACAGATGGCGCCGAATGCGGATGTGAAGGTGAGTGACTACACGGTAGGTTACATGTGGGGAACAACCGGCTTCATCTACAACCCGCAGTTCGTCAACCGCGAGGACTTGCAGAGTTGGGGTGCGCTCTTGGATCCGAAATTCGAGAACCGTATCCTGATGAAAGATGCATTCCGTGACGTGTATTCGGTGCTGGTGCTCTACGCTTTCCACGATCAGATCGAGTCGGGTGAGTTGAACCGCGACGAGTTGGTGCGTAACATCAACGCCAAGCGTATCGCCGCAGTGAAAGAGGTACTGCTGCAGGCTAAGAAACAGATCTGCGGTTGGGAAGTGGACTTCGGTAAGGAAGAGATGACCAAAGGTAAGGCATGGTTGAACCTCAGTTGGTCCGGTGACGCCCAGTTCGCTATCGAAGAGGCGGCTGAGATGGGTGTGATGCTCGATTATATCGTGCCGCAAGAAGGTTCGAACGTGTGGTTCGACGGTTGGGTGATCCCGAAGTACGCGAAGAACGTGAAGGCTGCTACCTATTTCATCGATTACCTGTGCCGCGCAGACAATGCCTTGGCTAATATGGATGAGATCGGTTATGTATCGTGTGTCGGTGGTCCTGAAGCTGCCGCTGAGATGCTGGAAGAGATGAACGATGAGGAAGAATGGCCGGAAACCGTGAACGCCAGTTATTTCTTCGGTGAGGAGCCGATCTACGTAGAAGGTAAGACCCTGGATCCGCACGCGCTGCACCTCAACCCGGTCTACTATGCCGACAAGAGCACCATCAGCCGTTGTGCATTGATGCACGATGCCGGTAACGCCCAGGAGATGTTACTGGAGATGTGGAATGAGATCAAATTAGCAAGATGAGAAAACAAATCCGACTAGGTATTCTAGGGCTCCTAGGGTTCCTAGGAATCCTAGTAACTCCCGCTTATGCTCAGACGAGCGAGATGGAACAACGCTATGACGCGTTGGCGGCTCGTTTTGACGGACGGGATAAGTTGCTGCAAAAAGACTTGAAGGCCTACCTGCAAGCCTACCCCTACACCACCTTCGCCGATGAGGTGAACTTCATGCAAGGTGTGCTGCAGGTGGAGAAAGGGCATTACAAACAGAGCTTGAAGATCCTGGAGCAGATCGATGTGACGGCCTTGACGCGTCCGCACCAGAACGACTACTCGTTCTATCGCGGCTATGCCTACCTGATGATGCAGGAATACCAGCGGGCATCGATCTACTTTGCGCAGTTGGGTAAGGGTGACAGCCGTTATAGTGCGCAGGGTAACTACTACCACGCGTATTGTATGTACAAGATGGAGAAGTACGACGCGGCTCTGCCGGCTCTGTTGCGATTGGAGAACGACCCGTCTTTCGCGAAGACCGTGCCGTACTATATCGTGCAGATCTACTACGCGCAGAAGAACTACGAAGAGGTGGAGTCTCGCGCCGAGATCCTTCTTCGTGACTATCCGGACAGCCCGAATAACGGAGAACTGCACCGTATCTTAGGTGAGATCTTCTACCGCAAGCAGGCGTACGGAGTAGCGGTGGAGCACCTGGCTAAATACCGTCAGGCAGCGATTGCGGCCAAAGAACCGCTGCAGCGCGGCGATATGTATATGCTCGGTGCCGCTCAGTTCAAGTTAGGTCAGTACGAGTCCGCCGTGAAAGCCCTCAAGCAGGTGAAGCAGCAGAAAGACACCATCTCGGAGTCCACCTGCCTGACGATGGGTAATGCGTACGTGCAGCTGGGTCAACCCGAGCAGGCGATGTTATCCTACCAGGCGGCCGCTAACTACCAGTTAACGCCGGCTATCACCGAGGAGGCATCGTATAACTACGCCCTGTGTACCTATCAGAGTTCGAGTGCGTTGGGTGAGTCGGTACGGGCGTTCAATGATTTCCTGCACCGCTTCCCGAATTCCCAATACGAGAACCGCGTGTACCAGTTGCTGAGCGACGCACTGATGCAGAGTAAGAACTACGCGGCAGCCATCGCTACGCTGGACTCGATCGAACAACCCACGCCGAAGATGCTTCAGACCAAGCAGTACCTGCGCTACCAGTTAGGAGCCGACTGTTTCCTGCAAGGTAAGATGCAGCAGGCGGTGGAATGGACGACGGAGGTGATCAACCATGCGGCTGAGTCCGACCGGTACACCACCGAGGCCTATTACCTGCGCGCGGAAGCCAACTATCGTCTGAGAGCCTACCTGGCGTGCGAGAAAGACCTGCAGGCCTTCTTTGCCCGTTCGGACGTTCGTCAGTCCGGTAACTACGTCATTGCGCAGTACCTCAACGGTTACTGTGCCTTCTCGCAAGCGAAATACGAAGAAGCGAAAAATGCTTTCTCCGCCTATATCGATGCTGCTTTGGCGACCGAACCCACTTACGCCGATGCCCTCAACCGGATCGGTGACTGCTATTTCAATGCACGCCGGTTCAGCCAGGCGATCACCTATTACAGTCAGGTAAGTAACCTGCAGGCAGCGGGTGCAGACTATGCGTTGTTCCAACGCGGTTATGCCTTGGGTCTGCAACATAAATACGGCGAGAAGATTGACGTCCTCCGGGAGTTGATCAAGCGTTATCCGAAATCCGATTATGCGGATGACGGTGTGTATGAGATCGCCCGCGCGCAGTTACAGATGGACGATGAGCGCAGTGCGATAACGACCTATGAGTCGCTGTTGGCTACCTACCCGCAGTCCAAACTGGCACGTAAGGCGAGTCTGGAGCGGGCGATGCTGTTCCGTAATATCCACGATAACGACCAGGCTATTGCCGCTTACCGTGCTACGATCGAGAAATACCCGGCCACGGAAGAAGCCTACACGGCCTTGGACGCACTGCAGGCGCTGTATGTGGAGACCGGACAGGTGGATGAGTTCGTAGCGTACACCAAGGGGCTGGCGAAGATGAATATGAACGTCACTACGCAAGAGGACAGTCTGCTCTACGCTTCGGCGGAGATGCAGTATATGCAGGCGGACTACCAGAAGGCGACGGTGACCCTGACGAATTATCTCACCCAGTTCTGCGCCGGCGGACGGTACTGCACCATGGCGCGGTATTACCTGGCGGACTCCTATTACCGCTTGGGTAAGAGCAGCGAGGCTCTGGCGCAGTATATGCTCCTGTCGGAGATGGCTGCCAATCCTTACCAGGAAGAGGCCTCTACGCGTGTGGCGGAGATCTGTTACGACAAGGCGGACTATAACTGTGCGCTGGAGGCTTTCTACCGCTTGCATGCACTGGCTTCCAACCGCGAGAATCTGTATGTGGCACGTCTGGGTATCTTACGTTGCTGCCAACATCTGGAGCGCCACCAACCGACTATCGACATCGCCGAACAGATCTTAAGTGACAGTCCGCTGAGCGACGAGACGAAGAACGAGGCACTCTACTGCCGCGCCAAAGCGTATCTCGGTTTGGGTAACACCGCCAAGGCCTTACCGGACCTCAAGACGCTGGCCACCGAAGTGCGTACGGCCCAAGGAGCCGAAGCGAAGTACCTGGTGGCACAGACGTATTTTGACAGCAAGCAGTTGGACGATGCCGAGGCGGAGATTATGTCGTTCACCCAGATGAACACACAACAGCAATACTGGTTGGCACGGGCGCTGATCTTACTGAGCGATATCAACCGCGAACGCGGAGAGCTGTTCCAGGCACGGCAGTACCTGCTCGTGCTGCAGCAGAACTACACCGCCACCGGCGATGACATCCCGACGCTGATCGCAGAACGTCTCGTGCGGCTCAATGAATTGGAGAAACCTGTAGAAAAGGAGGAAAGCTATGAGATTGAAGATTGAAGATTTTAGATTGAAGATTTTTGAGATCTCGAGATCTCGAGGTCTCGTCATCTCGATAGTTTTAACGGCAACCCTCTGCGCTTTCGCCCAAAGCGATAGCGCGCTGAATCGTACGATCACGGTGGAGCGGGATTTTCAACCGATCATACAGGCGGCAGGCAAAGTGTCCACCAAACCGGCGGTGGTCACCACGACTATCGAACCGGCGCCCATTGAGTACTCGACCTATACGGCTGATGTGGCTCCGGCGCCGACTATCAGTTCGATGCTCTCCCAGCCTACCCGCTTTGAGGCCGGTAAGGCGTACGACGGATATATCCGCGGTGGTCTCGGTCATCCGCAGACCCTCTTTGACTTCGGTTACCACCTGGATGACGGTAAGAACTCGATCCTCGATATCTACGCCCATCATAAGGCCGAATGGGGTCTGGCAGCACTGAGCAAGACCAAGATTGGTCTTGACTTCACCCATCCCTTCAGCACCTGCGACCTCTATTTCGGAGTGAATGGCGGTAATATCTACTATCATAAGTACGGTCATTTCTACGACTACAGCCAGGACCACGGTCTATGGGCGAAGAATGAGGACGCATATCCGGAGCCGCACGAGATCGGTACGATCGACAAGACGGCTTTATGGACCGCAGAAGCGTTCCTGGGCATCAAGGCGAATGCCAAACAGGACGTGCAGTATCGATTCCAGACAGGCTATATGCTCTTCTCCAAACCCGGTGCGGTGAGTGAACACCAGGTGCGTACCCACGCGTCGTTCGATTGGCATAACGAGGCGCACCATGTAGGCGCGAACGTATATGTGCAGAATAACTTCCTGCAGTTAGGTTCTCTGGGCGATGTGATCCCGGACTCGCTGGTGCAGAAACGTCATAACTTCCGTATCGAACCCTACTATGCGTACGAAGGCAAACGCGTGCGTATCCATGCGGGCGTGAACATCGACATGAACCTCGGTCCGTGGGTGATTGCCCCGTCGCCGCATGTCAACTTCGAGGCACAGGTGGCCAAACAATGGTTGACCATCTACGCCGACGTACTGGGTAGTCTGGGTACCAACTCGCTGCAGAGTTACATGGAGGAGAACCGCTATCGGATCATCCATGCCGGTATCATGGAGCCTCATAAAGCAAGCTATACACCGGTGGACGGTGAGATCGGATTTCATATCCGTCCGTACCGTGACCTGCTCATCGAGTTGCACGGAGGGTACGCGTATATGAAGCACGAGGATGTATGGGTGGCGACGGCGGACAGTGCGATTTTCGCACCGCTGAACATGAAAGTGCAGGCAGGCGACTTCACCTATTTCCATACAGACCTGCAGCGCGGTAAGATAGGCGGTCAGATCCATTACCACTACCGCGACATCGTTAATATCCATTTCTACGGCGATGCCTATTTCTGGAAAGGCGACTCAACGGTCTATGACCGCGCCAAATGGGAGATGGGTCTGCGCGTGGACGGTCGGATCGACGAACACTGGTCGCTCTATTCGGAGAACAAGTTTGTCGGCAGCCGCAAGGCACTCGCCACCGACGGCGAACATACCTTGGCGCCGATCGTGGACCTGAACCTCGGTCTGCAGTATGAGATGCTGGTTGGGAAGGCATCGCGCATGAATGCACGCTCATCTAAAGCCAGCGGCGAACAGATCGTACGTCCGGAGCCTCAGCCTAACTTAGCGCTCTTCTTCCAACTCGACAACTGGTTACACCGCAAGAACGAATACCTCTACGGATATCGCAGTCAGGGTATCGGATTCCTGATCGGAGCGACCTACCGCTTCTAAAACAAATGACCTGCCGAACGGCGGGTCATTTGTTTAACGATATATCCGATAGCAAGTAGTAGTAAGAACCACAGTCCGTCTCCTATCGGTTGCTCGGTTAACTGATGCTCATCGGGTAAATCATCGATGTTCGGAGGTCCCGGAGCGTGACGCGGAGCAGAAGCCACACGCGCCATCGACGGAGCTTGTGTTGCAGCAGGTTCGGCCATCTGACGGGACGAAGCCATCGCTATGAAATTGGTCTGCGGCATCGCTACCGAAGCGGTGCTGTAGATGATACCGCGGGACGAACCGCCATGCGAACCGCCCATGCCGACGCTACCGTTACCGCCACCGCCTACCGAATGCACTTGCGCACTACTCGTCGTACGGATACGCATGGACTGCATCGGTACGTTAGGTATATTCTTACGCAGGGCATTATACCTGTACATCACAGGCTTGTATATCGCACGCGAACGGGTCGGCTTGTAACTGCGGATGGTGGACATCGGACTCGCTACTGGAGACGGAACGACTACCACACCCGGAGCGTTATACACCTCAGGCTTGTAGGTCATCACATACATGACGCCCATGAACCATATACCGCTGATCACAACGGCTAAGGCGATCACCCATTTGACACGTCTTTCTCTCATAACGCACCCTCCTTTCTGAGCTCTACGCGCTTGCCCTGCGCGTCATAGATTACTCCGCCATGGAAGATGAATAGTTTACCCTCCTGAATAAACTTCTGGTCTGTATTCTGTACTCTGTCTGCTGTATTCTCCAGAGCCGTCGGCACACGCGGAGGATTCTTCGTAAGCAGGAACCGCTTAACGGCCGTGCTGTTAGTAGCTTGGAAGGTATAGGTGTTACCGGTCTCGATGAGCGTAGCCTCACCGGTGAACTGGTCATAGAGGTATATCGGTTCGCCTTCGTATTCGAAATGGAAGGTATATTCGGTGTCCTGACCGGCACGGAAACTGAGGTAATGCTCATCCGCACTCTCCAGTGCCGCTACTGCCATCTCGCCGGCCTCTTTGACAAGTGCCAGTTTCGGAGCCGCCTCATCGCCGGCGATCTTACGTCCATCCCAACCGTCTGCATATTCTTCGGAGAAATCACCGCGCTCTAAGATATGTACGCGGTCACCACCGGAGGTCTTACCGAGCACCGTCAGCAGCATCAGTTCCGGAGCACCGTAACGGCTCGGCGCCCGCATAGGTTGGGTCGAGGTCTTGAAGTACTTCGCGTCATAGACTGTACGGTTATATACCAGTTTCAGTTTGGCATCTGCACTGCTGGTCTTCACGAAGAAGCCCTGCATAGCCGGAATGACGGAGTCTGCTCCTGAGATATACGGCGAGGAGTGAATCGGGATAACGGCATATTGTCCCGGGAGTGTGACCGCAGCCGAAGTGGCATTGATAGCAGGATTACCGTTAGCCGTCCATTCGGCGTACGTACCTGTATGGTAGATATAGATTGCGCGCTCGGCATTGGTGAAGTCCTCATCCTCCATCTCTTGGATCTTAATCGGCGCCGTCCAGCTGTTCGCTACAAACGCGAATCCGTCGTCCGGTTCACGGTTATCGAGGATCAGGGTCTTGGTCACCGGTGCATTCAGTTTACCGGCAAACGTATAGGTCTTCTTAGCCTCCTGCGTGATACAATAGCCCTCGAACGGAATGAGCACGTCGTCGTTCTCCACCCATTGCCAGAGGCCACCCATCGTCTTATCCGAAGCAGTGGTCCAGCGGCACATCCACGCGTCGCGGTACATGCTGATCGCCGAATGTCCCGATTGGAACGGCGTACCCATGTACTGCCAAACCGGACTGTTCGTTCTCGCTCCTTCGCCGCGACTGTAGTACTGCACGGTCGCACGTACGTCCGATTCCTTGTTACCATAGACGAATGCACCGTTGTTATCCTCATCGGCTTCAATTAGCAGGTCTTCCGCCTTGATGGTGATCGGCGAAGCATAACGGGTGTCCTTGACGGTAGCTACCAGGCCGGCAATGGTCAATCCGCCATACGGCTTCACGATCAGTTTACCGTCCACGACGTTATCGTGTTCATCGCGACCCTTGTTGATCTTCACACTACCCGCATGGGCATCGTCCACGTTCACCCAGCACTCTGCGATGATACGCGTCGGGTGATACGGCGTCGGGATAATGTTATAACCCGGAGCCCAGTTAGCCGGATTATCCCATTTATGGTCACCACTCTTATTATCAAATACCAGCGAGCAGTCCGCCACTTTGGTCTCGTCTGTCATCAGCAGATAGTCGATCATCTGTCGCATGACGATCTTACCGGCTTTGGAGAGGTTCGGCATCTCGTAGAAATTGATTCCGTACAGCAGCAGTCGGGCCGGGAACGTCACTTGTCGCTCGCAGCAGACGATCAGGTCACGGTTGTTATTCGCATCTTCGATCGTAGCCAGGAACACAAAGTCCGGAGCCTCGTTGATCGTAAAGCCCTGCAAGCCCTTCGCTTTCTCGGCGCTACTCAGGCTCGCCAATACGTTCACGGTTGTATCGGCTCTCACCACTACCGTCTCCTCGGCGTCACCCTCTTCGTATTTCGCATTCTTGAAGATCGCGTGACCGGCACAAAGCACCTTCATATCCTGCACCTTCGGTTTCGGGTCCTTGGGGTTGGATCCGATATGCCAGTTCGACAAGCCTGCTACGTAGGCCTCAAAACTGAGGATCGGTTTCTTGTCTATCAGCGTACCCAGCGCATTGGTATAGCCCTCTTGCGTATTCAAGAAGTCAGTCACCACCATCAGGTCGTACTGATCGTAATAAGTTGCCAGCGTCGCCTCATCCTTGGATGCATATCCGTTCACATAGGTGATATCGAAATAATTGCCCAGATAGGTCACCAGGTCGTTACACGACGAGGCGTCCGAAGCCGAATAGGCATTAAACGCTCCGCCCTTAGTACCGGTGATAATAAACGCTATCTTCGCTTTCTGTCCCGCAGGATAGATACGGATCGATGTGGAGATCGTGTACGTACGAGCCGGGTCGCAAGAGTTAGCCATAGTGAAGGTCACCGGTATATTCAGCACCTCTGTGTTACCTACAGCCGGTACGCCGCGCAAATGGACATACTCATCGAAATACTCGAAGGTACAGCCGTTGACCGGATTCACAGGCGAGACAGACTGCAGGTCATAGGTAATACCTTCCACCTCATATTCGCAGGTCAGTTTCACCACGCCTACATCTACCTTCTGTCCATCCCATATCGTCACACCCGGAGACACCTTCGTCAGCGTTGGAACGAGGTCGCAAGGTTCTAACCATTTGGCATACAGGGTATAGGTCGGATCCGTCTTATCCCAGTTCTGTACGCTGGCGCCCAAACCGGTATAGTACTGCGTGCCGCCACCGTTGGGCTCGGTATAATATCCGTCGAACACATAGCCGTTAGCGCGCTTAGGCAGCACGGCTATCTCCGGCATCGGTTTGTTGTAGGTCGCTACCACCGATGAGGTATAGCGGTTATACGCACCCGTGGCATCCAGCGTGATTGTGGTCTGGATGATCTCTTCCCACTGCGCATAGAGCGTCACGTCCGCCTCGGTCGTATAATCCGCTCCGTCAGCAATCAACAGCCCTGCACCCGGAGCATCTTCCGTCCAACCGAGGAAGTTAGACCCTGCTAACTCATACGCATTCTCCTCCAGCGCGAAGGTCGATCCTTTCGGAACGGAGATGTTCTCCATCGTACCCGTCGCCGATGCATGGTTCTTATCAAACGTGACGGTCACTAACGGCACCTCCACGATCACAACCACGCGGCTCTCCTTGCTGTTACTCGTGATCGAGAACTCTCCGGAGTAATTGCCGCCTTTATACTGGTATTTATGCCATTTATGTTGTTGGTTCGCTGCAATTGCGCGATTAGTCGTCGCGCCGTTCACTGTCAAATCGATCGAATAAGCATCTTTGCTGGCTGGGAAGACATAGAAAGCAATCTGGCTCGCAATCATACCGCTGAGATTAAAGGTGATTGTTCCACCGCCACTTACTTTTAATGCTTTGATAGCCCTATTACTACCTGAACTCGTATTCCAATAGCTCTCGTTATCCAGTAATGTAATATCTTTGGTATTGAAATAGACACCGCCGGTACTATTAGAAGAAATCGATATATCCGTAGTCGCTTTTACATTATTCTCTGCTACGGTAGCGCCTTTTTGGAATAACCAGGCTTTCACACTACCATCGCTACCCTGCGTCCACATCTTACTACCATTCACATAGCACGAACCCAAGATATAGGTTACTTTCGGCACTTCATTAACCCATTTTGCCCAGTATTCTTTGTTACCCCATTCGGTGGTAGAAATAACATCTATCGGATCTCCGGTGCAAGCCTCATTGTCGTACCATCCTGCGAACTCTTTGTTATCCTTCGTCACGTCGGTCGGCAGCGTTGCGCCTGTACCGTGCGTATATTCGGTGACATTACCGGAATTGATGGTTCCTTCGTTCGGGTGTAGCGTGACGGTATAGGTCGCATGGTCGAACGTAGCCGCGATAGTTGCATCCGCTGCCAATATATGCGTGTTACCGCTCGCGAACGCTTCTCCGTTCACCGTCACGGACACCACTTTATAGCCGTTATCGGGTACACCCGTGATCTTCAGATTACAAGTATGCGCCAGGTCATTGATGGTACGCGAAGCATAGGCCTCATTGGTCTGCGCTGTATTGTCATGGTGGGTATATTCCACCTTGATCTGACCGTTCGTAGTCTCTCCTACGCTCGCGTTATGCGTGATCATGCCGTTCGAATGGGTATAACCGTAGAACTGGCAATTACTATTAATCGGGTCTTCTCCGTATCCGCCGGAAGTACTGTTCAGATAGATCGTCCGGTCGGTCGTTACCTCATCTCCGTTGAAGTTGGACGACTCGGTAATCGCATAACTGTCTTCCGTCTTGGTTTTATAAATGGAATATTTACCGTCCACCCAACCTGCGTTATTGGCGATATGCCATACCCAGAAATTGTTACCCCAGTCCGGTGTCGTGGTATAGAGATAGCGTGCCGTACCGGGAACCAAGGTCATCAGTTGTGCGGCAGTCCAGTTGCGATCATCCCCATCGTCGTACTTACCTTTACCGATACGGTAGTAGATACTGCTGTTGTTCCATCCCCTCTCCTGCATAGCCGGCGTATTCTCTATGTACACCTTCAGACCCGGAGTCTGCACCATCGGCGGATAGGTCGCGCTCAACTTCACCGGTGCATAGGTGGAGTTGCTGAAAGAGAGTGTAAAATGATACGTTCCTTCCTTCGTCGTATTTATTCTGCACCATTTGTCGTTATTCAACTGGTCCATCGTCCAATCGGTGCAGTTGTTGCTGGTCATGGTACCGGTATTACCGCGGGCATCTATGCCATCTTTCACCAACATCTCATAATCCCACGCTACGCCGAGATATCTCTCGCATGTGGCGGTCTCGTCACTCGGACTCGTACGGACAAAATCCAGATCTTGAAGGTCTCCGCCGCCACCGGTCTGAATAGCCAAATAAGGTACTTTTACACCGTATACATTGCTGCTTTTGGCCTCACTCTCACCGGCTACGCCCCATGCCTTGCAATAGTAATTACCGCCGTCCGCGCGTGTGCAGCTCGTCTTGGTGTAAGTCGCACTGGTAGCACCCTCGATAGGATCCGAACCATGATACCACTGGAAATGCGTGGCGCAAGCGCAAGTAGCCGTCAACGTAATCGTCTCACCCTTAAAGGCCAACCAGGTGCCCGTTACACAGACGCTATACGGCTTATGGTTCCAATTGCAAGGCGAGTTACCGCTGCCCCAACCTGTGACTTCAGCATACTCACCGCCCGAAGCCGCTTGATCGTCCGTCTGGTTCCATTTGACGCCGTCATTGAAATTATTCTCCGTCGTTCCGGGATTCATTCGGCAGAAGATATAGGTCGTATAGTCCAAACTAACCTCAGCCTTGTACACCGTTCCGTCGCAGTCGTTTTGCACAAACAGGCTCATGTCATACCACTCATTCCCGGTGGCATTAAAACAATAGACGGCAAATCGCTCATTGCCCTCGCCTGTCTTCCATACGCCCGGTTTCAGATAAATCGTTTTGGTAGTCACCTGAGCCGTAGCCGAGGCAGAAATGGATTTCACATTGAAACTTACACCCGAACTGGGTATACGGTGACTATTCCCCGATGCACCGGATCCTATGGTTCCTTCATTATAATTGATTCGCTTATACAAACGAATGGTCCTAAATCTTCCAGAAGGGAACGTGAGGGAAATTTGATCTTCGGTCGTTGAACTATTGGCAGGAGCCGTTACAGTAAAGCACGTATCGGCAGATGTCGCGCTATAGGCACCTCGCCACATAAGTACAGCCAAAGAACCAGCCGAAGAACCATTCGCCGCACCGGTTATACTAAGCGTATTATCTATCGTATAACCTTCATCTGCCTGAATTTGAATATAGTACGCTCCAGGATCCGTGTCGGCAGTACTACCTATAGCCACACAAGGCTGACTACTGACATTCTTGATTTTCTTGCCGGTAGTAGATGTCTCACTGGAAGAACAAGTCACATGACTCTTTGTTGTCCCCCCCGCTGCTACGGTCTCAGTAGAAGTAAAATCCGCACCCCATGCTTTACCACAAAGCATGGTTATAAGTACAAAAACAGCGGCAAATATCCGATTAGATCTAAGCGTAAAATATCTCATGGTACAATGTTTTTTTTCAAAATCCGTGCAAAGTTAATCATTTTAATTCACATATGCAAATTTTTTTGCACAATTTTGGCAATTTGATCAAATTTCCCTTTTTTTCGTCAAAAATTACCCATATCACCCCTCACAATAATAGCCTGCAAGTCCAACCTGCAGGCTATTATTCGCTCTATACAAACAGTTGCAAAGGTACAACAAAAAAATGACATACGCAAATTTGTATGCCATTTTTTTGCAAAATTCCGCTAATCGCTTAACGGCTTACGCGCGCTTTCTATTAAGGAACACGCGCACGCTCAGGTACGCACCCGCGAGGAGGAGCAAGGGAAGGACAGCATCACCGAGGGGCATATCCTCATTTTCGTCATCGAACACGGAGGACTTTCTCGGTCCGCTTGGAGCCTGAGCAGGTGCACTTGCCGCTCCTTCCAATGTTGCCGTTCCATCCTCGCCCAGCATCGGTGTAGCGCTCAACGCGCTACCCGATCCGGGTAAGGTACTGGTCGATTGGAACGCTGCCGACGGTGCCGCTACCTGTACACTGGCTGCTCGCTGATTGCTAATTCCAGATGGCTTATAACTGTTCTTATACTCCACTGCGCTCATTACTATCGGCAGCATTGCTAAAAGCACTATCGCCGCTAGCCGATAACCAATAATCTTAACACTTTTCATATCTTGTTTCCTTTCTTTCTCTTATTCACTCATTTAACCATCTGTCCATCCACGCTGTACATACGTCCGCCGCGGATGATATAAATCTTATCGTTGATGATCAGCTTGCGAACCTTAGCAGACTCAGCGCCGCCTACGCTCTCGCAGCCTGTCGGTGTCTGACGGATAGGCGTCTTACTTATCACGAACCGTGCCTCAGTATCTTCCGGCTCTACCATGAAGGTATAGCTCGACATGTCGTCGATCAGCGTCGATTTCTGTTCCTTGAGGTCATTGAGATACCAATCCTCTTCGCCTTCATAACCGAAGGAGAAGGTAAACTGGTTATCCGTACCTGCACGGAATCCAAGAACCGTTCCTTCCATATTCGGTACACAGTTGACATTCATCTTACCGGCTTCGGTGATCGCGTACAACTGCGGAGCATCTTCGTCTCCTACCATATGGTGTCCATCCCAGCCGTTATCGAATCCGTCTGTCAAGTCTTCGCGCTCCAACATATGCATATTCGCTGCATAACCGTTAATTCCGTCCACACGCAGGTGCATTACCACCGGTTCTTCTGCTGCACGTCTCGGTGCACGAGTAGCCGTGGTCAGCGAGTCTTTGTCCATGGACGCTGCACGTGTACGAACCAAACGATCATAATCCAATGTCATGGTCTGGTTCGATCCGGAAGCAAAGACGGAGAAGGCTTGCATCGACGGGATAACCCGTACGGTCGGACTCGTCCAAGGAGCCGATGCAATCGGCAGCACGATGAACTGTCCTGCGCTTGTTGCGCTAGCCGAGCCACTCGCCATTGCTGTATAATTCTCTACCGTACCGGCATTGAAGATATAAACGGTTGCTACACCTCCACCGAAGTCCGAAGCCGTGAACTGCGCAATATCAATCGGCGCAGGCCATGAGTTCGCGAACATGTTCTCCGTGTTCGAACTACCGTTGTAGTACATCTTCATCTTTTGATCCTCCGATGCTACCAACGTACCTTCCATCCACAGCGTACGCTCATCTGCCTGGTTGGTTAAGATATTATATCCGTAGAACGGTCTCATATCACCATCGTTCGGCAAGCGGATCCATTCATTGTCTGTACCCTTATCTCCATCGTGCGCAGCACGGAACTCGTAAATCTTCGTACCGTAGTAGTTATTGAAGACATAGGTCTCATCGTTGAACGGTGTTCCGATGAACTGGTTGACGTTGTGTCCACCGGTCTTCTTCGCCTTCGTGTAGAAGCCTACGGTCGCTTTGTTCGTACCATCATAAGAGCCCATGATCAATACGCCGTTTCCGTCTTCACTCGTCTCCAATACCAAGTCGCTCACCTCCGTCGGTTTGTGTACCGTATATTCATCGCCTTCAATACGCGTGATCGTCTTCTCAACAATCATACGACCTCTCGGCTGAATAGTCAGACTTCCGGTGAACGCACCGCCTTGGTGGATCTTGATACTTCCGGCCTTAGCTGGGTTCGTACTATACGGAACCTCACAAGGCTTATCAATACGAACCGAAGCGTAGGCATCAGGCAGGCTGCCGCTTTCCCAGTTGCCTGTCGTGTACCAACTATTATCAGCGCCTCCGCCATTGAAGATCACAGAGCAGTCAGGAATAGAAGCCGCATTCATAATAAGCAGATAGTCAACGAACTTCTGAACCATAATCTTACCATCATCTGTCATATTGCTCATGATGGCACTATTCAAACCAAATACCATCATACGGGCCTCCGTCTGAACCTGACGCTCGCAGCATGCCACGTATTCCTTGTCATCGCTATCGGTAATCTTACCAATGAAGACAAAGTCAGGCGACGAAGCAACCGGGAATCCTTGCAATGCTTGTCCGGAAGAAGCTGTAGTAACAGCAATATCTTCGCCTGCAGCAAATGTTCCGCTATCATCATCAAATATATCCCCTGCATTACACAAGAGTGTGAGGTCTGTCTGCGTAGTCTTCGTGTTTGTCGGGTTCGAAGCAATACCCCAGTTCGGGCAACCTGCCACGAATGCCTCGAAGGTCAAAATAGGACGATGGTCGATGAGCAAACCAATCGCGTTCGTATAACTATTAGCCTTACCGGATTTACCCTTCGGACAAGTACCACTATTCGGATAATCGGTCAAGATAATCAAGTCGTACTTCGAGTACTCTTCTACAAGATCAGCCTCAGATGTTGACCAGTAGCAGTTGATTGCAGTCATCGTGTAATAGTCTTCCAGATACTCGTACAACGTAGTATTCGTACTCTCCGAAGCCTTGCAAGTCTTCTCGCCCTTTGTGTCGCCGGTAGCAATCCATGCCACGGTCGGTTTCGCAGTAGCCACGATCTTATGGATCGTAATTGCCTTATCCGTAGGATCGCCACACTCGTTCGAGATGGTCAGTGTGATGGTTTCCGTTCCGGCAGATGCTATCGTCACACCGGCATAAGTCTTACTGCTGATATAAACGATATTATCGGCATCCTTCGTGATCACGAAGTCAGTATTCTCCGTCCAACTGGTAGTCGATTTGACGCTTACGCTCTCGCCCTTGTTGAGTTGCATCAAGCGGTAGTGGAACGGACGACCGCTCTTCACCGTAAACTCATCGGCAAAGATCGTCGGATCTACGCTACCGGCTGTTGTTACGGTGATGCTATTGGTCGAAGACAATGTACAAGCACCTGTGACGGTAGCCGAATAAACACCACTATACGAATTGCCGGCAGGAATGGTATAACTTGCATTCGTAGCACCAACTATAGTTACACCATCTTTCTTCCATGCAATAGTCGAACCGGTATGTCCGGTTAACTTCAACGTCAGTGTCTCGCACGCTCCACGCGATACCTTATTACCTGCTATCGCATTACCGTCGTTATCAACGATCGTACCCGGTGTATCAGCACATGTGTTGGCTACAACCAGCGAGTACGTGATCGATGTGGCAGCGCTGTAACATCCATAAGCCGGCATCGCAGCCGTAATAGTCGTCGAACCATCACCAACGATGTGTACCGTACCGTTGCTACTTACCGTAGCTACGCTCTCATCCGAAGAAGTATAACTAATCGGTCCACCGGCATTAGACGGTGTCGGCGAAGCATAGTACTGGAAGTCAGGATCTACATCATCCTTATTTACCGTCGCCTTATCTGCCAAACTGCTACTCCATGCCAGAGAGGTTTCCACACCACCAGAACCACCTGAACCGACTACAGATACTCCGTACGTGTGAGTATTGTTACTTGTGGTGAAATATACAAAGCTATTATCTGCCAAAGCACTACTGAAGGACAATTCTGCATATCCGGCGACTCCATTAGCTATATTATCACAAGAAACTCCTGCTGATGTATAATATGCTGTTGATGTCGGAGTCAGAGATGTAGCACTGGATGTTTCGCTGAAGTATGAGGTTTTGTAGTAAACAGAACTGATTGTCGTTCCGGCATTCTGAGTACCCTTGAGGTAAATTCGGATGGTACTTCCTCCATGAACCGTTTTGAACATCCACCCGGAGGCTCCACTGTTAGACCTATAACTCGATATTCCGGTATATTCATCTGCGGAAACTCCAGTTGAACTTAAACCGAATCCTCGTGTTATGTAACCATTGTCGGAGATCCAAGCATAACTCATTCCTCCCGCTCCATCAGGATCACTTGCGGAACTCTGTACCGGAATCACATATGCACTTCCTCCCGGGCAATCATCCAAATCCACTTCTTTCTCATCTTCAATAGCGGAGTAGTCACCGGCAGCAGGAACAGAGAGCGTGAAGTATATCTTATCGCCATCAACATCACCTGCGATACTGAAGTTAGCCTCAACCTGTGCCTTATCGGAACCGTTGATGCTCTTTGTGATATTGCTCAAGGTCACGCCATCCGAAGCACTCAGTACCAAGTCGTCTTTATCACCACTCGCATCCCATGAAGCATCATCAATCTCGGCCGTTACAGTATAGCCCGTTCCACCTTTGTACAGTTTGCTGCTTACCTTGGTGATCGTCCAGTTGATTGTCAAATCATCTGCCCACTTCGCGTAGTAAGTCTTATCACCCGTAGAACCTTCCGCCAAGGTATATACGCGATCAGATGTAAATTCATCATCCGTGTACCAACCTTGGAAGACATAATCATCCCTCGTTGGCGTCGGCAGGTCGTAGTCCTCGGTCTCGATGTTATAACTCGTCTTCTGCGAACCATCCAACAAACCGCTATTGAGGTTATAGGTGATTGTATAACTTACCGTCGTCCAGGTAGCCGTAATGGTCTTACCATCCGCTGTCGCGTTAATCTGTATCGGGTTGCTCGACGCCGTCTTACCAGCCGCAGCCGTTACACCGCTCGGCAAGATCCATCCGTTGAACGAGTAACCGGTAGCCGGTGTAGCGGTAATATTACCTGAAGCTGTAGCGATACCTACTCCGCTTACCGAACTCGGACTTACCGTACCATGTGCTCCCGCTGCCACACTTACTGTGTGAGTATCTTCCGTCCACTGAGCGGTGAGGGTGATGTCGCTGGTGACGTTTTTGATCTTGGCTTTGTCAGGAACAGAACCATTCACTGCAACTGCTACGCGGTTGCCTTCTGTATCCTCTTTGCCATAAGGCACATAGGTCAGTGCCGTATTGGTCTTCCACCCGGCGAAGGAATAACCATTCTTGGTAAATCCGTTCGCGGTGATCTGACTTACATCACTTCCGCTCGTGATACTCGTCACGCTTGCCGTCGAACCATCTGTATTGCCATTTCCTGCGAAGGAGATCGTGTAGCCGGTAGCCTCCAAGATACCGTAAACCGTTATCGGTGATCCTATACGGAAACCGCTTGTTTCTCCGTAAGCCACAAACTTCAACGAATCTTTACCTGTGTAGGAAGATGGTGAAGAGAAAGAATATTCATGTCTGGTCGGAGTAGCAGAACTACTTGCCGGTTGACGCCATACCACTGTATCGGAGCCCATCATGACGGACATATTCTTTGCATTGCTGATGGCTGTCGTAGCCAAAGACACACGTAACGGAGTAAAACTATATCCCGAAGCAACCGTAAAGTGACCGGATACGTGATTTCCTGCCGCTGCTGCTTTGTCAGAATAGGATGTCATGCCGCATGAATAAGTGGTACTTCCTGTCTTACTC